>CBFIJH010000026.1:0-1790 GCA_965662895.1 Candidatus Poseidoniaceae archaeon | reverse complement strand
GGAACCATGAGATCCTGACTTACTGCTTTGGTAATGCGAAGCGAACGACGTCCGAGAATACCTGCAAATTGGTATTCACTGAGGTTGTCAGGTAATGGAGCGATGGCAGAGAAGATGAGTTCTGGAGGCCCACCAATGCAGATTGCAACAGGCATTCGTTCTCCACTTGCTGCAGCATGATCGGCAGCATGCTTGTGGATTTGCCAATGCAATCCGATGTTTTTCTCATCAAAGACTTGGGCACGATACATGCCTAGATTGTGGTCGCCTGTCTTTGGGTCTTTGGTCACGACCAAAGGCAGTGTAACGAAGTGACCTCCGTCCATTGGCCATGTTTTCGGAATTGGAAGCTTTGTCAAATCGGGATTTTTCATTTGAACCTGTTGACATGGTGCACGAAAACGCTTCTTTCGCGGTGGCATTGCAAAGGCATCACGAGCGAGTGGGAGCGCTTTCCAAGGCATTTTGACGAAGGTTCCGATATCTGGTTTCATCATCGCTGTCATTCGGTCACCGACTTCCGTCTCATGCGAGGCACCCAACGCGTCCAACGTTCGTTGATGGCTGCCAAACAGGTTCATTACCAAAGGCATGGGTGAAATCGAACCGTCAGCGAGGCGTGGTTGCTCAAAGACGACCGCAGGACCGTCATTCTTGACAAGGAGGTCTGCAATTGCACCTGCTTCGTAGGCAACATCAACCGGACGGCTAATGCGCAGCACCTCACCTCTCTTCTCGAGATGCTTCAGAAATCGCCGTAGACGTACCCAAGCCACAACCTTCCGAAAAGCCGTCTACCTTTGAATCGTCGCATTTGTTCACGAGACAATTCATTCCCCGAACCATTCAGGATATGGACATTCAGAATAGAGCGACCAGCCGACCATGGAGCAACCGATGTAGTCTTGTCCGAAATGAATCATGTCCCATCTTCCAGAGATGGTGAATGTTGGATGAGCGATGCTGCTGAGTGTGATGCGAGCACCCCAAGCATCTGTTTCAATGTTTAAAGTCGTCTGAAAGAGGAGATACTTCTCATGGAACCACATTTGTGAACCTTGAAAAGCATCGAGTAGCGGTTGTTCTTTTTGTTCACGGATGGCTTTCAGTTTATCGTTTTCAGAGGAGTTTTTGTCCATAAAAGTACTGTAATTTACAGTACATAAAGGCGAATATGAATTGCTAAGTCGGACCTATTCGTCTTCGAACAAATACTGTTTTTGCGGTTGTCGCAGAACGACAAGAATTCCAATGGCGGATGCGATTGCAACAGCAATTGCGAGTGATTGTACCATATCGCCCTCGTTCGAGTCCTTCTCAATCTCGGGCCCAAGGCTATCATCGTTCGTGTGGTTCGCATCGAGGTGAATGTCTTCGTTAATCACGACGCTACCATACAGCGTTTCTGTTAATGTTCCATTGATGGATTTCATGTACGATACATTCCACAATCCCATGGAGGTATTCCCGTTGAAGGTAAATTCGAATCGGTTCTTGCAGTTCTCGTCAACCAAACTTCCGTTTTCATCGAGGGCACACTCGTAAATGAGGGTTGGAGATCGTGCACTGGCGCCATCTTTGCTCAATTCGATGACAAGCGACATGTTTTCTGTCGAATCCTTCATCCAAAACCAGACCGAATCGCCGACCTTCAGAGCATTTTCGGGCACGTCGGCAGGTTGTGGCCCCTCATCGTTCACAATCACGGTGTAGATGACCAACTCGTGGGCTGCTACAGGTGCTGCGAGCAACAGCATTGTCATTGCAACCACAAGGGAACGCATGGTTTA
>CBFIJH010000025.1:0-2196 GCA_965662895.1 Candidatus Poseidoniaceae archaeon | reverse complement strand
TGCTCCCATAATCTTCATGTAAACTTTACAGTATATTTTGTTTCCTACCTAAAATTTCTTCTCATGGTTTTATGATGAACTCAGAGTTCGACCGGCGACACTTTTGCGATTTCTCTTCTTGTCTCTTCAGGATCAATAAACATCGCCCCGAGGATGACAACGGTTTCGAGCAAGGCTGCGATGTAGAACAGCGTTGTATAATCGAATCGTGCTGCGAGAGGAGCCGTCAATTGGTATCCAATAATTGCTGATAAATTCATCATTGCCATGTATCCTGTAAATTGTGTACCTCCAACTTCTGCCCATGTTATCCGCATCATCAACGAATAGATGTTAATTGATACCATGGCCCAGACAAACGTTTGGAGGCTCCAAACAGTCATCATGAACAATCCATTGCTCCACAAGGAATCGTTCATTCCCCAGGTTATTGTGATCAAGGCGGTTGAAAATGCAGCACAAATGATGACTGCTTTCCCTCCAAATTGTTTACCCAGTTGACCTCCAACCATGTAACCGAGCATCGTGACGACAAGAATTATTCCTCCCTTGGTCGCATTGAACTGTTCTTCAGTCCATCCCAATTCGCGCACGAAAAGGAGAGGGAGGATTGGTATGAGGAAATAGGATAGAGAAATAACCAAACTCAAGACGATTCCAAGTTGAGCGGATTTGAACGAGAGTGCAATTTTGATGTTGTTGAAAATTTCCTTGAAATTTTTCTCTTCAATGGTTTGTTTCTTGTGTTCTTTCTTCGAAGATTCACTCCATGGGAACATTTTCTCTCCCGGTCTTTCCGTCATGAGCAGAGGAACGACCATGATGGCGATGAGAATCGGAACTTGGAGGACAATTGCTCCTTTAATCCCAACAAATCCGATGATTGTTCCTAAACCCGCTCCACCAATGATTCCGCCGATAGCCTTTGAAGTAAACATGTAACTGTTGACCTTTTCAAATTCATGCGGTTCAAGAATATCGACTGCGAGTGCGTCGGTGCTCACATCTTGTAAGGCTGTAAATACATTGTAAATCAGGAACATTATTCCAACCAGAGTAACATTTGAAGACATGTCTGGAATGAGGAGCATTGAACTTAGAACGACAATCATGCCACTTTGTGCGATCAAAATCCATGGTCTTCGTTTCCCCATCTCTGGGAACTGGTACCTATCGATGATTGGCCCCCAAAGGAACTTCACTGACCATGGCAATGTTCCTAGCGTGAGAAGGAACGCTAACTGTCCCGCTGCAACTCCTTCAACTGCAAGATAGGTGACGAATGTGACTGTAATGAAACCCCATGGAATTCCTTGTGCAACATAGAGCGCGCAAAGCGTGAAAACGCGAGCCCTGTAACTTTCGACCAAGGTTGTACCATGCTCAGAAGAAGATTTTCCGTAAATTTCGAGTCCCTCCTCTTCGAGAACGATTCCTAGCTGATAACGCTCTTTCTCACGAATGAGATAACCAACCAAGAGAAACATCGCAATGAACCAAGGTGAAAAAAGGACAATGGAAATCGCACCATTTCCTACCGATAGAGAACCGACGACATCCTCTCCAATGATGTCAAGATCGATGACTAGAAGAGATATCGTGCTTGCAATATTCTCGCCATTGTCTGTATGCGTGCATGTTCCGCTATCGTAAGCATCTGCATCGACGATGACCTCGAAATCATACGTCCCAAAGGCATCCTCGCCAAGATCGATTTGACTGCGAATATCGTTTTTCGACAGACCTGAGATGCTGTCCACCTCTAGCAAACTTTGGTTATGCCATGTCACATTGACAATGTGCGAGCCTGGATTTGATCCTGTTTCAGTGCGTGACCATTCGTTTTTTGTGATGGTTCCAGATATGACGTCTGGCTCATTTTCCTCCAAACCAGTACACAGGCCAAAGTTTGCGGATTCATCCTCATTTGGATAATCAAGAGCCATCGAAATTCCAACGATAATGCCTCCTACCTCCTGAATTTCTTGTTCAACAGTGTCCGAGGTTAAATCCCAACTTGTAGCTTGACCGTCTGAGTAATAGTCGGTTTTTGTCTCGAGCTGAATCTCTGTCCATTCAACCTCAATGGTGTATGTCCCCGAGGTTGCATTTGTTTCGCTCTCTTCAAGACAACCCGAGAAAGGAAGTGCAAGCAAAACGACAAAAATCAGTGTCGCCATGCGCTGCATGGCAGAT
>CBFIJH010000024.1:0-3000 GCA_965662895.1 Candidatus Poseidoniaceae archaeon | reverse complement strand
CGTGCGCATTAAACTGAACTGCGTCGATGCTCGATACGAGAATGATCAACGTGAGGATGATGTAGAGGCTCGTGAGAACCACAGGCGCCCAGAGTGTTGTGCGCATGAGGAATTTACGGGTCAGCCACGGCTTCGATTCAGTCTCCTCTTCACCCATAACCAACCAAGGCAGAATGTAGAATCCGAGCAGAATCGCAGCGACGTGCAATTCGACCAAACCAGACCACGCAGAAGCCAAACACATCATTGTTCCAGCGGCACCCCAGCCCCACGCTTTGCGTGCATCCGGAGCGGCATAAAGTGGCACGAACATCAGTGCATTCAGCAAAACGAAGAGAAGATCTTGAGTGAGGAGATAAGCAACCGCCGGCACAAGAATCAGCCACGGTAAGGAAAGGAAGCCTCTGTACGACCAAAGCGATTCGTCCTTCTGTAGATGTTTTGGCCATTCCAAAGCGGTTGGTGCGAACACCATTCCGACAAAGAACAACGATGGAGCGTATTCATAGGTTGTGTAATCAAACAAGACGGCGATGAGGGCTCCCACAATCGGAATCAAGAACAAAGTGGTGAATGGTCGCCGAGTCGATCCTTGAGCAGCACGAAGAAAGACACCACTGAGCAAGAGAATAAGGAGAACGTAGGAAACAATTTCAACACCTTCGGTTCGGTCCTTGAGTACCATCATTCGGTCAAACACGTTCGTTGGGGGTGTTCCATCCGCTGAAACGACGAAGGTGTGGACGGAAGCGGCCCACACACCACCTGCTCGCGTCACCAAGGTCGCAAACAAGGCGAGTGCACCTGTCGCAAGACCAAGTCCAGTCCACATCAAGGTCGATGTCTTTCCGGGACGTGTCCGTAGATGGCCCATCAGTACAAGAGCCAACCAAGGAAGGAACGAGCCCGTTTCGACAGGATCCCATGCCCAATAGCCACCCCAATCAAGAACCATGTAGGCCCACAGCCCTCCCAATCCAATCCCAAGTGTGGCAATGAGCAAACCAGGACGCGTCTGATGCAGCATACGTTTGTCGATGTCCGCATCGTCTCCGTACTGAAGAATGGCAAGACTGGTTGCTGCAAGGGCGATACAAAGCGAATATGCTAGAAAAACAAGTGGTGGATGAATCACCATCAAATCGGTTTGCAAAAGTTCGTTCAATCCAGACCCCCTTAGTCCAAGTGGGTTTTCCGCAAACGGATCGAGCGTCATTGATATCAGCAGCAAGAGAAGCGTAAACCCGTGCATGAGGCGCAATCGAAGTTGATGTGTTTGGTCTCTCTCGGAAGCAAGAGGGCGCCCAAACCACCAAGCAACAAGACCCATCCAAGCAGCCCACATCAAAAGTGGTCCCTCTCGAGCAGCCCACGTTGCAGCAAACCGATACTTGAGCGGGAGGTCCTCGCCTCCGTTCAAAGCAACGTGGAGAATGGATGTATCGTTTGCAATGAATCGAGATGCAAGCGCGACAAAGGGTGCCGCCACCGTCAAGTGAAGCAAGACGGAAAAAATCGGTTGCTCAACCCTCCACTTCGGCCATATCATCATGAGAATGCAGGCAAAAGCCGCCGCAACGAGCGTCCATCCCCACATGTTGGAACCTAGGGCGCATCCTTGTTATTGCTTTGCGTGAGTCCATCACCAGCCGAAGTGTTTCGCACGGCTGTATCCGAAGGAGAGAAGAACGGAAATCACTCGCTTGAAAAGGAGTGTTGGTTTCCGAACCATGATCTTCAATCCAATTCCCAGTTTCGTCAACGGACTCATGTTTCCGAGTTCTTGAGGAAGACACTTGGCCATAGCAGTCATCTCTTCATCGGAAAGATTGTACAGGGCATCCTTGCCTTTCAAAATCTTGTGGTAAGGAGGGAAGGTCGATTTCCAAGCTTGTTCGTAAGGAGCGAGCTGTTTCGCTGACAAGTCGCCTTTCTTCATGGCCTTTGAGAGAACATGGGCGGCTTCACGGCCCGACCACAACGCAAGATGCGATCCTCCCTCAAACAGTGGAGAGGTGAAGCCTGCGGCATCACCAACGAGGATTAAGCCGTCATCAACCGTTTTGCTTCGAGGTCCGGAAATTGGAATCGTACCTCCAAAGGGTTTGATTTTCACACCTTCTTTTCTCCAAGGTGGATTGACGGCAGGTTTTCCTGCCAAGTATGTGTCTTCAATGAAAGAATCAAGGTATCGAATTGCTCCCTTCTTGTCTGTGGTAACCAAGCCAACATTGGCTCGTTCGCCTTCCTTTGGAATCATCCAAACATACCCATGTGGAGAATACTTTGGCCACAAGTAGAAGTCGAGATAGCCATCGTTCGGCACATCGTTCAATTCGTACTGGAATCCAGCGATGACCTCAACCTCGGTACCCATATCAAGGAGTTTCGAGGCTGCACCTGATACGCCAGAGGCATCAATCACGGCAGAACATTCAATTGGAAATTCATTTCCTTTGCCTTCAATAATCCAATTGGAAAATTGATTTTCGCTATTGAAAATTCTTTTCATTGATGTGACTCGGTGATTCAAATGCAGTTCTGCTCCCAAGGACATCGCTTCTTCCATCAGCCATTGTTCAAACAAATGCTTCTCGAGAACGTATCCAGGCTCTGTTAGGAGCTTGTCCTCACCTCCAGGAAAGATGACGCGAATGCCTTTCACATCCAAGGCCTTGACGTGATCGGGTATCTGCAAATCCAGATTTTGCACAGCAAGATCGGAGAGACATTCGCCACAATGGACTGGTGTTCCAACTTCAGGATCGGCCTCAACCACAATGGTCGAGAGTCCAAGTCGAGATGCATGAATTGCAGCAGAGCCACCGCCAGGCCCAGCCCCGATGACGAGGAGGTCGCATCGGTTTACCTCTGCCATGATGCCTACAAAGATACACGGCACATGAATTCAACGGTGTTGCCACATGAGCAGAGGGTAGCGTCTGACAAGACCCACTGCAAGCCCTCTGATGAGGTCAAAAAGAATCATTGGGTTTGTGC
>CBFIJH010000023.1:0-5571 GCA_965662895.1 Candidatus Poseidoniaceae archaeon | reverse complement strand
ATTCTCGTTACTGGTGGAGCGGGTTTCATTGGCAGCAACTTCGCACGAATTGCACTTGAGAGAGGGTATTCTATTCGGATTGTTGACAATCTTTCGACTGGTAGTCAGGAGGTCGCTGACGACCTTCAAAATCTTGGAGCCGAGGTAATCGTTGGTGATACACGAGATCTGAACGTCATGAATGCTGCATTCCATGGAGTTGATTTCGTTGTTCATCTAGCAGCCCAGATTTCTGTTCCTCTTTCAATGGAACGTCCGGAAGAGACTGCAGATATCAACATACAAGGGACGCAGGTGGTCATTGATTGTGCACTCAAACATGGAGTTCAACGTCTCGTTATGGCATCGAGCGCGGCTGTATATGGCGAGAATACCAATCTACCATTGGCAGAGGAAGATGGTGGAATGTTGCTTTCGCCATATGCTAAATCAAAATGGGAAAATGAAAATCAAATCCTCAACTCGAGAAAGGAAGGGTTGGAATCCGTTGCGCTACGGTTCTTTAACGTCTATGGAGTCGGTCAGCGGCCTGATTCCGCATATGCGGCAGTTATCCCAAAATTTGTTGATCTCATCGTCAATCAAGAACCTCCAGTCATCAATGGCGATGGATTGCAAACTCGTGACTTTGTTCATGTCAACGATGTCGTTCAAGCGATCTTTAAGTTCCTTGAACCAACGTGGGTTGGACAGAATTATCACGTTTTCAATGTGGCAACCCAAACAAAATTATCCCTTCTTGATTTGATTGACGATATCAATGCCTCTCTCTCACAGATAAATCCTGAGCACACAGTGATTACTCCCAAATTTGGACCAGAACGTGCGGGAGATATTCGTCACTCTATGGCAAGCAACGCCCGATTGGTAACAGAAACAAAATGGGAGCAGAGTGTCGATTTCTCAGTTGGAATTTTTGAATTAGTCGAGGAAGCATATCGTTCCAAGAACAAGTAGAAACAATGTGTAGCAGGCCCGTGGTGAGTTCAAATGAGGTTGCTGTGGATTACGCATCGGAAATTCGATGATTTTTGTGCAACAACGCCCATCGCGTTCGCAAAAGGCCTTGTTGGATTAGGATTCGACTTGACCATTATCAATCCTGAATCTGAAGGTTCACATTCTGATGCTGAATGGGAACATATCGGCTTGGAAGTACATGCAATACGCGGTTTACAGAGCAGGGCTTTCTCGAAGAATGTTCTGGCACATTTTGAATCAATGGAGTTGGATTTTGAGGCATACATGATGGATTGGCAGGTTGGGGTCAATGTAGGGAAGGTCCTTGCTCAACAGAACCGACCATGTTTCTTGATGGATCGATCCCCGCCTGCTGATTCTGGAATCTTAGCGAAACTGCAATGGAAAGGTTGGAAAGATGCTTGGAGGCTCGTTAAAAATGGATTGTTCAACTCCGGTTTTGTGGTATCAAATGCCCATCTTCGATTTGTCTCACGAACATTGAATGTCTCTGGGACGGACATTTCGGTCCTTCAAGCCGGAGTTGCCGCTATCGATGATACGACACACATTTCTCACAAGGGTGATGAAGATTGGAAATTTGTTTACCATGGCCGATTGGATAAGCATCGAGGAATCATCGATTTCATGGACCATATTGTCGCTTGGAACAAGGTCGGGATTCCTTGCCATTTGACGTTAATTGGGGAGGGAACTGCTGTTTCTTTCATCGAAAAGAAACAGAAAAAGAATCCAGGACTGTTCACGCTCAAAGGTCGGATGTCTCAACAAAAGGTGTTTGAGAATTTGAAAGGACACCACATTGGGATTCTTCCAATGCCTGCAACCAAAGTATGGACACTAGCGAGTCCACTCAAGCGTGGAGAATACCTCGCAAACGGATTGTTGATTGTAGGGATTGACCATGAGGGGCATCGCTTCGAAACGGATGTAGGCCCTTGGATGCAATTGCACGATGCGGCGATTTTACGGACAAAAGTTTCATCATTCCTGAACGCAATGGGCAATGAGGAATTCGCTGAATACAGTCAATCTGCAATCGAATATGCCCGTGAACATCTTCCATGGTCAAGAAGCGTTGATATTCTTGCAGACCAAATCCGAGGTGAAGTGAATGGCTAGGGTTTGTTTGGTCGTTACCAATGGATGTGCTCCCGACCCTCGGGTTGAGCGTCATGCACGTTGGTTTGTTGAATTGGGTCATGATGTGATTATTTTTGCTTGGGATCGTGAACATATGCTCGATGCGAGATCAGAACGCAATGGATACGTCATCCAACGTATTCGAACAGGTAAGGCATCCTCATCTGTAGGTATTGTTCGTCAAAAAAAGAAATTCCTTCAGTCGTTGGAAGGTCACTATGATCTTATCATCTACAACGATTCTGATTCCATCGGTACAAAAAATTTGCATGCTCGCTTCAAGATATTGGATTTGCATGATATCGCTCATGCTTGGCCACTCATGCAAAAAACAACGCTAGTGAGAAGGATTGTGTCAATCCGAATGAAACATGTATTGAGAAAAAATAGGTCTCGATTTGATGGATTCTTGACATCTTCGCCTGGACTTTCAAACTATTTTGATCGAGAATTCCAATTCAAATCCACGGTTGTCCTGAACGTGCGAGATGCTTCTCCCCTTCCCAGACCAATGACCAAGTCGATTGGTTACTTCGGACGAATTCGTGATTTTGAGGCTATGGTTTCGCTCGTTGAATGCAGTCAACGATGTGGTTTCCATCCGATTCTTGCAGGCGATGGCCCTTGCGTTAAACAATTGCTTGAACAGTACCCCCAATTGGATTACAGAGGCCCATTTGATGATTCACAACTTACTGAACTCATGGCGGAAATCGACATCGCGTTTGCAATGTACAATCCAGAGAAAGAGAACATTCGGCAAGGTGCATTGCCTGTAAAGATGTTTGATGCAGCTGCATTTGGCCGTCCGACCATAACAACTTCAGATGTCCCGATGGGAGATTTTTGTCTTGAGAATAATCTTGGTGTAGTGGCGCCATTTGGTGATAAAAATGCTGTTTCAAATGCCATGATTGAAGCATACAAGATGGACGTTGTATCGAGTCATAGCGAAGAAGATGAGCGGAAAAGATTCCTCACGCTCATTCAATCAATCCTTGGTAAAGAGTTTGAAGGTTCGAATTAATGGATTCAATACTGTGTTGTCCTAGATTAGTATCAAGTTCTACATTTTGGGCAAGTATGTTCTCGATTGAATCAGCCCAACTCTCTTTCGTCTCTTCTTTCGACTGATAAATGATGGTAGGAAGTGAATGAAGCGATTTGGATGCGAGCACTGGCGTTCCACATGCAAGCGCTTCGAGGGCAACCATCGGTTGCCCTTCATAGGTTGAAGGGAGGATGAGGAGTGAAGATTCTTGCAAGAGTCGTACTTTCTCTTCCTTTGAAACCCAGCCGTGTGCGATGACATTGTCAAGGTCATCTGGGGCTTGTTCTCTTCCAGTACAGTGGAGCGTTACATCGGATGCATTCTTTTGGAATTCTCGCATAATTTCAAAGGCAAAATCATGGCCTTTGACTTCATCATTTCGACCGAGAAGGAGGATTTGATTCTGTTTTCGTTCAACAGATTCATCGATATAATGAATGGGATCGATAGGGTTTGAAGAGACAACACATTTGCCCAAAAACGGTGTAAGAAGTTCCTTCCATCGATCTGAAAGACAGACGATTGTTGCCTTACAATCCTTGAGGCGCTGTCTCATTTTCTTTGCACGGTCTTTCTTTCCAAGCCAGGCAAGGATGTTCCCGCTATGAATTTGGAAGACGATCTTTGCACCGAGTTTGGATGCATGTTCAGCAAGACGGAGTTTCCTAAGAAACGAATAATCTGAAGCTGCATGAAGATGAATAACGATATCACCCGTCTGTTTGATCAATTCTTCAAGACGGATCTTTGCCTTGTTATACGCTTGAAGTTTGGAGAGATAGGAACCACTTGAATGGCTTTCAACAGTCTCTACATTCCATCCTTCTGGAGGATGTGCAGAGAGGGTTCCAATGACCGTTTGAATGCCTCCTGGACTCGATATCGGTCCAACATGCACCACGGTCGGCATGAATGTAGTCAGAGGTTATGAGCACTTGACATCTATGGACAAATCCTCATCCATGGTATCAAATCGAACGGAGAAATGAAGAGGGAACCAGCGTTGAAGTATCATGATGCTGTTTTCACCTGCCCTATACGAGGTTGGGTTTGCAGCACTTGCTGGCCTCCCTTATCTCAAGCACGGCCTTGATCTCTTTCTGGGAAGAAATCGGCCATTGGTTCGTCCCAGACAAGCATTTGATGGAACGATAACAATTCTTCTTCCCGTTTGGAACGAAGCCAAGATTTTGCAACAGAAATTGGAAAATCTTCGAGAAACATGTCAAGAATTCAAACCCAATCTTGTGATGATTGACTCTGCATCAACCGATGACTCTGTTTCAATTGTTGAGAAATGGACTGGAAAGGATTCGTTCGCTTCGTTTCAATTGTTGCGTATGGATGAACGCAAAGGGAAGACGGCTGCAGTCAAACAAGCACTAGAACACATCAATGATTCCCTCAAGACCGACCTCATTTTGATGACGGATGCAGATGCGATGTTCGAATCGCAGACTGTTTCCAATCTCATCAAGTGGTTTAATGACCCAAGCATTGGATGCGTTGGAGCTTCTCCGAAGAGAATGGGCCAAAGGATGGAAGAAGAGGGGCATCGAACAATGTTTTCGATGGTTCGGAACCTTGAATCAAAGATTGACAGCACACCGTTTCTCGAAGGTTCATGCATGATGTGGCGAAGCGATGCATTTGACCCGAACGACTTGCATACGACCTCAAATGCAGACGATGCACAAATCGCAACAAGCATTCGCATTCAGGGATTGCGAGTCATCCAAGATGCTGATGCACATTTTCTTGATCATGCTCCTCAGGAACGAAAAGAACACACGCGACAAAAGGTTCGACGTGCGCAAGGGTTGCAACGTCACCTGCTTCGACAGAGGAAACATTGGTTCAATCGAAGACACGGTAGGTTTGCTGCTCTTCTGCGGCAAGAAGCCGCTCTTCACCTACTTACTCCACTCCTTCTCGTCGGAGCCTTTGTGGCAATGTTGGCACGATGGGCATCGATCGGATTCGCAGAAATTGATTTTTTGAATGCAACCCTCACAACGTTGCATATTGGATTGTTTGCAGGAGAAGCGATTCTCCTTACCGCATGGCTTAGCGTTCGAAACGGTATTCGTATCCCGTTGCTGCACATGCTTGGAACGATCGTCGACGGAAATGTACAGTTGATTCGAGCTCTCTGGAACAGTTCTCGAGGTGTTTCCCTGCACATGTGGGACCAGCATCAAGACGGCCGGAATTGAAAATAAAAAAGGCCCCTCCATGCGCCGGAACGCATGAAGGGGCGGATTCACACAAACCACGTTTGTGTGATTACAACGTCAGTTAAACTTGATTCGTAATCAAGCGACGTTCATTTCGCTCGACTCGTAGATGAGCTTGTTGCTCGCACTGTCGAGGATTTTGACCTGAACGGTACATGG
>CBFIJH010000022.1:0-7700 GCA_965662895.1 Candidatus Poseidoniaceae archaeon | reverse complement strand
GGATTCCGTAGTAATCGTGTTTCAATATAGCACGGTGAATATGCCCCTGCTCCTTGCACACACCGCCCGTCAAACCATCTTAGTTGGGGGTGGGTGAGGCTGCGCTGTATGGCGTATTCGAGCCTGCCTTCGACAAGGAGGGTTAAGTCGTAACAAGGTATCTGTAGGGGAACCTGCAGATGGATCACCTCCTAAGAAAAGCGAGGCTGGGGCTCCTAGAGCCCCAGTCTCCACCTTTTTTATTCATGCAGCAGTTTACTTTTTACACTAGGTAAAGTTTTGCTGCTCCAACGCCACCAGTCAAGTCACCGTATTTCGATATCTCAACAGGGATGTCAATTCCTTTTTTTAGAATCTCAAACCATCCATCCGCATTTGTTGTGATTCCTCCGCTCAGAAGAAACCGATCAGGGCCGAATTTCTTGAGCATGAATTTGAGAACGGTTACAAGTCGTTCTGCCCATTCCTCAATTGAGAGATTTTCGTCGTTCAAGGTTTGAACGGAAGCCCATCTTTCTAGTGAACAATTCAACGTTGGATGAATGATGCGTCCGTATTCTGTCCCAGCTTCGAGATGACCTTGTTTGAGCCACGCTGACCCAATTCCAGTTCCTAAGGTTAGGCACAGGATGTTTTGGTGTTCCCATCTTTCTGTCGTTCGAGCCATTGCCAATGCAGCAGCATCAGCATCGTTGATAATTCGAAATTCATTTCGAACGCTCCTCTGCAGGTGACCAATTAAATCGTAACCTTCCCAGTCTTCTCCAAGGTTTGGAGCATCGAGAACGATGTTCTTCTCAACCATGCCTGGAAAACCAATCCCTACTGGTCCACGATGATTCCAGTCTCGAATCTGATTCGTAATCATTTCAACGACGGTGTGCGGATCTTTTCCTCCGACATACTCAACGGCCTTATGCGCTCGAATCCTTTCAGATTCAAGCATGCAGAATTTAATCGATGAACCACCAATATCAACTCCAAGAATAGATCCTGCATGACGCAAGAAATCACTTCCCTATCGTTCGAAGAAGGCGCTCGCTCATGGATTCACGGAAGGTCAAGAGTCGAAGTTTGGGTGCATTGAGGTCAACGGTAATCGATGCGCCTCGATTGAAGTGGACCTCATCCCATCCGTCCGGAACTACGTATCCTCGGTGCATATCGCTCAGAATTTGAGTAGGCTCCTTTGTCCAATCAACCCAAGACCATTGCTCATCGATGCGTTGTCGATGGTTGAGATCCCGAGCCAATACGAAATAATGTGAATTTTCTTGACCTTCAAGGACCCGATTTCTGATTTCTTCCAAGGTTTGCTTATCCAATCCATGTGAAAACCAAGCTCCTTGACCAAGCCATGTGGAGAAAATCAAACCGCTGCTTTGTTGATTGGTGTTCTTTTCTCCCCGGCGTAGATGATATTTGCTTGGAGCATATTGGTGGGTGTTTGCAATCAACAATTCATTCATGGCAGGATCAGTTGTGTAACGATTGCCAGATGTTGAATCAATTATTGCGCGCAAACGTGGAAGATTGTTCTCGATAGCAGAACCATTCAATGCAGCAGAGAAATCCTTGGCAAATGTGTTGAGTGTGGAATCCATGTAAAACCCGACACTTCCGTGCTTGTCTTGGCTCAGTGGGTGGGAGTTCACGCCCATGACGGGTGTGTTCTCATCAATGTTGTGTGAAATGGACGTCAGTGTTCCATCTCCGCCGAGAACAATGACCAAATCACGACCAATGAAGTCCGCACGACGGACGCGTTCACGAGCACGCAACTCAATTCGAAGTTGATGATTTTCGCTCATCTCCTCGAGAATTGCTTCGAGTTGAGCAAGACTCTCATCATGAATGGATTCGAAGTTTTTCTTGTACACAACAAGCACGTTTGTCATCAACTCTCCTCCAACTCATCCCATGTAGTCAACCTTCTTGAAGAAGACCGATGATTCATAAGTCTCTAGCGTCTAGGAATGCTATGGAAGAAAAAGAAGACTTCTGGGGAGAGATTGGCTCTACTCAAAACGAAGAGATTCCTTCGGTAATGATTACGGGCCAACCACAGACCATGGCTGCCCCACAGCAGATGTACGGCAATCAGCAACAAATGATCCTGTTGCAACAACCATCATCCGCTCCAAAAGTGATTGGAATTTTTGTCATCATTTACGGGGCAATCAATGCACTTGGAGGTCTTCTCGGCGTTTTCGGCGGCGCCCTCCTGGAATCGGAATTTGATACCGGAGGCAGTGGGATTTATGTCATCGTTTTTTCCATGCTAGGAATGTTGCTTAGCGTAGGATTCATCATCGCAGGAACTCAAATAAACCAACGAAAGAAGATAGGCGTACAACTCTCATGGATTCTCATTGCCGTATCTCTGGTGTTAGGATTGGCACAGACCATGTTAATGCCAGTTGAATTGGGTGGCACGGGATTGGGTGAGGACCTGTATTATGCAACACAAATTGGCGGGCAAGTGGTCTGTAACGCAATTTGCGGCCTTCTTGTCGCTATCCCGTTGATGGTCAACAACTCAATGATGGATGATTCCTCGCTATGGGGCTGAACCAGTGGGTATCCGGAAAACCGGACTTTACGGGACTTACACAGAAGAATTGACCATCAACACTTCCGAACGCTATCAAATCGTCTGCATTACTAACGATGTTGAACGCATCGTTCGAGAAAGTGGAATTGAGGATGGATTGGTTCTCGTCAATCCGATGCATATTACAGCATCTTGTTATGTGAACGATCTTGAGTCCGGTCTCCATCACGACATCATGGACTGGCTCGAGAAATTGGCTCCTTATTTTGGCAAAGACGGAAATGAAGGAGAAGAATACCATCACCACCGAACCGGTGAGGACAATGGTGATGCACATCTAAAGCGACAATTGCTTGGCCAACAGGTCACAATGCCGGTCCAGAATGGTCGCCTCCATCTAGGTACTTGGGAACAAATACACTATGCTGAATTCGATGGGCAACGTCCAAAACGTATTCTTGTCAAAGTCGTTGGGATTCTTGCCGAAGGATGAGTTAGTCACTTAAACCAGTGGAAGGTGGAATGTACATGGACATTAAGGAACTTAACCTTGACCGTGGCTTCTTCCAACTGACAATGCCTTACCGATGGGAGTATTGGCTTGGATGGGCCATTGGACTCATTATGATTGTCGCAGGAGCTATTGTTTCTCCAGTTATTTCGCTACTAGGGCTGTTGATTGTAGGATTGTGCTCCCCTGGTTCACTTGAAGCGGATCTTCACAAGGTGCGCAAAGCTGCACCACAACCAGAAGATTTGGAAAAAGAGGCTCTTGAGAAGGGATTCTCCATCGATTCCTGGTGGATGGGAAGAACTTCATACACACCTACAACAGATCCAAGTGATTGGATTCTCACTGCGCCGGGTCCTGCCACCTGGAATGAGAATCAATACCTTCCACATGGTGATGGTACGCCTCTCCCCGAACATCCAGCGAATGTTGGAACGCCTCGTCCTGCAACAGTCTCAACGTATGGAATTAGCATGATTCTCTTTGTTGTTGGCTTCTGCGTTGGTGCATGGTTGATTATAGAAAATTCACCTCCTGAAGAAAACCCCTCGTTCTTTGCGGGTGGAGGACTTGGCGTTGGTGTCATTTGGACCGTGATTGGTTATTTCCGGTACAAGATGCAGCGACAGATGGCGGATACACCAACGAGCCTCGTTCGTTCTGTTGCTGTTGGAAATCCAGAACTTGTTGGCCAAGTACGACCTTCAAAGTCTGGTGTCTTGCGAGTGGTTGTCGATGGTCACCCAAACCGGGTCATTCCAAATTGTGTCCACTTCAACTGGGTCTACGAGGTTCGAATTCAGGAAGAATATACGGATGATGAAGGAAATCGAAAAACCAGAGAGTACTGGAAGACCGTTCGTGAAGATCATGGTGGCGTGCCATTCATCCTCAACGATGGAACTGGGGGCATCCTCGTCAAGCCGACGACCTTCAAGCGCAAGGATATGGGACAGTACCTCAAGCGATGGGAATCAAACCATGCTGATTCGCTCAGGAAGGAACTGGGGATGGAATTCGCATCTCGTTTGTTCACAGGTGGTAACATCGTCAAACATCGATGGACGGTTTACGCACTTCGGGTTGGAAACCCTGTTTATCTCGTCGGAACGACACGAAGTCGTCCACAGGCAGAGGTTCAAAACGATGGACACGATGGTACACTGCAAAATACCTTGCTCGAGGTTGTTGGTGAGGATGCACCAGGTGTCAAAGCAACGCTTCAGCGTGGGACAGAACTTGCGAATCTAGGGCGAATGCGATCATCGTTCGAAGTCATGATGATTCCATTGTGTCTAACGATTGGTAACCTCATCGTCGTGTTGATGAACCTCTGAGCGTAGAAGCGCATCCTTCTTGACCCGAATTGAATTCGGAGATTCATGGCTGAAGATGTCGTATTGGTCGGAGGGGCAAGAACTCCGTTTTGTGAATGGGTTGGCGGAAAGCGAGGCGATGGTAAGCCAGGAGGTCTCCTCAAGACTGTAAGTGCTCAAGAATTGGGTTCGATTGCCATCAAAGGTGCGTTGGAGAAAACGAACACTGCTCCAGAAAGCGTCGATCACGTTGTCATGGGCTATGCACTCCAAACATGTTCACAATCCATCTATGGTGCACGACATGCAGGACTGAAAGCAGGTATTCCCCAAGAGGTCCCTATGTTGACACTTTCTCGAATTTGTGGTTCTGGAATCCAATCCATCGTCACCGGTGCGCAGATGATTATGCTTGATGAAGCATCAACGGTCGTCGCTGGTGGAATGGAGAACCTCTCACAAGCACCTCACGTCCTCCGTGGAGCACGAGATGGTTGGAAACTAGGACGTTCTCCTCCGGTTGAGGACTACATGATGACCAATCTCCAGGATATGACCTGTGGGATGTTCATGGCACAAACGAGCGACGAGATCTGTGCACGAAAAGGTGTCACGAGAGAGGAAACCGATGCGTTTGCAGCTCGTTCCCACCAACGCACACTCGCATCGATTGAGAACGGTGTCTTTGACGATGAAATCGTAGATGTTGTCATCAAATCCCGACGTGGTGAAAAGGTCATTACTGCAAAGGATGAAGATCACGTCGTTCGTGATACTTCTCCTGAATCTCTTTCGAAACTTCCAACAGCGTTTGGGCCAGATTCACTGGTCACTGCGGGTAACGCTTCAGGTATCGTGGATGGTGCAGCAGCAGTTGTCATCAAATCAGCATCGCAAGCAGAAGCCGATGGGGACAAGCCCCTTGCTCGAATTGTAGGCTGGGGCATCGTAGGTCTTGAACCTGCAATCATGGCCTATGGGCCCGTTCCAGCTTCTCGAAAAGCCTTGGAGAAAACGGGTCTTTCAATTGAAGACATCGACCGTTGGGAAATCAACGAGGCATTTGCAGGTCAAGCCGTTGCTTGTGTTAAGGAACTTGGTCTCGATGAAGACAAAGTCAACGTCAACGGTGGAGCGGTCGGTCTCGGTCATCCGCTCGCTGCAACAGGAACTCGCTTAACGCTCACACTTGCGCACGAATTGAAGCGAAGTGGCGGAAAATATGGCATCGCAACAGCATGCATAGGTGGTGGCCAAGGTATTGCCATCATCATCGAAGCACTCTGAATTGGATCCTAAGACTAATCTCCGAGTCCTTCTTTGAGAGGTGATTGCTGGCCTCGGATACCGATGGTCCATCGCAGGGTATCGACGATTCCTTTGGCACGCTGATACTTCATCAATGCACGATATTTTGCTTCTCTCGGCCCATTTTCGCGACGATAGTAATACTTCGCTCGTTGTGCATTCATTTCATGAATTGCAATCTCAAGTGTCTTTTCCATTTCGTCCCATGTACGATTGTAACTTGCCTCTTCGGCGGGCCAAACTTCTCTTACGTTCCCCATCTGGTACGCGCACCTTTACGCCACTAAACACGATTCCATGGGGATTCTATATTCGTCTATAGTGAAACATGAATTCCAAAGATGATTTTCAGAGCAAGCGTTCGTAACGAAAGACGTTTAAACAAACCAAAGTAGAAACAAACGTTGTGTAAAGATGACGTTGCTTAACCTTTGGTCACTCGGTCATTTTGTCCAATGGTCGATCATAGGTCGGTTCTTCCTCAAAAATTGGCCGTTCTTTTTTGCTCTTTCAATAGGTTGGGAGATTATTGAGTTGTATTTGCCATACGAGTTCGCAAAAGAGACTTGGGAAAACAAAATCAGTGACATTCTTGTCAACATTCTTGGATTCTGGCTTGGAAACAGAGTCCGTTACGATTCTATGGATGCATTGAGCTGACGTTGTCCGAAGGTCCGAGGCAAAAGCGTAAGGGCAGGAATACCGACAATCAAATGCAATATGGTGAGCATAATGGCCGCTTCAGTTGTGCCTGAACCCGTGGAATAGATTCCGTATGAAACCAAAAACACGATGCCACTGATTCTCCACCATGTGTCCGGTTTGTTGGTAATTATCGGTAAGAAACCACGGTAAACAACTGTTGTTGCACAAAAAGCGACAGTCGCTGCAAAACTTGCCAACGTGAAGAGAAGGGGATCAAACATCACATCCGATTCACTCTCCCATGGTGCCCATGGTGTATCCATGCCGATGCCTATGGTCATTACACCGGCACCAATGGTGGCAAAGACACCAATCAAGAGCAGTGTTCCAACAGCCGCTCTTAGTGCGACAATGTGCTCTCTGAACATACAACACAATTCACATCGTAGTACATATGCTCATGTTTTTGATGTTATGAACTTTCATTGCCATCATTCCACATTGAATCATGTGAGACATAAGCCGATGAGTCAGTAACTAGTGGAGGTGCCTTTCGCCTGACAAAAATAATAACGAGGGCGAGAAAAACAATCGCTCCAGCGAGAATGTAACTTGACGTATCACTAATTTCAACACTGATGTCCTGTGGGGTTCGAACCTCTGGATTCTCTGGTTCAGGGTCTGCATTATCACCCACCCCGTCGCCATCTGAATCCATTGTTTCATTTGCATTTTGAGGGAAAGCATCTGAGTTGTTCCCTACACCATCACCATCATCATCATGGGTCTCATTCTCGTCCTGAGGAAATGCATCTGTATTGTTCCCCACGCCATCAGAATCATCATCATGGGTTTCGTTCGGATCCTCAGGGAATGCATCAGCGCTATCCCCTACTCCATCTCCATCACTATCTGAGGATTCGTTTGAGTCGTATGGAAAGATATCATCGTCGTCAGGAACTCCATCCCCATCTGAGTCAAGAATGTCAAAGACATCAACAAGATTCAAAATAGCATCATCTAGTTGACATAGATCAAAGCAAGCGTCGAGGAATATTGGTTTCTGTTGGGAAGCAGACCAACCAATACTTGTTAGAATCGATGTTGATTGAGATTCCCATGCTATAATCCCATTTGGCTGAATGAGCAGATAGGCAGGGACTCCCTGAATCTGCCAAGAATCTAAATTATCATTGTCCAAATCGTCAATGTAATCGTGAGTGTGATTGTACAGGTCTATGAACTCAATGATCCCAGTTTTGTTTTTTGGGAAATTTGTGTTTTCAAAGGCGACGTTCATTTCGCTCGACTCGTAGATGAGCTTGTTGCTCGCACTGTCGAGGATTTTGACCTGAACGGTACATGG
>CBFIJH010000021.1:0-11783 GCA_965662895.1 Candidatus Poseidoniaceae archaeon | reverse complement strand
CGATGGAATCATCTCCTGCAGAAAGTATCGCCATCACAACTGAATGATTGAGTCAAATGGATCTAGAATCAGCAGCAAATATTGGAGAGGCCTTGAGTGGCCTTGCCATCATGTTCACACTCCTCTTTGGTATTCGTCAAGTTATGGAAGTGAACCGAAATCGACGCTACGAAATTTCACAAACGATTGCACAATCGTTGGAAAACCCATTGGTTCAGCGAGGCTTTGCAACGTTTGGTGCCGTGATCAAACATAATTCAACACCAGAAGAGTTGATGGCTCTTCCGAGAGAACAAAAGGACGCATCGAATGCAGTCATTGTATTGATGGCAAATCATGCAGTCATGACCTACCATCGTAATCTTTCGTTCGATTTAGTCTACTCTTTTTACAATGGTTACCTATCCTTGATTGGGCCAAGTATGCGACGAATGATGCAAGTGGCCGAGATGGGATACATTATGCATGAGGATAGTAGTGTATCAGAAGATGACGGTATGGGAACATTCCACTGGGTGTTATGGCTTCTGGATCGGTTGGAAGAACACCACAAGGCTGACGAACACAAACCTCATCTTACGCAAGCGAACTGGAAGCCATGATGCCTCTCGTTGTTGTTGAGTTTATTCCTCTTCTTCGAGGGCTGCAGTGAGTTCGGATAGGTCGATTCGGTTGTCCTCGTTTGCATCCAATGCATTGATGATCATCGATACTTGTCCAGGTGATAATCGGTTACCAAGATGTTCGATAAGACCCTTGTACAATTCGGGACCGTTGATTTCGCCATCATCGTTTGCATCGATGGATGAAAAGATATCCGCTGCAGTTTGATTGCTTTCATTCATTGCATTTTTCAGGTTTGAAATTGCTTCGTCAACGCTCCAGTCTTCATCACCAGTCATGGTTGGACGTCGGGTCGCTGATTGAATAAATGTTCCGAACTGCTCCAGAATACTCCAACGGCACATTCGTTAACGTCATTACGGTGTGCACGCGAGGACTTACCATGCGCAGTAAGGCAATCTTGCTTTCATTGTTAATGGCGACCTTTTCCCTTGCAGGGTGTTTTGGAGAAGATGAGGTTGTTTCGAACACTGAAATCGAGCAAGAGCAAGAAGAAATCCGTGTTTTCGTGACGGATAAAACAGGCGCTTCCATTGGAACAATGCCTGTTGATATGACCTTCCAGTTTAGCGATGTTGGCGAAACAGGAAAGGAACCAAGCATCGGTATAACATCAAGTGGCTGCATCTTCTTCATTGCAATGGAGAAGGTGATGCGTTCATGCGATGGTGGGCAAACGTGGGATGAAACACAAGATCCGGTGCAGTGTTCACCGACGACCAGCGATCCATACGGATGGGTTGATCCGATCACCGATCGAGTCTTTGGCGTTCAGATGATCGGTTTGGAAACATCGTGGATTTGCTGGAGCGATGATGATGGTCAGACGTGGATGGGGAATCCACATGATTCAGGCACCACTCCACTCAATGACCACATCAAACTCGCCAGCGGTCCTTGGACAGACGCAGGCTACGGGGCATTGGGTCAATTCACAAGCGGCTTCTATGAAACTGCAGTATACTATTGCTACAACAAGATTGCAGGAATTTTCTGTTTTACAAGTTTTGATGGGGGTGCAACCTTTGAGACGGGAGGACAAATTATCGGACTTGCAACGACCAACGGTGGATTGCACGGTGCGATTTCAACTGCACCCGATGGCACCGTTTACGTCACGCCTCGCGTCGCTACACCAACGGTCATTGTCTCGAAAGACAACGGTTTCTCATGGTTCGAGCGCACCATGGGTTCGGATGCAGGTACGCCAAATCCCCGAAAAAATTCCGAAGTATCAACCGATACGGACTCCAACGCTTACCACGTATGGACTGGAGCCGATGAAGGTGTGTACATGTCAAGGTCGATGGATTCCGGAGAAACATGGGAACAAGAAAGCATTCGCATATCTCCTGCTGGGGTTATTTCGACGGTCTTCCCACAAACGGATGCAGGTGACCCCGGGCGAATTGCGATTACCTATCTTGGAAGTGAGAACACAGAGATGCTCAACGAGTCGGATCTTGACGGCAACCCTTGGGATGGCAACGCACACTACGCTCCAAACAATGCGACATACCACCTTTACATCACCTACAGTTTGAATGCGCTCGATGAGAATCCAGTTTTCCATACGTATCGTGTAACCGATGATCCAGTCCAAGTTGGCTCGATTTGCTTGAATTCGGGAGATTGTCGTGACATTGGTGGTTCGAACCGCAACTTGCTTGATTTCAACGACCTGCACATCGATCGTCAAGGACGCGTTTATGTTGCATTTGCTGATGGTTGCACAGAAGGATGTGCCGATAACCCAAACGCCACCGCTTCGGATTCACGAGATGGACGCGGATCGGTGTATTATCTAGCATCCGGGCCGAGTTTGTACGTTGCAGATGGTAATTTGGAACCTCTAATCTGAATCACGCTACGTTTGCAGTTGCGTTTTCATTGATTTTCAGAGACTGCATTAGGTGTTTGAATTCAAGGCGTGCTTGTGCAATGCGGACTTTGCATTGTTTGATGCGAGCTTTGTGCCCCTCTTTGATGCTCTTCCACGCAGCCTTTGTTTCCTTATCACGATCCATCTTTGCAGTTTTGTAATCGTTTCTTCGTTTCATCAGTTCAGTGAATCCTTTGCGCAACTGTTGGACGCATTGAGCGAGTTTTGCCTGATCTTCGTTACTCACTGTATCCTCGTTTGCGTTTCGTTCAAACGACGTTTTCATTCGTTGCGATTCAATTGATTTCTTCGGGATTTTATGCAAATCTTTGGTCATTCCAAACCATGATGCTACCTTAATCCACCATTTCGATGGGTCCCAATGGTACCACTTGTGTCCATTCCTGTAATCGGCTTGGAAGGTGTGATGGAAGTTGTGGTAACCTTCTCCGAAGGTCAAAAACGAGAGAATTGGTGAATCACGAGAAGTGTTCGCAGTCGAGTACGGTTGCGTGCCCCAGGTGTGTGCTGCTGAGTTGATGAGGAAGGTGGCATGGTGAACGATGACAACACGTAGGAACCCACCGTAAATCATTCCGCCAAGAAAACCTTGAGTTCCGCCGATAGCAGCGTAGCCGACAACACCAGGTAAGACTATTCCAACCAAGAAACCGATGAGGAAAATGTGACGGTCCTGCCAAGCGAGGATTCGATCCGCTTGGAGGTCTTCGACATGCTCGACGATTTCCTCGCCTTGGTCAACCATGACCCATCCCATGTGTGCCCACATGAATCCGTTCTTGACGGTGTAGGGGTCTTCTTCCTCGTCGGTTTTGAGGTGATGGCGGCGGTGATCGCTGCACCACTTAATCGCTGAATTCTGGAAAGCCGCAGCTCCGAACAACGCATAGAAAAGGCGCATTGGCCATGCTGCTTTGTGGGTTCGGTGACTGAACAAGCGGTGATATCCAGCCGTTATCGAAAGTCCACAGGCCAGGTAGAAGGCAACGAAGATTATCGGTTCGCCCCATGAAATACCGTACTTCAGGCTGTAAAACACAAGACTGACAAGGGCGAGGAGTGGCATCCCAACCAAGAACGAAGAGTTGACAATGTTGACGGATTTTCGGTGTTCCATGGCACACCGAATTGAAAGGACTCTTTGATGTTGTCTCTCCTTCTTGGAAACAATTGAACGATTCACATCTGTATTGAAAGAGCCGAACAGGATGCCGACATGAGGTGCTATCCTTTTATACGCGACCGCCCGGGATTTTATCTAGGGATGAACGTGGATTATCAACAGTATCTCGACGATATCAACGCTCTTAATGACTACATTCGATTTGCCATTGCGATAGGCTTGACTCTGCTTACTCTTGTGATCGCAAAGTACGCCATCATTCGACCATGGTGGCGGTTTGTAACCTCTACAGAGGCTGACTGGGACGATCACCTTCACCGTCCACTCGCCAACCGCACCTATGCCTTGATTTTGGCTCTTGGCTCTCAATTGACCATCCGTTGGATTCTCGGAACATCGAGCTCGACCTTCGAAGCATCCGAACCGGTCTTTGCAGCATTCTACGTTATCCTGAGCGCTTCCATTCTGAGTGTATCCATCAAACATCTCATTCCGGTCTTGATGGACCAATTCAGTTCCCAAGGAAGCGTTACCGTCTCTGGCAGCAATTCGATTATTGTGTTCTTTTTGCGTGCAGTGGTTTGGTTTGCAGGTCTCTACTTTGCTCTCAATCAATTGGGAATCGAGTTGTTCGGAATCCTCGCATCGCTTGCTGTCTTTTCGTTGATTATCGGTCTCGCAGTTCAGCAGACGCTTGGAAACATCGTCAACTCCTTTTTGCTTGCAATTGACCGACCCTTTGAGGTTGGTGACCGTATTGAAGTCGAGGGGACCTGGGGTTCCGTCGTTTCAGTAGGTATCTTGTCGACCAAGGTTCTCGACCGAGATGAACGACTTGTTGTCATTCCAAACAATACGCTCGTTGAGTCCAAAGTCATCAACCATGCACGAGGTGGCGGTGACGGTGTTGCCCGTCGAATCTCAATTATTCTTGATATTGGTGTCGATTACAGAGAAGACATCGACCACGTCAAGTACACGCTGCTTCAACTTGCCAAGGAATGTCCGTATGTTATCGCTCAACCAGAACCACGGGTCCTGTTGCATGAACTTGCTGATTTTGCCAAAATCTTCAGAGTTTATACTTGGGTTGAGGATTACAGCGATGAATACGTTGCGAGAGATTGGTTATTGAGAAACATCGATGAGCAATTTGGAAGAGAAAACATCAACATTCCATACCCAACATCGGTCGAACTTTCCGACAGTGTTTACGAACAAGCAGAGGTCACCAAGCAACGTTCTGCAAAGCGTAAAATGGTTCAAGAGCGCAAGAAACTGGATGAATCCCGTGCGAACGCTCGTGCCGAACTTGAGGATATCGCTAAGAAACTCAAGGATGCCGAGTTGTCCAAGAAAGGTCGTAATGCTCTCGAAGAACGGCAGCGGGAACTCAACAGTCTTCTGTCGCAATTCGACCGTGATGGTAGTTGATGTTTCTTCGCTGATGTAGCGGTGAATTGAAACCCTTGAGAGCATTGGCAAGATTATGACCGGTGAGGTGGAACTCACAAATCCTGAACGTAGGATGTTGCGAGCAATGCTTGCTGCGCCAACAGCAATCCACACGCTTGAACAGGTCATGGATGCGTGCGGCTGGAACGACCAAGCTGTTGCTGTTGGTGCTGGCCAAGGTTTGAGCGACAAGGGTCTGGTCGAAATGAACGAACACGTTCGACGTACGATTCATCCCGGTCAGGAAGGCCATAATGCGATTGAAAATGGCCTCCTTGAATCTCGACTTTGGTTATGGATTTCATCGCAAGATGAGCCAACGATGGCCAAGTTGCAAGCCAAGTTTGAACGTCATCAAGCAGGTCCTGGTGTTGGATTGTTGAAGAAATTGGGCGTACAACTTGAGGCTGGAACATTTGTTTGCGAGGATCCATCGGCTGTTAAATCAGAACTTCAAGCACGAACCATGTTCCTTACCTCACTTCCTGCGGATGAGGAGGATTTGTCTGAACGACTTCTTGCTCACTTCAAAGGGCGCAAAAATCTGATTGAATTCGTCGAGCATAAAACCCGTACATGGGCATTGACGAATACGGGAAAAACCATGTCAATCGATGGTCTTGAAGAACGAAAACAAATCTCTGAAATCACGCCTGAATTGCTTCAATCGGGTGAGTGGAAGGATGCAGAGTTTCGTTCGTTCGATGTCACTTTGGAATCAACAACGCCTCGTACGGGTCGTTCTCATCCAATGCAAGAATTGATTGAGCGAATACGTCGAATCTTTTTGGAAATGGGTTTCTCAGAATTGGTTGACGATTACGTACAAACAGCAGGATGGAACATGGATGCCTTGTTTATCCCTCAGGACCATCCCGCTCGAGAGATGCAAGACACCTTCTATCTTGATGAACCCGAATCCTTGGAATTGGATGAAGAATTGATTCAGAAATGGAAAGACATCCATGAGCACGGGGGTGAAACAGGATCAATCGGTTGGTCTGGTTCGTTTTCTGCGGATGTTTCGAAGCGTGGACTTCTACGAACGCATACGACGGTCAACACCATCCAGCACCTTGCTCAGCACCCTGACAAACCATGCCGTGTGTTTTCGGTCGATCGTGTGTTTCGCAAGGAAGCGATTGATAGTACGCACCTGCCTGAGTTCCACCAGATTGAAGGAATCATCATGGAACCTGGCGCAAACCTTCAGATGCTTGTGACCACCTTGAAAACCTTCTATGAAAAGATGGGCTATCCTGAAGTCCGCGTCCGCCCAGCCTACTTCCCATACACTGAACCAAGTCTCGAAGTTGAAGTAAAGTGGAAAGGGAAGTGGCTTGAACTTGGAGGCGCAGGAATTTTCCGTCCAGAGGTAACTGAACCACTGGGCATAACCTCGCCTGTTTGCGCATGGGGAATGGGCTTGGAACGACTTGCTATGTTGGTGCTGGGCTTGGATGACATCCGTCAATTGTACATATCCGATCTTGAGTGGTTGCGCAACCAACCACTAATTTGACGACGGCTTAATGCTAATAAACTTCAACGTCAAGCATCCATCATGTCACAAGGCATGCATCTGTCAAATACTGAAACGATTCCTGGAAAACTTATCACAGCATCGTACGGGCTTGTTCAAGGCTCAACCGTACGTGCAAAAAACGCGTTCAAGGACTTTGGTGCAGGATTGAAAAACCTCGTTGGAGGGGAACTCAAAGCCTACACTGAATTGCTTCAAGAATCTCGAAACGAAGCCTTACAACGCATGATGATGGATGCTCAGTCCCGGGGTGCAAATGCCATCGTCAACGTACGATTTGCGACATCTGCAGTTTCCGGTGGAGCTGCTGAATTGTTCGCTTACGGGACTGCAGTAACTGTACAATGAGGCGGTCGTTTGGAGATTTTAATCCTTCTCTACCTGTTGCCGGTGATACTCTTCACTGTGATGCCAACACTCGGTTCTTGGGTCTTGGGGAATTGGCATCAAGGCAAAATCATCGATCGACTCGCATCTGAAGAAAAAGCACTCAATTCATCAGGTGCTGGTAATCCAATCAACAATCTGTCAAAACCCAGTCAAAGCGCAGATGTCGAGACCTCGATGCTTGTCATGTCAAGCATCTCTGTTGGACCTTCATGGTGGCAAATGCTACTGGGTGGATGGAAGAATTTCTTTGGTGGCAAAATTGAATCCTACGACAAGATGCTCGGGTATGGTCGCCGAAAGGTCCTCCACGACATGCGTGTGCAAGCGCTGAACCAAGGATACGATGAGATCATCAACGTGCGTGTTGAAACCGCCATGATTACGAAAAAGTCCAGTCGGGAAGATAAAACCGCTGCGTATGAATTCACTGCATACGGCACTGCGATTCGATATGTCAGGTCCTAAGGTTAAGTAGTAAATGTTCCCCCAAGTATCTTGGGGAACACCTATGGGAAATCAAAAATTAATCGCAGGAGCAGTCATGATTCTATTGAACTTGGTAATCTTGTCACCGATCGCAACATCAATGGTAGAAGGCGCAGTTGACGACAACTTTGAGACGTATCCATACGATACGGCTTGTGCTGATTCTGACTGTACAACTGCTGAAGAAGACTGGGCAACATCGACTTCTGAGCGTTCTTATTACGCTTGGAACTTGACCAACGCTGATGAAGTCATGGCTGGTGGAGAACCGGTTTACGAAAAGTTGGGTCCGTTTGAATACGATATTACAACGACTCGTAACATCCTTGATTTCAACAAGACTGCTGGTACGCTTACGTACAACGAATCCAAGGTATTCACTTGTGCTGCAGATTCAGAAAATGACTGCAACACACCAATTACACAACTCAACATTCCTTTCCAACCTCAAGTCGTAGGTGCGACCGGATTGGCTGTTGAAGGTGTTATGGATGCCACAAAGGCTGGCTTTGTAGCAGGTGTCATGGCCATTGAATTGGAATCCTTCTCTGCTGCAAAGAAGACCGCAGACGATCTTGCTCTGTCCTATGCAGGTATTCAGGCTGGTGCTATGACTGATGGAGCAATGGTTGAGGCTGCTACAGCCTCCACCATGATTGCGACTGGATGGTATGACGCATATGACGCTTATTTTGCATCCATCAATGGTTCAGAATTGAACAACATGAGCGGCCAAGGGGAGATGATTACATACACCCAAGCCATTCAAGGAAAGCAAGCTCAAGAGGCTGTAGCAGGTGTAAACACTGCCGGTGTTACCTTTACCGGAAACGCTTCGATGGGCGATTTCTCCGCCGCTATGGAGTCTGCAACATGGGTTACTGGCGAAGATGCATCCTTGACCAGCATGAACGGCGTTCTCCTCCTCGCAGGTCATTGCGATGCAATGCCAACGTCTGGATATGACTACGCATCTGTTTCAGCAGACCTCGCTAACAATCCTTCGTTTACAACAGGAGTTCTTCAGAGAGCTGGCGTATGGGGATTCCTGAACCCAACCGACATCAATGCTACAATCGCAATGGACTTCGCTCTTTGCTATGGTGTTGCTGGAACCTTTTCCCAAATCCATGGTGGATCTGATGACGACTGGTTGACCGATCCAATGGCAGTTGATGCTTCAACTCGAATCATGAACTATCTTGGTGTTGATATTGACAACACTGTTGCCATGGGTCTTCTCCTTGGAGGACAAGGCACAGATGAACCAACAGGTCTTCTCGCTACCAATGAAGCAGATACGTCCTTTGGCCTTGCAACATTCATGGGAATGGAAGCTGAGGATGCAATGACTGAGTACGGACTTAGCCCAGCACAATATGGTGCTGTTGCAACATGGGCTGGCAACTGGTTGACCAGCGCCTCTGCTCTGCCAATGGCGCTCCTAGGTGGAACAGGAACGATTACTGCGGAACAATTCGTCAACGTTACCTTCGGAAACGAGGATCCAGTCAACGGTGGTTACCTTGACAACAGCCTCAATCTCGGCGGTGCTTGGGGAAGTGCTCTCATCCCTGCATCCGAAGGCGCACCTTCGATTGCTCTTGATGCAGCAATCTCAGGAAACATCCTCTATGGCGACCTAGGGCTCACAACAGCAACAGGTGCAACGCTCTTCCTTTATGGAGAACTTACCGGCATGACGCCACCGATCGACATTGCAACCATGCAACCTGGTACTCCAATGGAATGGAACGCAACAACTGTTTCTGCTCTCTATGGTGTTGATGCAAACGCAGCGAATGCAATGCGCACACTTATGATGAGCGTCATCTATGATGACTTCGTTCCAGGACTCCTCGTTGACAGTTTCGGTAGCAGTGGGCCATACATGACCATGCCACTCAACAGTTGGTTGTACGGATGGTTTGACCCAGTCAGTATGATGGTCGCAGACGACCCAACCGCTCCATCCGCAGGATGGGCCAAGTTGGAGACCAACGAAACCTACTACGGATCCAATGGTGTCTCCACAGGAAATGCCTCTGTTTACGTCATATGCACCGGTCACAACTCAGATTGTGAGAAGGGAGAATCAGTAACTGAAGACGGTTCCAACGAACTCTCGTGGCGCAACACTGAGATGATGATGGAAACCTACGGTCTCATCACTGTCGAAACACTCGATGGTACAACTGGAGGATTCCTCACTGGAGATGGAGACAAGGTCAACGCAGGCGGCTATGCCATCGCTGACGTGACATGCACTGGTGAAGGTGAAGTCAAGGGAATTCCTGTCGATGAGTGCTCAGCTTCTGTTGACCCAACCACCCGTCCAATCACTGCGAAACTCGTCAAGAGTTATTCGCTGCTTGACGCTATGACGCCTGCACTCCCTGTCTACTTTGGAAGCGAGATTAACATGAAGTCTGAGGAACTTTCAGGACTCATTATCGCTGGTGACTCAACGTCAACCTTCTACCTCGATACTCGCACAGGACTTGATCTCGCATCAACTCCTGCAACGACAGACCTCCAGCCAGTCTTCCAGATTGTCCAAGGGTCTGAGATTGAAGACGATGACGCTGAAGACATGGAAAGTGCGATTGTCCAGAATCAAGACTTTGTGGGCTGGTGGTTGAACTTCGATAATGCCTTTGACTTCGTTGCCTTGTTGCTGTACGTTGGCGGCGTTGCGCTCGTCATCATGCAGTTCGCAATGCCTGGCCAGAAGGAAGACGAAGCGTTCGAGTGAATCAAGTTCCATAGGCTTAAACACAACTGAGTTGTGACAAGGGCATGGACAAGCGTGCTCTCGTCACAATCTTAGTCGGTCTTGGTATCTTCATCGTCGGTATCGTTGGATTCGTCATCGGCGGATTTGGTGTTGCTGGGATTGAGGAGTCAGTCGAATTTACACTTGAGGACGTCGATAACGGGACGATCTACATCAAAGATAGTGATGGTTTGGGTGACCTAGGCGTCACCTTCTGGGTGAAAGGAAAATACCTTGACGAAGATAGGAATGGCATCTGGGATGTTTGTGAAACTACGAATGTCACTGTAACTGAGATTCCAGAAGTTGCGGATTGGGACGATGAACATGCTGGAGGGTTTTACACTGAAGTTGTCTACAACAATTGCGAGGCAGATGAACCCAACAAAAATCTTGACCGTGTAGATCAAGGATATGTGAAGATTGGTCGAGCATGTTTTGGCTGTATGGCAGGAGATTTCTCATTTGAATCCAATGAGAATGTCTCTGTAACGTACGATGACGTGTTGATTGAAGAGATTGGTGAAGATATTGGACTGATTGCAATTGGCTTCCTTGGTGGATCTGGAGCCCTTTGCTGTGGCATCATCGTAATGTTGGTTGGTGTGATTCTCATCTTCACCTTGAAAGATGATGCTCCAGTTGCGATGATGGTTGGTCCTGATGGCTCGTACTCCATGGCATCAACACCTCCGAATGCGGTAGGTGTCGGTGTCAACCAAACCATAGCACAAGTCACAACATCAAGCGTTGTCACAGAAGAAATGACGAAAGCAGAACCCTATCAATTCCCCTCCACGAATTTGTCTCCGGAGACCGAGGAAAAGATCGATTGAGTCAAAAAATGGCCCAAACTATAGAGGCATGGTTATAGATTGGGTCAATTATTGTACAACCATGCATACAGCAGGTAAAGTATTGTTAATCATTGGAGGAGTAATAACCGCCATAGGAATTGTAATGATTGTCGGAGGAGCAGCAGCTGCCTCATTTGACCCTACAGAAGAAAATGTTGCTTCTGGAACGAGCGGTTCATTTAGTGCAGCTGACTCTGGCCTGGGTTTCTCGGTCTGGGTTAGCGAATCAGTTGCATGTGAAGATGTTACTGTTTCCGTTATGTACGATGGGGAAGAGAAATATTACAACGATTGTAGCTGGAGCGAACCTAACGAAGATGATAGCGTTGAAGGCTACTACAGCATTGGAAGCGTGGGATGGTTCAACAATGACGGCGGAACGTACACATTTACCTCTAGCCATACCATCTACATCACTGACTCAGGTGAGGAACTTGGAGAGGCAGTTGGTGGATTCTTTGCAGCAGCAGGTGGCATTTTGGTTGCCATCTGTGGTGGTGTTATCCTCCTTATTGGACTCATTCTCGCTTTGACCCTCAAGACCCAAGATCCTGTTATGATGCAACAGGGACAAATGATGGGTGGTCAAATGATGGCAGGACAGATGCCTATGCAGCAAATGCCTG
>CBFIJH010000020.1:0-22465 GCA_965662895.1 Candidatus Poseidoniaceae archaeon | reverse complement strand
CCAGAACTGCTGACCCATAGCCGTCCTTCTCGTCCGTAGGGTCGTTGTGGATGTGAGGTTCCTTCCTCACGCTTGATTTTCTTGAGACCAACCTTACGGGCTGCGAGATAAAGTCCTTCGAGGTCTGGCTTGAGAACCGATGAATCGCGAGGAACACGACGTCCTCCGCGCCGAGACGCCTTTGCATCGAAGTAACCAGGCCATACACAGATACGGTCTGGATTGTGTTCCATCGTCTCGCCTCAGCGTGTTCTCAAGGTCGAGAGGTATCAAGCCAACGAAGGGATGTTCACTCGAGCAGAACGCCGTTGATGACGCCGTCCTTACCAGGTCGGGACGTGATCTTGACGTTGCCTTCACTGGTTTCGATAATTGCACCCTTGACGAGGATGTTTCGTCGAACGTAGTTTGGATCGGATTCGTTCTCGATGACGTTGACGATGTCAGCGTTGACCGTCTTACCGGTCTTTGGATTGTTGACCGAGACCTTGTTCGCAGCCATGACACGAACCATGGAGTTGCCACCGGCTTTACGGTAGACCTTGCGTCGAGGTTCGCCAACGAGCGCGAATTGCTTCTCGGTTGAGATTTCAGTAGAACGCTTACTGCGTGCTTGTACGCGTCGTCCACCGCTCGGTTTTCTCTTGGAAATTCCATGCCATTGTGCCATGTCTCTCTCTCCTTGCATCGCCACCGACTTGCAGGGCGTATATCAAGGCAACCCTTAGGAGCAACGACCCGAATAGGTGGAAAGAAGTTCACCATCATGGGCAATAAGGCGTGCTTCAATCACATCACCGGGCTTCAATTGAGCAACACCTTGAGGCGTTCCAGTATACAGTAAATCGCCGTTTGAAACGGGCGCCCACGCCATCAGGGATGTGACTTGACTCGCCGGTGTGATGCTCATTTCTGAAAGGGATGCTTCTTGCCAACGCTCACCGTTGACATCGCATTCGAGGCGCAGTGCGGTGGCTTCGTTGGTCAGCGCTTCAAGCCCATGCCGCCATGGATAAAAGGTGCCGAGAACGGCTGCTTGGCGAAACGTCTTGCCTTTAGCCCATGGTAAGCCATCTGCTCGAAGAACGGATTGTGCTGCTCGGTCGGTCAGATCGAGTCCAATGGCGACCGCATCGATGTCACCGTGTTGCGTCAATCGAACGACGCATTCGGTTTCGAGGTGAACTTCGCCTGGATGTTTGGAGATGTGAAGCACGTCCGATTCGGTCTTGCAGCCATCCGGTTTGACAAAGAAAATGGGTTCGACCGGTTGCTTGTTTCCAAGTTCTTTGGCATGGGCTGCAAAGGTTCGAATCGTGCACCATACGGCCATGAATTGCCCATCGGATGCCAGTTCTTGAACCGAAGGGTGAAACATGGTCGACGTTTGGACGGGCTATGGCGAAAGAATTCCACGTCAAGAAACGGCGACCTGTACGTCGAAAGCACATCACTCCGTTGCTCAAGGAACTTGAGGAAGGTCTCGATATCGACTTGGCCGTCGATGGTGCCTTTTTGGAAATGGCCAATTATGGACCGTGGCAACTTGTCTTCGTTGACAAAGTTGCCAAGACGATTGAAATCAACGATGATGACGGTCGCCGGTGGGTGTTTTTGACGCTGCGTGGCTTCTTGGAGCATCCTGATTCAAAGCGCTGGGTTGCTGTAGATCATGGAGCCATTCCATTCCTGATGAACGGTGCTGACTGTATGGTTGCTGGTGTTCACGGTGCGGACGAGGACATCGAAGTCGGCGATCTTGTATGGATTCGTGACAAAGAACACGGACGACCGTTAGCGATTGGCTGGGCAACCATGCCAGGAAGCGAAATGGTTGATGCAAGCAAAGGCAAAGGCATCAAAACCATCCACTGGGTTGGTGATGAATTATGGGACATGGAAGCATAAGTCAAATAGATGAACCGAACCTAGTTTCAACCATGCGAACCGTTGTTGCATTCACACTCGTCGCTCTTCTTGCGCTTTCAACAACATCACTCGCAGCAAAGAATGCTGGACAAGACAATGGCCCGGATGTTGAGGAAACGCCGTTTGAATCCTATACTGTGACATCACCTTCGGTTTCTGGTGAAACCTGGACGCTCGTTGTCGTCATGGATGAAGAACACATGAGCAACAATACGACGTTCGAGATAACATCGCAAATTTGTCTCAATGATGGTGTTTGTGACCCTCCAGTGGTTCAAGAAGTGGCCGTTGATGGTGCAACGCACACCACTTCGCTTGTACCTCCAAACGATCATTCCTACGTCAACTGGCGTGTGAAGGCCATGTACGAAGACGACACGAACGATTACTTCCCGTACGGCTCGTGGTACACCATCTGGTCAAGTTGTTACTACGATGATGGAAGCTATTACGGTCCAGATGTTGACGGGGATGGATGTGGACAGGACGAAGAAGATACACCCGGATTCACGCTGATTCCAGCGTTAGCAGCCATTGGATTGGCCATTGCCATCGCACGTCGGGATTAACCACAGTGTTCGACAAGCCGTTCAAGGAAACGGCGATGTTCACCACCCCACATCTGAAGGATGACGGACAGTTTGGATTTGTCCGCATGAAGTCTTCCTTGGACGAAACCAACACGATCCAAATCACTGTTTACGAGCGGTAAATGTTCGTGTTCGATTTCGATGAGCAAACCGTCTTCGTGTTTGGTTATGTAAGTAGAATTATATTTTATGCATTCTTCATTCATCTCGAATTTGACCCGGCGTGAAGACAGAAAAGCTTCAACACCGGAAAACAATGCATCCACATCGATCCCCATTCCGTCCATATCAGCACCGTACGACGCAAGGAACGGAAGTTCGGTCTCGTTCTGTTCCATGAGATGGTCAAGCCCGCGAGCCGTCTCCTCTTCATCCATACAATCACGCAACCTGAGAGAGTTTGGTCCATCCGACCACGCGACCGTCTGTAGCATCCATGGCCACGGCAAAGGTATGCTCCCAGATGCCTTCTTCCCACGTTCGTGACAAATCAAGCGTGGTCGCACCGACCGAAGTGCTGGTCAATTGACCGAGAAGATCGTTAGCCCCATCACCAGGAACGGCGACCAGGAAGCCGATGCGCGTGCTTTCGTAGTACGCCCCGTTCGAATCAAAGACACCGTCTCCACCGGTCAATTGTGGATATCTGGACGTATCGGAGAAACGAGCTTCAAGCGTCGACATGTTAACCACAGGCGGTAACGACTCTCGATTGTAGGAAGCCAATTCCTCAAAGGAGCCCTTGTCAATAAACGTACAATTCTCATCGGTTGCTTCTCCGGTTAGTTCGAACAAGACCCATCCTGATGTATCGTCTGGGTGAACCCACGACACGTTCCATGTCGTAACTATACCACTTCGTTGATCGAGCCCTCTCCAGATGTAGCCACCCGCATCGAGCGCTGCTCTGGCTCCGCTAGCAGAACCACCGATGTAATCGAAGCATTGCATGGCTTCTTCGAGGGTATGCTGCCGCATGCTGGAAGCATCGGGCGGGTGCAGTTTGTCTTGACCGCCCCAGTCCTCCTGAAGGTCGTCATCCAAAGCGAGGATGTTGGAACGTGGGCGAAGGTCGTAATCCTTGCCGAGGTCAAGCACCTTGGTCCCTCGGGTAAGTTTGGTTGCTTTGAACGTATGATGCAATTCCAATTCGCCTTCCGGGAGAACGTAATCGCCGAACGCTTCCGAGAACGGAGAGCATTCTGTTTGCAGTGAACCATCGTTGGAAATGATGACATCAACCGTTTGTTGGGTCGCCCAAGGATTGTTCTCTTCCGCCCATATTTCCATCGTTGCTGAACCAAGACAAAGGCGCTCAACATCGACGTGCGTTGCAGCAATCTTCCACGTCTTATCATCGCCGAGCGTGTCTTGACCGACGACGCGCCAGCGCCATCCGAGGCGTTCACCGGAAGCCCCTTCTTCGATAACGTCGGTTGCAAACAAGTCCTGCAATTCAATGGGTTGAAGCATCAAGGAAACACCAGGAAGAACGACGTCAAGGGTTCCGAGCAACCCGCCTACATCGAAGGTTTTGGCCGAACCTTCGTACGGTTTGTTGTCGATTGTTGCCGAAAACTCGAACGCTGTTGAGAGTGTGGCTTGCTCCTTCAATTCGATGTGACGCGACGTTGTTAAAACCGCTTCACCGGGAACATAAGCACCATCTTCTGCAGCAGGACAACTACCCTGATTGATGATGGAATAGGTGTTGCGTCCAAGATCAAAATCATCCAACTCATAGGTGTTGGTGATCTCAACAGCAAGCCAGTCATTGCTACCGTACGGTCCTTGCGAGCGAACTGCCCCATCGAGATTGCCGGGAACCGGTGGAATCTGATTGGTTCCTTTCGTAACCCCAAGCGTTCCTCTTCCTTCATAATCCATGAAAATGCGGCAATAATCATCCTCCGGTTCAAGGAAATTGAACACTAGGTCAAGGAAGCCTTCACTGGCCATGACTGCAGGCCGGTCGCCAATGCCACCCGAAATGCTGTATTCCATCGTATCACCATAGCGAAGTGGTTCAGCAGTAAACGGTTCCAATGAGGAATTGATGTACCACCATCCACCAGCTCCGAGGAAGAGCGATACGATGAGGACGGCAATCACCTTCGGATTCTTGACCATGTCCGCAAGGGTTGCAACGTCCTGTCGCTTTGTTGCAGCAGGCGTAGCGACGTGTTTGGGTTCTTCTTCGACGACGTCAGCAACAAGAACTGCCTCAAGGACGTCGTCTTCATCGTCTTCAATGACGACTTCTTTTTGCGCTTTGACAGATTCTGGCTCGTCATCTTCAACGGAGATGGTCGCCTCATCCTCAAGCGATAAGACGACTTCTTCCTCTGCTTCTTCGACGCTCTCCTTGACTTTTTCATCGGACAGACCGACTTCAGTACGCGTCAGTCCAGCTTCGAGAAGACGTTCGACCAACTCGGCTTTTCTCCCCGAAGTTGGAAGATCGTTGATGACACAAAGGGCCTTGAGTTTGGCCACTGTGAGCGATGAAGTTTCATCCGCCATCCATTCACCTCGATTGATTCGATGGCTCATCCCCTATCAAGGATGGTGGTCAATGTGTCATCATGGACCAATTTTCACTCGACTATTGCTGGTACGGAGTGTAGGAGCCATCTTCAGCTCGAACGTAGACGGTTTGGTCGTAACTTCCATCCGGCATCCTTCGGAAGAAGTATCCATTTCCAGCGTCCTCAAAGGTTGGCTCTGCTGAGGCAACCGGTTCAGGAGTTGTCGGCTGAGCTGCCGGTGGAGGTCCGCTGGGGCCTGCTGCTGCAGGCGGTGGACCGCTCGGACCCGGCGCCTTTGGAGGTGGTCCAGTTGGTCCGGGCGCGGTCTCTAAGACCTCGTCCTCAGTTGTCTTTTGGCCCGGTTCGGTGAGTGCCTTAACCCCCTTACCGTGGCGTTGTGCTCCGATAAATGCAAATCCAGAAAGGCCGAGGAAGAGAAGCGCCATGATGCCAGCCCATACTTGGTTTGGCCACATGCTCCCGTCAATTTCCATCGATCCAGAGAGTGGAGTTCCTGGATTGTCCTTATCGACGTATTCAGCAAACATGCATTGTCCGCCACCATCGACGCGGAATTCGAAGACGACCACTTCGTCGACAATAGGAGCCTTGTCGCTGATTTGATATTGAGAATCATGGGTCGGTTCATTACGGCTCTCTCTCTTCAATTCAAGGATTTCACTGGAAGCACAATCGTCTGAATTCAAGAGATAGACTGCGATTCGAGTGTCCGGGTTTGCAGGAGGATTTGTTGCCGTTACCTCGACTTTAATCGGCACGTCGGTGAAGTCTTCACCATCCAATGGAGCGCCCCAAACAAATCCGAGGTCCTGCTCGTAGGTGTCACCAATAGGAGCAGCAGAGAATGGGAACGGGAACAGCGCGAATCCGAACATCAATGCTGCCAATCCGAGGTACAGGAAGACATTCCATCGTGAACGCTTGAGTGCTTCTTGACGCTCTTCAAGCGTCATTTCCTTCATCACTTCCTCATGATGGTCATCGAGCGGAGGGACAGATTCCGTCGCTTCTGGCTCCGGCTCGGCATGTTGCTCCTCATCGGACATGGGTTAGACCCAAAACGGCCGAGCATTTGAAATCCCCTCAGGTTTTCTTTTGACCATGACCGAGTTGCGAGAAGAGGGTGGGCTGCGTCTAGCCGTCCTTTCTCGCGGCGCTCGATTGTATTCGACACGACGGCTGGTTGAAGAAGCGCGAAAACGTGGGCTTGATGTCAATGTCCTTGATCCGATCAGCTTCTCATTGTTCGTTGATGACGACGGCATTGACGTCATGCATGAAGGGCGACCAGCAGCCTTTGACGCAGTCATTCCACGTATCGGCCATTCCATTACGCGGCATGGTGTCGCAGTTCTACGCCACCTCGAGCAAATGGGGATTTGGACAGCCAATACCGGCCAAGGTATTCTTCAAAGTCGAGACAAATTGCACGCTTCACAACTGCTCGCTCGCAACAAGATACCCGTTCCTCGTACAGTCTACGTCCGAGATACGGCCGATATCGAACACGCCATTGAAGCGGTCGGTGGCCTTCCTGTCGTCGTCAAAGTGACCGAAGGAACGCAAGGTCAAGGCGTCTTCTTACGCCACACTCATCACGAGACCCGAAACCTCGTCCAAGGATTGTTGCACACCAAGAAAGCCATCCTGATTCAAGAATACATTGCTGAATCACACGGCACGGATATTCGCGCCCTTGTCGTTGGTGATCGCGTCGTTGCTTGCATGCGACGACGTGCACGTGGGCGTGAATTCCGAAGCAACTTCCACCTCAATGGAACAGTTGAACCTGTTGACCTCGATCCTACTTTTGAGGAAGTTGCATGCCGAGCAGCACGCGTTCTCGGTCTTCGTGTCGCTGGGGTTGATTTGCTCGAATCCATACACGGGCCACTTGTTCTCGAAGTCAATTCGAGTCCAGGATTGGAAGGAATTGAGAAGGCCAGTGGCGTGAACGTTGCTGGCGAGATCATCGATTTTGTCATCAACGATGCTGTGTTTACCGAAGTCGAATTGGACAAATTGCTGCGAACCGTTCCCGGTGAAGGCGTGTTATCGATTCAGTTGTTGCATCATCCGAATCTCATCGGTCGCTCCATTGGCGAAATCTTTGCCAACAGTGAGCAACCTCTCGTCTATGCGCTCAGTCGTGGTGACCAGATGATGTGGAATCCGGAACCGAGTGTCCAACTTCGCTACGATGACGTGTTGATTTGTTATGGTGAGTTGGAATCGTTGCGAGCAACGCTACGAAAGGCGGTGTTGATGTCACCACCAATCGGTCGTGATTCGCTTTCAAGCGAAGAGACCAACGCTTGATTCTCGACTGGGATTTCATTCAACATATTCATATGGATGAGTGCGAACTGCAATCCGTCCGCAAGGACACGGGATGCACTTCCGCCTCGGCGGAAAACACAGGCGATGATGCCATATGGAGAGAAAATACACACAGCCGAAGGCTCAACGACCGAGCCAGCGTCGTCTTACCGATGAAGACGTTCAGCTTCCTCCACGTCTCGTTCACATCCAGAACCTCCCTTGGTTGGATTGTTACGACCAACAATTGCGTACAGAAAACAAATCTGAGAACACGCGCAAAACCTACCTTAACGGCCTGCGGGCGCTTGTTGAAACAACGTTGCCGGGCGAAAACGTTCTCTCCGAGCACGACCTTGAATCGATGAATGTGGTAACGCTAGCCAATCGCCTTGAACCGCTTAATGGCCGCATCGATCGCTGGACACATTCCATGAGTGAGTTGAGTCCGTCCACCTACAATGCACGCCTTGCTGCTGCTCGCCACATGATCAAGTGGCTCGGTCATCGATGGCCAGACCATTTGGTACGCGCTCGTACGGGACGAAAACTGCCACGAACGTTAACCCGTCGCGAGTTGACTTCAGTCATTGAAGCCGCCAACACCTCCGAAAATGCGATTGCTTCGGTCGTTGTCACCGTTCTCTTGGATACAGGTATGCGCGTTTCAGAATTGTGCAATCTCAATTTATCCGATTTGGAACTCGAAGGTTTGCATGCCAAAGTCCTTGGTGGAAAAGGTGACAAGGACCGCATCGTCCTGTTTACACAACGTACCAAGAACTGCATCGATGCCTATCTCCCGATTCGAAATTCTCGCATTCGTGATGACGATTTTCCATTCCTTCTCAATCAAGCAGGACGACGTTTGCAACCGCGTGGTGTCCAACGCTTGATGGATCAACTTGCTATCGAAGCAGGACTTCCGAAAGGGAAGTTGACACCGCACGTTCTTCGTCACAACTTCGCGACAGGATTGCTTGAACGTGGTGCTGATCTTGTTACCATTCAGCGATTACTCGGTCACACCAGCATTGCAACGACCCGTGTTTATCTCGATATTTCCGACCAAACCTTGCGAGAGGTCTACCATCGTGCACAATCGATGCGCCAAACGATGGATGAGGAACAAGCACAACGCGATGAGAAGTTGGTCGAACAAGAAGGTGGAACCGAAACGTTCGGTATTGACATCTCACGAACGTGATCGCTTTCGCTTCTCGATGGATTCAGGCCCTGCCCATTCTCGATGTGGCGTCACATCCTTACCAGAATGCCCAGGAATGGGACAATGCTTGCCTGAACGGCAACGTGAACAGTTTTCTTTTGGAGGAAGTTCAACGGTCTTGCGTAGACGACCGTACTTCCTCCTTGGCATACTCAACCATCAATCGAGACGGTTTTACAATGTAACGCTCGAATCGAATCAGTTCTTGCGGAACCAAGGCATATCGGTCACACTTCGTGGCACCTTCAAGGTCTTGCCCTTACGTCCATCATCGGATTTCACAGACTTGACTTTCTGATTGCCCTTGGCTTTCTCAACGGTCTTTTCTGCGACCTTCTTACCAGCAGCAGTTGCTTTGGATGCTGCCTTTTTGGTGGATGATGCAGCTTTCTTGGCCGTCTCCTTCGCCTTTGAGGTGGCCTTCTTTGCGGCCGACTTGGCTTTTGTTGCCGTCTTCTTTGCAGTGGTTTTCGCACTCTTCTTGGCAACAGCAAGGGCTAACTTCGCAGCACTTGATTTGCTCAGTCCAGCCTTCTCAAGTCCAGCCTTTCCAGCCTTCGCAATCTTTGCTACTGTATTCAATCCAGCCGCTTGGAGTTTCTTTGCCGTCGCTGCACCTACACCTGGTAGTTCAGTCAAAACTTCGCCTTTGGATACTGCCTTCTTCGCCATGGTCTCACTTGGTATGGCATACCATCGAGCATTCTTGAACTATTCCACTGTCTTGATATCTAATCAATTCTGAAACCCATGGCGATACAATCGACACACTTCTCGACGTTCATCGTACCGATTTTATCGGTTCGACCACAACGATGACAGTATCCAATTTGGTTGATGATGCTCTTGCTCTGGCTCGGCTGCATATTCATAATGTAACACCACCCTACTATGAAGACTTGTTCACTCCTTCGGTGACATTCATGTGGTTGAATGCTATCAGGAAGGCATGGGAGTGGACTTGAATCCCGAACGCTCAATTCTTCACGCACAAGTTCGAAGGGCGAAAGCAAGCCATCGCATCGATGATGGTGGGCGATATCTGCGCCCTTCTACGTTCAAAGGCCCCTCTTCGAAGGTCTATCTTGGCGATGTTGCCGAGACGCTGCTTCGATGTTCGGTTGGTGCGGAGACTCCAACGTTTTCGCAACTCCCTGGTTTTGATGAACAACGATGGATTATGGAATACAGAGCTGGTGCACTCCACATCAAAATTCAGTCCATGCCTTACTGGGGCTTTGGCTTGTTGACCTCTGGCTATCGGAACGAAGTGGTGATACGAGGGCCCGTTGAAGAACGCGCACGGTTGGTTCACGATTGGGTCGCAGCCTTGCAGCACAATCCGTGGGAGTTCGCCCATCGTGGTTCTGCCAAGAAGGCGCTCCAATCCGTCAGCAGTTCACTGAAATCAAACGAAGACAATTGGCGCTCGCATCGGACTCGGGCTCGCAGTCTTCTGACAGAAGCGATCGCATCGTTAAATCATCACATCGATCGAATGGAAACGAAAGGAGAGGTTGAGAGCAGCATGATCGAACTTGCTCGACTTGAAATTGATCTCGCACAACAAGCCCTCGCAGAGGACAACACCCCTGCAGTAGAGCGAGCACTGTCCCGTGGAGAAGCGGTCTTGTTGGTTCCTATTGAAGAGGATGAAGAGGACGTTCACGGTTCAATCCTGACCATTGAGGACGACATTCCTTTGATTGATTTGAGCGATGATGCCTCCGAGTGACCGCGCGTTGCGTTGATAAAGGGAAGGCAACTCGGAGTGATTGGTCCACATGGCAAAGAAGTCGGAAGGAAGCGGAATCCAGCAAGCAGCAGGATTGATTCGATACTTCGACGAAGAGTCGGAAGAATCGATGAAGATTTCACCGTTCCAAGTCTACTTTGCTTGTTTCGTCATTGGTGGCTTCTTCTACCTCGTCAACGAGGGTGTTGTCCAAGCCATCATCGATTTGTTCTGAGTCCTTTACATCGGACGAATCAGTACGATTTTTTGTTCCTGTTCAGCCATGCATTTTGCAACATGCATGGCCGATGCGAGATTGATGGTTGCACCGATTGTTCGTGCCCCTTCCTCTTCGTGGAGAACCAATCGATGTGTCAATTGATGCAAGACGTTCTCGTCGATGCGCTCAAAGACCCACTTTTCATCTTCAATTCGAACCAATGCTGGAACATCAACCAGTGGACCCATGCTTTGTTCGACGGACTTGCTGCGTGCTTCTAAGCCTGCAAGATCTCGGAGTGGTTGCCATCGACGTTGTCGTGTTGGTGCTTTGATTCTACGGTTTTTGTCAACGCCTGCGCGAAATGCTCTGCTCATTCCCATCCCATCCAGAAATCCGAAGATTTCTAGTTGTTGCATCGCCTTCTCGCATATAACAAGCGCGACACAATTGTCCACAATACGGTCAATTTCGAACGACTTTTGCATCAATCCACACGAAACAAACATTCTGATGGTCGTTTGAAGAACTTGTGACGGTATTTGGCGATTAGACGATAGCCAATGTTGCGAAGTGGTAATGGTATCAACCATAGGAACGGGAACCACATCTTGTAATACCAACGCATGTACAAGACACATCGAATCCCCGCTGCAGAGCGAATGTATGGTTTTCCATTCCGAATGAGATAGACCGAATCAGCATCGCGAAGTTTGGCTGGAAGCGATTGGAGAACACGTTGTGCATCCTCATGAAGAATCGGGCGATAACCAAGTTGCTTTCCTTTGGCCAATCGCTTGTCGAGAAAGGTCGCCAGACGGTGACAAAGACCGCAGTCCCCATCCAAAAACAAAAAGTCGCGCTGATCGTTGATATCAATTCGTTCAGCGACCTCAATCGACCAGGTCTTGACCGGTAGCCCTTTGGAGACATGAACCAAATCAGGCGCAAGAACATCCAGTTCCAAATTGTACGATTCAAGCAATGTATTTGTCTCAAGATTGACTTCTCCGTCTTGGAAAGACCACGGTTGATGCTGAACATAGGCGCGTCGAAGACAGCCTTTGTGTTCCGTATAGAGACAGTACCGTTCGAACAGGAAGTTCTCAAGCGATTCCTTTTCTGCAGTACGTACCGAACCTTCTGCAACCGATGTACCACGCAATTCTGAACCATCGCTCGAGCGGCAGGACTGCCAATGCAGCGTTTCATCAACTCGCTTCACCTTGGCTTTTGCGTATCGATATGCAAGACCGTAGGCACGCGGAGCGTAGGAACACGTCAAGAGGCTCTTTGCATCCAGTGTCAGGAAAAACACACCCGGCTGGCCATCTTTGATGACATACGTTCGAACATTGAATTCAGCGAAGGTTGAGATTCCGGGAATGGTTGGAAGACCCCTTGGATGAACGTTTTTCATGACAAACGGGATGACACCGACGTATGCCTCTCCTTGAAACGTATCAACCTCCAACCCATTCGGAAGGTGGGATTTGAGCCGACTGGCATCCACCTTCCAATGCATGAAAGTCAAATCGCGCCATTCCTGAGAAATTGCAAACGGACGATTGGGTAGAGGAAACGGAAGATGACCGTTCGCATCGGTGGCGCCCATATCCTTGCGACATCCTGCTCATGTTTCAACATCATTGACGATGCAGTGATGCATGACGAACATCAAGCGTGGACGAAACAAGACAAAGCATTGCACCAAGAGGAATCGCATAGCGCAACCCTTCACCGCTCGTCAGGACGAGCACCAACGTTGCCAAGCCGAGGATGACAAGAGCAATTCGATGCGGTAACGAAGGCGAGGAGGCTGTTTCTTCAAACAGCCACGACAGTGGCGTCGTCGCCATGATTGCAAACCATGCACCAAGCAGGAGGAACGGAGCATGTTCAAAGAACAGAAACAGCATCATCGGTCCAAACATCAAGCTCCAGCGGACCCAATTCAATTCTGGTCGAGAGCCATCGTCGAAACCAAACATTGGCAACAACAAGACGACGGCCATCAACGCCGCCATCCAGCCAACCAACCAGAACGACGATTGGACGGATGTTACATCGGGTGTTTGCTGGTCGTACATCAGCAATGCAGTCGTCAACATCAGTAAACCAATCGCAACACCAATGCTCCATGCCAGTGCTTTGCTGCGACCGTTTCCTGCTCCAAGATGCACATCGATTTCACGATGAGGTGCAACAAAGATGTGGAGATGGAAGGCAACAAAAATCCACAACCAAAGCGTTGCATATCCATCGTCCTGGCGAGGATCACTCCACCATGACGCATCGAAAACTCCCGATGCAGTGAACGCCATGAACAGATAAGCAAAGGCAGTAACAACAATCGGTGAAGCTGGAATGAAGGACCGTTTTCGGTAATGCATCAATCCTTTTCGAGGACCATAGGCTGTGAGCAATCCAGAAAGGACGCATGAAAGAGCGACGAGGACAAACACAACGGTCCATGCATCAACGCTTGGAGCTGTAAGCGGAAGCAACGGCATGGTTTCTGGGGCGATGTACGCAGAATCATCGAACACCAATGTTGCAGAAATGAGCAACATCAACGCCAACGTTCGTTTCAATTTCTGCAAACCTTCCTCGGTCCAACTACCACGTGCTCCTTGTCCAGTCCAAGCAAAGAGGTAGACCAGTGGAAGAACCATCCATTCGACCAAACCGTCTCCTGCAAACAAAACATGCAAGCGTTCAATCATGGATGAATCCGATTGCAAATACGCTGCAACTTCGATGTGTGTCGTATCGTGCGAAAAGATTGCAGATACGCGCAATGAGATGATAACAGCGAGAAGTGCGAAAGGAAGCCATCGAACTGCTCGAAGCAACGATTCGCTCTTGTTGCGAGCAAAGGTTTCCACCGATTTGGGAAACATCCAGATGGCAATGGAACCGAAGAAAAGCGGGACCAACCAAGGCATGTCATCGCCCAGCATGACACGACCACACATTCTCGCGCTATGATGCTAACGGCTTCGTAAGACACAAAGGGGCGCGTCCTTAGGCGCAGCCATGGGCGAGCGAAGCAATGAGGAGCGTCTCCTTGCTCAAGCCAAAATCGCACCGCTCACCGGTCTTGCAGAATCGCTAGGAATCGACCAAAAGAGATGGCTTCAGATCGCCACTGAACCGCTTCCTGAGACCTTGCGGCTTACCATGAATCATTACGATATGGATTGGACACGACAACAACTCTTGATGATGGGTGCAAAACCTTTGCCGTGGTCGATTGGGAACGAAGCCTACCAACTTCCATTTGCGCGTGGACAAGCACCTCGCGACGGTACGCGAGAATTGCTCGCCCTGCTTCATGACACGGGGCGAGTCACTCGACAGGAAGCTGCAAGTATGCTTCCCATTCTGGTTCTCGACCCTCAACCGAACGAGTTGTTGCTCGACCTCTGTGCAGCTCCTGGATCGAAAGCCACCCATGCTGCTGAACGTATGGCTCCCTCGGGAGTTGTTGTTGCGAACGAACCGATCTCAGGACGCGTCAACATGCTTGCAAGCAATCGCGGAAGGCTTTCTCTTCACAACGTTCTGATCACGCAACACGATGGTCGACACGTTGGACGCATTCCAAAACCAGGATTTGATGCCATCGTTGCCGATGTTCCGTGTACAGGTAGCGCCACATCTCGAAAAAACAAGGACGTTTGGTGGAGTTGGTCCCCTAAGGGTGGTCGAACCATGTTTCAATTGCAAGTCGATATCGCTTCGAGAGGGGCACAATTGCTTCGTCCCGGTGGAACCATGGTCTATTCGACGTGTTCCATCGATCCCGTCGAGAACGAAGCCGTCATCGCTGAGTTGGTTCGAAAATGCCCTTGGATGGAAGTAGTTGAAATCGATGAATCCAAGGTCAACGGTTTGGTCTGGCAGTCCGGAATGACGACGTGGCAACCGCTCGATGAGGAAGGCAAGATATCGAAGCAGCCTCAAGATGTTCCATTTTTTGATGAACGTTACCTCCCTCCAGAAGAACAAGAACTGTTGGAAGCCTTGAGCAAGACTCGTCGATTGTATCCTCACGACAACAACACTGGAGGATTCTATGTTGCCCTGCTTCGGCATCGTGAAGAGGCAACGCCGGAAGGTGTTGCAAGGACTTTTATCGATAAATTGGCGAAGCGGCGTGAAGAATCAGGATGGGAATCACGATCAATCGAGGCGCCAAAACCGAATCGTCACACCGTTCACGGAGCGAGCCAAGAAGAGGCTGCCATCGTCATGCATCAATGCAATTTGCAACAGACCGATTATTCGTGGTGGAAGCGTGGAAAACGAATGGCAATCGCTCCAAAACTTGTTCATGACCGAATTTGGGCCCAAGAAACACCCAACAAACGAGGGGATCGGTGGCCCGGTGGAACCTTCCATCCACTGCAAGTTCTCCATGTTGGCCTACCCGCCTTTGTTTCGAAAAACGGGGACTGGAGGGCGCGTCAAGAATCGATTCCGCTTCTGTACCCACACTTATCCGATGAGTTACCAATTCTCGAAACAGAAGTGTTGGTACGATTGCTTCGGAATGAAGCCTTGGAACCTGAAGTGATTTTTGGCAAGGAAGCACCGCCGAAGGGTGCTTTTTTGCTTCGATGTGAACATGAATCTGGCACGCTGATCGTCAACGCGTGGTGCGGTACGCGCATCACACTTATGCTCGACAAAGCCGAGCGACGGCTTCTGTCCATTCGTTTAGGTTTGGAGGAGGAGGAATGAAACGATTCGTTGTCGTCCTTCTCTTGGCGCTTGTTCCACTTGCTTCCGCAGCCACCAGTATTCACATCGAATGGGACGTTGAGAATCCCGTTGATGTGGAACAGAACTACATTGAGCACTTCCCGAATTCCGCCGGGGAATGCCTTGGCTGTGCTGAACCAGGCGACGATGATGTCGTCGTCCAATGGTGGCGGTACAGTGAGCAAACCGGTTCGACATGGCCCGATGATGATGCCAATCTTCGCGCAGGCAACATGGGGGTCGAATTGAACGAAAGTCGCTCGATCACCAATGGGAACAACTCCGAAGAGAGACAGCATCTTGTCGATGTGGAAGGTACATTTTCAATTCGTTCCGATGTTGACGAGGAATACTACCTCTTCGGTAATCTGACCGTCACACCGCTGGTTGATCTTCGCAACGATGTTATCATGCAATTGCTGTTCGTTGAAGAGAACAGCGAAGATAACCACGGTCGGGAATTGACGCATCTTGTCCGGGACCTCACCTCTGAAGTTGGATTTTATCGGTTGAGTGGAAACACATCAACAACCAACGTTACTGTCTCCTATGAGCATCTTTCCGCTGCCGGAGTTGACCTTTCTGAGGAACGTTACGGCTGGAAGGTTCTGATTGTGGTCATGGGTGCTGCATCCAACTCAACCGAACCACCAGGCGTGATCGCCCTGTATGAAACCTCGATTCCAACATCCAGCGAAGATCTTGCCTTGCTCGACTATGCACCACCACTCGTCTTCATCGCAGTTGCGCTCGTTATCGTCTTCTCGGTCGTTCGCAGTTCGTTCAATCAAGAATATGGTTTGCCGGAGGTTCGAGCTCAATGGAAGAATGGCAAAGACCCTGCAGTGGTCATCGAAATCGATGCCAAGCGTCGGGATGTCTCCATTCAGGGTTGTGAGGCAAACGAGCCCTGGTCGATGCGTGGTGGAGTCAAACGAAGTACGATTGAATCTGGTTCGCGATTAAGTTTCGACGTTCGATTCAAGAAATGGCACGACGACCTTCTTGTTCTCAAATTGAAAATGGATGTTGATGCATTGGGTGGATGGACACAGAACATTCGCTTACCTCAACGCAACAAAGCGGAACGAAGCGTTCAAGATGAGCAAGACTGACGTTGATTCATGGACCTTGATGCGACCGACCGTTCCCTCCTCGCGGCCTTGCTTGAAGATGCGCGAATTAGTCAACGCGGTCTTGCGAAACGGGTCGGTGTTGCCCAAGGGACCATCACCAATCGACTTCGACGACTTGAAGACATGGGCGTCATCAAAGGCTACACCGTGCTTTTGGATGCGGAAAGTATTGGTTGGACCATGACCGTCATCACTGGTTTGAGAATTCAGAAAGGCTCGATGATCGATGTTCAACAACAAATTGCCGCTGATCCTCGCGTTTTTGCCGTTTACGATGTGACCGGAGATTACGATTCAATGGTGCTTGCTCGCGTCCGTGGGCGTCAGGACTTGGACGACTTAACCAAGACCGTGTTCACGTTGAAAGGCGTACAACGTTCGTTTACGCAAGTCGTTCTCAACACGGTCAAAGAGGACGGTCGAGTCGTTCCAGCTGCGGAAGAATTCAAATCGTCTTGACTTTGATGCGCCATCGTTTCTTTGCTTTGTTGAACGTTGAAGAAGTCACTTCAACATCGTGAGCTGAATTGACGGCCAAAAGAACGTCTTTGTTGTCCCATTCCATGACGGACATTTGGTCTCGCCACAGCACACCCTCGTTCTTGTCGTCAAGACGGAACACAATGCCTTGGTGTGCGCCCTGCGTCAGGTGGCGAACAATTCGGGCTTGGTGGTAAACATCGCCTTCTTGTGGAGTTGGGATAACCGTTTCTCGATTCTCTTTCGTCTTCTTCGTTGGTTCCATCAACTGAACCTTGCTCCAATCTGGAACTTCCTTGTATCCGAACGTCAGGACGGCTACATCCTCAAAGGGATACTCTTCATCGATTCGCTCGTGAGGATTGTGCAACACTGCAAGTTGATGTTGATCAATATCCACCGTTTTGACATTGTTTCCAAGACGTGGAATCAAATCTCCAACAAACTTTGGCCCTCGGAAAAATGTGCTCCACCAGCTTCGCTGATTACGGATTTGAAGTTCTGAATAAGTAATTCTCCATTCGCGTACTTCATCGCGTGGTTGGATGAGATCGCCTTCATGTCGAGCCTCATTTGGGAATTCAATCGCATCCCACGTTCCAAACATCGAAAGGAGTTTCTTCAACGCTTTGAGCGTCTCCTCATCAAAGTCCTCATGATGCTCCTCCGATGTTGAAAGAAGTGAGAGCAGTTCGTCTCTCGATGCTGCAACATGCGAGCCGGTGAGTGCTCGTGGTTGGACTCTTTCGTCCACATTCGCATAGCCGACACACGCAAGCACGGTTTCGATGGTATCGCGTTGGATTTCAATACCAACGTGGCGACTAATCTCGTGAAAACGGCCGACTGCCTCCTCGAGTTTTGCAAACGTCCAACCTCTTGATTGGCCGTTTTGATGAAGGACATTCTCGACCATCGTGACTTCGCCTTTGTAGTTCTTGACTTCGATAAAGACGATCCGATTGCGCAACAATGCGATGATGTCTGCTTCTCGACGACTCTTTCCGCTGATGATTTGATCGATTCGAGCTGAATGATAGACTTCGACGACGTCCTCGATTTGGCACAATGCTTCGCACACGGCGATTTCCGCTTCTGTTGCTGCCTTCTTTGCGAAATCTGGTTTCGGATAGGATTTCAAATCACGGGCTTTCAACCAGCGGTAGTTGCGTAGAATGCCCATGAGTATGCACTGTGTTGGAGGGTATTTTAACTTCCACCCGAATCATGCATCGTTGTTGCGAAGCAGAGCACCGACGTCCATGTGCGGGACCAAGGCTCCTGCAAGCCCACCTAAACTTTCGACGACTCGAGTTTCTGGCTTCAGGGTTTTCATCAACACCTTCCTCAAATCCTCGTCGATCATGACGTCGAACGACTCAAGCCGGCGGCGAAGATTTGCCTGCAGTTTCCCGCCCGTACGGTCCCAGTCCATGAGAAGGGTCATTGTTGAGCGTCGGTCGGCTGTTCGCGTTCCGTACGTTTCGTAGAGATAGGCCGTCAATTTGTCCATGCCCCAGCCGCGATTAACGACTTCAATCGGTCCGTCAAATCCGAGGCGGTGAAGCGCGATTTTGTCCCTTGGACCTTCAACGATGATGGCAAATTCTTCCTCTCGGTTGCGCCGACGCGCCTCACCTAAGGCTTTTCCAGCGGTTTCGAACCGCTCGATGGTGTTGGTCGGATCCATCTTTGCACCTAAATCATCCAAGAGTGCAATTCCTCTTGAACATGTGTGAAATTGACAAAGAACACACATATATATGTAAGAAAACTGGAGGTAAGAATTTCAATCTAGTGCCTGCTTTACGCCAACGCTTAAAGTGGGCCTGTTCGCCCCTCAATACAGGGTGCAGCCATGCCAGCGGAAGATACCGTTTTCTACGTCCTCTATGACAAATACATGTTCTGGTCAATTCTCGTCGCAATTTTCACATTTGGTTGGTTGCTTACGGCGATTTTGCGTTATCGTGATGGTGTCGAGCCTGATACGACCGAACTTGATCACATCGAAGTCGGGGCGTTTCCCGTCGATCGTCACAATACCGCGTTGGAGGCGATGTTCTACATTCTGCCGACCATTCTTGTTGTTTGGTTGACCGTACTCGCACTGGGGTCAAACACCGCTGTTTGGAACCCTGACACAGAAGATTCCTTCGAAATCAACATCAACGCCTACCAGTGGTATTTCGAATTCGAATACGCTGAAATGCTCACGTGGGAAGACACTGGCACGGGAATTGATGTTCAGTGGGATCAAGGCGTCATGCAAGTCGATGCCTCCGGTAACGCCAATGCAGCAGCGATTGAAGTCAAATTGGACAACGTCAAAACCGATTACGAAATCAACAACGGCTCCAGTATGATGGCGATTACGGCTGTTTACGACCTTGGACGACATACCTACGTCAAGGTTTTCGATGCTGAAGGCGCGCTCATTCACACTTGGGAACACATCCCACGCGGCCACACCTTCATCACACCGTCCGAACCAATGATCGTTCCTTGCGATGAATTGGTTGATGCAACCATGAAATCGAAGCCGGTCGACCCGACAGATACTCGGAACGTTGGCGTCCAACACGCTTTCTGGGTCCCTGAGTGGGGTATGAAGGAAGATTTCGTTCCGGGGCTTGAAGCAGGCACAACCTTGTACTTCATGCCAGACGACTCGGGTACCTTCCCAATCCGTTGTGCAGAGTACTGTGGCATGCAGCACTCAATCATGACCGGTCAGGTCATGGTGGTTGCACGCGAAGGGATGACTTGTGATTTCGACAGCGGCGTCAAGAAGAGCGATTCCGGCTCCTCCAACACGTACGATGACGGAGGTGAAATGTGATGCGACGACGTGCCGTAGGCGTCCTTAGTTTGCTTCTCGTCGCCCTCATGCTCGTTCCACAATTCAGCGCACTCCCTGGCGGTATCGGCGGTGCGGGCAACGCTGGTTGTTCCTGCCACGTTGGCGGCGATGATGGTTCCACCACCATTCTCGTTGAAGGACTCCCTGAGACATTCAATGCAAGCGAAACCTACGTTTTCACAGTCACACTCGTCAATGAAGAGATGACACTCTATGGAGACGGCGACCCTGCGAAAGGATGGAGCGGTGTTCAAGGTGGATTCCGCATTCTTGTCGAAGGAGGTGGAAGCGTCACCACCATTGATCCGTCCTACAGTCAAGTCGTTGAAGGTGGCCTAACCCATACCGAGGACGGAAACAAGTTCCGTTCATGGGATTTCGAATTCACAGCACCTGCAACCGATACTGCAACCGTTGAAATGACCATCATTGGAAACGCCGTAAGCGGTGGTGCAGCAAGTGGTGGCGCCACAGCATTTGGTGACGTCAGCCCTGATGGTGCGGGCAACGATTACTGGAACATTGAGAACATCGTTGTTCCGGGCCTCAATGCGGATCCCCAAGCTCTGAGCGCACCTCCACTGGTGATTCTTCTCACCGCTATAGGTCTTTCAATCTCCATTATTCTTCTCGGAACCATGTGGGTCTTCTACCGACGAAGCCCTGATACCTTCACCATCGGAAGCTTCTGGAGTTACCTCAAGCCATGGCTGACAACGACCGACCACAAGGAAGTTGGAATCCTGTACTTCCTGTTTGGATTCTTCTTCTTCCTCGTCGGCGGAGTACTTGCTCTCTTGTTCCGTATCCAACTTGCTCTACCGGAAAACGACTTCCTCACACAACAGGAATACAACTCGTTCTTCACGTTGCACGGAACCACAATGATTTTCCTTGGCGCGATGCCAATGATCGCTGGATTCCTCAATTACGTCCTGCCACTGCAAATCGGTGCGAAGGATTTGGCTTTCCCACGAATCAACGCAATGGGTCTCTGGCTTCTCGTCTTCTCGGCGCCGCTTATCTTTGGAGGCATTTGGTCCGGTGAAGGTGCAGACATTACATGGGTTATGTATCCGCCTTATTCGTCCTTGAACAACGCTGGTGATTACGGTGCCAACGCAGGTACGACTTCGTTCATTGCGGGAATGCTGATGCTCGGTGCATCGTCAACGCTCGGTGGTGTGAACTTCATCACCACAGTGTTCACCATGCGTGCACCGGGAATCACGTGGATGAAAATGCCACTCTTCACCTGGTCGGCGTTTGTCAGCGTCTTCATGCTGTTCATGTCCTTGCCGGCATTGATCATCGGTGTTGCCTTCCTGATGTTTGACCATACGATAGGTTCGACATTCTTTACGGGCGGAGGAGATCCGTTGCTGTTCCAGCACCTGTTCTGGTTCTTTGGACATCCTGAAGTCTATGTTGTCATCATCCCAGCGTTTGGTATCGTCTCTGAAGTCCTTGCAACAAGCGCTCGCCGATCCATCTTTGGCTACAAGTCGATGGTCTTCGCCATGGCTGGAATCGGTATTGTCGGGTTCATTGTTTGGGGGCACCACATGCTCACATCGGGTATGGACCCATTCTGGCGTGCTGCGTTCATGATTACAACCATGGCCGTTGCGATTCCAACCGGTGCGAAGATTTTCAACTGGCTGATGACGCTTTGGGGCGGTTCTCTCGTCATGAAGACCCACACCCTTTGGGCGCTTGGATTCCTCATTACCTTCACACTCGGTGGTATCTCTGGAATGTTCTTCCCAGTTGCTGGTCTTGATACGCACTTCCACGACTCCTACTTCGTTGTCGCTCACTTCCACTACGTGTTCATCGGCGGTACGGTGTTTGCACTGTTCTCTGGTGTCTACTACTGGTACCCGAAGGCTACTGGTCGAAAGCTCAACGAAACGCTCGGACTTTGGCACTTCTTGATCGGATTTGCCTCCTACAACGCCGCTTTCTGGCCAATGCACGCTCTTGGTATCCAAGGAATGCCTCGACGAACGCACTCCTACACCGTTGAAAGTGGATTTGCTGAGTACAACATGGCGATTTCCATCTTCGCTTTCATCTTTGGATTGAGCCAACTCCTCCTCGTTTGGAACATCATCTACTCTGGAAAGAACGGAGAGAAAGCTGGCAAAGACCCATGGGGTGGATGGTCGCTCGAATGGTCGACAACCTCGCCTCCTCCAACACCTTCTTTCCACGTCATTCCAACACAGCGTGACATGAACGAAATCTACGGGCATCATGCTGATAGTTCCATGAAAGAGAAGTTGTGGAAAGGCAAGAAGAAAGGTGAAGGAGCCAAGAAATCCACCGTGGTTAGTGCAGCCGTACTTTCCACAACTGGGGAGGAGATTTGATGGGCGGAGCAGGAAACAGCGACGTCAAGAACGCTGTTTGGATGCGTGCGTTGATGATGGCTGGGATGATTCTCGGATTGGCCGTTGTCTCCTACGTTGGTCTTGGTGTTGTCGTTGCTGATATGAAGCACCACGCGTGGGAAGACGAAGAAGCGCATTATAACGACGCAAAGAAAGCGTGGCAAGCCGCTGTTGATGATGAAATTATTTCAAGCGATGACAAGGAGGCTGACCTCTACAAGGCGAAAGAAGAAGCCCATCATCATGAAAT
>CBFIJH010000019.1:0-23281 GCA_965662895.1 Candidatus Poseidoniaceae archaeon | reverse complement strand
GAACAGGAGAACCAGTTCCAAGGAACCATTTTGGAAGACATCCTTGGTTTTCGTAGTTTAGTTCTCAAGTTCTGAAAGAATGAGATCGACCGTGGCTTTTGCTGAATTGAGAACACCCGATAATCCAGCTTCTGGGTGGGTTCCTGCACCGACGAGGTAGAGTCCGTCGATGATATCGCAAAGCATGAACAGTCTTCACTGTGAACGCTAAGGCTTGAATCAAGATACTATAAGACAAGGAACGAAGCAAATACCATGAGGAGGTTGCTATTATCCATTCTCCTCATTGTACTGCTTTCTCCATCGGTTCAGGCCGAAACCTACCGAATTACTGGGAAAGCCACTTTTGCGGACAACACTCCCGTCACACTCGATTACGTCTATGTCCAGTGCATTCCAGGCGACTTTGCATGCTACCAATACCGAGGTGCTCAATCCATAACAGATGCATATGGTTACTATTCAATCATGATTGATGTGACCGATGAAGAAGACGATCTCGACATCTTGCTGAACTTGCGCGGTGAGAATTTCACACATACCATCGACATACAGGCCCATCGTGATTCATCCAACAGTCAAATGATTCAAGACATCAAACTCAAACAAAATCCACCACCATCTGGTGTCTTCCTCGGCTTTGGTTGCTTCATCGTTTTGTTCACATTTGTCTTCGTTTCCGTCCTGATGCGAACTGGACGTCGACTATCCACGCATCAAGGCCGTATGGAATTCATGGGCATGAAACAAGTGAGAATGCATGAATGTCCAACATGTAAGCAAATGGTTGCTCAACATGAATTGGTCATGCATTTCATCGTTGAACACGACATGGAAGCCTTCGATGCCGGCGAGTTGGCTGGCAGAGTCATGCGACGTACATGGTCTGAAGAGGAATGAAATCGAATCTTTACGCCTCTTCAGTTCACAATGATGAAAACCTTTGATGTTCAGCGACAAATATGGAGCCAGACCAACAGGTCGTCGCTGCGTGGGAAGCGTTGCGTGAACATTGGTTGATTCCAACAACTGGCAACAAGCCTTCCCGTTTTTTGTTTTACAACTTCTTGCGCTTAACCCTCGTACCAACGTTTCGTTTTCTTCTACGACTAAGAATTCGAGGCGAGCATCACATTCCCCGAAAAGGAGGCGTCATTCTTGCTGCAAATCATCTCTCGCACGTCGATCCAATTATGGTCATTCTCGCTTCCAGGAGAACAACACATTACCTTGCAAAGGATGGTCACTTCAAGAAATTCTGGACTCGATTTGTTATGAAATCGACTGGACAAATCGAAACACAGCGAGAAAGTGGTGGCCTTGATGCATTATCCAGTGCTGCTGATGTTCTCGATCAAGGTCGGGCATTGGGCATTTTTCCTGAAGGAACGCGCTCCAAACGAACGGAATCTCCATTCTTGTTGCCAGGAAAGACTGGCGTTGCTCGATTAGCTGCTTCTTATCCGAATTGCGTTGTGGTTCCAATTGCACTGATTGGGACACGAGCGATGATGCAACCACAACAGCATAAGGTCCCTCGATTGCATCGACCAGTTCGGTTCCACTCAGGTGAAGGCGTGACCTGGTACCAATGGTTGACGGATGTGAACGGAGGGAATCAAACCGCCGAGTCCTTGAAGCAACTCGCTGACAAGGAAGAGCATGAAATTCGAAGCGAATTAGCCAACATGTATCGACGGTTCACTGACCAATTGATGGGAAGCATTCAGGCGCTTGGTGCTCCCTGATGCTTGGTAAGCCTCAAGGGCTTCCATCAACGACAGACCTTTGGTGAGCACATGCAAGAGTATCTTGACCTGATGAAACACATTCTCGACAACGGTGTGGAAAAAGGTGACAGAACGGGAACCGGTACGCTCTCAGTATTTGGTTATCAGATGCGTTTTGATTTGTCCGAAGGCTTCCCGATGGTGACGACAAAGAAACTTCACCTACGTTCCATTGTTCATGAATTGCTTTGGTTCCTCAAAGGTGATACCAACGTCAAATACCTCCAAGAGAACGGCGTTCGAATCTGGAACGAATGGGCTGATGAAAACGGTGACCTTGGACCAGTTTACGGCAAACAATGGAGAAAATGGGAAGCGAAAGATGGGCGCATTATCGATCAAGTTGAACACGCCATTGAACAAATCAAAACCAATCCCAACAGTCGACGCATCATTGTTTCAGCGTGGAACGTCGGTGAGCTGGATGAGATGGCATTGATGCCTTGTCATGCTTTCTTTCAATTCCATGTCGCTGATGGTAAATTGAATTGCCAACTGTATCAACGAAGCGCTGATGTTTTCCTAGGTGTACCATTCAACATTGCTTCCTATGCGTTGTTGACGCACATGATGGCTCAGGTATGCGGGCTTGAGGCTGGAACATTTGTCCACACACTCGGCGATGCACACCTGTACATGAATCACCTTGATCAGGCTCGGGAGCAAATTAGCAGAGAACCCCTTCCGCTTCCAACCTTGAAACTCGATGAATCCATCATGGACATTGATGGATTCACCTATGATGATATCGAAGTGGTTGGTTACGAACACCACCCGCACATCTCGGCACCTATCTCGGTTTGATTTCTATGCAACTGAAAATGATCCTTGCCATGGATTTGGATGGTTGCATCGGCAAAGAAAATGGATTGCCATGGCGCCTTCGGTCGGACATGCTTCGCTTCAAGCGCTTAACGTTGGGCACAGGAAGCAGTGCAGTACTCATGGGACGAACGACTTGGGAAACAATACCAGAAATGTATCGGCCCCTTGTCGATCGCATCAACATCGTGGTGACGCGGAACCGTGACTATACCTTGTCCAATGCGGAAGTCGTTTATTCTATAGAGGATGGTATTGATTTTGCAAAGACCAAAAAATGTGATGAATGTTGGATTATTGGAGGTGCAAACGTGTACGAACAATGTCGCGACATGGTTGAAGAGATTCATCTCACATCCGTAGAGACATCAAATTCTGGTGATGTCAAAGTTCGACTGTTTGGCGATGAGTGGCATCGAGAAGTCGTTGAATCGACTCCACAGAGTCCTGTGAACGAACATCCGACAACATACATGATTCTGACAAAATCATGAATCGGTGTATTCTGTGACTCGAATACCGAGTCGTCCTTTTCGAGCAGGCCGTTGCATAATCTTGTCAACTTTCGCTTCAAATGAGGCTTTGAGATCAATGTTCATTGCCAGTGAATGCCCCATCAGAAGAATAAGAACGTCAGCCATTTCTTCTGCAACTTCTTCAATCGGTTTGTTCTTGGTGATGGCTGCTGCAAGTTCACCGAGTTCTTCAACGGTTAAAGCGATTCGATAACCCATGTCATGGCCGTTGTTTCCAGCAAAGTCGTGCTTGTGATGAAAAGCTGCAACGCGTTTCATCATTCCAGTCCAAACATCTTCATCATCAGATGCAAGCCAAGATTCAACCGAGAATGGTTCCATAATGCTTGGTTTTGTTGAACGCACTAAATCATTGTGTCAGCAATGAGGTGATGCACGCCCAGACGGGACCGAGTCGACGATTGGCTTCTGCTGAGACAGCCTCATGACTCAAATCTGCGTTTGCATCACCTGGTTCCTTTCCAGCAGCCCAGTTTGAACCAATGAGCAATGCTGCATATGGCATCTCGACTTCTCGACAAAGCTTGGCTTCTCGAGGCATGGTCATTCCCACAACATGGCCACCAAGTTTCTCGATGGCGAGAACTTCTGCTGCCGTTTCAAATTGAGGGCCTTGTGCAAGCCAGTATGTGAAGAAGAGGCGTTCATCGGCTAGATTCTGATCCTTCCGTAGAACCGTCTCTAATGATGCATTCATGGCTTCATCGAATGGGACTGTCACCGAGGTAAACTCAGCCTCTTCATCGTGGAAGGTTGTTGTTTGTCCCGTAAAGTCGATGTATTGATTGGCCAATCCGACGCGTCCTGGAGGGAAATCTTCGATGATGCAACCCACAGAACAGACAGAAAGAACTGCGTCCATATTGGCATGCTTCAGTGCCCAGATGTTGGCATGGTGGTTGATGTTGTGAGGTGGTTTGTTTGGCTTACCTTCGTTGTGGTGACGCTGAAGGAAGACGAGGGTCTTCTCTGTTGAACCGTGTCGGAGTTGAAACGACTTCAGTGGAACATTGCCGTATGGCGTTTCAACTTCAAACGAATCCGTTGCAAGTACTTCGAGTCCAGCATCCGCAAAAGGTTGCCCTGTTGCCATGTTGAGAAGACCCGTTCCACCAATGATGGCAAGACGCTGCATGACCGTCCCTCTTCGTCAAGGGTTGTCAAATGTTCGCTGATTACTCTTGCAGGCGCTCGATAAGTTCAGCCTTCTTTCCGGAGACAGGCTTACCTGCCGCCTTGAGTAGTTCCTTGAGTTCTGCAACGGTCATTGAACTGTAATCAACATCATCGAAGGATGCTTCTTCAGCAGGAGCCTCTTCTTCAGAGGCTTCTTCGACAATTGCTTCCTCTTCTGCAGGCGCTTCTTCAGCCTCTGCAACCTCTTCGACTGCGTCTTCTTCAGAATCTTCTGCTTCGTCATCGTCTCCTTCAAACTCTTCTTCGGCCATGGCTTCAGCAAGTGCTGCAGCCTTCTTGGCCTTGATTTCGGCTTCTCGGCGGGCCTCTTCTGCGTGAATCTCGTCAAGCGTAGGACCTTGGTCCATCTCGACACCTTCTTGGAGAAGTTGGCTCTTGCGGATGACGACCGACCGACAGGGATAGATGCTCTTGATTTGGTTCTGTATTTCAGACTCAAGCGATCCATCAAGCATTGCAACCTGCAATGCATCATAGGTGGATTTTGCAGCAAAGCCAAGCACAACGTCGCGTGTTTTCGCACGGATGGATTGTTTAACCGAGGTTTGGATTCGCTTTTGTGTGATGATCAACGGCTTGATTCGGACCAAGAAACCATCTTCGGTAACGACGTCGAGAACATCGTCGATCTTCCCACGGTATCGGCGGATTTGACGTCGAATGTGATTGGTTTGGTGGTGGTGACCGACAAATGTGGTCAAAGCATCTTGCCCTACAGTTCCAGAAACTCGGAAGCGCAGCATAACGTGCATCTTGGTAAAATCACCGTTGAATTCTTGCTGGGTCATCTCGTAGATACGACCGATGATGTGTTCGTCGGACTCACCGATGGTCTCACCAATGTTTTGGTAATTCCATGGGTGTCGAGGCGCTCGGATTGTGTACCAACGCTTGGTCTTCCACTTATCTCTCTGCTTACGGGCTGCTGCTCGCGCTTTAGCGCTAATCTTCTTTGCCATGTCACTCATCTCGGAGGGTATCTTGAGGGGGCTACCCCTCTAGCATTCCACCGACATACATCACCTATTTGAAGCAAATTGATGGAAAAGACGAGCGGCAAACCTCATGACCTTGACGATGCGACGTCATTTTATGGGCATCCTTCACGTTCATGCTGCGGCAACTGCACATGAATTGCAGGACTTTGATTTGATCGACCAAGCGTTGAATTGGCTGACGGAAACCGAATGGTCCGTGGACATGACGACTTCGTATCACGGTCCAAAAGTTGCAATGCTCTCAACGCAGATCAAGAAGAACAAGTTGGTTGATGCCTTTCTATCAAAACTAAAGCCGCACCATTCAACCCTTCTTTCAGAACTGAATGAACGACTGGACGAGAACAATGTACTCCATCTTCGACTTTGTCTGGAATCCGTGATTGGGCAGGACGTCGTCCTTGCTCAACCGCAGCAAAAAATCCCTGTCATCAAAATCAGAATCAAACTTGCAGTTTATCCTGGCCAAGAGGTGCAATCCATCGCAGAGCAAGTTTTCGGATAACCTAAACTCAAATGATCAAATGAACAGCATTCAAGTACTTGATGACAATCCGAAAATCATGACTCACGTTGTCACCTCAGCATGCATGAATCACAAGTACCAAGATTGCGTCGCAGTTTGCCCTGTTGAAGCATTTCGTGAAATGGATACCTATCTGGTCATCGACCCGGACGAGTGCATCGACTGTGGAGCATGTGTTCCTGAGTGCCCAGTTGAAGCCATCTTCGCTGACACCGATGTTCCTGACGAAGAAGAAGAATGGATTGAGAGGAACGAAACCGAAGCAGCAGATGCTCCGATCGCAGAAGGCGATTCCCCAGTACTTGGCTCCTGATTCGACTGTGGGCGCTGACCAACCTTCTTGAAGGGGGAAACCCCCGAACGGATTGATACCCATGACTCGTACAGACTTTTCACAACTTCGCCATGGTAGCGATTTGCTCAAGCGAGGGTTTGCTCGAATGCAACAGGGCGGTGTCATCATGGACGTCGTTGATGCTGAACAAGCAGCAGTGGCCGAAGATGCTGGAGCAGTCGCAGTCATGGCGCTTGAGCGCGTACCAGCAGATATTCGGAAGGCCGGCGGTGTTGCCCGTATGAGTCACCCCGACATGATTCAAGGAATTCTTGACTGCACATCGATCCCCGTCATGGCAAAAGCCCGTATTGGCCACGAGGGTGAAGCAAGAATCCTCGAAGCCATGGGTGTTGACATGGTTGATGAATCCGAAGTACTCACTCCAGCCGATCCTTTCTTCCACATCAACAAGAAAGACTACGACATTCCATTCGTTTGTGGTGCTACTGAACTCGGTGAAGCTGTTCGTCGAATTCACGAAGGTGCTGCAATGATTCGAACCAAAGGTGAAGCAGGGACAGGCAACCTTGTTGCAGCCGTTACGCACTCTCGATTGATTACTCAGGAAATTAAGCAAGTTCAGTCCATGGATGATGCATTGCTCGACGAAACCGCCGATCTCATTCTTGAGCGATACAGAGTTCTCGCAGACACCTCCAAGCTCCCTGGCACGCACCTTGAAACACCATTCGGAACCATTGATGACACCATGCGAGCATCGATACGTGGCGTTCTCGATGAAGTCAAATCACTCGGCCGATTACCAGTCGTTACCTTCTCAGCAGGTGGAATTGCTACGCCTGCGGACGCTTCACACATGATGCGAATGGGATTGGATGGAATCTTTGTCGGCTCTGGAATCTTCAAGTCGGACGACCCACCAAACATGGCGGATGCAATTGTGATGGCAACAGCCCATTACGACGATGCTTCGAAGGTGGCAGAAGCGATGGCGATGACGGAAGGTGACCCAATGAAGGGAGACGAACTTGAAACGCTTGAAATTCGCCTCGATCAGCGCGGTTGGTAATCATTCCAATGGCGTGTCGACGGTCACATCTCCAAGTGTCCACTTGAGTGTCTTAATGACACCTTCAAGCGCTTTGAAATTTCGAGCAGCGTCCTTCATTCCGTCACGGTCACCCCGATCACGACAATCTTCGAAGAAGTCTTTCCACTTCCGCATCTTCTTCTCAGCACGAGCAAGCATGGTTTCAATTTCTTCCCATGTTCGGTCATACGTCCGTTCTGCCATGTTTTGTTCACGCTCCAAGGGTATTAGAAATCAATGCCGACATTCTTCATATTTCAAACATTTTCAAAACGTTCTCGATCACCCAGAATTACGTCGGTTGCTGTAGAATTGGCTGCAACAACAGCCCCGGGTGAAAGGATGCAATTTTCCAACTTCGCTCCAGCTTCCACAGTTGAACCGTTCATCAAGACGCAATGTTTGAGCACAACATTTTCACCGACGGTTGCTTGTTGGGCAATGACCGATTTCTGAACGTTTGAACTCTCAGAGACTCGAGCACTCGGATGGAGAAACGAACCGTTCTCAATTCGGATTCCTTCTGGTAAAGGAAATGGAAGTTCTTTTCTTCGCTCGACGAGTACGTTTTGAGCACGAATCAATTCCTGCGGCGAACCAACATCAAACCAAACGCCGTTGATGGCCTGAGCATACATCGGCCAACCCATTTCAAGCAGTCGTGGAAAGAGATTCTTGGAGAAGTCGTACTTCTCACCTTCAGGCACGAGTGCCATAACCTCGGGTTCGAGGATGTACAGTCCAGCATTAATCACATTACTGAAGGCTTCTTGACGGGTGGGTTTTTCTTTGAATCGTCGAATGTATCCCTCGCGAAGATTTCCATCGATTTCTCCATCAACTGAGGATGACAAACCAACGATACCAAACGGGCTCGGATCTTCGACTTCCCACAATGCCATCGTCGCTTTTGCTCCACTGCGTTTATGGGCTTCGAGCAGTGCAGAAATATCGAAGGAAGCAACAGAATCGCCGGAACCAATAATGACGGTCTCTTTGATTTCATCAAGCAATAATCGAACGCTTCCAGCCGTTCCCATTGGAGTTCGTTCCTGATTAATGCGTGCCTGACAGCCGTTCGTGTTCCACCCAGCAACATGGTCAGCAAGCATTTCGCCTTTGTATCCCGTTGTGACAACAATGTTCGTTACCCCACCAGCGATCATCGAATCTTTGACAAAATCAATGACCGGACGACCGAGTACTTCGACCATGGGTTTTGGGCGAACATCCGTAATCGGTCGCAATCGCGAACCTTGCCCACCTGCCATGATGATGCCAAGCATGTCAATCATCGTCGACGACGACCAGCCGACATGTCGATTCGGCCCATCTTCTTCTTCTTTCCACCACGTCGTGGAGTGTTGTCGCCCGTTGTCTCTTCTTGACCCATTCCTCCGAACGTAAGTGTTCCTTCACTTAGGAGACTGCTAATCAGTTCATCAGCAACTTCTTCCGACTCCGCCCCGGTTTTGAGGCTCTTTGTAACTGCGTTGTTGTGCTCCGTCATCCAAGATTTCCTCTCTTCACGTGCCATGTTCAATTCATCTCGAACCTTGTTGACATCCGTCATCATCTCATCGATTTTTGCGTGCGTCTCATCGGCTTTTGCTCGTAGTGCGACGTATTCGTTGTGATGGCGGTCACCCTCTGCTTTGAGGAAATCACGATGTGCGAACGCCTCGTCCACTTCTTTTGACTTTTCATCGGCACGACCTACAGCTTCGAGCATGGCTTGGTGGGCTGCATCGGCTTCTGCCTTGAGTGTCTTGATGGCAGAGTCGAGGTCATCGAGATCAACAGCGACCAGTTCAAATGCTTCGACATCCGGAGCCAATTCTTGAATTCGACGATGCATGTTCTTGATTTTCTCCATCGTTTCTTTTTCTTTCTTTGGACCCATTGCCGAGGTATTGTAGAGATTCTCAAGTTGCGCGACGTCACGCTTGAGTTGCGCATGTTCAGCGGTGGCACTCTTTTTCTCGTTCTTTTCGCCACGGCGTCCTTTGGCCTGACCAATGATGGTTTTGATTTGGTCCTGAATCGCATTTCGCTTTTCCTTAAAGATGCGAATTTCACTGCGGATGGCCTTGACTTCTGCAAGGACGACATCGACCTTTTCTCGATGCTCTTTGTATTGAGCCTGCACGGCATTTCGTTGTTCAGCAGCAGAACGTGCATCTGAACTGAAATTGTTGCGGACTTCTCGCAGCTTTCGGACTTTTGCCTCCATTGCGTGGAGGCGGTCACGCAAGTCCGCATCTGGACGTTCTTCTGCTTGGTCCTTGGAACCCAACATACCACTGCGTAGTGGTTTTGCATTTCAAACCTATGGCTTGCATTCTCCGCTTCAAACGTTGAAAATTTCGAGCAGTTCAAGCACTGTCGCCAAGGTGATGACAAAGGTCCCCATTACCTGGGTGGATAATGTCACGATGCGACGCAAACGACGACGGAATTCGTTACGAACGTTCACGTTAATTTGACGTCCAATCAGAAGATCTCCGCTCACCTCTTCCAGCCGAACCGAAACCGTCGCTTCTCCGAATCGTTCGGGCAGGAGCGTTTGCCAGGCCATGGTTCCATCACGCAGCAAGCCAGTCATTTTTCCGAGTACATCCTCGTTGCCTTCGATCGCAATCGGTAATGAATCAGAAGACCACCATACTTCTTTTCCAGGGGCTAAATCGTATCGCATGGCGAGTTGGTTTGGCCTAAAATCGGGTGACTGGACGCGAAACACAACCGTTTTTCTTTTCTTGGACAGGTTGTGCATAAAGACGAACAGGTTCGCTCGTTTTGTTACAACGTTTTCCAAATCAACTTCGAAAACCAAATCCTTCAATGCAGGTGGGCGTCCAAATTGCATGTCCTGCTCAATGCGGTCAATTAAGCGGAAAAACGCAGGGCATTGCTGTTGCGCATGTTCAATCAGTTCAAGCCAAAGCTCGAGGTTGAACGAATCTTCAGCCAACAGAACGTCCGCTCCTTCTTCTTTGAGCACTTCCTCCAACTCAAGACGGACCGTCTTGGAATCCATTCCATTGTAGTGGTGATACAGTGTCATCAGAACTTTTTCTCGTGCGAAATCATGCTTGATTCCTCGTCGGACATGTCCTTGAACCGTTCGCATCAAATCATCGTATTTTGAGCGAAGCAATGGATCAAGATGCGTACGAATCATATCGTCAAAAACGCCATCCAACGTTGAAGGATGAACAGGAGGTTCAAAGGCATCCAACAATCCGGATTTGTGGACCATATTGAACCTGTTTTGTCGAGTGTTCATGTGAAACCCAACAGCAAGGAGGAGCATTCCCCATGATGCTAAAAAGACATTCTCACCGAGTGACGTATCCAAACCAATAAGCAGAACGATTCCAAGTCCAATGCAACTGAGGAGCACTGTGGAAAAAGAGAGCGAGTGCATTCGCAGTTGTTTGTGAATCCGATGCGCCATTCCATCGTAACCATGGAGCGCCTCGATACTCTGATGGCGTTTCGATGAAGCCTCGACCTCATGCACGAAAGAGGAATACGAAAGTGCGATACGGTAGCGGTGAAGGCCTAGCGCGAGCAACCATCCAATTCCAACGACCGTTCCAAGCAACAACAAGGTCGCGCTAAATGAAAGTCCCAAGGACGGCTCAATGCTCGATTCCCACCAGTTTGGATCGGCATCTTCGTAAGCCCATGCCCCGAGAAGAATGAACAAGCAAAAGGCAGGAAGGAGCAGCGTGAGGCGCAATCCAAGAGAAATGAGCTGATTGTCGATGGAGAGCAGTATGCGTTCGCGCTCAAACAACGAAGAGGCAATGTCCTCGGAGGGGGCTTCAACAGTCGTCTCGCTCACACAAAGTCCTTGCTGATTGAACTCAAAAGGATTCGGGGCCGAATCGTCGAAAACATTCAATTCTCATTGGACTGACGTTCCACGATGATGTCGTTGGCTATCGCCTCATCCAAAACAAGGTCTTTGTTGTCGATTGAGTAGACTCCATTGCCGTTGGATTTGATAACCGTCCCGAGGCCAATCGAATCGCCAAGAATCGACTTGAGCGATTCTGACAAGAGAAGTCCTTTGGTTGTTCCAGACTCATTCGTTGCAAGATCCGATAACCGTGCATGAGAATGCTGCACTGTTTGAATGCGGCGTTCAAGATGCGCACCAGATTTTGGTATGATTCGGCCACTGGGGTCGTATTGTGGGTCGCCAAGGAGTACGGTCAACGCAACTTCCAGATCATCGTCGATGGCATGTTCAAGCCGGCAAGCGGTCTCATGCGTGTTACCATCGAACGGAATTCGATTCAACAACACTTCAGCAAGACGATGACGGCGTTTCATCATCTGGCCATGCTCGAGTCCTTTCTGGGTGAGTTTTGCACCTTTGTAACGCTGATAATCAATGAAGCCTTTTGCAGACAATCGCTGCATCATTTCTGTTGCAGAAGCCGGAGAAACACCAAGCCTTTCAGCCAAATCACCGGTTCTTACCCTTGATGTTTCATCGTTTTCATAGAATTCATACATGGTCTCGAGGTATTCATCTTCAAATTCTTGAAAATGCCCCGCCATGGGCAATGCTCATCGTCCTGAAATTCAAGGGTTTCTCTCATCCTTGGGCAGCCGAAAACACATTCGAACACGACGGACAGCGAACTGAACCTTTGTAGTTGGATGGAACACGTAGTTTGGACGAGCACTCAGGACAGGAAATCTCAACTTTTTGTTCGACCACAGGAGGCGTCGAATCCTCTGGTTCGTCCATCGCATCAAGTTCTTCATCAAGATCAAACGAATCTTCGGCTTCAACATGAAACTTCTCTGCACAATCAGGACACCGTACTGCTCCTGAGTAGTCGCCAGGTATGCGTAAGGTTCGTTCACATGCTGGGCACGATTTTTCCACTGGCTCGACGTTTTTCTCTACCTTTTTTGCATCCTTTTTCTTCTTTGGAGTCTTCGATTCGGATGTCTCTGATGTACCACGACGCAGGTGAAGAACGAAGATGATGAAACAAGCGATGGCAATCCCGCTTCCGATTGCCGCAAACGGAAGTTCCATTCCTTCATCGTCCGTGATTTGAGCCGAAACGAGTATGCTTAATTCATCCTCAATGGACAATGAATCGAATCTCCATTCCGCTGTTAGAAGGATTTCATTTCCTTTTGGAACCTTGAATGTAACATCAACATTTCGAGATGAACTTGCACCCACTGGCTCAGTCGAGAGTTTTCCAAACACATAGCCATCGCTATCTGTCAGATACAACATCCCTGAGGGGCCCTGTGAGGAACCAGCATTGGCAAGCATGATGGTTACCGTCATGTCATCTCCTTCAATGGGTTCTCTTGGAAGCGTTATCGGGTCGATTTCAATCGAATAGTCGACATCACTTGTCACGAACGTTGCACTTGCGATGTAACTGTTCGAAGAGGCCGTCCATCCTACCGGTTCCATTCGCATGACAACTGTATCTGAGGAAACATCACCGAGCGCTGTTTGACCAGTAAGCGTACCAGAACCCAACGTTACTGTTTGTTCGTTAACGTAAACATCGGTACCCGAAACGCGATAACCATAGCGCAATTTCACCTCTCGATCGGGTCCATTTGTAATCGAAACGTTCCAACTTAATTGCACACCGTTTTCGGTTTGTTCTGCTTCAAGTTCAACGTACATATCCTGTGAAGGTAAAACTGAGAGGGTATCCGTACCGCTAAGATGGGAAGCAACAATTCCATCCGATGATACAATCGACCAAGTTATTCCATGATTGCCCTCGTTCAAGTCTTCAAATGTAAGTCGCAACTCACCTGCAGAACCTGCATCAAGGTTGAGAAGATTGCTGGTTTTTTCCACACCATCCAAATTCACATGCAATCGCGCAGAACCCGATGCATCTCCTTGATTTCGCAGAATGACAGATACTTCGACATCATCACCAGCGTGATGCGGGCCTCCAAGAATTGTGAAACCGCTTGAGCCAGCTTGTGCAAACTCAGCAGCCTGCAGGTCGTCCAGTGAGAAGATTGTTTGGGTTTGAATCGATTGATTCCGATCGCCGGCAAGTTCACACTCTAAGACCCCAGGTCTCGCGTTTAATGAGAGAACATCTGTGTTTTCCTGACCGATATCGATGGTCAAGGTTTCATTGTAGACTTCTTCATTCAAGAAATCGCAACGAAGCCTTCCGTTGAAAGCTCGCTCCCCTTCCATGTTGCTTGATGTAAGATTGAATTGAATCGTATCGCCGGCATCGTATGTTGATGTCAACAGTTCAAGGGCGACGTGAACATTTGGCAGGGGTGGTGGACCCACCTGAATTGAGTCATTAAGTGACAATGGTGTGTTGTTCAATGTCATCGAAACCTCAAGCAAACCCTCGAGAACGTGCACGGATGAGAGATAAGAGAACACGTGCGTACTCATTCCTTGGATGGAAACATTCTCGAATTGCATCGTTTCGTTCCAGGTTTCTTGAGAAACTTGGAGAACAATCGAGGCACTTTCTGCAGTCGAACCGATGTTCTCAACCGGGATTTCAAGTTGGAGGAAATCGCCTTGCCGAACGGAAGAATTGAGGGTAAGTGTTCCAAATTGATCTGCTCCGGAGTAGGTCAAAGCATTCGGACCAACGAATTGCACATTGGTGGACGTATCGGCTTGAACAACAGGTACTGAGAGAAGAGAACACAAAAGCAAACCAACCAGGAACGTGGTTGGAATTGGATTGCGAAACCCTTCCATAACGACCTTGAAACAATGGAGGTTTTTGAGCATGATGTCGAACAGAGGCATGACGGGAGGTTTATTGAAGGAAGCAGGGTGGGTCGAATACATGACGCCTGAGGAACTCTTGGCAATCACGCCCGAGTTTTTAGGCAAAGCCATCCTTCACCGAAGAGAACGTCTTGCAGCTGAAATTCCCGAGCAACTCGATGCCCGTAGTGATGAACTTACCGAGGCTGCAGCAATGGCTCGTGCCGCCAAGAGCAAGCGCGACGAGGTCAACAGAAAAGTTGCATCATTGAAGAAAGAACGAAATACGGCACAAGCAAAAGCAAAATTGCTCTTCATGGAAGCAAACGAAATCCGACAGTCAACACCCGCCAAAAAAGGGGATTCAAACCCTGATCCAGAATGGGCGAGAGAGCGATTGCAGCAAAGACTCGATGCCCTCGACCTTTCACTGCAAACCAACTGGGGCACCCATGTCGATGAACGTTCAACACTCAACCAAATGAAAAATCTCATTCGGGAACATGAAGAGTGGGTTGGCAATCGAAAGGAAAAATTTGCTCAAATCAATCAAATGAAAGAGCTTCGAGAACAAGCAAAGCAACTTCTTGAAACAGCAGACAAAGCGCATCAAGCAATGGTTCAATTGCACGATGAGAACCAGATTTTTCACGACACTTATATCGAAAACGAACAGAAGCGGAAGCATGCTGATGCAAGAACAACACGTCTTGCACAAGCTCTTGACGAAAGCCAGCGAGGTATCGAATTTTGGAACAATTGCATCGAACAAGGCTACCACGAACTGATGGCTGATGCAGAGAGGGTTCGAGATGGAGGAAAGTCGACTCGGGCCTTAGCACGTGAGCGTCGTCAGCAAGAACAGGGTGGAGGCGAGGAAGAGTGAGCGTCTGCACAACAACTGGGTTGTCAAAGGATCAACAAGATCGCTGGCCTTATCTCTACAAACATCTCCTCGAAGACATCGAAATCCCTGACTTGGATTCAATTGATGAGAACTATTTGCAAAAGCTTGAATCGGACTTGAACAACGTTATCAAGCGAATTGGGGATGCAAAATCGAAAAGTCGGGAATCACTTACAAAGCACCTAAAGGGCGTTATTTTCCGTCGATTTGGCAAAAATTCCGTGGTTGAACCTTTTGGTTCGAGTGTAACCAATCTATCCATCGGAACGGGCGATCTCGATCTTTGCCTTTCATTCAAAAAGAAAACACCGCAAAAAGTCTTGCGAAAATTGTCAGGTGTTCTGCAAGAGGAAGGGATGGATGACATTCAACTCATCCCAAAAGCAAGGATTCCAATCATCAAGTTCCGCGACCCTCGCTCAGGTTTGGATGTGGACATCTCACTTGACAACCGTCTTGCAATCTACAATTCAATGATGCTCAAATCTTACGCTCAGGAGGAACGGCTACGTCTTCTGGTTCAAATGATCAAGTATTGGGCAAGCAGAAGAGGAATCAACAATGCCTTCGAAGGAACATTGTCGTCCTATGCATGGACTCTACTGGCGATTCAATACGCGCAGATTGTTCAACCTCCGCTCGTTCCAAACAGGCAAGAAAACCACAACAAGAAGCCCTTAACATTCCATGGCAAGACCTTCGATGTTGGATTTAACGATGATGCGTACGATACCAAAAACACAATGTCGCTTGCATCGCTGTTGATTGGTTTCTTCGACCGATTTGCAACTCGTTGGGATTGGGAAGCGATGGTCGTCTCGATTCGCAATGGGGCCCATCTCTCTACCAAACAAAAGAAATGGCAACACGTTGGCCCGCTTCCACTTGAAGTCGTTACTGGTGCCGACGATGGACGCATGCAACACGTGATGCCAATTGAAGATCCATTTGATCATGGTCACGATCTCTCACGAGTGGTTCGAGCAGAAGGGGCGATGTCGATTCAAAATGAATTCATGCGCGCCATTCACATGCTTTCTGAAGGGAATTCTTGGCAGGATATATGCGAGCCATTGGTCGAAGTCAATGAAGAACCCGAGGATCTTTTCCACGATTTGCGAAAAACATCCAGCGATGAAATCGCAACCCGCCTTGAGGAATTGAGAACATCGCTTGAGGATGTCGAAAAACAAATACGAGAACTTGTCGAAGAGCGCCAAAATTCAAAGGAACTTTTGGAACTCCTTCGAGGTGGCCTTCGTGAAACGAGAAACGTTCGCTCCGATCGGCAACAAATCCTTGCTGAACTACGTCCATTAAGCATGAAAGTCCAGGAGTTACGCGAAGTTCGCGATGGAATCAACCAACGTATTGCAATCCCGACAAAACGGATTCACCAAGAAATGGTTCGGATCTTCGAAAAATTGACCGCAGAAGTCGACATCTTCAATGCACCAACACTCGGTGTTGAACGAGGCGATTTTGCATATTTCTTTGAACTGCAAGCGATGTACCAAGCATCGCTTCAATCCAATGAAGCTCATCAAGATTTCATTCGATTGCGACGTGAACAAAACGAGGAATACCGAGCTCTAAAGAAAACAAGAAAACGAGAGGAAGACGTTCTTGTCAAACTGACTGAAAGCAACCCTGCTCTTGAAGGCGTTCACCTCAATCCAAAGTCGGTTAAGGAATTCCAGAAAAATGCCAAGTTGCTTCAGCGTTCCATCAATCAACAATACTCCACAAAACACGAACTCCGTCGCGAAATAGGACGTTTGGAAGCTTGGCAACGGATTTCATCGAAGAACAATCGAAATCAAAAGCGACGAACAACAAGTCCTCAATCACGAAGAACGCGGAGGAGGGCCCCTGAAGTCAACATCAATGAGGTTCGTCAGAAGGCATCAAGCGGCGATTCAATTTCGTTGAATGAACTTGATGCCTTGCTCTCAAAAGGGGGTATTGCCAGTCTTGGTTCGGGTGAAAAGAAAACATCTCAACCAAAGCAGCGCCAATCGAAGAAACGAACGTCAAAACGAATTGACATTCGCCAAGGTCGTTCCCGTGGACGAAAACAATCGAGGAAGTGATGCATTGGACGAGGGATGGCGACACAGCCCCTCTCCTGAACAACTTCCCATCGAATGGATTCAAACAATCCAACAACTGTTTCTTGAAGGTACAGGAGAAGAATACTTCCTCGGATCGATTCAATCCTTGCCTGTTCCAGATTGGGAAGGGAACTTCATGCTTTTTGATTCGACTGAATCGGTGCCTAGTTCGATGCGCGGACTGTTATGGACAACACCGTTCAAGGATGATATCGTTCGAATCGTGTCGTTTGTACTCGACTCGGGTTCTCGCGGAAAAGGCTGGGGTTCTGTTGTTTGGAACGAGATGGTTGACACACTTTGGGCAAAGGGATATCGTAGGGTTCAATTGGAAGTTCGGGCATCAAATCATCGTGCAATCACATTCTATAGAAACAGAGGTTTGGAAATTATGCAGGAGTTGCACGGTTATTACCGACAAGGTATGGGATACATGATGCGTGGTGGACTTCAACAATTTCATCCAAACAATGATACACCCAAGCATAAAGTCTGAGACGTGGAAGAATCCATTCTCGCTGGCTTACGGCAACTTCCAGACACTACGTCTGTCCAAATCCTTGAACCCAACGGGCCATTTCAAAACATTCAGGATTTGCTTGGTTCAAGAAAGAAGATGACGCTTGTTGGAAAGAAAGGTTGTGCGGTGTTCTTTCGTAAGAATTCAAAAATCATCCTTATCCAATCGAGGGCCAATGCCAATCTAGGAGCAATTGATCGACTTCTCGGTTCAATCGAATAATGGGCCAAGTACGACCATGCCATGAGGACCAACATCGACAGCTTGTTTTTCCATAGCGTGACGAACATGTCGCATTTTTTCAATTTGCATGGTTCGAACCAACTTACCGTTTCGATGATCCATTCCCATGTTGATGACTGCATCAGCAAGAAAGCCCTCATTGCCCTGCAACTCAGCATGCGTTCCAAGATTGCGTTCGGTAATGAGGAAAACATTGAGATTCATGGACCGAAGAAAATCAAAGAAGGAGAACATCTTCTTGCGCATCGCTTCATCGACGGTTGTTAGCGAATAGATGGCTCCCAGAGAATCGAGAACAAACGTTGTGAATCGATCGCCGTGTGTTTGTTTGAAGTGCTCTATCATTTTTCGCGTAAATTTCAGGTAGTCCATGTCCTCGTTCTCGCGCCGAAGTTCCGTGAAATCGGTGACTTGGAGATTCATCGGCAACTGAAGCCCAAGACTCGATGCACCCCGCATGAGCGAGTCAACCGTCTCTTCAACGGTGCAATACAATCCAAATTCACCCGTTCGGTGAAGGTGATTGGTCAACAAGGTCAAACAAAATGAGGATTTCATAGAACCAGGGGGGCCCGTAACCAAACTGATGTACGGAGTTTGGATGTCAGACTGCACGACACGTTCCATCCCTTGCATCCCACCAAGCAGCATGTCCTCACCGGTGTGCTACTCTCCTAAAGGATTTTCAACATTACTTTCCATTGATTTCCACAACAAGCAATTGTATCGAATGGAGTGAAGGGGTTATATGGACGTTGTAGGTCGGTTGTCTGTGGCATATGTCGATGTTCCACAGAACGAGAGTGAAGACCATGGATGATTTCAAGCAACTCTTTGAAGAACGACGCAACATTCTAGACGGAAAGGCAACGCAATACCGTGAGGAACGCGATTCGTGGAATGAAAAAACCAAGGAATTGGTCTCGCAACGAAACGAGTTCAACTCTGAAGTTCGAGAATTGATTCAACTCTCGGAGCAACAAAAGCAAGTTCGTGAACAGATGAACCAACTTGTTCGAGAGAAGAAAGGAATTCGTAATGAAGCCAGCAAGAGAGTCGCAGAAATCCGAGACAAGTTGCGTGCTGATCAACCCGAAGAGAAGCCTGCTGAACGCGGACAAAGAGGACGTCGTGAACGTCCAGTGACACTTCAATCACTGCAACGAGAGTTCAGTCGCCTTGAGCGTGAGTTCGAACGAGGCGAACACACAGGCAAAAACGAAGGAAAAGTCATGAAGCGGTTGAAAGAACTCAACGCAAAAATCCGACAGATGAAGAAAGACCAGGAATCAATGTCGAGCGAATCGAGTGAAAATGAGGAACTCAATGCTGCTCGAAAAGAGCACGATGAAGCACATCATGCTGTTCAAGAAGCTGCTGCTGCTGCACAAGAAGCACACGATTTGATGATTCAGTGGGACAAGGAAGTCAACAAACAACGTGAGCGAGCGAATTCAAAGCATCGCGAATTGAGAAACACAAAACAAGAGGCGGACAAAGCGCATCGATTCTACATCGTATCGCTTCGATGCCTCCACTCGATTCAAGACATGATGCGTGCTCGACGCAGTGCAGAAGCAGGCGAAGGTGCACGTCCAACGGCCCGTGTTGAAGTCCAAGATTTGATGAGCAAGTTGATGTCTGGAGACACGCTCACCACAGAGGAACTGATGGAATTGCAACGGTTCGATTGAAACCATTGCATCGATTGTATCAAAGACCGTGATTAACAGGAAGAGGCTGAGAGTCATGCTTCAACGGGATGATATTGCAGAAATCATTGAGGAATACGATCGGATGAAACTCCGAATTGGAATGACTGCATCGCACTCAGCTTTGGATATATGCGATGGTGGGATCGAGGAAGGATTTCCAACCGTTGCTTATTGTCAAGAAGGACGGCACAAGACGTACGCAGATTACTTCAAGACCAAGCGCTCAAGTTCCGGACGCGTCCTTCGAGGAATGGTCGACAAAGCAATTGTGATGCCATCGTTCAACGATGTCATGAATGAATCAATGCAGTTGGAGATGAGGAAACGAAACGTAGTCTACATTCCAAACAGATCCTTTACATCCTATTCATCGATTGAAGATGTAGAAAATAAATTCAAGATCCCACTCTTCGGATCTCGAAACATGTTACGAATGGAAGAACGAACCGAGGAACAAGATTACTATTGGATTCTCGATAAAGCAGGACTTCCTTATCCAGAGGCGATCGACAATCCAGAAGATATCGATTGCCTCGTCATCGTCAAACTTCACCATGCACAAAAGAAACTCGAACGCGGTTTCTTCACGTGCGCATCGTATGCAGAATACAAAGAAAAATCAGAAGTCCTTCTCAAGGATGGTATCATCGATCAAGCATCTCTCGATGGAGCACGAATTGAGCGCTATGTCATTGGACCCGTCTTCAACCTGAACTTCTTCTACAGCCCACTTGCGGATGAAGGAGAGAGATTGGAACTTCTAGGTGTAGATTGGCGATTTGAGTCCTCTTTGGATGGACATGTCCGACTTCCAGCACCACAGCAAATGACGATGCCTGCTCATCAAAAGATTCCTGAGATGACAGTGGTTGGCCACAACACAGCAACGATTCGTGAATCCTTGCTTGAGAAGGCCTTCGAACTTGGTGAGAAATTCATCAAAGCAAGCAAGGAACATTACGACCCAGGAATCATCGGACCATTTTGTCTTCAAACCTGCATCGACAAAGACATGAATTACTGGATTTATGATGTCGCTCCCCGACTCGGCGGAGGTACAAACGTCCACCTAAACGTCGGCCATCCCTACGGAAACGCTCTCTGGCGCAAGCCAATGTCCAGTGGACGACGAATTGCCATGGAACTTCGAATGGCTGCTGAACAAGATCGCTTACTCGAAGTTCTAACCTGATTAAATGACAGGATGCTTGAGCAAAGGGTACCCCCTGATTCGTACTACTTAACCAGTGGGACTTTCACCTATTTCAAAGGATACGTAATGGCTTCAATAATCAAGATTTGCAAGCATTGTGACATCTACTTACACAATTGTGCCAACATTTCTTCATATTATCATCTAATTGAGTTTCAGGATTTCCAACATATGAATTACCGTACTCGTTTTCCCACAATTTTGCAGTATTCATGAATGTCTCTTCAAGTTTAGGCATTTCCTCTGGAACTGCGCCAAATCCGCCGTCGTGATCGAGAATTTTACCCATCAGTGTGATACAGTCCCTATGATATGCGACGGGGCTGAGCATATGGAGGTGCCAAATCTCATCAATATCTCTAGTCGGTGCAATAGGCTCATCAGGATGTTTTGCAGCTAGAAGAAGGAATTTTTCATATCGTTGGATTGCTTCATCCAACATTCCATCAGTCCAATTTTCAGGGAAGTTTTCTGAACGCTTGGCTCTATCTCGAAGGTCAACAGTTACTACTTGTGCCATGTAGCGACATAAATAAATGAGAATATAATTGTTGCGAAGCAATGGCGATTGATGGAATATTGGCGGATTTGGCTTCCCAAGGATGGAGTCGGTTTTCCAATCATGATTCAGATATCGAGGATGTGATAACTCAACTTGGCTTTATCATCTTGGAAAACGATGTATTGGTACAACAGCATACTCCTGCTTTGGTAACATCTTCTGAAAGGCTACCCCCTCACACGGATCACCATTTGTCCCACTACATTTTGTGGCACTGCTTAGTCCAAGATCAACGTGGTGGGCATTCGACAATGATTGATGGGTTACGCGTTTTTAGTTTAATGCCTTCAGATGTTCAAGAGATTCTTCGAACTATTCATCTGAAGGAGCACTTGGTTTTCAAAGACGATGTTGGTTATCATCCTTTAATTTATGAAACTCCTTTGGGTGACAGGATATATTATTCTGTTTTGTTTGAACCAACTGCCTTCTGGTTAGTGAATGAGGATTTATCTATCAAGCAACAAGAGGCTTTTGATACCTTTAACGAAGCGGTGAGGTTTGCTAAAACAATACAACTCAAACTCAAACCTGGAGAATGTTTAGTTATTGATAACAGGCGTATGCTTCATGGCCGAACAGCCTTGGAAGACAATTCAAATCGCTTACTCAAACGATATTGGATAGGGGCGGAAAAAATTGAGAAATATGTAGAACACAGGGGCTGAACAGAGACTACCCACTGCCAAGAGGGGTTATCAAAGGGGGCCCTTTGCAAAAACGCCCTATCAAAGGAATCGCAGTGTATCTTTTCTGTGCCTCTTATTACTTCTTTAAGTTCTAATTTTGGAGGCGATAATGTAATGTAAGTCATTGGATGATAACCAGACAATGAGAGTTAGTTCGAGCAAAGAGTCAATTGATGTTGATTCTGATGAAAGAGAAAGGATACTTTTCATAATGCGAGAACAAGGATTACAATTGAATGAAGATGGATCGAAATGGGAAAAGATTGAGAATGGCGAGGCAACGAAAACTATCGACTTCCCCAACGAAAAACCCTCGAGTGATGCCAATACCTTTAGTTTTATACTGATAGTTCTGTCCTTCTTATCAATAATAATTGCACCCAATGCAGAAAGTATGTTTTTCTGCTGCGCCTCTCCTATACTTCTAATAATAGCATTACCTTTTATGCTGGTTGGAAATAAAGGAAAAAACGGCTACACAATTGTATTTTTCATTGTTGTAGGAATGATGTATTGGATTGTTGTCTATCTAGTTCTTGGAGACATTGGAGGCTATGGGGGAGGGAGTCTTGGAGGCTTATCAGAATGGGGCGGGCCCTAGTCTAATCGTTTCAGGATTGAATCAAAGGGTCTATCCGAATACCCATTGCTCAGGTATGAACCAATCTATGGGCTTGCAGTGGGTCATGTACATCCCTACCCTCGTAGCAGTATACCAATACAACCAATTTCCTCGTGTGTAGACGTTTTGTGTTGGATGACGCTTCTCTGTAGGCGCTAATTATATACAGGCCTAAAGTAAGAATGTTGCAATGGCGATTCAACATTTCGGCTTTACAATTCTTCTTCTTTGTTTTGCAGTTTTCACAGCAGTCATGACCGATTTCAATTCAGTGATTGGGCTTCTATTTTGTATTGCAGCAATTTTCTCCTCCTTAGAAAGGGCGATCTCTGAATACAAGGAAGAAAATTGGTTACTTTTTGTTTTAGGCATTATTTTCATCTTAGTGAGTGCTTTCTCATCTTTGTTCTATCATGGAATAATGACTTGGGATTATGGTCCATTCTACTTTCCAGTTTCTGAGTGATTGAGAAACCGAGTATTCAGAACATTAGTTTGAGAATCGAATAAACACAGTTGTCAATTTGGGATGGTATGTCCGAATACCCATTGCTCAGGAAATAGCAAATCAAAGGGTTTGCAGTGAGTCGGTGCTAACGCTAGGCTATGACAAAGCCCAATGATTGGGTCAAAACGAATCATTGGGCTTGTGCTTAGACCCTATAATCATCAG
>CBFIJH010000018.1:0-29656 GCA_965662895.1 Candidatus Poseidoniaceae archaeon | reverse complement strand
CACGGTACTGCTTGCATGGGAATGGCCGCTGCAACAGGTATTGATGCCAACGGTGAGCAAACCGAGTTTTACGGTGCAGCTCCTGATGCAGCGCTTGTCGATGTCCGAATTGGTACCGATGCGGGAGCAGGTCCGTTTGAGAACTATTTGCTTTCTCAGGAGTTTTATGAGTCTGCCATGAACGGTTTGCAGTGGATTATCGATCATAAGGACGATGCTTGGGCAGGCGCTGATGAAAGCGAATATGGCATCGACATCATCTCTCTCTCGTGGGGAATCACATCCCACGAAGCAGGTGGTTCAGACGGTTCCGACATGCACAGTCGTATTCTTGATGAAGCCATGATTGCTGGAGTCGTTGTCAGCGTTGCTGCCGGCAACGATGGCCCCGATAACGATGGCTTGTCGGGCATGGGCTCTTCGGATTTGTCGGTCACAGTTGGCGCAACGGATGATCAGAACACCATCGATCGTGAAGACGATACGATTGCTGGTTATTCGTCTCGTGGCCCTCGACGAGACAATGCAGATGGCAATCCACTCAATGAGCTGAAACCTGAAGTAACCGCTCCAGGATCCAACATCATCCAAGCAGAGGGATGCGTTTCTTCAGGTGGGTGCAACAACTTTGTCGGTGGAGATGCAAGCACCAATGGTTACACTGGACGAGGGTCGGGTACATCCTACGCAACCCCCTCAGTCTCTGGAATCATGGCGATGATGGTCGAAGCAAATCCGGATTTGTCGCCTGCTGAAATAAAGGAGATTCTGAAATTGACTGCTGAACGACGGGGAGAACCCTCCGCCCCTGAGGTGGACCCATTCTGGAATCGAGATTTTGGATTCGGAATGGTTGATGCATATGCTGCAGTATCGATGGCTTTTGATTTGAAGTATCAAGGATTGACCGGAGAGGTTGATGTTACAACGCAAGTTCACATCACAGAAACGAACACTTCTGATGGTATTGCAACGCTGAAGGGACTCGCTTGGGGACAAGTCAGCGCAGTATCGTCCGTTGAGTACCGAATTGATGGTGGTGAGTGGATGTCTGCTACCTTCGATGAAGGTGCGGAAACATTGGGAGCATTTGCTCGGTTCAATTGGTCCGTTGTTCTGGATACATCAGAATTGCTTGACGGGAATCGCTCAATTGAAGTTCGTGCTGTCAATTCTGAAGGTGTTCAATCCCTCATGGTTGCCACAACGGTCGTCGGAACATGGGATGGAGGCCTCGAAGACGAGGACTTTGGATTCCAGGAGTTGATCATGGCTGGACTTGCACTCGCTTTGCTGGTGCTTGCTCTCATTATACTGCTTGGAGGAGATGGTGATGAATACGAAAGCAAAAACGCAACCTATGTACCTCCTGCTGTTGAAGAACACGACGTTCTTGACGCTATAATCGAATCCGATACAGGAGATGCTGTCGATGGGTGATTTCAGTCAACGTGCTCTGTCAATTCAGCCGACTGGTGTCCGCAAGATGTTCGATTTAGCGGGCGATGATGTCATCAGTTTTGGACTCGGTGAGCCCGATTTCCAACCTCCACCAATTGCGATCGAGGCTTTTCATCAAGCAATGCTTGATGGTCGAAACAAATACACGACGACTGCTGGATTGCCTGCATTACGTTCAAAGATTGCACAATCCTGGCATTATCTTGAGCCTGCATTGACAGAAGACAATGTATGCATGACAATGTCAGGAACCAATGCATTGCTCAATCTCTTCCTAACCTTTGTCGATCCTGGAAAGAACGTACTCTTACCAGAACCATATTTTCCGTTGTACGGTCCAGATGTAACGCTTTGTGGGGGAGAGAGTCGATACTATCCGTGTTTGTTTGAAAATGAATTCGTTCCAACGATCGAGGATCTTGAGGCACTGGTCGATGAAGATACGGTAGCAATCTTGTACAATTTCCCATCAAACCCAACCGGGGGTACGCTCACTACGCAACAGCGTGACGAACTGCTCGAATTCGCAAAGCGCCACAATCTATGGATTCTTTCCGATGAGGTCTATGACCGGATTGTCTTTGATTCCGAACACGTTTCGTTCGTTGGCACGAATTACGACAAAGTCATGCTCATCAATTCATTTTCCAAGACCTTTGCTATGACGGGCTGGAGAATCGGTTACATCATGTCTGCAAATCTTGAAGCGATGAAGCAAGTCATCAAGATGCAATATTACATTACTGCATGTTCAAACGATGCGATGCAGTACGCTGTTTTGGAAGCGATGGAAAAGGCCTCTGATTATCCAGATGTTCTTGCTCAAGAGTTTCATGCTCGCTGCAATCTCATCGTCGACCGCCTCAATGCGATGCCTGGTGTAGAATGTCATCGTCCAAAGGGCTCAATTTACGTCTTCCCCAAAATACAGGTTCCTGGAATGAACAGCCAAGACTTGGCGATGGAACTGCTGAAGGATGGGGTTCTTTGTTCCCCTGGTACTGCTTTTGGGCCGTCTGGTGAGGGACATCTTCGCTTTGCATTCACAATCTCGCAAGACGACATCACTCGTGGCATGGACAAAGTTGAAGCAACGTTGCATCGTCTGCAAAATCGGTAGGTTTGCCTCATGATAGCAGCGATATCGTTCTTTATCGCAGGTTTTCTTCTTGGTCATCTAATGCCACGTGTTCCTTTCATGATTCTGAGTCGAACCTCAGGATTCAACACAAAGTTCCCCCCTCATCCCGATCCAATTCCGCTCAGTCCACGGCTCACACAACGCGTTCTCCACATGCGTTTGTTTCATCGCTTGGGGACGTTGACAACCCTCCTCCCTTTGCTTTTCGGCTACCTGAGTCTCCTTGGAGGTCAACCCACGTTTGGATACGGACTGTTCCTCGCCGGAGGATGGTCGCTTCTCTCTCGTTCTCAGGCACTTTTGGGAGGGCCTCCAGTTGCTTGCACACTCGAGATGGCGCAACGTTTGCAGATGGTCATGAACATCGCAGATTCTGAAGACGCTTGCTGCCCTCACCCACAGCCACAATGGTGGGTTGAATCGGTCCGCTGTGGATCCTGCTCAAAGAAGCTCGATGATATGCTTCGTCCTGATCTTGGCCGCCCTCGGAAGGATGGATTTTTCCGAGGGATGCTCCGATTGTGGCTAAGTGATGGACGCCCGATGGTCCTGCCCGAAGAGCCCCAAAACTGATGCAGACCCCGACAAATCAAGGGGAACCTTTGTCTAACCATTCCAATCCATCGGCTGCATGGGGCAGGTTAACCATCGTGGACCGTTGACTGCTCGGATTTGGTTGACCATCGTTGTCTTCTGCCAAATTTTCCTTACGCCAATGGCAGCTTTCTCCATTACGTATTTGCTTGACCTGGACATGACTGGAGAAAACATTACCATCGGTGTTCAAAGAGAAATGTTGCCATGGATTATGGCTGCATCTCTTGGCTATGGGATGCTCGCTCTGTTTCTCGCTTTGGTCATGGGCGGTTATCGCCCGATATGGATAGTGGAACGAGGAGGATGGATGGCTGCTCTGGGAATGTCAAGGGCCGGACGTTCAGCATCGAGTTTGCGTCGAGCACGAGACAATTTCTCAACCTCTCCTCATGGATCGCTATCGACGCTTGTTCATCGGAGAATGATGCGCGGGAATTCGTTGATTTCAACGCATGGAGGTTTGTTGCTGCTTGCGGTTCCGTTCCAAATTCTTCTCGTCACAATTCCGCTTACGCTCGTTATGATGGTTCCAGAATCCATTGTGCGCTTAAATCGTCGACTTGAACTTGCGATACTGCTCTACATCGTCGGATTGCTCGCAGCCATGCGGCTTTACCCTCGTTTTTGTCGAAAGTACATCGGGGTTGCAACCTTTACTCGGCGATGGCTCATTTCGATGACAAAACTTTCGTGGCTTGCTCCGGTTCTTGTCTTGTGGCTCATGGGGCGATTTGCAAGTTTGGTTGTTCTCGGCTGGATGGGTCAAGATGCGGAATTATCGATTACTTTTGAGGCCAACCTGTTCCAAACATTCCTCGGAAATGCGGTCATACCCGAGACAAGTTTCCTCGATCTTCTCACAGCTTTGGCTGTCATGCCTTTGGCAGCATTCACCACGCTCGCAGTATTGGAGGGCGGCTCAACCAATCCTCCTAACTGGATGAATCAAACCGAGGACGTCTCTTCCCGCTTTGATGGAAGAGACTCTCCAGACTTTGGGCTCTTAGGGAAAGTAACAACAGCTGCAGTAACAACAGGTGCCACGCTTGCAGTTGCGGCTGCAGCAGGTGTCGCTTCCAAGGGACAGGACGTGGCAACTGGTCTCTCAGCCATGGCCTCGGCAACGCCTACAGGTGTCGATGCAGTTCGAGAAACCACCTCCAGTTTATCGACACCCTCGCTCCCAATCTTGGAGGAAGATCGAGTCCTCGATTTACCTGCGTTTGACAACAGTCTCTTAGAGATAGAATCCGATGAATCGCCTCCATACGACCAACCCACCATTCAAGGGCTTCTTTCGGAAGAGCATCGTCAAGAAAATTGAGAGCAAACAACGGCCATCTTCATATGATGCAAGTTGTTGGGTCGAGTGTTGATGCCAATGCGACGTAGTATCCCCATGCTTTTGATTGCACTCATGGTCTTCCAAACGGCTTCTTTGCTTGTTATGGATTCAGCTGAAGCGGCATCTGGTCGCGGAGGAAACAACGACGATTTCTTCGTCAAGAAAATCACGCTTGGAAATGCAACCGATTCTGCGTACACATGGGTTCAATCCGATCAATCCACAGTGGACTACTTGGTCATGGGTCAAGAGATTGAAGTAAAGGTTCAGGTACAATTGGGAGGCAATTCTCTTACAGGTAAATCGGCACTTGTCCTCATCGAAATCGTCCATCCGATTGGATACGTCATTGAATCCTCAAATTTCACAACCCCCGATCTTTTAGGTGGTCAGCAAAATGAGGGGTCGTACGTGTGGACGCCACTCATCGCTCACTCCATTCTCAATACAACGACCAACGACCTCCATGGAGGTCTGATTGTACGTGCTAGCGTTCTCTATGCGAACGACGACATCAATGGAAACGACGTAATGGAACAGACAGTTCCCGTTGCCATCATGAAGGATGCATTTGATGGAACGAAAGTATCCAACGAGAACTCTCCGACATTTATTCCAGCACGATACCCTGCATCAGGTGGAGATGCTACCGCAATTGGAAGCTGGCGAGAGGACAACGGTGGTCCAGAAGGGGTCAGCCATTGGCGTCATTCCAACCCGGGTGCTGAATATCCCTCGAATGCTCACGACCGCCTTGTTCATGCGTATTACTCGACATCTCAGCAATGTGGACCAACTGGTCAACTCGATCCAGGAATGTCTCAGGCATACCAAGCATGGCGATGCAGGAAGACATTTTTTGCAGGAGAATTCATTTCAACACAGCTCTATGCACAAACGTGGGGTTCAACCTCTGCTGGAGACAACGTAGGATTTGAATTCTGGCGCGGGTCTGGAAACTACAACAACAAAATGGAATCGCTTGTGTGGAACTTTTCAAACGGTGCGCCGAGTCCGGCATCAGGACAATGGACCAACGTATCTTGGGATCCACAAGTTGATTGGGCTCAAATTCCAGGATTAGCAAACCCTGATTTGTTCTTAGGAGGCAACTCCTACTCAATGGGGCTTCTCTTCCATTCCGACAGTAGCGGAGCATCTGAGGGCATGCACGTTGACGACTTCATCCAGTTCGGGGTTTCGAAGGTAAGCGATTTCACGCTCAACATCGATTGCGACAATCCCGAGGGTGGATACTCATCGCCGCCTTCGAATACCGTTGCTCTACGCTGTTTGGTCACCAACAATGGTTATTCCAGTGCAACGATTTCAGTCTATTCCAACGTTACGAACTTGACGTGGATGGATCCTGCCTTCCCATCGATTCGAATTGAAACGACAAACCCGAACGATTTCTTTTCTCCGGTCATTATTCAAGGTCTTGGTGCGGGAGAAACAACAGAAGTTTACGTTAACCTCAGCATTCCTGCAGGTGCAGACGTCCAACAGCAAACGTGGCAGGTTTGGTTCCGGGATAGTGGTGGAACAAATTCTGGGGAGAAAGGCCGTGTGTCGATGAATCTTGCCGTTACTGAACAATTCGGTGTTTCGCTGACATCACAAGCACCTTTGCTCGCAGATACATTGTTGCCTGGAGAATCTGGAACAATCCCGTTCAGATTGCAAAATGTAGGCAACCGTGATGCTTCGTACAACCTAGTTCCAACATTCTCTGAGGAGGGTTGGAGTGCCGTTGTTGAAAACGAAACGGGTGTCGTTGTACCGAACCCAATCATCCTTGGTAAAGCCGAAGTGACGAACCTTTTCCTGAATGTTACAGCTGATAGCCTTGGGACACCGGGTGTTGTTTCGTTCAACTTGCGCGCAACCTGCCCGTCTTGTGGGACATCGTTGTTCGGTGCCGATATACTTGGGCGCAACATCGAGGTTCCAATCCTTCGCCAAGCGACAATTTCCACAGATGAAAATACCCTCCAGAGTGCAGCTGATGGTGTAACCGAGACCGTTTATCTCACACTGCTCAATCTCGGCAACGATGATGAGCAATACGCATTGTCTCTCGGCGGTCCTCACAAATTCCTGCTTGGTGCAGAACTCGCTGGCGAAACAACAGCAATACTGGATGCATGGGACGGTGAAACAACATTAATTCTGACGCTTCCAATGCCAATTGGGCTCTCGCCTGCTCCGTATTATGTCGATGTCATTGCAACGAATGTGGATGATTCTTCCGTGTCTGTCTCCTATAGAATAAACGTCGAAATTCTTGATACCGCCGCCGTGGGTGTGTCGGACGAATCGTCTGATCAGTCCTTCTTGCCAGGTTCTCCAGACACAACAGATCGTTCGTTTGAAATTACCAATTACGGAAACGAAGACGATCGGTTTACCATCACGCTCGACATACCAGAAGGAATGGAGGCAGAACTCATCGACCCTGTCCCTGTTGGTGGAATCGCAACGACTCCAGTCATCGCATCGGGCGAATCATGGGAAGCGAAGGTTCGTTTCCGATTCCTTGCGAACTCTGATGGCTCGAGGACCCTTGGGTTGACCGCTACATCTGTCAATGACCCAACAATTTCCGACACGGGTGAAGCAACCTATCTCGTCGGTCGACAAGGTACGATTGATTTGACGCCACCATCACCGATATCAATCGATGAGGCGAATTTCATTTACGAGATGGAAATTGAAGTGAAGAACAGACTCAATCCATTGGTTTCGCCAACTCAAACCATTTCCATCGACAAGGTTGATGGCGACTGGTCAAGGTACATCAGTTTGAAAATCGATGATGACGATCGAAGGTTCCTCCTTGAATCCGATGTGTCTCGAACAATTACGGTCGAAGTCGAAGTCGGCGAAGCAACGCTTCTCAACCTTCCATCGGACACACTGACTGTGAACTTCACCATCTACGCAACATCCGAGACCGTAGCGGACTCGCCGACGGCACAACTCACTGTAGTCTTACAGAAACAATCCGCAGCGACTGGAGACGGTGAAGGATCTTCCTCAGAAGAAAACTCTGAACTTGTCAAGAACATTGTGCTTTGGTCCGGTTTCTTGATTGTGGTTGGCGTTCTTGGATTTATCACGTTTAAGATTCTCACAACGATTGAGAAAGATGACGAGCTTGACGATTGGGATGAGATGATGTATCAGGATTCATTATCGGCAACATATGGAGCAGTCGCAGCAGCGCCGACGGTTCCAATGGCTGCGCCGCCGAGCCCTGAAACCGCATCGGTTCCAGATAGTGCGCCTCCGCCCGTTGCAGCGCCGCCATCGGCAGGACCTCCTCTTCCACAAGGAGGACTTCCGGATGGTTGGACTATGGAGCAATGGGAGCACTATGGTCAACAATATCTCGACGGTCAGTTGTAAATTGGTCAGTCGTAGGGTTCAAGACCCTCAGCACCTCGCCATCAACAGAAGGTGATTCACATGTATGGAAACGGACAAGCACCAATCTTCATTCTCAAAGAAGGAACACAACGAACTCGGGGTCGTAGCGCTCAATCGAACAACATTGCTGCTGCGAAGGCAGTTGCAGACTCTGTACGCTCCACACTCGGGCCAAAAGGAATGGACAAAATGCTTGTCGATTCGATGGGCGATGTTGTGATTACCAACGATGGAGCGACCATCCTCAAGGAAATGGACATTGAACATCCAGCTGCGAAAATGATCATCGAAGTCGCCAAGACGCAAGAACAACACTGCTACGATGGAACGACATCAGCGGTCGTTTTGTCAGGAGAACTCCTCAAGCGCTCAGAAGATTTGATTGAACAAAATGTTCACCCGACCGTCATCTGCGAAGGATTCCGATTGGCTGCTGAAAAGGCAATCTCTCTCCTTGAAGGACACGGAATCTCAACCGACGGCAACGATGATGTTTTGCTTGAAGTTGCGAAAACTTCCCTGACTGGAAAATCTGCAGGAGCCGTTAAGGCCTTCATGGCAGATATTTGTGTACGAGCAGTGAACGCTGTTGGAGTGGTTGATGACGGCGAGCGAATTGTCGACTTGAGCGACATCAAGGTCGAAAAGCGCCAAGGAGGCTCAATCAAAGATTCCTCTCTCATCGACGGTATTCTGTTGGACAAAGAGCGCGTTCATGCAGGTATGCCTCGAAGCATCAACGATGCAAAAATTGCCCTCATCAATTCAGCAATTGAAGTCAAGAAGACAGAGGTTGACGCAAAGATTCAGATTACCGATCCAAACCAACTCGCCTCCTTCCTTGCAGAGGAAGAAAACTACATTCGAGGCCTGGTTGACAAAATCACACAATCTGGTGCAAATGTCTTGGTCTGTCAGAAAGGAATTGACGAACTTGCTCAGCACTACTTGAGCAAAGCCGGTGTTTTTGCGATTCGCCGTGCCAAAAAATCGGATATGGAAGCCCTTTCAAAGGCCACGGGAGGCCGGATAATCACCAATATGGACGACCTTGCACCCGAAGATCTTGGTCAAGCAGCCCGAGTCGAAGAACGCAAGATTGGCGAAAGCGATATGACCTTTATCACCGGCTGTCCAGAGGCAAAATCGGTTTCAGTTCTCTTGCGAGGTGGAACCGAACACGTCGTCGATGAGATTCGTCGGGCATTCGACGATGCTGTTGGTGTCGTTTCCGTCGCCTGGGAAGACGGTGCAGTCCTTACAGGCGGAGGTAGCGTTCTTGGAGCCCTCAGCCGAGATTTGAGGACGTATGCTGAAACCATCGGCGGTCGTGAACAAATGGCGATTGAGGCTTTTGCATCCGCTCTTGAAATCATTCCTCGTACCCTTGCGGAGAACGCCGGATTGGATCCCGTTACGACAATCATCGAACTTCGAAAGGCGCACGCTGATGGTTCATCGCATGCTGGAATCAACGTCTACGAAGGTGGCGTTGTCGATATGCAGGCTGCGAATGTTCTCGAACCACTCCGAGTTGTCGAGCAGGCGATTCAATCCGCAACGGAGACGGCGATTATGATTCTCCGTATCGATGATGTCATCTCCTCAAAAGGAGTGAGCATGGCAGACGGATTCGGCGGTGAAGACGACTTCCATATGTGATGACTCTCGGAAAAAACATAACAAAACGGGCCACGGTTACGTGGCAAGGTTGAAAGGCCGATGTTTGGTGGCAAAATTGTCCGCGAAGCGGACGCTTTGGAGGTCATGAAATGACAGTCGTAGCAAAGGTATGGATTGACGAAGATTGCATCACGTGCGATGCATGTCAAGACATTGCACCAGAAGTGTTTGAAGTAACCGATGAAACATCCCAAATTTTGGCCGCAGTTCGAGTGGATGGAGGATTTGATCGGAACGAAGGAATGAGTCCGCTCTCAGGCGATTTTGGCACGCAATACGCTGATATTATCCTCGAGGCTGCCGAGGCCTGTCCTGTCGAAGTCATCAAATTCGAACTTGTTTCGGATGGAGCCGAAACAGAAGTTGTTGCTGAGGCACCTGCAGCGGAAGTCGCCGTCGAGGCAGCTCCTACAGCCGTAGCCGTTGGAGGTTCAGCATCCGAGGAACTCACTGCACTCATGGGCGGTGACCGTTCGTTGACCATTCTCTTCGGTTCCCAAACAGGAAACGCAGCAGGCCTTGCTGAGAAAACAGCAAAAATGGCAACAAACTATGGCTTGGAGGCAAAGGTTGTCGATATGGATGGATACGATAAGGCAAACCTTGCGAACATCAAGCGTTTGCTCGTGATTACGTCGACTTGGGGTGAAGGAGAAATGCCTGACAATGCAGAAGAATTGTGGCAATCTGTCCAGTCCGGTGCACCTGCGCTCTCGGCCATGCACTACTCCGTTTGTGCGATTGGCGATACATCCTACGATGAGTTCTGCAAGGCTGGACTTGACTGGGACGACAAACTTTCCAGTCTTGGGGCTTCCAGTGTTCAAGAAATCAAACTTTGCGATGTTGATTACGAGCCTCCGTTTGTCGAGTGGGTGCAAGAAGCCCTTCCTCGCATCGCATGCGTCGATGATTCAGGTACACTACAGCTAGAACTTGTCGAGGAGATGAAAGCGTACGGAACCTCCGACGATGACGACATTGTCGAAGGTGATTTTGCACCGGGTCTCATCGATGCATCTGAAATCCAAATCGAGTTGGAATTGTTCCGATACTGTCCCTCTCAAGGTGAACGTGGATGGGACGTTGTTGCGACGGCGGTTCCAGCATCTGCATCTCTCGAAGATCTGTTGATGACGTTCCAGCGTGATGTTGATGGAAGTTTTGCTTTCCGACGTGGTGTTGCTGGAGGAACAGCAACAACCGGTGTTCGTGTTAACGGGCGCGTCGTTCTCTCCGACACGTCCCGAGTGGGCGAACTTGTCTCAAACGGCCGACTCAAGGTTGAGCCACTTCCTGGGTATCCTGTCATTCGAGATTTGATCGTCGATACACGGAAGTTCGAAGAAAATCGAAGCAAAGCGAAACCATGGATGCAGGCGGACCCACGCGAAGGTGAGCGCCTCATCAGTGGCCAAGCTGTTGGAACTCTCGCTTCTGAGACTGCGTTGTCGCTCTATCAAATGAATGCAGTTTCAAGTCACCTGCTCGCACACGGTATGTCGGATACCGTCGATTTTGACCCTGATTACGAAGGACCAGGGCTCCATCTGCAACGATGGGTCCGAATTAATGACCCACGCACTTCCGATAAGCATCGCAGCCAACTTCTTGCTACACTGCAAGATAAGGGTGGAATTTGGAACGAAGCTGACTCTGCTTCCATTGCTCGCCAAGGCGCCACCGGTGCGTTGATTGCCAACACGCTCAACGACGCCCGAAGTCGTTTGTTAAGCGAGTACAAGAACGCTGGACGGCACGGACGTCTTGTCAAGTGGTACGGTCGCTCCGTCAAGTGGTCCGGTAAACTCAATGAAACCACTCTCTACCGTCAAGTTCTGGGCCCGCTTGGCCTTATCTCCAACGTCTTTTCCGGTGTATCTGCTCGAATGATGCTCGGATTTACTCGAACAGGAGGTCCGCCGATTCGCAGTTTGCAAGCGCTTCTCCTCCCACCTGCAGGTGTTGGAAAAATCCCAAACATGTTCAATGGGAAAGTCGAAGGGCATCATGAAGTGGTTAGCCTCTTTAACGAACTCGATCAGCGATTCTGAGGTGTTCTGATGAAAGTAGCATACTACCCCGGAAACGTCGCTCGAGGAGCAATGATGGAAGTTGAGGATTGCATTCAACCGCTCTGCAAAACACTCGGTATTGACCTTGTTGAATTACCGAAGGCGACATCGGACGGTGGAAACATCATACGCCAAGCCTCGCCACGTTTGCAACATGCGCTCGCAGCGAGAAACCTTGCCCTTGCAGAACAGAAAGGTTTGGACATCATGACCTCGTGTGCGACCTCGCACAGCATTCACTGCGATACGGCAACAACCATGGAATCGAATTCGGTCTTGGCCTCCCAACTCAACAATCTCATCGCACGTACCTCCAAAATCGAATATTCTGGAGAAGCAAAATCTCGCCACCTCTTGCATCTTCTTGTCGAAGAGATTGGTCTTGACAAGGTCAAGGCTGCAGTTTTGAATCCACTCAACATGAAGGTCGCTGCATACTATGGGCCCTACATGCAACGAGAAGGATTCTGCGGCGAAGACGATCCTTTCGACCCGCATTATCTCGAAGATTTGATTACCGCTCTTGGTGGAACACCGGTTGCGTATGATGCACGATGTCAAAGCGTGGGATCCCCAAGCCTACTGACCAATGAGAAGACAGCATTGCGAATGACTGCTTCGGTTCTCTCTGAAGCCAAGGCAAACGGTGCACAACTCGTTGTGAGTGCTTGCACCATTTCACACGCAAATCTTGATTCGTATCAAGTCAAAGCCGGGAAGGTCACACGTAAGGATACATCTGTTCCCGTTATCCATTTGGCCGAACTCGTCGCTTTTGCCCTTGGCCATTTCCCAGACCGACTCGCACAACTACGAACTCGAGCGATGATCATCGGTGGATGAAGTTCGACCGTCAAGGACTGGTTTCCACGGGTCGGGTGCATTCTCTTCGAAATCAAACAGGCTCTTCTGTGAACGTGCACGTGTGTGCAGCTTCCGTGTTGGTAGCGACTCGTTGTCTGCTGAAGTTGTCGCTTCGCTCTTCTCTTCTGCCTCCTTTTCTATAGATTTCAGACGAACGCGTTCTGAGTCCAAGAATTCGATCGCTCCTTGTGTGGAACCTTCTTCAACAATATCGAAATCAAGCAACTTTCCTTCCTTTCGTTTCTTGTATGCGCCGAGTGGTGTTTCAAGACGCATTCGTGCCAGAACCTTGTGCATTCGTTTTTCGCGATTCCTAGATGCATAAAGCACGTGAATATCGCGGGTGTTGTTGGCAACAAGAACGTGCACTGAACCGCTTCGCTCACGAGCGGTTCGACCTCTCCGTTGAATCGCCCGGATGGCACTTGGAACGGGTTCGTAGAACAGAACCATCGATGCGGATGGAACATCCAACCCTTCTTCACCAACGGAGGTCGCCACGAGGACGTTGATCTCACCATTTCGAAATCGCTCCAATTGAGCGAGTTGCTGTTTCTGCGTCATACCTTCGCGCTTTCCACGCTTGCTTTGGCCAATGAACCGGTCGACAATAGCGCCGGGGATACGATTCAAATCGTGAACAAGATGATCCACTGTGTCTCTGTATTCACTGAAGATAAGGATGCGGTCATCAGGATTTTGTTCGAGATGCTCGACGACAAGATCTGCGACAATCTTTGACTTTGGATGACACTCATCCATCGTTTCAGTCGCTTGCCGGAAGTTGTGAATTACGTGTTTCTTCAAAAATCGACTGGTTGACCGTTCACCGGCTCGCAGTTGCTCATCGGCACGCTGCAAATACGAACGCGCTGACCGCAACCCCTGCGTTTTCAGCAAGTCGAGCAACATATGCATCCGGCGAACATCAGAAATACGCCGAGCAGCATCATAGCCCCTAGGATCTTTCCGGGAAATAGCAATACTCGCTCGCTGTGCAGCTTCTTCGATAAGGCCGGCAGTGAGATGTTCCGTTGGAGCAAGGAAGCCTTGGCGTTTCAACGCATCAGTTTCCTCAAATTGGTGGGTTTCAAGCGGTTCCATCAGTGCGACGGTTGTTGCATCAAGCATCACACGAATCGTTGCAATATTCATGTCCACTGCATAAGGCTGGAGGAGGTCATCCTCACGTTTTGCAACGAACAGTCGATGTACATTGAGCCGATTCCACAATTGCCGAATGGCTGTCTGTGTTGACCCAGGGCTTGCAGTTGCTGCAACAAGCCACGGATTTTCGCACTGAGCTTTGTACCTGTCTGCGACTTGGGCTGTTGCGTGGTTGCCCTTGGCATGATGCGCTTCGTCGATGATCAACAGCCCGACGTCCTTCAAATGAATCAAACCGCTATCCACGTCATTTCGAATGACCTGTGGGGTGGCGATTACAATGGTGGCTTGGTTCCAAATCTCACCTCGTTTTATGGGACGATTGCTTCCGGTATATGTCTGAACCACATTCGAATCAATTTCGATGCGTTCGACGATCATCCGCCGTTGTTGTTCAACCAAACCAACCGTCGGTGCGGTGATGACAATTTTCTCAACGCCTGACTGGAGCGCGTCTGCAATGCAGTTCCATTGGACCGCCGTTTTCCCAAAACCCGTTGGCATTACGAGGAGTGTCGAGCATTGCACGCATGCTTGTGTTGCTGCGATTTGGTACGCACGTGCCTCGATTCCATCCTTGAGAAATGGATGGCGCAAGACAGGCATGATTTTAGGAAAAGTCGAGGGTTCAAAAGGATGATGTGCGCCGTACAAAACCTGCTTGCGTCGTTGCTTTTGAGTTGCTTCTGGTACCGAACCACTCATATAGGGGTGGAAAGTCGGAAGGTTGCTCTAAGGGTGAGCAGCCAGACACGTTGGGCAATCCACTCGGATCCCGCTGGCACCGTTTCCCACTCGTGGAAATGGCGCTCTGTGTCACGGCTACTCCCGGCCTGAAGAGTCCTCGCACGCTCTACGGAGCCTCTGTGTTGTAGAATAATGGAGGAGCCCAATATGGCAAAAAGAAACCACCCACGTCGAGGTAGCATGGCGTTTAGCCCGCGCAAGCGGGCCAGTCGACCGTTTGGTCACGTTAAGTCATGGCCGACCAGTGACGCAAGCGAAGTACGAATGCAAGGATTTGCAGGTTGGAAGGCTGGAATGACACACGTTCTCGCCCGCGACCTCAACCCACGATCAACCAGTGCAGGCCAGGAGATTCGAATTCCTGTAACTGTCGTCGAGGTGCCAAAGATGCGCATTCTCGGTGTTCGTGGATACCGTATGACTCCATACGGTAAGCAAGCCGCTGGCGAAGTGTGGGTCGATGCAGAAACACTTACCGATTCCTTCCCAGAGATCTTCGATCGTGTATCAAACCGAAAGAACCATGACGCAGACAAGCATTTCGAGAACCTCGGAAAGCAAGACCTCTGCGAAGTACGCTTGATTGTCGCAACCCAACCGTCCAGCGTATCCGGTTCTCCTTCAAAGGTACCGGAAGTCATGGAAGTTGGACTCGATGGCGGTGCTGCAAGCGACCAACTCGCATTTGCCCAAGAGCGACTCGGTGACGAAGTTTCGTTCACTGATGCTTTCGAAGAAGGAGCCATGACCGATATCGTTGCCGTCACCAAGGGATACGGATGGCAAGGTGTTATCCGACGATTTGGTGGTAAGCTCCAATCGCACAAGAACTCCAAGAAGCGCCGACAACACGGGAACATGGGTGACTTCGGTACAGGATACGTTCGAAAGACCATCCGTCAAGGTGGCCAAACAGGATACCATCAGCGAACCGAGTTCAACAAGCGCGTGCTCCGCATTGCAAATCCTGAAGAGCACACAATCACACCATCCGGAGGATTCCTCCACTATGGTGAAGTCAACTCTGATTACATCCTCGTTAAGGGTAGCGTCCCTGGACCTGCTAAGCGATTGATCCGTTTCCGTGACGCAATGCGCTCCAACGAGGAACCACAACCGTACGAAATCACCTACGTCAGTACACGTAGCAAGCAGGGGGCCTGAGGATGAAGGTAGCCGTCAAGAACATCAGCAACACCATCACCCAAGACGAGATGGATGCTGGGCGACTCCAGAGCGTCTTTGACATCAGCGTTGAAGATGGGTCCAAAGTTACCCTTCCGGATTCGTTTAACCAGTCCGTTCGTGAAGACCTTGTTCGAGATGCAGTTGCATCGAGCCGAGCCAACCGTCGACAAGCCTACGGTTCACGCCGACACGTCGGTAAGCGCCGACCAATGGCAGGTATGAAGCACTCCGTTGAGTGGTGGGGTAAGGGACGAGGTGTCTCTCGTATCATGCGCCGTACAGGACAACGACGCGGTGCTCAAAACCCGCACACACTCGGAGGACGACGTGCTCATGGACCAAAAGTTGAGAAGAACTGGTCCCGCAAATTCAACACCAAGCAACGCCGTGCAGCCCGTGATGCGGCTCTTTCCGCAACCGTCGATATGGATTTGGTAATGGCTCGTGGACATCAACTCGATGAATCCGTCGAACACCTTCCAATCGTTCTCGGCAATTACACTGAAACAATCGATGGGAAGACTGAAGAATACAACATCGAAACGTTCAATCATGGTTCTGCAACTCGTAAAGTGCTGGCCATCTTCAACGAACTTGGTCTAGGCCACGATCTTCACCGCGCTCGCTCAAACCGTAAGATTCGAGCTGGTAAGGCAACCATGCGTGGACGAGTACGCAAGACGCCGAAGTCTGTACTTTTGGTCGTCAAGGAGAAGGCTGGTCTTGCGCAAGCTGCTCGAAACCTTCCTGGTGTCGATGTCGTCGCTGCAAAGGATCTCAGCGCAGAAGACCTCGCTCCTGGTGGCGATATTGGACGCTTGACCGTCTTTACCAAGGACGCTGTGGAGGCGCTCAACTGAGGTGATATCATGAATGCATACGAGGTCATCATCATGCCATGGTTGACTGAAAAGACCATGGAAGCACGAACGACACAGAACCGTCTTGAGTTCATTGTCCGACGTGCCGCAACCAAGAAGCAAATCGCTCAAGCGATTGAAACAATTTTCGAAGTTGAGGTGGCATCCGTCAACGTTCGCAACACCAAGCATGGAAAGCATGCAAGTGTTCGATTGGCAGAAGGCTACGACGCTGAAGATGCAGCAATGCGTTTGGGAGCTCTATGAGGTGAGAAATTATGGGTAAGAGAATTCGTGCACAGCGCAAAGGATCATCACCACGGTATCGTGTGTCAAGCCACCGATTCCCCGGTGAAAACAGAATGCCACGGGAAATGGACGTGGTTGGTGAGGTTACAGAATTGGTTCACTCGCCAGTTCACACCGCACCATTGGCTCGCGTGAAGTTGCCAGATGGCGACACCACACTTGTCGTAGCCACTGAAGGGGTTTCAGTCGGTAGCCAAATTGCAATTGGAGACAACGTCTCTCTGCGACCGGGCAACATCACATCCCTTTCAGAGATTCCTGAAGGAACGGCCATCAACAACGTCGAACTTCGACCAGGTGATGGAGGCAAAGTTGCTCGATCTGCTGGAAACTCATGCATTGTTGAAGCCAAGATTGGTGACAAAGTCCGTGTTCGAATGCCATCCGGTTCCCTCAAGGAACTGTCTGGTAACTGTCGAGCGACCATTGGTGTGCTCGCTGGGCACGGTCGTGATGAGATGCCACTGCGAACTGCAGGTGCTGCGCACTACAAGGCTAAGGCTCGTGGTAAACTCTTCCCGCATGTTAGCGGTGTTGCCATGAACCCTGTGGATCACCCGCACGGTGGTGGAAACCACCAAGCTGTCCACGGACCAAACTCCGTTGCCCGAAGCACTCCACCAGGTGCCAAGGTTGGATTGATTGCCCCACGCCGCACGGGCCGAGGTCGCGGCAAGCGAGTATGAGGTGTTGATGTATGGGACGTAAGAAGAAGAAGTCATTCATGACCCCTAAGGCCAGCCGACGAAAGGCGCGTAAGCGACTATCGACCACAACGGCTCGTCAAAAGAAAGAATTCACGTACCGTGGATACGACATTGAAACTTTGGTGAACATGCCAATGATTCCAGAGGAAGGATCCGAGGATTACCTTGTCCGCCTCCTGCCTGCACGTGTCCGACGCTCAATTCTCCGTGGACTCTCAGAACAAAACGAGAAGTTCCGAGACCGTGTCAAGCGAAGCAAGACAAACACAATCCGTACGCATCGACGTGACATGCCAATTCTCCCAGAATTTGTTGGTAAGACCATCGCAGTTCATAACGGCCAAAACTTTGTTGAGGTCGATGTCAAACCAGAGATGATTGGACATTACCTCGGAGAATTCGCAATCACTCGACGTGGAGTTGCCCACAGTGGGCCGGGTGTTGGTGCTACCCGTTCATCGAAGCACGTACCATTGAAGTGAGGTGAAGATGATGAGCAACAAGCGAAACATGGACCGTCGAACAAAGCGTCGACAACTCCCACAACGTGGTTACACACAACTTCTCCAGGGAAGCCGACTCGCAACAGCACGTGCTGTCAATGTTGACATGCACGTCAAGCATTGTTTCGAAGTCGCTCGTGCCATCAAAGGCATGACCGCTGGTCGAGCAGTCGAGTACCTGAACGAAGTTCTTCTCATCGATTCCGATCGTGAGGACATCCGTCGCAAAGCAACTGCAGTCCCCTATCGATTGGGTAGCGGAAACAAGCGTCGCAAGCGATCTGGGCCATCGATGGTCGGCCACCGAAAGGGTAAGGTCGGACCTGGTCGATACCCGGTCAAGGCAAGCCGTGCCTTCATCAAACTCATTCAGAGTGCAATGGAAAACGCTCGTCACCAATACGACGATGTTGAACCAGAAGACATGGAAATCACACACGTTGCCGCTCACCGTGGACAAATCCGTCGAGGATGGATTCCACGTGCACGTGGACGTGCAACACCAAGCAACCACTACCAGGTGAACCTCGAGATTTTCCTCGAAGATTTCACCGCAACCGACGATGAGTTGGAGGATGACTTCTGAGGTGAATGATGATGGCAGGTAAGAAAAGTACAGTTAAAGCAATTGTCGACCGAAATGTCGAGCGTCATCTTGTCAAGGAATTCTTGATGAAGAACACAAAGCGTTCTGGATTCGGCGGATTGGACATCAAGCGTACACCAAACGGTACTGAGGTCACTGTTCACGCAGAACGACCAGGTCTCGTCATTGGACGAAAAGGAAAAATCATCAAGGAACTTGAAAGTCGACTGAAGAGCGAGTTCGACTTGTTCGAACCTCAACTTAAGGTCGAAGAAATCAAGTCATCCGATTCAACACTGAACGCTCAAGTTATGGCTGAAAAGATTGCATCTGCACTCGAGCGTGGCTGGTATTACCGTCGTGCTGGTAACAGCGCTGCAGAGAACATCATGTCCGCTGGTGCCCGTGGCGTCATCGTCACTGTTGCTGGTAAACTCACAGGATCACGTAACCGAACTCAGAAATTCATTATGGGTCACGTCAAGTATTGTGGTGAAACAGCACTCCAACACATGGACAAGGGATATGCTGTTGCAGTCCGTAAACTCGGAACGATTGGTGTTACCGTTGAAATCATGCGAGCCAATACTCGCCTTCCACACGAGATTTCGATTTTCTCAGATGAAGAATTGAAGATTCGTGAAGCACAAGGTGAGGAAGGCGAAGTTACCACCGAGGAGGTGGAAGAGTGAGTCATGTTCGAAATCGAGACATTGCTGCAATGAGCCGAGAAGCTCTTGAAGCCCGTTTGCTCGAATTGCAAGATGAACTACTCCAACTGCAAGCCGAAAAAGCGCTTGGTGGTACGCCGTCCAACATGGGTGCATACAAAGCAACCCGACGAAGTATTGCACGGATTAAGACACATCTAGGAAACAACTGAATGAACACGAGGTGATGAACGACTATGGCGGCAATTTGTGGTGTATGTGGTTTGCCTGACGAACTCTGCATCTGCCAAGAAATTGCAAAGGAACAACAACGAGCAATCTTGTCCACAGACCGAAGGAGATACGGAAAAATCGTAACCAAAGTCGAAGGGATTGACGACGTCGCAATCGACATCAACGAATTAGCAAAATTACTCAAAAACAAATGTGCTGCTGGAGGAACTGTCAAGGGTCGAGTTATTGAACTTCAAGGCGATCACAAAAAGAAGGCAGCAAACGTACTACGAAACAACGGATTCAATGTGGAGGTGAGATGAATGACGGAGATGAACACAACCTGGATTGGTCAATTGCTGACCGTTGTAGCATCCACAGACCCAACGCTTGTCGGTCGTTCTGGAAACGTCGCCGATGAGACACAAAAAACGGTGACAGTCGTCGAAAACGGCCATGTGCGCGTTTTCGGAAAAGCATCGATTCAATTCACACTCAATGACGGAACAACCGTCCTTTCAGGGTCGTCCCTGCGGCAACGACCTGAAGATCGAATTAGCCGCAACTACAAAGAGGCATGAACATGGTAGAAATCGGAATTGATGTAAAAACACCAACTGGTGAATGGGATGGGGATGAAAACTGCCCGTTCTATGGAAGCCTGCGTCTACGCGGACAAATGTTCGAGGGCGTTGTTTCAGGTGTTGGTATGCAAAAGACGATCACAATTGAGCGAAACAACGTTCGTTACATGAAGAAATACGAGCGATTCGAAAAGCGAACCAGCTCGCTAAGCGCACATCTTCCAAGCTGCATTGGTGAAGTCGAAATCGGCGACACCGTCCGCGTCATGGAATGTCGACCTCTTTCCAAGACGGTCTCATTCTGTGTTATCGAGAAGACAGGGGGTGAAGCCTGATGCGTGGAGTTGCAGGTCGTCAAACCCGAGGCCTTCCAACCATGGCTCGGTTGCATGTTGCTGACAACACCGGTGCCAAAATCGTTCAGATTGTCAACGTTATCAAACTCGGCGGAACCATGCGCCGATATCCTGCTGGTGGCGTTGGAGACATGACCAAAGTTTCTGTCAAGAGAGGAACGCCAGACACCCGTCGACAAATGTTCAATGCTGTGATTATTCGACAGCGTCGTCCGTTCCGCCGTGCTGATGGAACGTGGGTCCAATTTGAAGACAATGCTTGTGTTATTACCAATCTCAAAGGTGAAGTACAAGGGTCCGATATCAAAGGCCCAGTTTCTCGTGAGGCTGCAGAGCGTTGGCCTCGTATCGCTGCAACAGCGAAACAGATTGTATGAGGTGAAAAAATGGTCAAGTCAAGAAAACCAGGAAAGCAACGAAAGGCTCAGTACAATGCCTCCATGCATACCAAGCGCAAGCGGGTCACAGCTCGATTGCAACTCGACAAGCCCGATGAGCGGTTTGCAGGTGTGCGATCGGTCACCGTTCGCGCTGGCGATACAGTTCGCGTCATCCGTGGCGATTTCTCGCATGGCGGAAAACGTCATGGCGGAAAGCGAAAGGCTGAGCCACTCACAGGTCCAGTGATTGGTATCGATGCCAACAATGGTCGCATCCTTATCGAAGGAGCAAAACAATCCAAGTCAGACAACAGAGAAGAGGCAGTTCCGGTCCACGCCTCGAATGTCGTCATCACGAAACTTGACGAAACTGACAAATTGCGAATGCAAAAATTGACCGAGGATAGGAGTTGAAGAACATGGGTAGTAGCAGTCATTTGAAGCGTTTGGCCATGCCACGAAGTTGGCCTCTTCCACGAAAGACCACAATTTGGGTTACACGCCCAAGCCCTGGCGGACATTCGCTTGAGCGATGTATGCCTCTCAACCTTATCGTTCGTGACGTCCTTGGACGTGCACAAAGCGCTCGTGAAGTTCGATTTATTGTTCACAACGAATTGATCAAGGTCGATGGACGGATTTGCAAGGATACCCGACGAGGTGTTGGTCTAATGGACGTTCTCACACTAAGCGAGGAACACTTCCGATGCATGCTTGATGCGAACGGTCGCCTGCGATACGTCAAGATTTCAGCCGAGGAGGCTCAATGGAAGATTGCACGAATCGAAGGCAAGACGACACTCAAGGGTGGAAAAACTCAACTCAATCTCCACGACGGACGCAACGTCATTGTCGATGATGCGACTCAATACAGCACGGGCGATTCACTCAAGATCTCCCTTCCTGACCAAGAAGTGCTCGAACACATCGCCTTTGTTGAGGGCGTTCGATGCTATCTTGTTGGAGGTACCCACGTCGGTGAAATGGCATCGATGAAGGAACGCATTGTCAAGCGTTCAAGCATGCCGAACGAAGTTACGTTCGAAGACTTCGGTACAACAGAAATCAATGTTTTCGCCGTTGGTGATGCGAGCATTCCAGTTATGGAGGTGAAGGCTTGAGTGAAACAGTCAATCCAATGAGCGTTCCACGCATCACAAAGGTTTGCGTCAACATCGGTGTTGGCGAAGGTGGTGACCGATTGGTCAACGCTGAGAACGTTCTCGAAATCGTCACTGGCGTACGCCCACAGCGAACACTTGGTAAAATCCAGAACCGTGACCTCAAGGTACGTGAAGGTGCACCAATTGGATGCCGTTCTACTATGCGTGACCAAGATGCAATCAAGGAATTCTTGACCAATGCATTCTGGGTACGTGATAACACCATCCCAAGTTGGAATTTCGACGCTCAAGGAAACCTCTCTTTTGGAATTCGAGATTACACCGATTTCCCAGAGCAAAAATACGATCCAGACATCGGTATTTACGGAATGGACATCAACGTCGTCCTCGAACGACCAGGTCACCGTATCAGCCGACGTCGAAAGGCAAAAAGCAAGGTAGGCAAGGGCCACGGCGTTTCTCGAGAAGAATCGATGGAATGGTTCAAGTCGAACTTTGGAATTAAAATCATGGAGGAATGAAGATGGCACGAGATCATGGAGAATACATGGGACGAACGATTGGATGCCGCCGATGTGGGCGACGACGTGGAATGATTCGACGACATGGGCTACGCCTGTGCCGTCAGTGCTTCCGCGATGTTGGACCTGAAATCGGATTCAAAAAGATGAGCTGAGGTGATTATGAATGCAATTTGATCCATTAAACGACGCACTCGTCAAGATTTACAACGCAGAACAAGCTGGAAAATTCGATGTTGAATTAGCCCCAGCTTCAAAATTACTTGGGAACGTTCTCAGCATTATGCAAACTTCTGGATACATCGGAGAATACGATCGTGTTGAGAACGGCCGAGGTGACGCTTACCTTGTCCAACTTCGCGGTACCATCAATCGATGTGGTACGGTTAAGCCCCGACACAGTGTTCGCCGCCAAGAATTCGAAAAGTGGGAGACCCGGTATCTCCCTGCTCAGGACTTTGGTCTTCTCATTCTGACGACCAACTCCGGCGTCATGAACCATTACGATGCGAAGGACGCCCGCATCGGTGGCAAGTTGCTTGCCTACGTATATTGAGGTGAAAAGCATGGTAAAAATCGACAGAATCGAACACAACGTAACCATCCCTGAAGGCGTTACTGCCACAATCAGCGAAGATGGCGTCGTCACCATCGCAGGACCAAACGGGTCTCTCTCGCGAACCTTTGAATCCTCTCGGGTTGACATTCTTCAAGATGGAGGAGGTCTTCTCGTACGAACCGATTTGCCTCGCCGAAAGGATAAGGCGCTTGCAGGAACTTGGAATGCTCACCTCAACAACATGGTCAAAGGTGTGACCGATGGTTTCACGTACCACCTCAAAGCCTTCTATTCTCACTTCCCTATGACAATGGCTGTACAAGGACAGAACTTTATTGTCAACAATTACTTCGGCGAGAAGGTTCCTCGTTCTGCAGAAATCCTTCCTGGTGTTGACGTAAAGGTCACGAACAAGGTTGAGATTACTGTCTCAGGAATCGATAAGGAACTTGTCGGCCAAACAGCTGCAAACATTGAACGCTGTACGACGGTCAAGAAGCGAGATCGACGTGTTTTCCAAGACGGGATTTACCGTCTCAGTAAGGAGTGATAAAGATGACAGACGACTATGAAAGTATGACTGTAGCACAACTCAAGGAGTTGCTGAAGGAGCAAGGGCTCCCTGTTTCAGGAAAGAAAGCTGACCTCATTCAGCGTCTCGTTGATGCATCCGAGCAAGAAGATGCGGCGCCTTCGGATGAAGTCGAAGCATCGTTCGATGCAGAGGAAGAGGGTGACGATTTCTTTGACGATGATGATGACTGGGATGATGACGAAGATGAAGGGCATGTTGCAAAGCAGAAGCCTGTCCTCGATGAAGCAACGCAAGAAGCACTCGCTCTACGTGCTGCTCAAAAGAAGAAGACACCATCCTTCCGACGAACGGAATGGTTCCGATACAAGCGATTGTCTCGCTCTGGATGGCGTGCTCCTCATGGAATGGACAACAAACAACGTCGCAATTTCAAGTACCGAGGCTCTCTTGTGCGCGTCGGTCATGGCAAAGTTGCAGCCGCTCGTGGTCTTCATCCGAGTGGGTTCCAAGAAGTGATGGTCCACAATCTCAACGATTTGGAAACCATCGATCCTGAGACACAAGCTGCTCGCGTTGGACGAACCGTTGGTGGTCGCAAGCGTGAGAACATTCACGCACGTGCCGACGAGTTAGGTATTCGTGTTTTGAACCGAAGGAGGAATGTCTGATGCAACTCACAAACCAAAAGCGCCTCGCCGCAAAGATTCTCAAGTGCGGTGAAAACCGTGTATGGATCAATCCTGATTACATCGATGAAGTTGCTTCATCTGTTCAAGCCGATGATATTCGAGAATTCATCGAAGAAGGTCTCATTCGTGCAAAGGCTGTCAAAGGAACATCTCGTGTTCGTGCCCGAGTTCGTCAAGAACAACGACAAAAGGGTCGACAAAAAGGACAAGGGAAGCGAATGGGTAGTGCGAATGCTCGAAACCCTCGCAAGAACCGTTGGATGCGTACAATTCGCTCTCAGCGACGTGCGCTCAAGGAACTGCGTGAGGCTGATGAAATTACGCCATCGCAATACCGACGCTACTACCTCAAGGCAAAGGGTGGTTCCTACCGTTCCATTGCGCACATGCGCTCACAAATGACGCTCGAAGGCGTTGAACTCAAGGAAGGTGACAACTGATGCGAGGAAATCGACAACGCTCTGTTCTACGACGACGTAAAGCTGGACTTACGGATTACCGCCGACGTCTTCGACTTTTGCGAAGTGAACAACCTCGCGCAGTCGTTCGTGTTTCCAACACTCGCACATCCTGCCAACTGGTCACGTGGGCGGTTGAAGGTGACAAAGTTGCTCTCAACGTCACTGGAAACGATCTGGTCAAGAAATTCTCGTGGCCGGACAAGATGTCCAAGAAATCCGTGCCAGCATCGTATCTTGTTGGATATGCGCTCGGTAAGGCAGCGATTGCTGCTGGTCATGAAGACGCAGTTCTCGACATCGGACTTGCTGCAAGTACGCCGGGAAGTCGTGTCTTTGCGGCACTTCGTGGTATGGTCGAAGCGGGTCTTAACGTACCACACAGCGAAGAGATTCTTCCTGATGACGATCGAATCAACGGAGCGCACATTGATGAAGCCGTTGCGAACGCTATTGAAACAACAAAAGCATCCATCGAGGGGGCCTACTGATGACAGAAGAAGAAACCACTGAAGTTAACCAAGCACCAGGAATGATACTTGCCTACGCTCCACAAGAAGCTGAAGAAACTGGAGGGCGACGACGACGTCGTAGTGCTCAATCCGATGCGATCAACAATCTACGTAACTGGACACCACGCACCCGACTTGGCAACATGGTCTATGCCGGTCTTATCGTAACTTACGAAGCAGCACTTGCAACCGGACTTCCAATTCGAGAAGTCGAAATTATCGATGCACTGCTGCCAGAACTCGAAGATGAAATCATCAACGTGAACATGGTTCAGCGAATGACAGACAGTGGTCGTCGTGTTCGATTCAATGTTATGGCATGTGTCGGAAACCGCAACGGCTACGTTGGTCTTGCAATGGCAAAAGCGAAGGAAGTTTCCAACGCAATCCAGAAGGCGATTGCTGCAGCGAAACTTAACCTGATCAGTGTTCAGAGAGGTAACGGCTCGTGGGAATCATCTGCAGGACCGGGTACGTCTGTTCCAATTAAGGTCAATGGCCGATCAGCGTCGACACGTGTAACACTCATGCCTGCTGCGAAAGGGAAGGGACTTGTTATCGGAGAAACTGGAAAGAAGGTCCTCGAACTCGCTGGAATTACTGACGTCCTTTCACGAACCAAGGGTCAGACTCGAACCACCATCAATTATGCCGCTGCGACCTTTAATGCTCTCAAAACATTAAATTCAACTCGCATTAGCAACGAACAACGAGAACGTTTGTTCATCAACACAGGGAGGGTTCTGAAGTGAGTTACATCGTTGTTCGAGCACGAAGCAACGTTGGTGTCGAGCGAACCATTCGCGAGACAATGTCTTATCTCAACCTGACCAAGGTCAACCATGCGGTCATCATTCCAGAAAACGATCAATATCTTGGAATGCTTCGCAAGGCGAAAGACTACATCACGTGGGGCAAGGCCGATCTTGCTACTGTTCAATCCATGCTCTCCGAGCGTGGACGAATGGCAGGTGATGCTCCATTGACCGATGCGATTGTTGATGAAGCAACCGATTACAAGACCATTGCAGACTTTGCAAAGGCAATCGTCAACGATGAGGCAACCGTCAAAGATGTTCCAGGTTTGAAGCGCGTCTTCCGTTTGCACCCTCCACGAGGGTCAAAGGGATGGGGTGGAATCAAGCGATCCTACGTTGTAGGTGGCGCACTCGGTTCCCGAGGCGATGATATCAAGGCGCTCGTAGAGCGAATGATTTGAGGTGATATGATGGGTACAAAAGCAAACAAGCACCGTGGACGAAACCGATACCATGGTCGTGGAAAGAAAGCCGGTCGTGGCGCAGGAAAGCGCGGAGGCCGTGGAAATGCAGGTATGAACAAGCATCGTGTCATGACTCGAATTAAGTACATGCCAGGTCACTGGGGTATGCACGGTTTCAACCGTCATCCAACCCTACGTAACGTACACGTGACCTGCAACGTCAGCCAACTCGAAGGTATGGTAGAAGGAAAAGATAAGATCAATCTTGGAGAACTTGGAATCGATAAGCTCCTCGGATCTGGTCGAATCAACGCTGCCATCAACATTACAGTCGCCCACGCCAGCGCCACGGCCATTCGAAAGGTCGAAGCTGCAGGCGGATCCGTCAATCTCAACGACGGTGATGAATGGGACGAATGGGAAGAAGAGTGAAAAGGAGGTCTCTGAATGAAACACAAGCCAGTACCAATCGGTGTTGTTCTTACGGGTGTCATTTATTTTGGTCTCCTCTTTTACTGGCAGTGGGATGAACTTTCCGGCACTGGAGCAGCACGAGATGCAGCCATTTTCGGTATAGTTCTCGCAGTTGCTCACGTAGCCTATGTCATGGCCTGTTTCCAGCGAGATCTTCCTGCTTCGATGAAGCAACTTCCGATCATTGGCCGCTATGCGAAACTCTACGGTTGGTTGATTTTCGTCTTTATCGCAGTATGGTATTGTCGTCCGGAGAAATGGGGCGGTTACGATGAAGCGGTTGGCTTCCTTCTCGTTGGTGTCCTTCTCCTTGGTTTTGGAGCAGCAGCCATTCTCACATGTTTCATGTGGAGCGGTGACCAAAGCAGTCGATTGTACGCTCTTAGCAGATTCGTCGATGTTTATCCTGCCATCACCAAGCCCGACCGTCACGTTCGGTTTGGTGAAAAGATGTGGACCACAACCTTCGTTCTTATCATTTATTTCGCTATGACCAACGTCATGCTCTACGGACTGAGCGGACAAGCCATGGACTTGTTCAGTGGATTCCGTTCGATTATGGCTGGTGCTTCAGGTACCATCATGCACTTGGGTATCGGTCCAATCGTTACGGGTTCCATTATCATGCAATTGTTCGCAGGTGCCAAGATTATTCGTCTTGATTTGACCAACAGCGAAGACAAAGCGATGTATCAGGGGGTTCAGAAACTCCTGGTTCTCATCATGATTCCAATCGAGTCCATTCCACAGACCTACGGTTTCCTCGATCCTTCTGAGTTCCTAATCGACGAATATGGACTTGGTTGGGCAAACTTTGTCATCGTTGCGCAACTCTTCGCTGGATCGTACCTCGTGTTCTTGCTCGATGAGCTCGTCAGCAAGTGGGGTATTGGTTCCGGTATGTCGCTGTTTATCGCAGCAGGTGTTGCCCAATCGACATTCGTTGGTACACTCTCACCGCTCCCAACTACTGCAGGTATGGCTTACTCCGTACAAAACCCACCTGCTGGAACGCTTCCGATGATTTTCTACATGTTCAGAACGGCGACGAATGGTGAGATGATATCACTCAATGGGTTCGAAATGATTCTGCTAGGTGACGCGACGCATCCGAATGCTGTCATCGCGTTGGTCTCGAGTATCATTGTGTTCCTCGTGGTTGCTTACGCAGAATCGAGTAAACTCGAATTGCCATTAACCCACGGTAAGGTTCGTGGTCACCGAGGAAAGTATCCAATTCGGTTGGTTTATGCGTCCAACATTCCGGTTATTTTGATGGCTGCTTTGCTTGCAAACGTCAACATGTTCTCGCTTCTGTTCTGGAGTCATCCAACGATGTCACAGACGCCGATATTAGGGCGGCAGGGGTGGTTCTCCATGTCGGATTATATCGGGACGTATGAGCCCGGCCAAACGGCAGCATCGGGTGGTTTTGCCTGGTATGCATCCATGCCAGCGGGTGTGAACGACTGGTTGATTCCATTACTGAATCAACAATCGGACATGTTTGGTCACAGTCTTGGACAGATCATGCTCCACGTCGTTTTCTATGTGGTCTTGATGACGGTCGGTTCAATGGTCTTTGCAAAGTTCTGGATTGATACCACGAACATGGGTACGAAGGATGTAGCAAAGCAAATCGAGCGAACAGGCATGCAGATTCCCGGTTTCCGTAAGAATCCAAAGGTTTTGGAGAAGATTCTCGAGAATTACATCCCACCGGTTACGTACTTCTCCGGTGCGTTTGTAGGACTACTTGCTGCAGGTGCAGATCTGCTCGGTACGGTTGGTAATGCGACCGGTACAGGTCTCTTGCTGGCTGTTGGTATCATTCTACGTACCTACGAGCAAATCCAGAAGGAACAAGCTATGGAAATGCATCCAATGCTGCGACAATTCTTCGGTGCTGAGTAGGCTTCCATTTGAAATAGGCAACATCCTTGCCTATGGCCTGATTCTGTACAATTGGATGCGTTTTGGACGTCCAATGACTCCGAGGGCAACTAAACTGCTTGATTGGCTCGCAGTGGGCGATTTTCGGGCCGTTTACGGTCGGGTATCTTGATATAGGGGGGGTGAGTGGGTGAGTTGCTTGCGTCGTTGGGAACGGCGTTGGGACCCGAGTCCTCGGACGGTGAAGGTTTCCATCACCCAACGACGACAGCCGAAGCACATGCGATTCTGAGAAACCTCCGGGACGGAGCTCGCTCAGGGTCAGGTAGGTGATTTGAGATTATGACGTATTTTTTGTTGTGCAAGAGATAGTGCTCATAACCTCGCCAAGAAATTTAGGACAGCGAATAAATTGCGATTAAAACTCTAGGGATCAAAACACGAGAAATCTGGTTGATCCTGCCAGAGGCGACCGCTTTTGGAGTTCGATTAAGCCATGCGAGTCGCGAGCTTTCGGAGCTCGGCATACTGCTCAGTAACACGTGGATAACCTGCCCTATTGCCTGGAATAACCTCGGGAAACTGAGAACAATACCGGATAACCCACAATGCCTGGAACGGTTTGTGGGTGAAGATAGGATGGGTCTGCGGCGTATCAGGTCGTAGGGGGTGTAATGGACCTCCTAGCCATCGACGCGTACGGGTGTTGGGAGACATAGCCCGGAGATGGATTCTGAGACACGAATCCAGACCCTACGGGGTGCAGCAGGCGCGAAAACTTCACACTGCAGGAAACTGTG
>CBFIJH010000017.1:0-30199 GCA_965662895.1 Candidatus Poseidoniaceae archaeon | reverse complement strand
CATCGTTCTTATTTGAATTGGATCAAATATCAAATCGGTCCGCATTCATGACCTTGTTCCATGCAGCAATGAAGTCGCCAACGAACTTGTTGTGGTTGTCGTTTTGTGCATAGACTTCAGCTACGGCTCGAAGTTGTGAGTTGCTTCCAAAGACGAGATCGTAGCGAGTTGCAGTGCGAACATCTTCTCCGGTCTTGCGGTCTCGAGCGACGTAACTGTTGCTTCCAGTTGCGGTCCATGCGACGTTCATGTCGAGGAGTGTGGAGAACCAGGAACTGTCGAGCGTGTTGCCTTCTGTCCAGAGTCCACGTTCATCCGAACTGACGCCTAGCGATCGCATTCCACCAACGAGAACAGTCATTTCTGGTGCGGTCAATCCGAGAAGTTGTGCTTTATCGAGCATCATTTCTTCTGGCATGACGGCATAGTTCTGCTTCAGGTAGTTGCGGAAACCACAGGAAACAGGTTCGAAGTAACTGAACGATGCAGCATCGGTTTGCTCATCGCTTGCATCGCCACGACCAGGTGTGAATGGAACTTCGACGCCGGATGCCATTTCGATTCCGACGTTTCCTGCAAGAACGATGGTGTCTGCAACGCTTGCACCATGAGCTGCAGCGAGTGGCTCAAGTGTGGAGAGAACCTTTGCAAGTTGTGCAGGCTTGTTACCTTCCCAGTCCTTCTGTGGTGCGAGGCGAATACGTGCACCATTGGCACCACCACGCTTGTCAGAGCCGCGGAAGGTCGATGCACTTGCCCAAGCGGTTTCGACCATTTCAGAGACGGATAGTCCGCTTCCTTTGATGGCATCCTTGAGGGCTGCAACATCGTAGGAGGTGGAACCGGCTGGTACTGGGTCTTGCCAGATGAAATCCTCTTCAGGGACATCAGGACCAAGATAGCGTACCTTTGGTCCCATGTCACGATGGAGGAGCTTAAACCAAGCACGGGAGAATGCATCTGCAAAGGCTTCAGGGTTCTCGTGGAAGTGCTTCGAAATCTTGCGGTATTCTGGATCTCGAATCATGGCCATGTCAGCGGTTGTCATCATGGTTGGAACCTTGATGGAAGCGTCTTCTGCATCAGGAGCCATATCAGCCTCTTCTTGGTTGGATGGTGTCCATTGGTGAGCACCTGCAGGACTCTTTGTCAATTCCCATGTGTCTTCGTACTTGAACAGCATGTCAAAGTAGCCGTTGTCCCAAACGATTGGGTTGGCGGTCCATGCACCTTCAATACCGCTGGTGATGGTATCTCGGCCAACGCCTGACTTGTAGTCGCTGGTCCAGCCAAGTCCTTGTTCTTCGAGTGAAGCGCCTTCAGGTTCTGGACCTTTGTGGTCTTCAGGACCTGCACCGTGTGCCTTTCCGAAGGTGTGTCCACCCGCCGTGAGTGCAACGGTTTCTTCATCGTTCATGGCCATTCGGCTGAACGTTTCACGAATGTCTTGAGCGCTGAGCAACGGGTCTGGGTTTGCGTTTGGACCTTGTGGATTGACGTAGATGAGACCCATTTGAACTGCTGCAAGAGGGTTCTCGAGATCTTGGCGGGTGTCGCCGTATCGGTCGTCACCAAGCCATTCGTCTTCGCTACCCCAGTAGATGTCGTCTTCAGGGTGCCAAATGTCTGGTCGGCCACCGCCGAAACCGAGGACAGGTCCGCCCATGGATTCGATGGCGATTTGACCAGTTAGGATGAGCAAATCTGCCCAACTGATGGCGTTACCGTACTTTTGCTTGATTGGCCATAGCAAACGACGGGCCTTGTCGAGGTTACCGTTGTCCGGCCAGCTGTTGAGTGGGGCGAAGCGTTGTGCCCCGGTTCCACCACCGCCTCGACCATCACCGGTTCGGTAGGTTCCAGCAGCGTGCCAGGTCATTCGAATGAAGAATGGACCATAGTGGCCGTAATCAGCAGGCCACCAGTCTTGGCTATCGGTCATGAGAGCGTGAAGGTCTTTCTTGAGTCCCTCATAATCAAGCGACTTGAATGCTTCAGCATAATCGAAATCAGGTCCCATAGGGTTGGACTTTTGATCGTGCTGATGGAGGATGTTGAGGTTGAGATTTTTTGGCCACCAATCTTGGTTTGAACGCATGTCCGATGTTGAGTGTGTCATTCCCCCGCCGTGCATGACTGGGCATTTTCCTTCGCTGTTGCTGTGCTTCATGGACCTACCAATGATGTGGAGTATTTAGTCTTGATTTTCAAAAAAACTATACAAAAATATCAGTCAGCGTTTGAGGGTTTGATTGACCTGCTGCCAACTGCCTCCATTGTACGCTTCAAGACCATGCTTTCGGAGAATCCGAGTTGCCCTCCCACTTCGCATCCCAGATGCACAACACAAAACGATTGGCACGTTCTTTTTTGACAACTTGGTAAGGTTGTTCTTGATTTGATCGAGTGGGATGTTCTGCGAGCCTTTCACGTGTCCAGAACGAAATTCTTGAACCGTTCGAACATCGACAATGTGGGGATTCTTCTCAAAAATTTCTGTCAGAGACGGACCTTTTGAGAACAACGATTTCAGGAACGAAAACATAATCACTCACCATACAAAACCGGCTTGTCGGCATTCTTCCAGCCATTGATACCTGTCTTGAGTTCAACGATGTTGGTGTAGCCCAAGTCCAGAAGCGTGTTCGCTGCATCTTGTGAACGGTTGCCGCTTCGACAGTACAACAAGATAAGCTCGTTTTTGTCTTCAGGCAATTCATCCGATCGAGATTCTAAGTCCGAATGTGGGATCAACGTTGCGTTCTCAAGATGCCCGTCTTGCTCCCATTCGGTTTGGGTCCGAACATCAAGGAGTAGCGCATTTGGATTGGATTCAATGGATGCTTCAAACGTTTCGACATCGACCCGTTCCCAGTTCTCGGATGACGATGTACAACCTGCAGTGAAGAGGATGAGAATGAGCGAAATGGAAACGATGACCCGTTGCATGGGCCCGCCTCAAAGTGATGCTTTTCAAATCTTATCATCGCTCGTGTCGAGCGACAACTTCGAGCAGGTTCATGCGACCGATTCGGTACACGCCGACGGGTGTTGTCAACAATGCCGCAAACAAAACGAAGCCGATGATTTGCGAGAAAACAGTGTAGTCTATGACGACAGGAATATGGAACACCCAGGTAGAGGATACGCCTGCAACACCGGAGTAGAATCCAACGCTTGCGAGCGCTCCCGCAAATCCACCAACGAGACCGATGAACATGTGTTCAACGGTTAGGATGATCGCCAAGCGCGTTCGGCTGGCGCCAAGAACGCGTAGTGTGGCGAGTTCTGCATCACGTTCGCTCAGATTGATGAGCAATGTGTTGAAGAGAATCGCAATGGCCATCAATGCTCCAAGAACGTAGATGGATTGCATGATTGCTTTTTGTTGTTCAATCAGTTCTTCAAACGTTGCAACCATGATTTCTTTCTCAACAATTGAAACGGTTGAGAATCGAATGTCCTCGATGCTCGCTCCATCTTTGGTCACGAGCAGTGCTCCGTTTGCTTCTTCACCGACAATCGGTTGTGCATCGGTTCGATGCATGTAGATCGATCTGCTAAGCTCTCGAGCGATACCTACAACTTCGATGGTATGCTGCTCGCCCTCAAATTCGATGCTGATGGTATCTCCCACAGCGTATCCTTCAAGTTCCGCTGATCCCTCATCCAAAATGCCTTGAACAGGTGTTTGTCCTAAAACCGGGAGTCCACCTTGAAGCAGATTTAATCGATGCAATGCATCGTCGTTTTCAGAAAGAACATCGTTGCCTTTGAGGTCAATTGCTTTGGTTGTACCGCTGATGGTTGCTTGTGCGACCAACGTTAGCTCAAACGACGTTGTGTTTTCTTGTGCCCATTCCGTGATGTTCTCAAGTCCAGATGGGAAGGCAGCGATTTGGTATTCCCAGTTTTCTTGAGCATCGGTCGCTTCTGAAAAGGCTCCAGTGAACCCTGCAACAAACATCATGTTGCCTCCGAGAATCACCATAGCGAGCGAAAGGGCGAGCAAGGTTGCAAGCAAACGAGCAGGCTTGCGGAAGGTCGAGCGCAGACCAAGACCAATACCAGGAGGAAACGCTGAGGTAATTTTTGTCAGAATCCGGTTTGGTTTTTTGTCCGAACCTTGACCCAGAATGTCGAGTGGTTGCAGTCGAGCAGCCTTCCAGGCTGGACGAATACCAAACAAGAAGGTGATGAACAAGGCGGAAAGTGAGATGGTTGCAATGATGTCGAGATAGTGATGCGTCGTTACCACGGGTATGCCGAGGAATGAGAAGTAAAAGGCTGTGAATGCACCCGAACCGATCGAAGAAATACCCAGCAGAATTCCGAGCAAAACCCCTGGAACGCCAAGGACCAGTGGTACCAACAAGTACCCTGTCATGACGTCACCTGTTGAAGCACCGATGGTTCTTAACACTGCGATTTCACGGGATTGTGTTCGAATCAATCGATCGAGTGAGACCGCAATCACAAGGCCACTAATGAACAAAAGAATTCCTAAAATGAACGGAATTGAATTGGACAAACTGTCTTTGTCCAAACGCAGCAATTCAGCACTGAGTTGACCGCGATCGAGAACGTATCCATCTGCTTCAGATTCATTCATCGCCTGTTGGAGAGCGTCTTTTGTTCGCTGCAATTCAACGCCTTCGTTTTCTTCGGTATTGCTCAAATCAAAGTTCGGCGTGCCGACCAAATCGATGTTCAGCGTGTTCCGGGCAAAAGCGTCGTTTCCAGATGCGTCTGCCAGTACTTCAACATCAAAATAGGCGACAACATAACTCGATTCTTGGGGCAGAATTGAATCAGGATTGGCATAAAACAATTCCAATGGGCTGTTGACAAATCCGACGACAGTGAAGGTTTGAACACCACCTTCACCAACAAGAATTTCGAAGCTATCGCCGAGTTTCATGTTGATTTCATCGTTCAAGGCAAAGTGGGCATCAACAAGAACTTCGCCAGCAGAGGGTGTTGAATCTCCTTCAACCGTCCACAAGGTATTGACTTCGCCTTGTTCAATTCCATAGAACTTTGATGCAATCCATTCGCTCGAGGTTCGTGATTGTCCTGAAAGAATGAGACTGGATTCACAACCTTGATGATCGATGGAGGCACATGCGTTGGTGAGGTTGTCTTTGTGGACAACATCGTAACTTGTTGCCATAAGATCAGCAAAATTCGTTTCAGCATAGAAATCATCGTAAACGCGGTCAGCATTCCTGGAATGTTCCGAGAATACGATGCCTGCATAGACCGAGATTGTGATCAGCAGAACCACTGTAAGAATACGCAGTTTGGTGCGCATTAAACTACGCGACAAACGTCGTAACAAGAGCGTGTTCAAGTCCTTCACTCCAACATTGAATGGGCCATATCTTTGATCTTCGAACCGATTTTCTTGACGCTGTCAACCGTGTTGTCAACAACCGATTCTGCTGTGTGCTTGGCCGTCATAGCGATGCTCTTCAGACCACCGGACTCATCCTCGACAATCTTCCCACTGTCGAGATGAACGATACGTGTTGCAAATCGAGTGAGCGATTGGTCGTGAGTGACGAAGATGGTTGTCATCTTCTCTTTTCGGCAGGTTTTGACGAGGGCTTCCATGACCATGTTCGACGTTTCTGAATCGAGATTTCCAGTCAATTCATCCCCGAGAATAATCCGTGGGCTTTTTGCGAGAGCTCGAGCGATAGCAACACGTTGCCGCTGACCGCCAGACATCTGCGAAGGGAAGCGGTCTTCAAGCCCACGAAGACCAACCGAATCGAGCAAATCCAATGCCTTTTGTTTGTCTCGAGCGCCGGCTAAATCCTGAACGAGGAGGACATTCTCAAGCGCTGTAAGATCGGCTAAGAGATTGAAAAATTGGAAAATGTAGCCCACATTTTCACGTCGAAACGTTGTCATGTTTTCGACGTGCCCAAGCGGTACACGCTCACCATTGAACGTGTACGTTCCGTTGGTCGGAATATCGAGCGCTGCAATGGTGTTGAGCAACGTTGTTTTCCCAGATCCAGATGGGCCAAGAAGGGCCACTATTTCCCCCTCTTCAATGGTCAGAGAAATATCATCGAGCGCTTTGACAAGTGTTTCATCCTCACCGTAATGGCGGCTCAGATTACTGAGATGGATTATGGCCATGTTGCTGCCTCGGTGAGGCTAAATTTAGAGATACCTATGAACATCTAAACATTCTGCCAATCGGTTCCATTCCACCACAACGTGGTTCCATCACTCATTTGTCGCCATGTGTGTCCGTTCTCATCCGTCCATTGATTTTCAACGGTTGGTTCTGCGACCACTGGCTGAACAGTCTCGGGTGTCGGTGTGGCGTACATGGGTTGTGAAGGTTCAATCGCATCGGTTTGTGGCAGAGGTGTCGTCACCTTTGGCTCCATTGCATCGCCTTTGTTTCTTCGCATGAAGAGTAAGCCTCCAATTGCGGCGAGAACAAGAACAACACCGATGGTAATCATCAACTGCATTCGTTTAGCGTCTTCCTCTTCCATGGCCTTTTGTTCGTTGTCACCCATTCCATCTCCATCGCTGTCCATGGTCTCACTGTCATCTTCAGGGAAGGCGTCAGCATTGTCGCCAACACCATCCATATCCGAATCGAGTGTTTCAAGAGGGTCGTTCGGGAACGCATCAGCATTGTCGCCGACGCCATCATTGTCGGAATCAACAGATTCTGTACCATCAAGCGGGAACACATCTTCGCCATCGAGAACACCGTCATCATCGGAATCGGAATCGAGTACGTCCGTTCCTTTCGCAAGCTCAACGAGATCAAACAGGCCATCGTTATCATCGTCCGTGTCGGCATTATCGCCTATTCCATCACCATCCGAATCGATGGTCTCTGTTGCATCGAGAGGCAGAGCATCGTCCTTATCGTTGACATCGTCACCATCGGTATCCTCATCGAAGGGATCGGTTCCAATCGTCGCCTCTTCCGTATCAAGGAGACCATCATTGTCGTCGTCCGTGTCGGCGTTATCGCCAATCATGTCTTCGTCAGCATCGCTTGATTCGCTGGCATCGTTCGGGAACGCATCAGCATTGTCACCAACCGTGTCCCCATCGCTGTCCATCGTTTCGGTCGGATCGCTTGGGAAAGCATCGGCATTGTCTCCAACACCATCACTGTCGGAATCCATCGTCTCAGAAGCATCGTTCGGGAACGCATCAGCATTGTTGCCGACACCATCACTGTCCGAATCCATTGTTTCCGTAGAATCGTTCGGGAATGCATCAGCATTGTCACCAACACCGTCGCTATCGGAATCCGTAGTTTCCGTTGAATCGTTCGGGAATGCATCAGCGTTGTTGCCGACACCATCACTGTCGGAATCCATCGTTTCGGTAGAATCGTTCGGGAAAGCATCGGCATTGTCACCGACACCGTCGCTGTCGGAATCCGTTGTTTCAGTTGCATCGTTCGGGAATGCATCAGCATTGTCACCGACACCGTCACTGTCGGAATCCGTTGTTTCCGTAGAATCGTTCGGGAATGCATCGGCATTATCACCGACACCGTCGCTATCGGAATCCATCGTTTCGGTAGAATCGTTCGGGAATGCATCGGCATTGTCGCCGACACCATCGCTGTCCGAGTCTGCCCATTCGTTTTCATCGTTCGGGAACGCATCGGATTGGTCACCATATCCGTCCCCATCCGTATCGTAATCGATGATTTCCACGGAGTTTGAAGAGGTAACTTTCGTGCCAAGATCTGTTCCGTCACCTGGCGTGATCGAGATTGTCCATATGTCTCCAATCGAGGTTGCACTGTTGCTGAGCAAGTCCATGTCATTGTATTGCGTCATGGTCGTTCCACCGCGCATCCATCGGATTTCTGTACCCGACTCTGCATCACCATCCACATCGTCGAAATCGTAATTGCTCAACAAATCAACATCATAGTACGCTTGTGTTATCGCTGTTGAGATATCGACAGTATCGCTGATGTACACGTTCGATGCAGTTGGTGCAGTGTTGGATGGGCCTGCTTCTGGGACGGTGATTGAGGTGCTCGTCCAACCATCACCGTTTGAAGCACTGTTACCATTTGCAGTCAAAACTGCAATGTCGACATTTGTTGTTCCGCTTCCTGCGGAGGGTGCAGTCCAGTCAAACGACCATGAGCGGTACGAGTTGGTTGTGTGCGTGGCGGATTGGCCAGAACTGTCGATCTTCACGGACATGGTTCCAATACCTGGGACAGACAACGTTCCTTTGTCGACCACAACGTTGAACCCGCCATTGCTACCGGAAACGCCTCCGGAAACAGAGATTTGGATGGTGTACGTTTGTCCTCCCGTGTAAGTGGAAGGGAAGTTTTCGCTCAGGGTAGCACTGCTGCCGTAGTGGCACGTGCATCCACTTCCTGCTTGGTTGTGAATTCCGTTCTGTTTTCCTTCCATGGTCGGAAGCGTTAGCACCATGAGAGCAACAAGGACAATTCCAACACTGCGTGTGAGTGTGTTCATACCACTGCCTCGTAAGGTGCTCGTATAAGCAAATTGGTACGCTGTTTTGACAGAAAAGCACGAAATTTACGAACAATTGGAAAAGCCATAAGCCGCGTCGCGATTAAATAGGGGAGTTTGGTCGGAGGGATGCCTACGTTCGTATGGAAGGAGTTGAGACACGATGCCAAAGCCATGGACCTCGAAGCTGATTATCAAGCAACTCGGTGTACAGAAGTGCAATGGAAGTCTCGACGCCGCAGTCGAAAACCTGACCCTTGAACAAGCAATGAACGTTGCTCGGGAAAAGGCAGAACTCGGCCACCTGACTGGAGCCGACCTCAAGGCACAGACCCGAGAAGTCATCGGAACCTGTGTCTCAATGAGAGTCAAAGTCGAAGGTCACTGGGCTAACGAAGCCCTCGAAATCATTAGCAAAGGAGAATGGGACGAGCGCTTTAACTGAACAAACATCACGAACCGCAGGAGAGGCGAAAGCCTCGCTGACTGCAGAGGTGAGACGATATGGAAGAAAACATCAACACCGCCATCAAGCAAGCCATCGAAGACGCGCCAGAGCGCAAATTCGTACAATCGGTTGACATTGCCTTTACCATCAAGGATGTCGACTTGAAGAATCCAACCAACCGTATCAAGGAAGAAATTCGTCTTCCTTCCGGCCGTGGTCGTGAAGTCAAGATTGCAATGTTCGCAGCTGGCGAAGCAGCAACACGTGCCCGTGACGCTGGAATCCACGTCATTACGCCTCCAGAAATTGAAGAACTTGGTGGAAACAAGGGTCGTGCAAAGAAGATTGCTAACCAATTCGACTTCTTCCTCTCCGAAGTCCCTCACATGGGATTGATTGGACGTTACCTCGGTACCGTTCTCGGGCCACGAGGAAAGATGCCTCGTCCAGTTCCACCAACGCTTGACCCAGGCGCTCTTGCCACAGGGTTGCAAACCACCGTTGTCGTCAAGTCTGGTGATAAGATGACGTTCCACGTTGTTATTGGAACCGTTGAGCAATCCCAAGAAGAACTCCTTGCAAACGCTATGGAAGTCTACAACCGTGTTGTTGGACGTCTCGAGCGTGGTGCAGGCAACATTCGATCCCTCTTTGTTAAGACGACGATGGGACCATCAACCCGAGTCGAGGTGGTTCTGTGATTCCAAAGGTTATGTCATGGAAGCGTGACACAGTTGAGGATTTGCTCAACGTTATCAAGAGCGGAGAAACACTCGCTGTCATCGACATTCACGGCGTTCCTGCTGACACCATGATTGGCATGCGAGCAGGTCTTCGTGACAACATGGCTATCCGCGTTGCAAAGAAACAATTGATGCGCCTTGCTTGGCAACAGGCAGGGAAAGATGTTGCCGTTCTCGAAGAACTCTTCGATGGCGCAGTTCAACCCGCTGTTGTTTCCACATCAAAGTACAACTCATTCGAAGTTTTCTCAGAATTGAAGAAAACCGAAGCTGGTCGTGCTGCAAAGCCTGGTGACATCGCTCCCGAAGACATCATTGTCGAGAAGCAAGACACTGGTATGCCACCAGGACCTATTGTTGGTGACTTGAACTCCGTCGGAATTCCTGCAAAGATCATGGGCGGATCCGTTCACATCCAGAAGGAACACGTTGCTCTGAAAGCTGGTGAAGTTTTCGAGGGCGACCTCGGTATGCTCCTTGGACAAATCGGAATCAAGCCAATCGTTACCGGTCTGCGACTTTGCGGAACCTACGAAGATGGCGTTGTTTTCTCTCCATCGACACTCGATATTGACTACGAGCAATTCGAGCAAGATCTCATCGGTATGGCTGCAGGTGGATTCAACCTTGCTTGCAACATCACGTGGTTTACATCACAAACCATGCCAACATTGCTCGCAAAGGCAAGCGGAGAAGCGCTTGCTGTTGCACTTGAGGCAGCGATCACAACCGCTGAAACGCTACCTCATCTACTTGGACGAGCCCACCGCAGTGCTTTGGGTATTGCAGGCTCGCTTGACTCCTCCGCCCTTGACGACGAACTGGCTGCTATGCTCGGTGCCGCTGCTTCAGCAGCATCCGCTGCAGCCGTCGTTGAAAGTGCGTCTGATGCCCCAGCCGAGGCAGAAGAGAAAGAAGAGGAAGAGGAAGAAGAGGGCGGCGGATTCGCCGGTCTCGGAGATCTCTTCGGCTGAAACAAACACAAAACATTGAGGTGAAATGAAATGGAATACGTTTATGCTGCTATGCTACTGCACGCTGCTGAAAAAGAAATGACCGAAGACAACATCACAGCCACATTGAAGGCTGCTGGTGTCGATGTGGATGCATCCCGAGTAAAGGCACTTGTTGCTTCACTCGCTGGTGTTGACATCGCTGAAGCAATGACCCAAGCCGTCGCTGCTCCTGCCGCTGCTGCAGCACCTGCTGCAGGTGGCGCTGCTGACGCCCCTGCCGCTGCTGAAGAAGCAGAGGAAGAGGAAGAAGAGGAAGCTGGCGGTTTCGAAGGTCTTGGCTCGCTCTTTGGTTGAGTTCAGAACTCGAAACACATCGCTCTCGATCGTTGGTGCCGAAGGCATCATCCGAATCCAAAGCGTTGCGTGAACTCAACCTGTGGAGGTCATCTCATCCGTGGATGAGATTCGCGCAGCGTCATTCCAGCATCGCATGGTTCTTGCCAGAGTGAGAGGTACGATGGACATGGTGCGACGAAACAGTCTCGATATTGAGTTAAGCGTCGCCCCCGTTGATTGCATCCGGTCACTTCGCAAACTCTGTGAAGAGAAAGGTTGGTCGCTTGAACGAAACGAAGGCGCTCGCCTCGTCGATCGATTTGCCATCATTATGCCAATGGCTCAATCGGCACGAACACTTGGATTGAAAGTTCTTGATGGGCCTCTGATGGGGCTTGAATTGACAACATGGTCCGAAGTTCGAGGTTCAGCAGGAGCGGTCCACATCTGTTCATGGATTCTACCTGGCGGTCCTCAGCATCCAAAGATTCAGCACTTGTTGCAACATTGGGTTGCCAATCTTCCTCGATGTCCATGGCGATGGACATTTGGAGAACGATCAAAGATTGGATTCCTCCTTCCAACATGGAAAAAATCACGACGCTCCTTCACCTCTCTCGGATTTAACACCGAGAAAAACGCATGGCCATACGTTCCAACATCAGAATGGATGAATCTAAATGAAGAAGAATAATCTACCGAAATACATAGAGGTCTCCACCTCTTCGGCAGATACAGGAGGAGAGACGTATGGGCTTCATTGATGATGTAAAGGAAGACCAAACCTTGCAAATTCAAGTGATATGTGTTGCACTCTTCATGATCGCATTCCCATCGTATTTCTTCATCAAAGCAGCTGCTACCGATGACCCAGCCGGAATGGGTGGGGTGGGTACGTATTCCGTAACTGGAGAGTTTTCGTACATTGATTTTGACTCCGGCGAAGAAACCATTGCTGATGGTACTCCATTCGTTCTTGACTTGAACACTGACGCGCTAAGTTCAGAAGATCAAGGTAAGAATATCGTTGGTGTTCTTGTTTCCATGTCGTATGGTGAGGATGAGGAAGATGGAAATGACCCTGGCTGTCTTGGTGCATCGCCACAACCTGCACCTGACACGATTTCAGGAATGGCTTCACACCTGAACTACTCAAACAGTGCAGAGGGACAAAATCAGGGTGGCAGTGGTTCACATGAAGTTTCTACTGAGTGGTATAATTCGTCTGTCATTGGAGACAAAATAGAGGGTCTATCAGAATCACAGATTATTGATGAACTTGATTCAAAGGGCGCTGGAATGGGAGATTATAACATTGAAATTTCAGTTAGTGCAAACACTGGAAATAGGCTTGGTTGTGAGAACTCAGACTCCGGAGAAACAGTCACCTACACAGTTCAACTCATCGTTCTTGATTATGAGATTACACCGTACGTTGATGTTGACGACATTGATGTATGAATTGGACTAGTTGAGTAGTTTCTCAATGTTGATGATTGGGCTGATACGCTTATCGATGAGTTCTAGCATCTTGTTGAGATTTTCTTGGTTATTTGCTTCAACACGCATGACAAGAATGGGTTCTGTGTTCGATTTGCGTGCAAGATACCAGCCCGTTTGTTCTCCATTTTCTGTGAATCGGACTCGAACACCATCAATGGTTGATGCTTCATAATCTGAGAATGCGTTCTTGATGGCTTCCACTGTTTCCAGTTTGTCTTCTTCTGCACATGGAACTTTGACTTCTCCTGTTGTTGGAAGGTTGGGTGCGAGACGATTCAATTCTTCACTGAATTTGGAATCTCTTCGAGACCACAATTCGAGAATTCGTGCTGCATTGTAAAGGGAACAATCGAATCCGAACCATCCACGATCGTTCATGAAGATGTGTCCACTCATTTCAGCAGCCATCAATGAATCTGGATGCTCAGCTAAGACGCGCTTCATGAACGAATGTCCAGTTTTTGCCATCAGTGGTCGTCCACCTGCTGATAGGATGGCTTTTTCAACGTTCATTGAACATTTGACATCATAAATCAGGAGGTCCTTTCCTTCCTCGCTTCCAACGACATCGTCTGCGAGCAAGGCGATGAGTCGGTCAGGATAAACGAAGTCTCCATTCTCATCAACGGCTCCAATTCGATCACCGTCTCCGTCAGCACCAAGACCGAGTTCACATCCATTGTCAACAACTGCTTTTGCGAGGTCGACCATGTTGTATTCGCGAGTTGGATCTGCACCGTGATTGGGTTCAGTGTTGTCCCAATTGCAATACAAATCGATGTGTTCTGCTCCGATCATATCGAGAAGTTTGGTCATCGCAGGACCCGGAACTGCGTTCCCACAGTCGACAGCGACCTTGACGGGACGTGCCAATGTTCCTGTCGATTCAACGATGGCTTGGAGATATGCATCCTCATGTGGATGGTCAATGTGTTCGCCTTGACCTTCACGGAAGTTTCCTTCGAGAAAGACGTCTTTCAATTCTTGAATTTCTTCACCTGCGAGCGGTAATGTTCCGCGACACATCTTGAATCCATTGTGTGTTGGCATGGGGAGGTGAGATGCTGTGACCATGACACCTCCATCGACGGGAAGCGTCCAACATGCATGATAGACGCAACCTGTTGAAACAATACCAAGATCAAGAACTCGAACGCCTGAATCGACAAGTCCTTGAATCAGATTTGATGCATAACCTGGACTTGATTCTCGAATGTCTCGTCCAACAGCGTAGGCATCGCATTCGAGATATGTGGCGAGTGCACGACCGAGCCTGTAGGCGAATTCATCGCTGAGTTCGTCACCAGATAATCCGCGAATATCGTAGGCTTTGAAGCACGATACTGGCCATTGCGTCATGCGTTCTGTTCAGCATCTTCATTATCAAGGATGCCTATTGACGCACAACAAATAGGATAAGACCTGTGATGGTTAGAAGTACGAGAAATTCAACCAAATAACCCATCCACCAAGAAGCGATTGCAAGTATCGAAACGGTTGGAATCATCGTTCTCAACAAGACTGGCCAAGTAAGGAGGCCTTTGGGTGGCTCGTCGAGATACGGTGAACCGGGCATGTTGCGATCCTCAAGATTTGATTCCTTGGACGACGATTTCAACGAGCGCACCCTTTGGTAATGCGCCTGCTTCAAACGCTGCTCGTGCTGGTGGAATATCCATGTCCGCAACCCATGCGCCGTAGACTTCGTTCATTGCTCCATAGTCTTCGATGGTATCAAGAAGGACTTGTGCAAAACAGATGTCATTTTTTGAAAGACCGCCTGCTTTCAGTAGTGCGTCTATTTTTGCCAAAGCACCTTCCGTCTGCGATTTGATGTCGTCGCGTCCATCAATGGCGATTTGACCAGAGAGCCAGAAATGTTGTCCGTGGCGTATACCCGGCGTGTAGGGTGCATATGTTACGATTCCATCGAGCGAAATTGATTCTTTCATGGAGGTGCTAATCCTTGGATGCTCATGAACATTAACCAAGAGCCACTGGGCGATGTATGCGCACCTGTTGGGTCTTGGACCATCCTGCTCATGTGCGATTGCTGGCTCCATTCATACGCAGCGGTTTGTCATCCGATGTTGTTGTTGCAACAGAGCGAAAAGAGGTTCGACAATTACTGGATTCATCCGAAGGTGTTCTGCCAAGACGTCAACAGTTATGGGTCGAGCGACCCGTTGGCGAAAAGCGTTTACGTCGTGCATGGAAACGGATGCGAAGCGTCCGCTCCTTCTTGAAAAAAGCCCAGATTGCCGGAGGGAAAATCGAGCGAATAATCTGCGTTGGCGCTTCTCTTGAATTGAGGGTTGCAAAACGATTGAACATTCCAAATCGGTGGTACATCACAGATACCGAGATCAACCATGTAGCTCACCGGCTTGCAGCCGGATGCGCAACAGATGTTCTCGTTCCAACACATTGGAAGCAGTCAATCGATGGCGGTTGGCTTGAAAAATTCAAGAAAAAGGGGGCTGAAATTCATCGTCTCGATGGTCTGCATGGTATGGTCCACCTACGTCCGCAATTGCGTCCAAAGGAAGTTGCATCGGTTCCAAAGATTGCTGTTCGTCGCTTGGTTGGGGATGGGATTCATGATGCTGATGAAATCCTCGCCTTACCCGAATCGCTCCTTGATGGCATTGATTTGACTCAAGCTGATGAAGGGATGTATGATGGAGACGCGTGGAATTTTGCTTCGATGATTTCGATGCAAGATGGTGTTATTTCGCAATCCGTTACCGTTGCAAGCGAAGCGGCCTTGATGGGCGTACCCACGCTTCTTGTCAGCAATGCCGATCGTGGTTTTCTCGACCGGCTTGAGTCCGAAGGATATCCATTGTTTCGTTTACGACAAGGAGACAATGTGGAAGAAATACACGCTCAATTTCTTGCCGGATTGCACCTCACAGATGCGCTTGAAATACCTGAATGGTCGAACGTTCGTCAACAATTTGCCGCACTTATTGGCTCTGAATTGATTGATTAAGCCAACGTTCGACAATTTCTCCGTGATCGCCTGCAAGAACCAGTTCTCCTTCGAGGATGTCTGAAATCGGCCAAAAGCGAGCATCTTGTGCATCATCGCCGCCAACGGGAATGCCTTTCGCCTCCACTTCGTAGACGATGCTAACAACGTGTTTTCTTGGATCTCGTTCTGGGTCGCCCATGACCATCAGAAGACTCGGGTTCGTTCCATCAAGTCCTGCCTCTTCCTTCAATTCTCGAAGGACGGCTTCCTCTGGTCGCTCTCCCTGATCGACAAATCCTCCAGGAAGAACCCACGAGCCTGCTGAGGGGGGGAATTTCCGTTGCACCAACAGAATGGAATCGCCTTGACGAACACAAGCATCGACGGCAAGAGCTGGATTGAGATAACCTTGACATTCATCGCAAAGCGCCATTTATTCACCAAACCTTCGCTTCCGCATCTGATAGGTCTGAACCGCTTTGAGAAGGTCTTTCTTTTTGAATGAGGGCCAGAAAACGTCGGTAAAGTACAATTCTGAATACGCCATTTGCCACAACAAGAAGTTGCTAATTCGCTCCTCACCGCTTGTCCGAATAACGAGGTCAGGATCAGGCATATCTGCCGTGTATAGATGCTCTGAGACCGTTTGTTCGGTAATCTCCTCAAGGGTCAGTTCTTCGGATTTGTGGAGTTTGGCGATGTTCTGAATTGCGTGGATGAGCTCTTCTCTCGCACCGTAAGCAAGACACACAGTGAACACAAAATCGTTGTAGTCTGCAGTTTTTGATTCAGCATAATCGATTGCATCGTTCACGTGTTTTGGAAGAAGTTCTCGCCGTCCAATGATTTGAACACGAACATTGTTTTCATGAATACGGGGGTCTTCAGCAATCGATTTGAGACCATCGATGTAGAGTTTGAAGAGCGTTTGGAGTTCTTCTTCCGGACGATTCAGGTTTTCCGTAGAAAGCGCATAAACGGTGAACCAAGGGATGCCAAGTTCAAGCACCCAATCGAGAACGGCTTCCAGTCGTTGTTTGCCAATTCGGTGACCAACATGCGTTGCAAGGTTCGACCGCCATGCAAAACGACGGTTGCCATCCATGATGATGGCGAGGTGCTTTGGCTGAATTTCATGGTCAAGAACTTCGCGAAGGAGTTTTGCCTCAACCGCTTGGCCGAGAACGTCACCCATTTTTTCGCTGATCCCCATGGCCGTCCCGTCACTTCCAAACGGTTCTCTTGTTTCATTCCATCCCTTTGAGAACAAAGACACATTGAATGGGAGAGCCACTATCGGATGTTCATGGAGGGCGAGTCATGGTGGCCTCAAGGTGTTGCCCTCTCTTCCATCGACGAGGCTCTTGAATCGGGGCAAGTGAAAACAAAATGGGGCGTTGTTTCTTGTTGGGACGTTGATCAATGTCGTTCTCGAGAGTGGTGGAACCAATCGCATGATGGGGCTTGGGGTGAATTTCCCTCCATCAATCCTTCAATCATTGAAACACTTCGAAAGGAAGGCAATGCAACAGTTTTTCGTCTTGATGAGGCTTACATTGCGATTGCTTATTCAATTCCCACGAGCAATCGTACCTCATCGCTGCAGCGTGTATCCAGTCTCAAATCCGCGCTTGAGTCATCCAAACTTTTGATGCCACTTGGAGGCCTGCTTCATGATGGAAACGATGCGTTGGTGGTTTTTCCAAATGCAGAATTCATTGAAGCAACACCCGAATGGTTGGGCCAGACCCTTGGAGAAATTCAAGGCAAATTGGCTCCACTATCAAGTCCGAACGATCAGAAACGCTGGAATCAGCGTCTGAAAGATTTGGAGGATGAACTCAAGCCGAACACACTGTGGCGCGCTCCACACGCATCGTCAACAGTAGGCATTCCAGCCGTACGCATTCATCCGAATTGGATTGTGACTGCAGAAGAGCAACAGTACGCTTTGCCACTGAATCAGACAGTAAGTGAAATGTTGCTTTGTGGAACAGAACGTCTTCCAGGAATTGCAGAATTTATTCAACTTGAAGGACGAGTGGTCGAAGAGAAAGAGTACACAAAGGAACAGATTCAGGTTCTCTTCAACCATTGGAAACGCGAAGTACCCAATGCTTGGTCAAGTCGTAAAGCACTCTCAACTGTGCTTGGAGGGGCCTGGATTTGGCGCTACTATGACGTTCTTGTCGTTCATGCAGAATCGGTACTGTATGAGAATCAACCGAGATATGAATCCGCTCAAAAATGGTTGAAGGATGTTTCACGACTTCAGGCGCATCTCGGTGTTCTTCGCATCTGGAAAAGCGGTGTCTGGGTCGGAATCACGACCATGGTCGTTGCGTATTATGCGTGGCAACTCGGCTCAGCATCGGCAGTTGAATCGATTGGACTTGCAGCGCTTGGCGCTGTTGCTTCACTTACCTCAAATCTCCTCTATTGGAGAAAAGATCCTCCAGCATTTTGATTATCGCTGTTGACGAATACGACCGTCGTAAAACGAGAGTTGCAATTCGTTTGCAAGGTCCATCAAATCAAGAATCAGGGATTCACGAGCTTTCCGTTCCGCAATTGATGAACTGACGTTCCAGTAGAGGTTGAGTTCGATATCAATTGACTGGGCTGAGATGGTGTTTATGCTGCACCAGGATGCATCCTCCATCGTTGTAGAATCATGATTCTGAATCAATTCCAATGAACGATTGCAGAACGATTCGACCTTCTCGGGATCCGAATTGATGTCGAGGTGAACCATCGACTGCCATCGACGCCATCGACGCTTGCCCCAATTTTCAACCGGAGTGCTGACGAGGTTTGCGTTTGGAATCGTGATGATTGTATCGACCGATGTACGGACCAAAGTGGTGCGGAGATTGATTTCGATGACCTCGCCTTCTGAGGTCCCGATAATGACCCAGTCTCCGACTTTGAAAGGTCGGTCCAAAAGGACTGTAATGGCCCCAAAGAAGTTCGAGATACTGTCTTTTGCAGCAAGTGCAAACGCCAACCCTGTGATTCCTAATCCTGCTAACAACGATGTCAATTCAAATCCAAGAGCGTCGGCGACAAAGATTGCACCTACGAAAATAATGATGAAACGAAGAACGCTTTCAAGTGCGGAGATGAGGGTTTTCTCGGTTCCATCAAGATCATCGTCTTTGTCGAGGAACTTGACAAGGTCGTACACGAGATTGACCAGTCGGAAAGCCCAAACGACGATTGAGATGACGAGAACAAACTGCAAGACGGACGGGATGTATTCAGCCCAAGATGGCATGTGGATGTTCGCGTTCTCAACCTGTTCGTCAACCAGCAGGTCCAACGTCACAAAAGCAAAGGCATAGCCAGCAACACTTCCAAGCGCCTTGTCGCCCTTTTTGACCGTTTTTTGTCGAATCGTATCGTTCCGTACAATGACGCCAAAAAAGCTGTGCGATACGTTGCTAACGATTGCTCGAAGGATAAAAGAAATGATAAAAATCGCTGCAAAAATGAGCAAGGTGGATTGTGAAAACCCGAAGAGTTCATCGCTGTCATATGTCAAATTATCATACAGGCCCATGTTGGTTCCTGAAACCTTTTCTTCAAGGTTTTTTCCTTTCCGACAAAAACGCTTCCGCGAGGGTTTCAAGTGTGGGAAGTATGTGGAGTGAACGATAGCATGTCGTCCACTCGTCGTCAACGTTCAGCCTTTGTTGCGATTTTCTTGCTCATGTTGCCAATGATGTTGACCTCTGTCTCATCTACAGTGTCAACATCGTTTGAAGAAAATGAATCCGGAAATACACCAGAGGGAATCTGGAGTGCAGATTATGCAAACCATGTCCATCCATGGGGCGGCGACGACCGTTTGCAATTCAAGCAATACCACGATTACGACAGCATGCGTCAACGCATGATGCAGTTGGCGGAACAATCGTATTCCTATCAAGGTCAAGATGTTGAAATTATGTCCTTCCACGAGGGGCTCAATGGCGGCATGAACAAACGAAATGTCGAGATGACCGCAGACAGTTACAAAGGTCATCATTACAGTCATGCTTCGCCTTGGATGAAGATTACAGGAGGCGGTGAAGAGCTTGAAGGCGTCTATGGAGGCGATTGCAACGATTTCGTTGGCGATTGTGGAAATTACGCTGATATCCCCGATGTTCAAATGGTCGGGAACTTCCATGCACGTGAATGGATGTCCTACGAAGTTCCAATGATGTTCCTTGAGATGCTTGCTCACTATTACGGATCTGTTGGCGTCGACAACGATGGCGATGGATTGGTCGATGAAGATCCTTGGGGCGATTCCAATGGTGATGGCATCCTTGATGACGATGGTGATTGTCTGTCACTTGCTGCAGAATACCAAGATTCCAATGGTGATGGGAATCCGTGCGGCCCTGGCGACCTCGGTGTCGATGAAGACTTCTCCGAACAGCAACTCACCGATCTGGTCAACACCCGTGAAATCTACCTTGTCCCAATGCTCAACGTTGACGGAAATCGCTACGACCGGGAAGAATTCTGTGGAGAAAACGCCTGGGAGACATGCCCAACAGGCGGTTGGAGAAAGAATCTGCGAAACAATGGTCCACAACCATTACCTGATTTTAACGAGGAAGTTGATGAGGACTGCGACGGTGTCGATCTCAACCGCAACTTCCAGTTTGAATGGGGTTGGCCACTGGGTGCAACAGTCCCTCTCGTCCCCGGAACGTGCACACCCGCTGAGGATGAGCGTGCTGGAATCACAAACAACGATGTTTACACTGGACCGTACGATACCACCGATAACGATGGCGATGGATTGGTGAACGAAGACAACGTCGATGGTGAGGACGATGACAACGATGGTCAATTGGACGAAGATTGGGCAGGTGGAAACAGCGAACCAGAAACACTCTTTGTTCAAGATTTGACAGAGATGAACGATGACGATGGCAACCTTGCCTCTGACTTCAAGATGACACTGTCTTGGCACTCCTTTTCTGAACTTGTCCTCTACCCTTGGGGACATTGCACAGGATGCGAAACGCCCGACCATCAGCAACTCATTTACCATGGTGATCAGATGGCTGAGATGACCGATTACACCAACATGCAGAGCAGCGATTTGTATCCAACCACAGGTGATTACTGCGATTGGCAATACGGTGTCCATGATGCATTCTGTTACACGATGGAGATTGGTACCGCCTTCCATCAGCGACCAGAAGATGTGAACCACATTGCAGTTCGAAATGTTGGTGTCCCATTCTATGCTTTAGAGATTGCAGACAATCCTCGAGAGCGAGCGAACCTCGCCATGGATAACATTTCCCAACAGAACTATCTCGTTCCATCAACGGATATCGAGGTTCCAGAATCTGGAGATATTCCGATTGATGTGTGTGTCTCCAACGAATTCCCTTACAGCGAATCCAACAGTTTCGTCAAGTGGCGAATGGTCAAGCCGAGCCGCGCTCAATCCGACTATGGGCCACGTGAATGGGCAACAACGCCATGGGAATCCGTCGAGATTCAGCGCGTTGATGAGGCTTGTACGACCTCGAATGGGAATGGCACGATTTTGCGAGCAGAGATTCCCGTCTCGGAATCGACGACTGGGAAATTGCATTACAAAGCGCAAATTTCGACTCTGAGCGGTTCCGATTTCTATCAGTATCCAGCCGATGGAACGTATTACGAGCTTGGTATTGAGTACAGATCTGCTTATGGAAATCTTGCGAGTTCATTGTTCCTGTTCGTGTTTATCGCTAGTGCTGTTTGGGGCGGACTTGGAGCCTGCCTGAGGTTGATGCTTCAGGAAGATCAATTGATCGATGCAGAGGTTGTCTGAGGCGATTCCTATGGGTCAAAGTGATCAATTCTCAGGCCGTCTCGGCCTTATTTTCGCTTCGATTGGAGCAGCCATTGGTACAGGAAACATTTGGCGCTTCCCTCGAATGGTTGGTGCGAACGGTGGAGGAACCTTCCTCATTCCATGGGTGATTTTCTTGTTCGTTTGGTCGATTCCTTTGGTGATTGCTGAATTTGCCATGGGGAAGCGTTCACGAACGGGGACGGTCGGTACGTTCCGTATTTTTGCTGGAAAGAAGTTCGCTTGGATGGGACTTTGGACGGCTTGGATTTCGACCGCTATCGGATTCTATTATGCGATTGTTGCTGGTTGGTGTTTGAAGTATTTCCAACTCGGCATATCAGGTGGATTGACAGGCGATGGTGTTGACACAACCGAGGTATGGAATTCATTCTTGCAGAGCCCTCTCCAAGTTATCGGATTCCAATTCCTTGTTATCTCAATTACACTTCTTGCAATTTGGAAAGGTGCAAAAGCCATCGAAAAGGTGAACGTTATTCTCATGACCTCGTTGTTCGTTCTTCTGTTTATGACACTCGGACTTTCCTTGTGGATGGACCTTTCCGATGGCAGTCTCGATGGTGCTCTTTTCATGTTCACTGTCGATCCAGCAATGTTGTCCGAACCGGAAGTATGGATTAACGGTCTGTCTCAATCGGCTTGGTCGTGTTCAGCAGGAATGGGTATGGCGATTACGTACGCAGTGTACATGCGTAAAGATGAGGATACTGTACTCAATGCTTTCACGATGGGTTTTGCCAACAACAGCATTTCCATCATTGCAGGATTGGCAGTACTTTCAGCCATTTTTGCAGTAAGCGCTGACCCGCTTGCAACCGTAACCAACGGCTCATCAGCCATTACTTTCCTTGCACTACCTGAAGTCTTCGCACAAGCACCTGGAGGAGCAGTCGGAGCCTTTGTCATGATGGCAGGATTCTTTTTGGCACTGTCTTTTGCAGCGATAACATCGATGATTTCAACCGTTGAATTGTGCGTTCGAAATTTCGTTGATCATGGCTATGAACGACAGCGTTCGGTTCTCATTACCTCGATTGCAATTTTCTTCTTCGGACTACCATCTGCGGTTATGTGGGTCAAACTGGATGCCGCAGGTGTTGCTTTCCCAGAATTCCTCGAAGTTCAAGATCACATCTGGGGCTACGGTTTGATGTTCAGCGGATTGTTCATCGCCTTCTCGATTTGGAAGTACGGTTACATCAAGTGGAAGAAAGAGGTAGAATTGGGTAAAGCACCTCCTGGGTTCTCAGGTTACCTTGGTGTTGGAGTCTCTGCATTCCGTGATGATTACATCAACACTGGGGATAACGATATGGAGGTTGGACGATGGTGGGACTTGTCGCTCTATCTCGCCTTCCCGATTCTCTTTAGCGTTCTCATGCTGTCGTACTTTGGCGATATGATTGCCAATACGGAAGACGTTTGGAATCCTGCAAACCCGAAAGGCCTGGGCATAATTCTCGCATTTTGGTCGGTCGTTGCAATCGTTTTCATCTCTTTGAACAAGTTCCTCATTGCTCGACCATTGTACCGTAACGTTCCAGAGGGTGCTGATGCTGACATCTCCCTTCTTCCCGGTGGAGACGATCCACTCGTAACTGTGCTTGGTGCTGATGTCTCAACGGATATGACTGAATTGGTTGCGGAAGCTGTCGATTGATTGAGGTGATGCTTAATGGAACCACTCGTTCAGTGGTTGTTCGGAGGATTCATCGTATCGGTCCTGTTTATTTTCATTGCACGATGGTTCTGGAAAAAATACGATCAACCCAGTGAAGCGGCTTTGGAATTCCAAAAAGAACAGCAAGAAAAACGCAAAGAACGCAAGATTTGGGAATCTGTTGAGATGCAAATGCGCCGGGAAGCGGAGGAAGCAGAAAAAAGAGCAGCGTTTCAAATGAAAAGAGAAATCGCTGCTACTTCTGGAACTGCACCTGATCCAAAGACCGTTTCAAAGGCCTTCGAATCCCTCGGAGCACCTGTCCATCAGAGGGCTTCGACGGAAGATGATGTCAAGGACGAGTCCAACGATGCTGATGTTGAAGAGGTACCAGACTTGGTCAACGTACGTCAAGATGCTTGGGATGGTAACAACGAGCTGGTTCAAAACGAACCCCAAGAGCCAGATTGGGAACTTGTTGAACGACTCAAACAAATCGCAACATCAACTGAAACTGAGGAAATCCCTCATCCAGAAGTTCCCGAGGCTCCAACACTTCCAATGCTTGAAGACTCCACTGCTGCAAACTACAACTCATGGTTAACCGAGGAAGAATAGGAATCTATGCAATGCTTCTTGAAAACCACCCTTCATTAGGTATACGCGGATAGTCGACACATGGAAGCACCAAATGAACAAGCAGGCGCTTGGACGAAAACCTTCGAGTCAGGCAAATTCGTCCGTAAATCAAGTGAATTTCGGGATTCAATTTCGAAAGGTGGTACGTTTGATGCTGAAAGTGGAAGGTATCATCTCTACATCTCGCATGCTTGTCCATGGGCACATCGAACGCTCATCACTCGGACTCTTCTCGGTCTTGAAGACCACATCACAGTCGATGTGGTCGATTGGAGAATGAATTCAGATGGATCATGGTCCTTCAACCCGAATGAGGAAGGTGCGACTGCTGACACACTCCATGGTGAAACAAGTTTGGAAGGAATCTACGACAGGGCTTTCGATGGTTGGATTGAGAGTGGTCGAATCGGAACCGTTCCAGTCTTGTGGGATCGAAAACACGGAACCATCGTCAACAATGAGAGCAGGGAAATCATTCGGATGTTGGATGTTTTTTCGAACGAAGGATTCGGTAATGGCACACGTCTTTGTCCGCCTGAATTGATGCAAGAAATTGATGCGATGATCGATGCGAATTATGAATCGGTCAACAATGGTGTTTACAAATCTGGTTTTGCCCGAACACAAGAAGCATACGACGAGGCAGTAACAGACTTGTTTGCTCGTCTTGATGAACTCGAACATCATCTTGAGGGTAGAGAGTGGCTCGTAGGTGAAGGGAAAGGACAACTGACGGAAGCTGACATTTGTTTGTTCACAACACTTGTCAGATTCGATTTGGTGTATGTCGTTCATTTCAAGTGCAATCTTCGCCGAATTATCGATTATCCGAATCTCCAATCTTTTGTTGAGCGCGTCATCAACATACCCGGAATAAGAGAAACGTGCCACTGGCATCACATCAAAGCGCATTATTTCTGGTCGCATCAAAACATCAACACGTATCGTATCATTCCACTCGGACCGCTCGAGGGTGCGCATACAACGTGACAGGAATCATCGATATCTTTCCAATTCAAGCGAAGGGCATTAGAGGGGAAGGCGCTTCGAATGTTCATGGTCCAACGTCCAAGAGGTACGCGTGACTTTGGGCCAAAGGAAATGAAACAACGGCTTGCTTTCGAAACACTCCTCGAACAACAAGCCAACAGACACGGCTTTTCTCGTGTCCAGACTCCCATCTTCGAATCGCTTGATTTGTTCACAGCAAAGTCAGGTCCAGGCGTTGTTTCACAACTTTACGCGTTTCAAGACAAAGGGGAGCGTGATCTTACACTCCGCCCCGAATTGACTGCACCAGTCATGCGCATGGTTGCGGAAGAACTTCGCAATGAAACAAAACCACTCCGACTGTCATACTTTGGCCAATGTTTCCGCTATGAAGAATTCAAGAAGGGGCGATATCGAGAATTCTACCAATACGGCGTCGAACTTATCGGAGCGACTGGCCCGCTTGTTGAGGCAGAAGTGATTGCACTTGCCATCAATATGTTAACCGAGGCTGGTCTGAAGAATTGGGAATTACGAATTGGCCACGTTGGAATTCTCAAACAAGTGCTTACTGGTATCGGCCTCAGTGATGCATCCGAATCGGGTGAACCACCGCTTGCCTCTGCCATGCGTTTCTTGGACAAAGCAGACTTCAGTGGATTACGCACATTACTGGAGTCTCAATCCATCTCCACTGATTTCGTTGCACCATTGCAACAACTTTCAGAAATGAAAGGCGGACAAGAAACCATTGCATCTGCTCGCAAATTGCTTTCGACAATGGACGGCGTTTCGCTTCATGCATTGGATGATCTTGAATCAACCATCAATTCAATTGGGCAACTTGCTCCTTCACCCCCATCGCTCTCAGTGAATCTTACTGTCGCACGTGGTCTCGATTACTATACGGGAACAGTGTTTGAAATCCACGTTCCCGAATTGGGTGGGGAAGGGCAAGTCCTTGGAGGAGGTTCTTACAAACTCCTTCACCTGTTTGGACTTGCAGATCTCGATCCATGTTGTGGATTTGGACTTGGATTTGATCGAGTACTTCTCGCTCTGGAAATGCAGGCAGCGGCTGAAGGACGCAGTGAAATCGTACCCGGGCAAAACGATGAAACGCCTCTTCTCGCCATGATTCCGTTCAATATTGAACCATCCAAGATTCTCGATATGGTTCGAGAATTACGTCAATATGGAATCCGAGTCGAAATTGAATTACGATCAAGAAAGATTGGCAAGGCTATGGGTTGGGCGAATAGCATTGGTGCAAGTCACGCCCTTGTCGTTGGACCAAGAGATGTCGAACAAGGACAGGCAACGGTTAAGCGACTTGCAGATGGGGAACAACTTCCAGTTGCCCTCAATACGGAATCAATCCTATCAGCACTCAACGGTTGAAGAATCACTCTTCTTCTCGTTGAGCGTTCACAAAGACAGCCATTGCAATCGCTGCTGATGCGACAACGAGTGTGAAGCCTGGCGTATCTTCAGAGGAGCTTCCACCATCAATTTCTCCACCTTCTTGAAATTCCTGAGTAAATGAAGCATCGTCAATTGGAATCTCTATCTTGCTGCTCTCGCCCATGGACATCTCAAATTTTGCTGGTTCGCCACCTTGGCCAATACCAATGAAACCTGGGTTATAATTCCCCATTAACTTCATTGAGATTCGAATCTCTGGATTGTAATCGCTTCCATCCCAGTCAACGATCGTTTCTTCTTCAATTCCGAAGTTGAAAACAACGGTGTTCTGCCCTTGGACAAGACCGGTTTCATGGTGCGTATCAATGACGTTTGGACCAACCATCAACGAAATGTTAAGTTCTTCACAATCTTGTTGCTGACCACCACTGTCATCGCATGCACCACCGTCTCCATCGGTCCAATCGCCCTCGACTAGAATATCGAACGATCCTCGAAACAGGCCATCGGGATCCATGTAAATTCGCTTCGCTAACATTGGTTCCATACGGAATCTTAAATCGATATTAATGGTTCCATCATCCACTTCTTCCATGTAGGATTCCAATGATTCGTTATCCTGAGATGCAAAATGAGTCCAAGCTTTCGAATTTGACTCATTGTAGTACATGTACAGCGTCTTGTTTTCCTCTGTTGGTTGCCTTGGGTCGTCTGCAGGGTCTGCCTGTTGAACAGAATAATTGTCTCCAGCTTGTACTGGAACCAACATCATCAGCGCCATAAAAACGGCCAAACATGCTACTTTGCGCATGATAATCCGTAGGTGTACAAAGATATGAGGTTATTGAACAGGTGTGTGAATTACACCAATTAGTCAAACCGATGGATGTCGACGCTACCCGTTGTGTTCCCACCCGTATTCAGTTGGGTTTGCCTGGTCAATTTGAGAACGTCTCCGAGTTTGTTTGGTTCCATTCGTGCCGTTCGCATGTCAGCACCTCCAACTCCTGTAATGATGGCCATCACTTTGATGGTATCACCAAAGGTTGGATCTTGTCGAGCGCCCCAAATGACGTTTGCATCTTCACTAACTCGTGCTGTCATCAAATCGACAACTTGGGATGCGGATTCGAGCGTCATGTACTGGCCACCTGTGACGTGAATCAGGACGCCCGTAGCTCCCGTGATATCAACGTCGAGAAGTGGATGATTGAGTGCTTCGTGAACCACTTCTTCTGGTCCGCGATCGGATTCACCGTACAACATCATGGTGACACCACCGTTGGACATGATGGCCCGAATGTCTGCGAAATCAAGATTGATGAGTGATGGGAGTGTGATGGTCTCAACAATTCCCTTGACAATCTCAGCAACCAATTGATCCATAATCGAGAACGCTTCTTCAAGAGGTAAGTTTGGAACGTAATGCAACAATCGATTGTTGTCGAGAACAAGGACTGCATCAGCAACACGTCGGAGCGATTCCAATCCTTCAAGCGCCTTCTTCATTCGAAGTCGACGCTCGACGTGGAACGGTGTTGTAACAATACCAACGACAAGAGCGCCTGCAGATTTTGCTTCTTCCGCAACGATTGGGCAGATACCGGTTCCTGAACCACCACCAAGCCCACTGGCAATAAACACAAGATCTGCACCGTTGACGATGCGTCGAATCATCTCACGGCCGGCTTCAGCACAACGTCGTCCCATGGATGGATCTCCACCTGCTCCAAGTCCACGGGTAATGTGCCGTCCAACCAAGAGTTTCTGAAGTGAACGTGTGTTGTCAAGATGCTGTTTGTCCGTATTGATGGCGACGGTGACAGCACCTTCAACACCAAGATGTGTGATTCGATTGAGTGTATTGTTTCCTGAGCCGCCACAACCAACGATCAAGATTCGAGGGTTTGGTACGCCGAGGGTTGAGACGTCATCATCCATGAGGGCAGTCGCACCGCGGTTGATGGCTTCATCACGAAGCCCAGCAACCATGTCTGCGAGTGCTTTGTCATGCATATTTTTCTCCGCCCTTGCGTTACCTGAACTGGAAGAACTACTGGGTCCCATCCCTACACTTCCTGATTTGGCAAGCCTTCTCTTCTGACTATTAACATCCGCGCTTGAAGCGGGGGTAAAATGGTCGATTTTTGAGGTCGCATTCACAAGCCACATGAACCTCTACCTTTGTCAAACTGTGGTTGAATTCATACAGGAATTAAAAGGACATTAGTTGAAGGAAAAGGCGTGACTGTCTCCTTGGTTTGGTTGAGAAGAGATTTACGTCTCGCAGACAACCCAGCCATAGCTCAAGCAAAAGCAGATGGCCGTCCAATTCTCTTTCTGTTTCACTTGGATTCTGAACGCCTAGGACGGCACGATGTTGATGGCATTCACGTCCAATGGGAATTGGATTGTTTGGACAATCTCCGGGAAGAGATTGAACGAAAAGGAGGTGTCGTTCTGTTCAGATTTGGACAGATTCTTGACTCGTTGAATGAACTTCACGACCTTCACAAGATACACACCATTTATGGAAACGAGGAATCTGGCCTGCAGTGGTCATGGGAACGAGACAAATCGGTTGCAAAGTGGTGCAACGAACACGACGTATTGTTCGAGGAGTTTCCTTCAAATGGTGTCATTCGTCGATTACGCTCAAGAGACGACTGGAAGGCTCTGCGAGACCGACGTATTGATTCATCACTCGTTGAAGCACCTCAACGAATCCGAGCACCGGACAATGTGCAATCGGATGAGATTCCTCATGCATCCGAACTCGGATTTGAGGTTCGAGAATTGCAACAACGTCCTGAACCAGGTGAATCCGCAGCGATGGATACTTTGTTTTCGTTCCTTGATGAACGTGGGCGTGGATACAGAAAAGGCATGTCAAGTCCAATCTCAGGAGAGGTCATGTGTTCACGATTGTCCCCCTATTTGAGTACTGGATGCATCAGCATCCGGCAGATTTTCTACCATACGAAACGCAAACAGCGTCGCATCAAAACAAATCCACGAAGTGCTGAGAACAGAGGCTGGAGCGGAAGTCTTTCATCGTTCCAAAGCCGACTCGCATGGCATTGCCACTTCATGCAACGTCTCGAGGCAGAAGCCACGCTCGATGAGCAAGCCATGAATCCAGAATTGGATGCTCTCCTCGAACGACCGTTCAATGAGGAGAAGTTCCGTGCTTGGTCACAGGGAACAACAGGATGGCCGTTCTTCGATGCATGCATGCGTTACCTCAGTGCAACAGGTTGGATCAACTTCCGCATGCGAGCGATGTTGCAATCGGTTGCATCCTACACGCTCGCATTGCCTTGGAGAGCATCGGGGGCCCATCTTGCCAGACAATTTCTTGATTATGAGCCAGGGATTCATTGGTCACAAATTCAAATGCAATCTGGAGTGACTGGTATCAACTCAGTGAGAGCCTACTCCATTCTGAAGCAATCTCAAGACCAAGACCCTGAAGGTGAATTCATCAAGCGATGGGTGCCTGAATTGAAGGATGTGCCCTCAGAGCATATTCATGAACCTTGGCTGATGTCCGATGAAGAACAGATCGAAGCATCCTGCATCATCGGTACAGACTATCCAGAACCCATCGTTGATGAGAAGGTGACAAGGAAAGAAGGCATCAGCCAAGCCTACAAAGCGAAAGCAGATGCAGAAGCCAAACGTCGATCCAAACTGGTTTATCTTATGCATGGAAGCCGTAAACGCAGTCGCTTCCAGAAAGCATCCCATCTCAAGTGAATTGAATCTGAATCTTGACGATGAGAATAAATAGAACGAGGCGGTCGCAGGGACTACCTCACTTAGCTCAGTTGGTAGAGCACCTGACTGTAGTTGGAAGAAACAACGTCTCAGCAGACATCAGGGTGTCCCCGGTTCAAGTCCGGGAGTGGGGACCAACTTCCACTAGCCGATTTAACACGGCATTGGTCCAAGTCTGAAAGTTATCCGTATTGAAACAAGAAAATCTTCACGTTAGTTTCAAACAACATTGTTCACTGGGGTGTTCATGCACATCGTGATGGTCTCTGGAGAGTACCCTCCACGATGGGGTGGAATGGGTTCTGTCGTCTACCACCTAGCAGGCCACATGGCACAACGTGGCCACAAAGTGACAGTAATCACCCG
>CBFIJH010000016.1:0-32181 GCA_965662895.1 Candidatus Poseidoniaceae archaeon | reverse complement strand
TTGGTGTTCCTGATGCGTCAGTTACAGAGAAATCATACATGGAGAAATCTCCATCAGTGATAGGGACCAAGTTGGATACGATTGTTGTAAAGTCGACATTTGGACTACCTTGCGTGCTGTTGGTTGGATCAAACCTGTCAACCCAATCCACCATCTCCTCAGATGCAGCAGCCCGACAGTATCCGCAGTTTAAATCGATATACTGCAGAGCAGTCCAAGCAGTTGAGAATGGTGTGGTTGAACTGAAATCGAATCTATCATCCGAATTGAAACTTCTCCATGCTTCTCCGTTATACATATCCCCTGAATAGAATGGAGCCATCATACCAATTCTGGAACCATTGAGAATGTGGTGGAGCACAAAACAATCCAAACATGATGGTTGACTTTCGCTGGATCTCTTAGTTACGCTATTTGAGGCAGTTGCAGAATTCGCAGGGGGTAATCCTTGAATCTCAGAAACACTTGCATTTGTGTAAAACCAATATTCGTCTGTCAGCGAGTAATTTTCTAGAAAGTTCTCATCAATCGAAACAAAGATTGAGAATTCTTCCTCACTGTTTGCTCCAACATATACTTCTTGGGTCGAAAGAAGTGAAACAGGATAATTCGTTGATGTTGAGATAACTACCTTTTCGATGTATGCAGTTGGATTCGAAACCGTACAACGGACATCAACAATCTCTGGAGAATAATCGATTGATGGGTCTGATGATGAAGAATTGATTGAATACAATGAGATTACGTTTAGTTCATCATCTAAACATGTGATACTCACGACAGCTGTTGGGACTTGAGCAGATGTTGGTGAAATTGGAATCAATGAAATTAGTAAAATGGTGACCAGAATCTTTGCTTTCATAGCACTGAATTTTCGCACTCTTATTTTGGCCTTACCCCTACTTATGCACAACGGCAATGATAATATTTTCCAGCGAGTTAAAGGGCAACCATCAGTCAGAGGAATTTTGAGTCGTAGTGAACTTCTAACTTTCGAGGAATGATTTCCTTTTCCAGGAATGCACGGATAGCTGCCGTTTCCATTTTAGCACCGCGAATTGTTGTAACGAAAGGAATGTTCAGTTCGACTGCAAGTCGACGCATCATGTTACCATCACGAACTGCGCCACCAGAGACGGTTGGTACGTTAATGATGAATGAAATATCGCCTCTTCTCATCAAATCCAATGCATCTGGATGCTTTCTTTCATTGATTCGATAGACTGTTGTCACCTCAACATTTGAACTTCTCAACACGTCTGCAGTTCCGGGTGTGGCGTAGAGAGCGAATCCAAGTTCATGCAATTGTTCAGCAATTGGTACCAAACCTTCCTTGTCTTCATCACGAACGGTGAGGTAAACACCCCCCGATCTCGCAACAGGCACTTCAGTGGCAAGTCTCGCTTTGAGATAGGCAACGTCTGCAGACGTGTCCGACCCGTAGACTTCTCCAGTGGATTTCATTTCAGGCCCTGGTGCTGGGTCGAGGCCTCTGAGTTTGATGAAAGGGAACACCGGTGCTTTGACACAAATTTGTCCCGACGTGCGCTTTGGAATGGTTTGCTTTGAGAGAGGAATTCCGATTGTAATGTTGGCAGCAATCTTGGCAAGTGGAAGTCCCGAGGATTTTGCAACAAATGGAACCGTTCTCGACGATCGTGGATTGACTTCAAGAACGTACAAGTCATTGCCTTGAATGGCGAATTGAATGTTAAAGCAGCCTTTAATCTTCAATCCCAATCCGATGACTTTTGTTTGCTCTGCCACTCGAGTAAGCATTTCTTCACTTATATTTTGAGCAGGAATAAAGCACGTTGAATCTCCTGAGTGGATTCCTGCTTCCTCAAGGTGCTCCATGATCGCTCCAACCAAAACTTCCTTTCCGTCACTTGCAGCATCAACATCCAATTCTGTCGCATGACCGAGATATTCATCGACAAGAAGTGGTTTGTCAGGAGCAAGATAGGCTTCCTTGAGATAGGCTTCCAACTGCGTTTCATTGGAAAGAATCTCCATTCCACGCCCTCCGAGAACATACGAAGGCCGGATAAGGACTGGGAAACCGATTTCTTCGACCGCTTCTCGGATATCGTCTGCAGTCGTTCCAGTCGAACCATTTGGCATCCGTAGCCCATGCTTCTTGGCGAAGGCTTCGAAACGTTCACGATCACTCGCTTCATCGATTGCATCAACGCTAGTTCCTAGAATTTGAACTTCAGCACCTTGTTTTGCGAGGTGATTGAGGCGTTTCTCAATCGGTTGAGCAAGATTGATTGCCGTTTGTCCTCCAAATTGAAGCAGAATTCCATGTGCCTTTTCCCGAAGAAGAATTTCTGAAACGTACTCTGATGTGAGTGGATCAAAGTACAATCGGTCCGATGTGTCGAAATCGGTCGAGACCGTTTCAGGATTGTTGTTGATGAGTACTGCATCCATGCCAGCAGCACGAATCGCCATGACTGCGTGAACACAGCCGTAATCGAACTCAATGCCTTGACCGATTCGAATAGGACCAGAACCGATCGCGACCATACGTTGCTTCTTTCGTTTGTCTATGTCCGGAACGTGATCGATACCCAAATCCTGAAACGGTTCGTATGTTGAATAATAGTAGGGCGTTTTCGCTGCAAATTCTGCTGCACACGAATCGACCATTCGAAATCTTGGATGGATCTTTAATTCATGACGTCGTCGTTGCACAGACTCTTCATTGCAATCATCTGGTAGTGCTTTCCATCCATCAGGTTTGAATCCATTGAGTGCATCTGCAATGTGCGCATCGCTGAATCCATGGGACTTGTAATGAATCATTGTGGTGTAGTCGAGAGAGGAGGGTCGAATGTCCATGTTGACAAGTTCTGACTCCATATTTGCGATGTTCTCGAAACGTTGCAAAAACCAGCGAGTAATCCGGGTGATTTCATGCACTCTCTCGACGCTCCAACCTCTGCGAAACGCTTCGAGAAGTGCACCCATTCGGCGGTCGGTAGCAATCCGTAGCCAGTCGACCAGAACGCTATCAGGAAGTGCTTCATGCGCGCGCTCAGCCATACCTTCTCCTTCAGATTCATCGGCTCGAGTTAGTGGGCGAGGGTAAGGACATCCTTGTTCAAGTGACGCCCAAGCCTTGAGGAAAGCCTCCTCAAAGTTGCGACCGATGGCCATCACTTCTCCCGTTGACTTCATCGAAGTGCCAAGTTTCCTATCGGCAGTCCGGAATTTATCGAACGGCCAACGGGGGATTTTCACGACAACATAGTCAAGCGTTGGCTCAAATGCGGCTGTTGTTCCTTCACCCGTAATTGGATTAGGTAATTCATCAAGTGTGTACCCAACTGCGATCTTTGCCGCCATTCGAGCGATTGGATAACCTGTGGCTTTCGATGCAAGCGCTGAGGACCGACTCACTCTCGGGTTGACTTCGATGACTCGGATTTCTCCCGTAAATTGGTTGAATGCGAATTGAACGTTGCACCCGCCTTTGATGTTCAATTCTCGAATGAGTGCAAGGGCTTTGTCACGAAGTTCTTGATGATCAGCATCCGAAAAAGATTGGAGAGGTGCGACAACCACGGATTCTCCGGTGTGCACACCCATTGGATCGATGTTTTCCATCGTACAGACAATCGTTGCATTGTCTGCAGTATCTCTCATCACTTCATATTCCAGTTCTTGCCATCCAAGGATGGATTCTTCGATGAGAACTTGATTGATACGTGAATTACGCAATCCGAGTGTTGCGATTTCAACGAGTTGTCCCATATCAAACGCCGTTCCTCCTCCAAGGCCGCCAAGTGTGAATGCTGGACGGATAAGAATCGGCCATGAACCAATTTCTTGAGCTGCTTTGATGACTTCTTCCATCGAATTGCAAGCAATTGCTTGTGAGATTGGAAGATCGATCGATTCACAAACTTGGTTGAACAATTCACGATCTTCTGCTTTGTCGATAGCATCAAGATCCGAGCCGATCAGTTCAACCCCAAGTCGCTCAAGCGTTCCATCATGGGATAATTCGCTTGCAATATTGAGAGCCGTTTGACCACCCATCCCAGCAAGAAGTGCGTCGGGCTTTTCGATTTCGAGAATCTTTCGTACTGTATCTGGCAACAATGGCTCAATATAGACACGATCGGCCATTTCTGGATCGTTCTGGATTGTTGCAGGATTTGAGTTGACGAGGATTACCTCGTACCCATCTTCTCGAAGTGCTCGTACTGCTTGTGAACCAGAGAAATCAAATTCAGCAGCTTGACCAATTTTAATCGGTCCTGAACCAAGTACGAGAATGGTGTTAAGATCGTCTCTTCTCGGCATCATGCATCACCTCGAAGATGTTCGTCAACTATCTCTCTGAAGCGGTCAAACAGCGGTTCGGCATCATGAGGTCCCGGGCAAGCCTCAGGGTGGAATTGAACGGTAAAACACGGTCTTCCAAGGACATCGAGTCCTTCAACAGTCTTGTCGTTGGCATTGATGTAGCGGACCTCAACATCGTAACCGTGCAAGTTTTCGCCTTCGGGAGATGTTGCTCCACTTGGGTGGGCTGCAAGCATGCCATGTTCAGGATCGGCGACTGCAAACCCATGGTTTTGCGATGTGATCCACACCCGCCCAGTCTTCAAATCAACGACGGGTTGATTCGCACCACGGTGACCGTACCGCATTTTGTAGGTCTTCAATCCAGATGCGAGTCCCATTAATTGATGCCCTAGGCAAATCCCCATCACTGGAAGTCCTGATGCAACAGCATTGGCAAGTGTGAATCGAGCAGCAGTGGCTTTGCCCGGATGCGCTGGATCACCGGGTCCATTTGAACAAAACAGCGCTTGAATTCCAAAACCATTTAGCGTATCCAAATCGATATCAGGCGGGCACCATACAACTTCGAACCGTTGCGACAGGTTGCGCAAAATATTGTATTTTACACCACAATCCAACGCTGCAATGCGCGGAAGAGGTTGTCCCAAATCGTCCGTAGCAGCTGGGTTGAGAATGACTGGTTCATCGATTGAGACGAGACCGACCAAATCATCCAATTCAGGGGAGGTCATCACTTCGAGACGCTTCAACATTTCAGCTTCCTGTTCTTTTGGGCCAAAAATACAGAGAACTGTTCCAAGTTCTCGAACTCGCTTTGTAATCGCACGAGTGTCAATGTTTTCGATTCCGGGCACGCCATGTGCTTGAAGAAGTTCAGACACGGTTCCGATGGAATCTCGATGGTCGGGATCATCCATTGCATGTCGGACGACAACACCTTTTGGCCAAACCGCTCGGGATTCTGATTTCCCTCCATGGATTCCATAATTCCCAATCAGTGGGTAAGTGAAGGTCAGAATTTGTCCAGCCCAAGATGGATCGGTCAAGGATTCTTGATACCCCATCATGCCTGTTGTGAAGACCAATTCACCTTCACCGAAGCCTTCGGCTCCAAAGAGTGTCCCTTCAAATCTGCCACCATCAGCAAGGAGAAGTAGTCCTTTTCCGCTCGCTTTTTTTGGTAAACTGGATTTGTCGTAAAGAGCATCAGCAGCGTCCGTAAACTGAGGTGCTTCCTGAACACCAAGGTTTCGTCGACCCGGGGCGAATCCAGAAGGGCCGCGACCGTCCATCGACATCAGCGGTATTCCAAATAGACCATCCATAATGCTTGGGGATGGTTTTTGATGGGGAAACGTACGATTATTTGGTATCTGTAACGTCTTTTCCAGTGTTACTTGGGTTGATGATAAGCTCGCCGCCATCAAGCGTTCGTTCAGCTGAACCTGTTCCATACCAACCATCCAAGAACAACGCTAAAGCAGCAACTTCTGAATGTGGTTGGTTACCAACCGCAAGATTGTATTGTGAAACCTGGAACACTTCAGAGGGTACTTTTGCACCTCCGACAATGACAACGAGTGGACGATCACGACGGATGGTTGGAGTTACACTTCTGTACGATGCTCCATACATGGTAAGATGCACAGCAATGCCAGGAGGGTTTCCATCAATTCCATCCCGTACAAATTTCCTTAACCAAGCCATTGGACTTTTGACGTGTTCCACAACCATGCTGCCACCAAAGCGCTGATTCACGGATTCAATGTTCTCAACAAGACGTTCGTCTTCATCTCCTGAAAACAGGAAACGATTGGCTCCCAATGCCCGGGCAACTAGAGCGAGATGTGTTGTGATTCGGGGGTCCCTGCCGAGACGATAGCCGAGACGAAGGATAATGACATCATGCTCGGTCATGGTTTCGCCTCCCGTCCAATCTTCATGAATTCAAGGGTTCAATCCGAATGGGTTGTCTCTTCGAGTTCTGTCGGAGGTGTAAGCACAATGTCTTCATTTGCTTCAAGAAACCGACGTAGCCAAAGCAGAAGGTACGCATCAACAATGAGATGCCCGCCAAAGACAGCACCGGCTCCTACAAGAGCAAGACGTGCACTTCTCCACAATCCTGTATTCACTTCAATGGAATCAGACATGAACGCTGTGACGATGGGCTCTCCAACATAGAGGAGGACCATGATGATCATGACTCCAGAAATGAGGGACGGGACCAATGAGCCCATTTCTCTTCCAAAGTCACCAAATGCAGAGTGAAGAAAAGCAAGGGCCATCACTGCAAGTGCGACTTGATTGAAATCCAATCCGAAGAATTTTGAAATTCCGATTTCAAGTTCATCGGATGAGGAATTGCTAATCAATAGCCACCAAAATAAGAATGAGACCGTGATAATTCCTGCTCCAAGCTTTGCTCGACTTGAAAGCATATTGAAAATTGCAGGTTTGTCATAAATGTCGAGTCGAAGAGCGACCCTTTCAGCCAATTCAAGCGACGCTTCACTCACGCCTAACGCAGCTGATGTTGGGCCTGAATGAATCGTTGAACTGATACCTTCGTCCTCCGACATGCAAAACCCTTGGGTATGAGGCCTTATCAATCCATCCTTACTGGAGCGGTTTATGGCTGATGCATTGCGACCTTTCTCGTTTCGCCATCATTCATCAATCCCTGGAATTATGGGCATTCTCAACATCACGCCTGATTCCTTTCATCCATCTTCCCGACAAGCGAGTGTCGATGCTGCGATCAGAAGCGGATTGGATATGATTGAAGCAGGCGCATCGATCCTTGATATCGGTGGAGAAAGTACTCGGCCTGGCTCAAAGAAAGTTTCTATAGAAGAAGAACTGGAACGCGTCCTTCCCGTGATTTCTGTTTTACGCGATGCTTCCCAATCTGTACCCCTTTCAATCGATACTCGGAATCATGAAGTTGCTCGACAAGCATTGGAGGCAGGTGCAACCATCATCAATGACGTCTCAGGATTGCGAGATGAAAGGATGGTCGAATTGGTTCTCGATCAGAAGGCTCCTGTCTGTATCATGCATATGCTCGGCGAGCCAAAGACCATGCAAGAATCACCTTCGTATCGTGACGTCGTCGGAGAGGTTTCCAATGAACTTCTTGCAACGGCTCAGCAACTCATTGATGCAGGTCATGCACCCAATCGGATTTGCCTCGATCCCGGCATTGGATTTGGGAAAACGTTGCAGCACAACATCGACCTGCTCAAAGGTTATGCATCGTTACGCGGCGATTATGACTTCCCGATACTCTGGGGCGTTTCACGCAAATCGATGATTGGTCAATTAACAGGTCATGAATCCACGGATGATCGATTGTACGGTACATTGGGTGTTGCTGCTTATGCTCAACGAATGGGTATCGATTGGTTGCGCGTACATGACGTGCAAGCACATACTGACTTACTTGCTGTGATGCGTCAACTCGGCTAAGTGATGCCCCCACCGATGAATCCTGCAGCTGCAAACCATGCGCCAAGCATGCTTCCGAGATTTGTTAATGCCGTAACGAGAAGGACACGACCAGCTCGATTGCTCCAAAAACCACCGATTGAGGTTCCCTTCAGGAACAATTGCAAGTCCTCCGCAGTTGGTTCTGAAATTCGCAATTGAACGTAGCCTGCAAACCAACCAGCAGCTAAGGCAGGGTTGAGTGATGTAATCGGACTTGCAAGTGCAGCAGTGAGAATCGCCAAGGGATGCCCTCGAGCGAGAATGCATCCAATCGCAGCAAAGATTGCGTTGAACAACGTCCAAACTGTAAGCATTTTGACAAAATCAATTTCATTGTTGTTGAACAAAGCAAATCCAACCAGTCCCATAACAATCAATGGAATTGCAAATGGCACAATCTTGCCAAAGAGGCCTTTTTTTGGAACGGTCGAAATTTCTTCCATCTCTTCGCTCGCAAGTGGTGTGTATGGGGTAAGTGCACGTTCAATGCCTTTCAAATGACCAGCTCCAACAACGACAAGCATCTTCTCCTCAGTTTTTGCTTGCATGATTTTTTCGGCAATGAATCGATCTCGCTCGTCGATGAGGGCCTCTCCTGCCCCTGGTGAAAACGCCTTCAATTCCTCCATCATTGAAGAAAGAAGGTCCGAATCGGACAGTAAATCATCGAGGTCGATGAGTTCTTCATCCTCGTCCTCATCTCCAAACAAGGAAAACAGGAGGCGAAAACGTTCTCTCCATTTCATCTTCCTCCATGCTCTCCGCATCGTAACTTGGATGTCTCTGTCGATCAATGCAACTTCAAGTCCAGCCTCTCGGGCTGTCTCAATAGCTGCGAGTAATTCTGCCCCCGGTTCCTGGCCTTCATTTATCCCCATTTTTCGCTGTTCAGCACTGAGCATTGCTTGAATAAGGACCATCGGCGCCTTTCCTTCTTTGATAACTCTGCGCAGACCTTCTTTGTCAAGACGACGTCCTTCGACGAGGGCATCGTGACGGGTTTGACACAATTCAACACCGACCACGCTTGGTTTGTAGGCTTCGATTTGTTCACGTACGGCTTCGACGGATGCAGTTGCGACATGCGCAGTGCCCAGAAGACGAAGAGTTGGTGAAACATCGATGAAAGGTGAAGCATTGCTCAAGAATTCACCTCCTTCAGGAAAAGCGCCTTCAAACAATCTGCGAATGCATTGAGGACATCCTGATGCGAGATTTCCTCGACCTGTGATTCTTCAAACCCGAGGCTTGAAAGTAAAATCTGTCCACCTGCCATGCCTCGATGGCCACCTGCTTGACCATTCTGAAACGCGTTGGAAAGCTCCATCCCGAGGTGAAGATTTTCCCGTCGACTTCGAGCCGAAAGCAGTACTTTTTGGCGCTGAATACCAAAGACGAAAACGATGTCCGTACTCGAAGTTGCGAACAAAAAATCAGCAACTTGGGCAAGATCGTCACGACGAACAAGGTCGTGAATTGGGGCGAGAAGGAGTCCATCCGTTATTGTCATTGATGTGAGTGCTTGGCGGAAAGATTCCAACGTTTCAGGAGTTCGAAGAGGTGCCTGAATGGACTGGAGCAATTCATCGTCAACCCAGGTATTCAGCCACATCAGTGCTCGAAGGTCGACTTGGTTGAACGCACGAGTGAAGGAAAGTGTGTCTGTTCGCAAGCCGAACGAGAGTGCAGTTGCCAATCGAGGCGTCATCTCCAAACTCATACTCATCAGGAGGTTGGCAATCAGTGAAGATGTTGCAGAATATTCCGGACGAAGGAAAGCAACATCAGCAGAAACAGATTTGTCTGAGGCATGATGGTCGATGATGATGTTTGGAACGCAATCCTTTGGAAGAATGTTGTTCGCACCCGGTTGGTGAAAATCAACCGTTATGATGCAATCGGATTCATTGAGAACATCTTCAAGTTCCCAGTCGAGAATGATCCTTCGTAATGGAATCTCAAGTAGGCGAACCATTGCTTGATTTTGTTGGTGTTCAATCAAACCTCCATGGTAGATTGTCGGAGTATGGCCAAGGAATGCAACCAGTTCATGCATGGCAAGGGCGGAAGCAAGCGCATCTGGGTCGGGATTGTCGTGACAAAAGATGGCAACGTTGGAATGTTCAGGCAAATGTCGGATGTACGATTCGAGAACAGTCGCTCCAGCATGTCGTTCCCAAGATCGCACCTTGTCTTTGTAGGCAGCAGTGATGATATCGCTCGTATCAATTACATCGACCTTCTCGATGTTTTGGTCGAGTGTTCTTTCCGATAATATCGGTGTGTCAGGCCATCGTTCTCGAAGCGATGGTATTGGATGTTCTTCATTGAGAACTTGGGGTTCGACAAGAATCACCGCAGTCGGTTTTTGACCCGTATCTGGAAGTTCTGAAACGGACATCGCCCGGGGAAGTTGAAGGATTTCACAATCGCCTAGATCCTCATCAACATCAAGGATTGAAGCGAGACCAACCAATTGACTTGGTCGTCGTTCTGAACACCACTTAGCCAGGTTCACGGCAATTTTGCTGGAACCAACAACCAAGAACATCTGATGCACCTCAGTCCGAGACTGTGTGATTTAGGTTTGAAGGTTCGTATTCAGAAGGAAATCTGCACGTTCTCTCGCTGAACAGGGTCAATGACGAAAAGTTCTCTTCGAATGCATCCTTTGAATCCAGCAACAAAATTTGTTGGAATCATTTGAATGGCTGAGTTGAAATTCGTGGAGGATGCGTTGTAGAATTCTCGTCGGTCTGCGAGTTGATTCTCGAGTGAGACGAGTTGATTTTGAAGGTTGACAAAGGATGTATCTGCCTTGAGGTCTGGGTATTGTTCTGCGACCATGTTGATGCGTGGGAGCATGCCTGAAAGAATGCCTTCCGCTGCTCCAACTCCTTTCACATCGCCTGAAGCCAAGCACCCTGCAGCTGTTTGTCGCGCTTGGGCGAACTGATCGAAGATTTCACGCTCATGCTTTGCATAACCTTTCACGATGTTCATGAGGTTTGGAATCATATCATAGCGTTGCTTGAGTATAACATCAATGTCGGACCACGATTTGTTTGCATTTTCTTCCAATCGAACCAATCGGTTCCAAGTGCTGAAAAACCAGATAACGAAAATCAGTAGTACAACTCCGCCAACAATCAGGCCAATGGTAAGTGCGTCCATGTTGGTTGGCTCATGTGGAACACTTATGAATCTATACCACGCTTTGGGTTGATATCATATGCTGGTTCAACATGCAGGCGTACATGGAACCCGCAACCATGGGGCTCGTGCTGGTTGGTTGTGGACTCATTGGTTTTCTGTTCGCTCCACTGGGCCTCGGGGGTGGTTTGTTGTTCGCCCCGCTTCTGCATTACGGGTTGGATTTGGAGATTGATGGGGCGTTGCTCATCGTATCACTCGGACTCTCAGCGACCGTATCTTGGGGTTCGGGTTTGCGACATCGAAAAGAGGGTATTCTGGCTGATGATGTATTCAAAAAAAGCCTCATGACGGCGATACCTGGGGCATTGTGTGGCGTTGTTGTTGTGACTTGGTTCCAAGGTTCGTTCGATCTAATCTTCAAGGGTCTGAGCTTGATTTTCATTTGCTGGGCGATTGTCAAAACATTACGTTCGAAAACATCTACGCCCGAGGATGATATTCAAACAAACATGCTCACAATGCAGGGCGGGGTAGCTACGGGTGGTTTCCTCTCTTCCGTTCTCGCAATTGGTGCTGGAGCGATTTATGTCCCTGTACTTCGATTCTACGGCGGTCTTGAGTCAAGAATGGCTATTGGTACAAGTTTGCACATTATGATGGTGGTACTTCCCATTTCGATTTTGGCTCATTTAGCAGTCCTTGATTCGTCCCAAATCGAGGTTCTCTCATCGAACCTTTTGCTCATCATGTGTTTGATTGTCGTTGTTCCAGTATCTGCCAATGTAGGTGCTCGTTTCGGGATTGCCAACGTTTCTGAACAGCGTTTGATGCAACTCTTTGTTGGTATTCTTTTCGTCGTTGGATTGCGTTATCTTGTCGACCTGTCTTCGCAGGTTTTGTAAATCAACAAGCGTCGTAAGCTTCGATCAAGTATTCGGTAATTGGGCTTGTCCAAGCTAATTCACTGATCCCATCCCGTCCTTGAAGGGCATAGGCACGAACGACATCACGAACTCGGACGTTTCCATCCGAAGACCGGGCAAGAATTGTCGCTGGTTTCACAGCTTTTCCTGTACCGTGCGGGTCGTAGACGGTATCCAATGCTTCCTCGAGGAACCAGTCCGCTTTGCCACCAGGTTCGCCCTCGTAGGTTTTCTTGGGCCGTTTTGCTCCAAAAAGACCACCAGTTTTTGGTTTGCTTTTTGGCTTTGATTGGGACTTCTTTGGTTGAGACTTTGCCTTTGATTCCGACTTCTTCTTCGGTTTTGAAGCACCATTTGATTTGAATTCCTTCTCAAGCTCTGCTCGAATTTCGTCTTCAAGTTGCTCTCGTATGGCATCTTCGTTTGACGCAGCAGATGCTTTTGCAGCACGTGCAACGGCATCATCCCGTTCATCTTTTAGGGCTTGGATAACGTTCACATAATGGCTTGCAACTTCAATCAAAGCGGTCTCCATGGCCGCTTCCATTTGCATGGACACGACATCGGATGATGACTCTCTCCACTTACGCCACTGAAGCATGGTATTGTTGTGAATGTCCGAGCCACATTTTGGACAAAAACTTCTCTTAGGCGGTTTTAGAACTGGGATCGCTCGCATGGCGTCTGGATCGATTCCCTCATGTTCGCCACTGGCGACATCGTGAATGTGCGTTGACGCATCCATTCCGTGATTCATGGCATCTCGAAAGAGACCATCGGACATATCCAATGTACCTGCTTTGATCATGTCCCATCCAGAGGTTCCGCGGACAACTGCTCGCACGGCTGCGTTGGCCGCTGGAGATTGTCCGAACTCATGGGATTTGAGCGAGGCGACATCTTGACTTGCTCCTTCAAAGGCTTGGCCGATATCGAAATTCTCACCATCATCTGCAGCTGCTGCAACGCCCAATGTGATTGGATTTGCGCCTTCTTCGATGCGCGCAATCATATCGAATTTTTCAGCCATTGAGAGGTCTTCTCGATGCCTGATGACTTCCTTAATTTGGTTGAGGTCATGCCCTGTCGATGTGATTGGACCTTGTGCGGTCAAATCGTGACCGCATGAAAGACAGAACTTTGCTGCTGCCTCGACGCCAGCCTCACACGTTGGGCAAAAAACCCCTGCCATGTTTGAGACATAAGCCGACCTCTTTTCAATTCTTAGGGTCGAGAGGATGCAAAATCATGGTTCTTGCTTGCGGGAAAGGCAGGCGTTCAATAGCGCTACGATTGAATCTCGATTGAGTTCTGCGAGAATTGTTGGCAGACGAGGCCCACGCTCTGTTCCCATGATACAAAGGTACAACGCTCTGTAGGCATGACGAGGTGACATATCAAGTCCTTTTGCCGTGCCTGAGATGCAGGTTTGAATCGCTCCAGCATCCCATTCACATGTTCGGAACGCATCAATGAGTTTTGGTAGAAGTTTCAAGTTGTCCTCATCCAAAAGTGCGACCGCCTTTGTGTCAGGTTCGGTAAGGATTGCAATGCGCAATTCGTCAGGAAAGTGTCGTGAATCAATCCACGTCCGCATGCGCTGAAGACGATCAACCATGCTTTGTGGAATAGGTTCTTCGATTCCAATGGAGTTCCAAACATCCCCATCGTTTGACTTGGTCTGAGCGAGCAACGCAAGATGGCGGAAAGTGACTGAAGTCGATTCCTCGATCGGTGAGATGAGGGAAAGTTCCAACGCAGTTTTCGCATCCTCAAGAGCGACTTTTTGTCGACGACTTAGACCTTCTTTGTTCATCTCTATAGAGAAATCTCGAGCGGTTGTCCGCTCAAATTCATCCGCAAGATTCACCAGGCCCATCCCTGTATCAAACTCAATGGCCTTGTTGGGTTTTGTTGATGCAACAAGGTATCGAAGAATTTCAGGTGGGACAAGAGAGAGTGCTTCCAATGGGCCGACGGTATTTCCGGATGATGATGACATTGCACCTTGGCCGCGTAGGCTTATCCATTCGTAGGTTAAATCAACAGGTGCTTCTTTGGAAAACAACGCAACAATTTCTTTTCCGGTATCGTACGACCCGCCCGCAGCACCGTGATCTTTCCCAAAAGGTTCCATGGTGACACCAATCCATGCCCATTTTGCTGGCCAGTCGATTCGCCAAGGGAGTTTCCCCTCGCCCTTTGTTACATCACTGCTTCCATGAATCCCTTCAGAATCCACCCAGGAAACAATTGGGTCGTTCCAACCTGTAACGCGAACACCGTCAATGGAACCCTTCGAATCAATTGGATTCCACGGGAACCAGTCGTCAGCAAGCTCACGACTTGAAACTCGTTCGATAATTTCTCGAATCTTGTCGGCATTGTTGCAGGCGATTCGGGCGGTTTGAGCGAATTTTCCTGAAGCATAAGCATCGTAATTGTCAATGAATCGAGGACGGACGTCAATCTGTTCAAGTGCTTGCTTGAACGGTTCAAGAAAATGATCGGCGTACGATACACCTTTGGCAAACCGGTCGAGGTCAGGTCGTCCATTTTTGTCAGGGGGAGGGATTTGTTTGAGTTGATGTCCAATGTACTTCGTATATGAATCGTCCAAAAACGAATAGACTTTTCGAAGAGGATCAGCACTATCGACAACAAACACAAACTCAACATCGAGGCCTGCTTTTTTTGCGGCCTTTGCGATCATATCCCCTGTCAAGATTTCACGTAGATGGCCGATATGGAATTCCCCGCTCGGGGTGATTCCGGTCGAAACGATGTGGTTTCCTCCCCGTTCAGCGAGACGCTGAGCAACAACATCCGACCAGTGCATGATTTCACCTCAAACTGGAACGGCTCGAATCAATCCACGTAGCGGAACATTATCCACTTCATTGCGCACTGTTTTGTTGACCAGAACGAGGGCAAGAACAACTTCTCCACCCGAAGCCCGGATGGCCGCGATGGTATTGCTCATGGTCACCCCGCTGGACAAAACGTCATCAATAATGGCGACCTTTTTGCCTCCTCCGACTTGACCGTATTTGTTTGATAGAGCACCTGCTCCGGGTTCTCCATCGACGTTTCGATGAATTGCAACCTCAACGTCGAGCGATTGAGCGACTTCGTGAGCGAAGGCAATTCCATTGATTGAAATCCCAACGATGGTGTCGATCTCTTCGACTTCTTCAAGAACAACATCGGCCATGATTTCACCAATAGCCGTTATTCTCGCAGGTCGCACTCCAATGGTTCTCCACCCAATTCGGACATCGGTAGGTCGTTCGGATGTGGAATCTGTGAGCAGCCATTGGATGGTATCTTGCGAAAGCGACAATTCATCTGCAATTTGTTGTGAATTGAGGCCGTCTTGACGCAAATTCTTGGCGATGGATTTCAACTCTTCAATACTGAGTGCCATGTTATCACGCCGAGCGAGGAGGCTTTCCTCCATGAAGGCTTTGCATAATTTCCATCAAAGGCTTGAAGAGAAAGAGGCTTCAGGCGTTGTCATGAGCGACTTCGATTACGAGACACTCTTGAATCGAGCACGTGACAATATTCCTGAGGACATTTCCTCCCGTGCACGATGGAGATTGCCCGAGCCTCAAATTATGATTGAAGGGTCGAACACCATCCTTCGAAACTTCACAGAAGTCGTCGGAATGATGGACCGGGATGACAATCACGTTTACCAATACATCCTCAATGAATTGGGAACCTCTGGCTCTCGCGACGGCCCTCGCGCACGCTTCAAAGGCCGAATTCCTCCAAAACGATTGAAGAAAGCCATCGTTAGTTACGTGAACACGTACATCAAGTGCAGCCAGTGTTCTGCACCCGATACGCATTTCATCAAGGAAGACCGAACCACGCTTTTGAAGTGTCAGGCTTGTGGTGCAACTCGACCGGTCAAACTTTGATTACGCATCAAACGACATCAACAACTCAGAATCGATGGTTCCAGTTTCAAGATGCTCGATGAGTGATTTGACGTCAATGTTGGAATGGAGTCGATACCACGTACCATTCGGATAAACAACGCATGCAATTCCATTTTCACAGAAATCAAGGCAGCCAGATTTTTGGATTCGAATGTCTTTCAGACCATGCTTGCGAGCTGCCATTTTGATGCTTGTAAGCAATTCCAAACTTCCTCGTTTTTTGCAGGATGGACGGGTTGCTCCATCCGGTCGTTCATGTCCACAAATGAACACATGACGCTCGTATCCTGGCGCTTCTCGTCCTTTGGGATCGATTGGCATACTCAATCCTCAAGGGCATTGATTGAGACAGCGACCTCGACGTCAAGTTGCGTGACCTTTTTTTGGTCATGCGTGGTCAATTCCACAATTACGTATCCCCATCCGAAGTGAAGGTCAGCATGGTGATTCTTTGCCTCACAAACAACACTAATTTTGTCAACAAATGTTTTCGCTTGAGCAAAGTTCTCGAAACCGAATTCCCGCATCAGGCGATCTTCTTGAATCGACCAACCATTCGGAACATCCATGTTTTCAGCCCCAAAGATGAGCGTCATCGTTCCCGGTCGTTTCTTTCTCGACCTTTTCATGGAGTGTTGAGCGGCGTTTCATGTCTTCTCGCTCAAAGGCAAGGAGTTCCTTGTCGTCGATGTAGGCAGGTCGAGTGTGTGCAACGAGAACAATTTGAACAACCGTGTCGCGAGCGATAAAGCGCTGGACACCGTCTTCATCGAGAATTTCCAAACTTGTTTTTCCTGAGGAGATGAGTCGTCCTCGAACCCATGGGTCCGAATCGGAAAGAAGTGCTCGAGCATCGATAAGTATCTCAATCAAATCGTCTCTCCTCAATCCGTTTCTTCGTTCGAGAAGGTCGCCATTGTGGACGCTCTTGAGTTTGTTCAGCGAGGGTGAACCCAAATCTTTCCACAATCCAACAGCCCAATCAGGAAGGTCAACCTTGTTTGATTTCTTCGCCATGTCGTTGTCTGGTTGGCGACCCTACATAACAATGTGCAATTTCTTTGTTCGAGTCGATATTGGAGTGATGGGTTCTTGAAGTGTTGACGCTCCGCTTGAATCGGGGTTCAGATGAAAGTCACGTGGAGGCAGTTGCCAACGGTCTTGTTCGAGGACGAAGTTCTCGACAAAGCCTTCTCTCGTGCTCGGAAGGCCGCCGATCGTGTCGTCGACGTGAACCGAGTGTTTCGAACCCGCAAGCAGTTAACGCGGATGGTTCAGACTGCAGCAGACATTATTCACACGATTTTTACAGAAACGGTTCAAACCTGGCCTTCGCTTGATCAGTCGCCACAGTTCGATGTTGCTATGATCGAAGCATGTGTTGGTACGGACGATTATCGACATCACCTTTCCATGTTGCAATGGGGTGCAAAGCAAGTTCAGCGCATTGCTTCACAGAACAACAGGAAGATTGTACGAACGGCTCGAATCGAGTTGATGCATGAGGCACGTCGAGAAGCATATGGCCGGATTGGCTCAATCATGGGTCGTGTAGGGCCTTCTCTAAAATGGCTGAATGAATCCCGTGAAATTCTCAAAGCGCTTCCACAAATCGACAACAGCTTACCTGTCATCGTTGTTTGTGGTGCTCCAAACGTCGGTAAATCCGCCTTTATTCGCGCTCTTTCTTCTGGGAATATGGAAGTGAACCATTATCCGTTCACAACCAAACAAATCCATATTGGACACTTCACGCATCGGCGCTTGCAACACCAGTTGGTCGATACTCCTGGTTTGCTTGACCGGCCAATGGACGAGAGAAATTCGATTGAACTTCAAGCCATTGCTGCCTTGGAACATGTTGGTAGTTTGGTTCTGTTTCTCATCGATCGAACCGAAACATGCGGTATGCCCTGGGAAGACCAAATGAGTTTACTTGACAACGTTGAGCGACTGTTGCCCGGAACAGAGTTGTTGGTTGTAAGTTCCAAGGCGGATGCTCTTCAACCTCTGCCACAAGATTGGGACGACATCAAAGCGTCCGAAGAACGCTGGCGTGAACACGGCTCCCAAGGCGAGCCAAAGTTACCGCTTCTCTACGATGATGAAGGGCGACCCACAATGAGTGCTTTGGAGAATGTTGGGCTTGATGCATTGCGCCTGGAAATTGTTCGTAAAGTCAAAGCTGCACAAGTTGTTGACCCATTGGTCTTGCCCGAAGGCTGGCATCGCTCGGATTGAGCTCACATTAGTCTGGCAAGAACGGGCAAGATGGTCAAAAAGGCGAAGATGCCGAAAAAGATGAGCATCCACACTCGCATTCGTTCCTTGTTCTTCTCATCTTTCTCGTATTTTTTGATGCAATCTTCATCCTTGCAGACACGCTCTTCTGCCTTGGCTGAAATGTCGATTCCACAGACTCGACAATGTTTGTGCGATGGGATGTATGCCTGCGCTTTCGAGCGCTTTGGCATGTTTTTGACTTTTTTCTTTACGGCTGATGCATCGACCATCGAATCACTCCGGTTGAACCAGGGTTCCCTCAAAGGGCCGTCCTTCCAATGCATCTTCAATACGACGGATATCTCGCCCATCGAGAACGCCGATTCTTAATCCACAACTGATGGCCCAGTTGACGGCAATTGGATCGACAGCTGCGCTTTCACCAGGGCCAAGCGCTTCTTTACCGGTTATTTGTTGGAGTTCGTGCAGTGTGAGCGTTTCAATCGGTTCAGCATCGTCGAATTTTCGTGGGTCTGCTGAATACACGTGCGAGACATTGGTGGCGATGATGACGTGAGCAGCACCAGCGTCTCTCGCAAAAGCGACACTCACTGCATCGGTGGTATGTCCTGGTTTTGTGCCGCCCATGACGACGATGTTGAATCTTTCAAACAACTCGGCCGCTTCATCGGTAGTTGTTGGTACCACATTCGCAACATTGCAACCAATTTCAGCAAGCATGGTTTGCAAGATTGTTGCATTCAACCTTGTCGCAGCGATTCCTATTTCATCAAGTTTGAATCGGTCGGAGAGAAGATGCTCCGCTAGTTGAATTCCTTCCCGTGCAGGTTTTCCTCCACCAACAACAAGGCCAATTTTTCGACCATTGCCCTCGAGATGAACAATCGTTTGTCGAAGTTGTCCAAGCCACGTTTTGACATCATGGTCGCCATAGAGGAGCGAGCCTCCGAGTGCAACGATTGCTGGTGCGACCATAGAAACGCCTCGGCAAGACGTTTCTTATGGCTTGTCCTATCAAATCCAAGGCGAGGGTTGAAAACCCTCGGTTCGACCCCAAAGGCTAGGGGGTCGAAGCGTGTCGGAAGATGGTGAACTCGCAACACGTCGACTCCGACTAAAACTCGCGCTCGAGGACCTACGTGAGATGAAGGGTTTCGGAACAGAACTCGTCACGGTCATTATTCCACCAGACCGGCAAATCAGCGATGCACGTTCTTTGCTGCAAAATGAGCATGGACAAGCTGCAAACATCAAATCCAAGTCCACTCGAAAGAATGTACAAGGAGCGATTGAATCTGCAATTTCGTCGCTTTCTCGCTTCAAGACAGCAGGAGAGCGAGGAATTGCCCTTTTTACGGGTGCAATCATTGTCGGGAACAACAAGACGCGTCAAACCACAGTGGTTATTGATGATCCTCCACAAGAGTTGCTCTCGTTTCGATATCGTTGCGACTCAACGTTTGAATTGACGCAACTTGAAGACATGCTTGTCGACAAACGTTCCTACGGTTTGTTTGTTATCGATCGCTCAGAGGCTGCTTATGGAATTGCCTCCGGAAAGCGCATTCACGTCCAGGAGCATCTTGTCTCCAACATCATGGGGAAGCACCGTCAAGGTGGTCAATCAGCGCAACGTTTTGAAAGACTGATTGAAGAAGCAGCGCACAACTTCTTCAAGCGAGCTACGGAGCATGCTTGTTCCTATTGGTTACCAAATCTTGAGAACATTCAGGCCATCATTATCGGTGGTCCAGGGGCTACCAAGGATTACGTTGTTCGCAACGAATACTTCCATCATGAAATTGCAAAGAAAATAGCGAAGACACATTTCGATGTTGGCTATTCAAACGAGTCCGGTGTGCGTGAACTTGTCGATAATGCAGGAGCGCTCATGGGTGAAATTGAGTTGGACGCCGAACGTCAAATCATGAATCGGTTTCTTTCGGAATTGATCAAATCGCAACCGCGAGCAACATACGGCGAGATGATGCTACGTCAAGCACTCGAACAAGGGGCTGTCGACACGCTCCTCATCTCTGAGAGTATGCGTAAGAATTCTGTTGAAATTGAGTGCGGCGCATGTGGTCACATTTGGACGTCTTCCCTATCAAGAACCGAGGAACTACCAACCTGCCCATCTTGCGATGCGAGCAATGATGGGCACAAGGAGCTGTCCAATACCTCGCTCATCGATGTGTTGAGTGAAATGGCTGCCAAATCAAAGAGTGAGATTGCCTTCATTTCAATTGATACAGAAGAAGGCGCCCAACTGGCACATGGCTTTGGTGGACTTGCTGCGATTCTTCGTTATCCAATAATGTGAGGTGTTGAATTGAAACTCCTTCAAACAATGATTTCACCACATCTTGAACGATTGCTATCGGACAAAGGGGTCGAAAAAGCGCGCTGGGATCCAATGCTTCAACCGAGCCGGGAATCAACACAAGGTGACTTGACGTTGCCTTGCTTTCCCTTTGCCTCGACCTTGAAGATGGCACCGAATGCGATTGCAGACGAACTCGCTGCATCATTTCCCACCATTGATGCTTTACTTGAGGTGACGTCTGTCAATGGATATCTGAACTTCAAAGCCAATCCCGAATGGTTGGCACGTGTCATTCTTTCCAATGAACTGTACGTTGGTTCAGCAGAAACAAACTCGGGAAAAACCGGAGAAAAGGTACTGATTGAACATACTTCCGCGAATCCAAATGGACCGTTTCATGTTGGACGTGCTCGAAACGCCATCATAGGGGATACGCTGGTACGCCTGCATCGCCTTCACGGAGACGACGTTCGCGCTGAATACTACGTCGATGACATGGGCAAACAAGTGGGCGTTCTTGCTTGGGCGCTTGAACATCTTGACGAAGGCGATGTCAACCAACTTCTTGCAGAACGTGAGCCGCCCTCTGAGCGATGGTTGACGAAGGCGGATCACAAGCGTGTTCGATGGTACCAAGCTGCTCAAATCTTACGAAAGGAAGCGGATGATTCTCGAAAAGAAGAGATTGAGCGTGAGATTGGTGAACTTGTTCATGCCAGTGAGCATGGGGATGTAGGTGTTCTTGAGGCATTTGAATCGGCGTATTCACCCGTTCTCGATGGCATGCTTTCAACACTCTCACGCCTCGGAATCTCGTACGATACGTTCACAAAAGAGTCAAGATTTGTTGTGGATGGAACGGTCGCCAAACTCATGGAAACGTTGGATGGCTTTGACATAGCAGGTACAGCAGACAACGGCGCGGGGTATCTTGATCTTGGTCAACGCGGTCTCAAAGGAAAGACGGATTTCTTCTACAGGAGAGGCGATGGTTCGAGCCTTTATGCAACCCGTGATGTGGCGTATCACATCTGGAAATGGAGTCAATCAAACCGACTCGTCAACGTTCTTGGTGAGGACCATAAATTGCAAGCAAAGCAAGTCGGCTTAACCTTGGAAGAACTCGGTCATGAACGACCTGAGGTCTTGTTTTACTCGTTCATCAAGTTGCCAGAAGGGAAAATGAGCACTCGACAGGGCAACGTTGTGTTCATGGATGACTTGCTGGAAGAAGCACATGCACAAGCCTCTGCAGTTGTTCGTGAACTTCGTCCAGAATACGATGAAGATAAAGTTGCAACAATAGCGGAAGCTGTTGGTACTGCAGCCGTCCGATTTAACATCATCAAAGTAAGTCCAGAAAAAGGATTCATTTTTCGATGGGAGGAAGCCCTTGCCTTTGAAGCAGGCTCTGCTCCATTCATCATGTACGCTCATACTCGAGCCTGTTCGATTTCAAAGCGTGCGAAAGCATTGACAACGACGCCTGTAGTATGCCCTTCGATCGAGGCCATGCCGGAAGGTCTGCTTGATTTGCTTCGATTGATGTGCACCCACAACGATGTGCTTGAACGATCAGTTCGAGAACAAAAAGCACATCTCTTTGCATTGCATATGCTTGAACTCGCCAATGCCTACAATGGGTTTTATCGGGATTGTCCCGTCATTCAAGACGGAAAGGTCGATGGATTTGCCCATGCCATCAGCGAAATGGCACGAAAACTGATGCGAACCGGCCTTGAAGGTTTAGGAATCAACCCCATCGAGGAGATGTAATCATTCCGTCGGTTGATGTGTGGACTCATACATAGCCTGAGTCACAATATCTGGGTGTTCATCCGTTGACGCAAGAGCATCTGCTCCAACAGTTCGCAATTCATTGTAGGCTTCTTCAATTTCTTTCACCTGCTTCAAGAACCGAAGTGGAGGCCATCCACAATCGATAATTTCAGGATCAACTGTACTCTGTTCAATCCATGCAGAACATTGAGAACCATAACACAAGGCGGACAAGTGTTCAAGGTCGACCCAAAATGTTCTCCGTTGACATACAGGACAAATCTTGCCTTCGAGTGTGGTTAGAATGGTCATTCCACTTTCGCCTACAACATCAACATCCCAGGCTACGATGGTCGCTTGCTGAAGATTCATTTGTTCACTTTTCGCAAGGAACGTCTTCATGACCTCCCAAGCAATTTGTTCTGTGCTGAAACATCCCATTCCGATGGCATTGCCGTCCGCTTCAAGAACGGAAGGGACATACACTCGGCTTGGTGAATCCATGAGGTTGCTTGAAAGCGTCGGCCTTTCAACCCTCCCGTTTCTTGGGGTTCAAATCAACGATTCCACGTGTATTCGATGTATGGCAAACCTCCTGGGTGAGGAAGCGGCGCGTCGGGTTTTTCGATTCGTATGAAGACCGATTGAACGTGTTCGGTCTGTTGAATGTGTTCCGATATCTGCAGAGCCATTGATTCAAGCAGTCGAATCGGTGGAGAATTCAAAACAACCGAATCAACGGCCTGTTGAAGTCGCGCATAGTCCAACGTCGATTCAAGTTCACCGTCTTCAATTGCATTCAGGAGGTCAACCCGTACGGAGATATTGAACGGTTGAGGCTTGAGATGCTCGCGGTCAAAATAACCGTGTGCACCATTGACCAGATAATTGTCCAAGCCAACAGAGAAACGCACTTTGTTCACTCCTCATCACGTTCATGGACCCAGATAAGGTGATAGCCAAACTGGGTTTTGACCGGCGAAGAAACCGTCTTCAGAGGCGTGCTCCAAACAGCTTCTTCGAATTCACGAACCATGTTGCCTTTACGGAACCAGCCGAGATCGCCTCCACGTTGCGAAGAGGGGCACGTCGATTTTTTACGGGCAAGTTTTTGAAAATCTTTGAGTTTTCCAATTTTATCGGAGATTTGCATGGCTTCGGATTTGGAAGCGACCAAAATGTGCGAAGCATGTGCGCTTGGTTTTACCATGACCTTCCCACCGACGTCGCCTTCTTGAACTCAACGCTCACTCAAAGACGGGCCAAGCGAGGTGACGAATGTAGGTTCCATAAGCAATGACTGAAACTCCAAGCGATTCTTCGTTAAAGCGATCCATGGTATCCGCGTACGTATGGTACTCCCAGGAACCGGACCCATAGCAGACCAAAGCATTACCAGTCACACCGTCGGGAAGGTCGTAGACAAATGGCCCATGGTCGGAATTGTATGGCATACCGTCGGGCTCACCACGGGCACCTTGATACAATCCGGTTGAAACCGTGTATTTTGGAAAAAGGTCAGGGCGTTCGTCCTCAAGAACATCCAAAATGTCCTTCATCGCATTGATGTCTGTTTCTGAGTTTGAAAAGAACCGAAGACTGTTCCCTCGATTGGCCGTGTCAATGTCGACGTGGTTCATGTCCAGATTGATGTAGAGGCGAAGGTTGCGAGCAAGTTCATTTGCATTCGCACCGACGTACGCTTTACTGCCCCACAATCCTTCTTCTTCGCCTCCCCACGTGCAAAATCGAAGCGTGTACTCTGGTGTTCTACTCTCGTTTGCAATCATGGCAATCTGTCGAGCCATCTCAAGTACGCTCGCAGTTCCTGAAGTATCGTCGACCGCTCCTTGTGCATGGTAAACCGTATCATGGTGTGCTCCGACGATGATAAGATCCTCACTCTTTCCATAAAGTGTCCCACATGGTACACTTACCGAGAGATCTCCAGCGTTATCAACGTCAGAAAACAATCGGAGAAATGCGCCTTGACCAGCCAACTCCAGCATCTCAACGCCTGTCTTATTGGATACAGCAATGAAGGGTATCGTTTCAGGAATCGATCCACTGTTCGCTGCTTTCATGTCATCCACACGAATTGATTTGAAAATTGGTATGCAATCGTCAGCGACAATTTGCCCACAGTTTGATTGGTTGTTGATGCGAAGAATGGCCGCCAACCCATTCTCTGCAGCCTTGATGTAGATGCCCGTATTTCCATCAATACTGTTGCCTCCTCGTACGATTCCAACCTTGCCAGATGCCTCCGTCCAAAGGGCATCGTTGGTTCCGTCTTCAAGATCGATCAATTCCATTTCTTGTCCAAATTGAATGTCTGCTGAACCTGAATATCCCTGGAGAACAAAATTTGTTCGATGTTCAAACGTCGTTATGTCTGCACCAACGCCGCTGTTGCATGACGCTCCGGTCACTGCACCTCCAAACAATCCGCCAGCAGCAGGAATGCACATCGAGAGAATAGGTTCACTATTGATTGCAAACATTGGAACAGGATAGGTGTTCAGTTGTGGCGAATAACCCATTTCCGTGAGGTTATCGAGAATCATCTCAGCAGCAGCAGCCTCTTCTGGACTTCCTGACATCCGGCCCTCCCATTCAGGATGACCAAGATTGACCAATTCTTGCGCGTACCAGCGTGTCTGACTAGCATCGAATCCAATCGGTTCGTAGACGGCTTCATCTTCCCCGAATCCAAGAATGGAGGGATTGAAAACAACGACCATGAGGAGGAGAACTGCAGCTACCGAACCCGCCACTTGAGCGACGTTTAATTGACCAACGAGATTTCGACTCCAAAACGAGGTGGACAATTCGATGATGTTTTCTTCCTGTGATGAATTGAGCCGTTCGATGAGTTCAGCCTTTTTTCCTGATTTTGGCAGTCCACGCTCTTCCAGCATGGATTTCAGTTGTTGGACGGTCCGTGATGCAAGCGAATCATCACTGCTCATGTTCTTGAACAAATGCCTTGCTCATTTGAACCCGTTGGCTCGATGCATCTCATTCATCCAATTCTTCGCCCGTCCATCGCTTACCAATGGTGTGCTCAAGACCGATTTGGTCAAGGATGCGCGCTACGACGAAATCGACCATGTCATCAATGGATTGGGGATGGTTGTAGAAGCCGGGTGATGCAGGGATAACGACCGTTCCCCAACCCGATAACTTGGCCATATTCTCAAGGTGAACGGTTGCATAAGGTGCTTCTCGGGGTACGATAATGAGTTTACGTTGTTCCTTCATGGCAACAATCGCAGACCGGGTAATGAGGTTGTCTCCAATTCCTGCAGCAAGTTTTCCAAGCGTTGTTCCAGAGCAAGGGCAAATGACAACAGCGTCGATTGGTGCTGATCCTGAAGCGGATTTCGCACCGATGTTGGCTTGCTCTTCAAGGATAGCACCCGTTTCTTCAGCGAGGGCTTCGGGCGTCGTGTCGCATTCGTGCTTGAGCGTGATTCGGCCTGAATTGCTGACAACCAAGCGAATGGTGACGCCGAGGTCGTTGAGGGCTTGCGCGAGACGAACACCATAAACGGCTCCACTTGCACCAGATATGCCAAGAACAATCTCGCCCATGTTTCAAATTGGCCCCGTTCTCATATATGCACTTGTTTGTTTCCTCATGCGATTTTTCTGCCCAATATTTTCTGACAGGTGTTCATCAACGCATCCTGAATGGAAACTCTCGTAACTGTGTACTCCAATCTGCTCAGGCTTGTTGTTGTCGATTCTGACAGACCACATCCAGCAAGGTTTTCCACCCTGCCTTGCGGAGTATCGTAATTTATTGTGAATCCATGACGACTCACCCATCGTAAGAAGGACAGGCCAATGCTGCAAATCTTCTTCTCATCGACCCAAACACCTTGCATCCGGTCGTCTCTGTACCCCTCGATACCAAGTTCGTTCAATGCAGCAATGACCCACGATTCGATTTTGGAAATGATGTCTGCAACGGATTTCTCATCTTCCTGATTCCAGAGCACAATCGGATAGACAACAAGTTGGCCAGGCCCGTGCCAGGTAAGGCCACCTCCTCGATCAACAGGATGGCTCCTATAATCGGACGGAGGAGCAATTCCATCGTTCCGAGCCCGAGGGCCTACCGTAACAATTTCTGGATGTTCAAGAAAAAGAACGGTATCAGGTATTTCGTTGTTGATGCGTTGCTGTTGCAAGGTCGACATCATCTCAAGAGCATCTGTGTATTCCACGACGCCAAGTTGACGAATGTCGATCGATTGCATGCTTGTCCCTCAGTATTGTCCCGATGAGCCAAATCCACCTTCGCCACGTTCAGTTGAATCCAATGCATCAATCTCGACTTCCTCAATCTTCACCAAAGGGACTGGTGCGAACAGCATCTGAGCAACGCGTTCTCCTTTGTCGACTGTAAATGAATCACCTTCTCCAATCCAGGTCGCTAGCACCTTTAGTTCACCTCGGTAATCTGAGTCAATGGTGCCAACACCGTTCGGCAAAATCATACCTTTCTTTCCAAGCGATGATCGACATCGAATCTGTCCCTCCCATCCTTCCGGTATGGCACAAGCAAGACCTGTCGGAATCATGACCGACGCGCCTTTTGTTACCGTTGTTTGTTCAAGCGCGTACAAATCCCATCCTGCCGCTTGTGCGCTACCCTGGGTCGGAAGTCTCGCTTCATCATTCAGTTTTGCAAACTTCACACGAATCTCATTTCGCATGGTTTTGCCTCTTCTCGGTGGTTCATGGAGTCTTTGATTTCGTTCCAGTAGAAACGAAGGTAGAATTCGGGCAAAAAATATCACTTTTTTATTTTGACAAATCGGTTCTTATACAAATCGGTCGAAAAACAGGGTTTATTTGCGCAGTCCCTCGTTTCCTCCTCCTTGAAAAACACGGTTTTATGTGTCAAAGGCATGCACATGTTTATGTGCCATCTCGGAGGGAGGACCACATCCAGCGCGTTGATGGAAGGTGACAATATGGTAATCGAGCACAATCGAAAAGACGACGGAATAGAAATTGATTTATCGCGTGAACATATCGAGCCGATGCTCCAAGAAAACTTGGATCGGTTTGTTCTGTTCCCGATTGAGCATGATGACATTTGGGCCATGTACAAGCAACATGCGGCATCGTTCTGGACTGCAGAAGAAATCGACCTCGCAGAGGACATGAAAGACTGGGAGCAACTCAACAAGGATGAGCAACACTTCCTCAAGCATGTTCTTGCTTTCTTTGCTGCAAGCGATGGTATCGTTAACGAAAACCTCGTCGTGAATTTCTCAAATGAGGTTTGTTGGGCAGAAGCTCGAGCATTCTACGGCTTCCAAATCATGATGGAAAACATCCATGCAGAAACATACTCTCTCCTTATTGACACATACATCAAAGACTCCAACGAAAAGAACCACTTGTTCAAGGCGCTCGAGACCGTGCCGTCTGTCAAGCGCAAGGGCGACTGGGCACTTCGCTGGTTGTCACGCAAGCGAGGCTCCTTTGCAGAACGCCTTGTTGCTTTTGCCGCAGTTGAAGGAATTTTCTTTTCAGGTTCGTTCTGTGCAATCTTTTGGCTCAAGAAGCGAGGGCTCATGCCTGGTCTTACGTTCTCCAACGAATTGATCAGTCGAGATGAAGGATTGCACTGCGACTTTGCATGCTTACTGCACAGCAAACTAGAGCGTCCAACGCCTGAGAACATCATTCACCGTGTTATTGCAGAAGCGGTCGAAATCGAGATTGAATTTGTCACCAGTGCTCTTCCTGTCAATCTCATTGGAATGAATGAAGAATTGATGAAGCAATACATTCAATTCGTCGCCGATCGACTTTTGATCTCTTTGGGAGCATCAAAGTTGTACGACGTCGCAAATCCGTTCCCATGGATGGAAATGATTTCCATGCAAGGCAAGACCAACTTCTTCGAAAAGCGAGTTGGCGAGTACCAGAAGTCCGGTGTGATGGATGGCGCCTCCCTCGGAAGCGTCCAACAGCGGTTCTCCATGGACGAAGACTTTTGAACCGACCGCGAACAAAGGGAGATACGCACGCACCGAAACAAGCAGGAGATGAGGCAAAATGACCATGCAAGTTGTAAACAGAAAAGGCGAGAGAGAAGATGTACGATTCGATGCGATTTTGGACAAACTGCGACGTTTGTCTGAAGGACTCGATCCGACGTGGGTCGATCCTGCAAACCTTACCAAACTCACCATCGAAGGGCTCTATGATGGCGTTACAACACGTGAACTGGATCAACTCGCTGCTGAAACTGCTGCCTCACTGGTTTCACAACACCCTGATTACAGCAAACTCGCTGCTCGTATTTGCGTTGACGACCTCCACCGATCGACAAAAGAAGTCTTTACCGATGTGATTACCGACCTTCGAGAGTACATCGACCCTGAATCAAAGAAGCATGCTCCCCTCATTTCTGAGGAAGTCTTTGATATCATCATGGCCAATGCTGACGTGTTGAACAACCACATCGATTACACTCGAGATTTCAACTACGATTACTTCGGATTCAAGACCCTCGAGCGCTCCTATCTACTCCGCCTTGACGGCGAGGTTGCAGAACGGCCACAACACATGTTGATGCGAGTTGCAGTTGGTATTCACCACGGTGACATCGAGAAGGCGCTTCAGACCTATGACTTGATGTCGAACGGTTATTTCACACACGCAACGCCTACATTGTTCAATTCAGGTACGCCGATGCCACAAATGTCGTCCTGTTTCCTTTTGACCATGCAAGACGATTCACTCCACGGCATCTACGATACGCTCAAGCAGTGCGCTTTGATTTCCAAGTCTGCAGGTGGAATTGGTCTTTCCATTCATCACATCCGCGCCAAGGGATCCTACATCAAGGGGACCAATGGAACATCCAACGGTATCGTCCCTATGCTCCGTGTCTTTAACGATACAGCTCGATACGTCGACCAAGGTGGCGGCAAGCGAAAGGGATCGATAGCTATCTATCTCGAACCATGGCACCCTGACTTGATTGAATTCCTCGACCTTCGAAAGAACCACGGTAAGGAAGAAATGCGTGCTCGAGATTTGTTCTATGCGCTCTGGACGCCTGATTTGTTTATGCAGCGCGTTGAAGCCAACGCAGAGTGGTCCTTCTTCTGTCCAAACGAATGCCCTGGATTGCAGGACGCCTATGGTGAAGAATTCAAACAACTTTACGAATCCTACGAATCGCAAGGGCTCGCTCGAAAGACCGTCCCTGCTCGAGAGGTTTGGGACAAGATCGTCGAAGCCCAGATCGAAACAGGTACGCCATACATGCTCTACAAAGATGCAGCGAACATGAAATCGAACCAGAAAAACTTGGGAACCATTCGTTCATCCAACCTGTGTACCGAAATTATGGAGTACACTTCGGCCGACGAAGTTGCCGTATGCAACCTCGCATCCATCGCTCTACCGAAGTACGTTGAGAACGGCTCGTTCAATCATGAACTCCTTTACGATGTCACCTACCATGCAACGGGCAACCTCAATCGAGTCATCGACGTGAATTACTACCCTGTTGAAGAAGCCCGTAATTCCAACATGCGCCACCGTCCAATCGGTCTCGGTGTTCAGGGACTTGCCGATACTTTCGCTATGCTTGGCATGGCATTCGATAGTCCGGAAGCTCGTGCTCTCAACAAAGAAATTTTCGAAACCATTTACTTCGCTGCTTGCACTGCCTCAAAAGATGCAGCCATAGCTGAAGGCCCATATTCGACCTTTGAAGGGTCTCCTGCATCACAAGGAATCCTTCAATTCGACCTCTGGGGAATGAATGAACATTCAGGTCGTTGGGACTGGGATTCGTTGAAGGCAGAAATCGTCGAGAATGGAATGCGAAACTCGCTCCTCCTTGCTCCGATGCCAACAGCGTCGACTTCCCAAATTCTGGGGAACAACGAATGCTTTGAGGCGTTTACCTCCAATCTCTATGTTCGACGAACACTCTCTGGTGAATTCATTGTTTTGAACAAACACTTGGTAAACGATCTTATCTCAGCAGGACTTTGGAGCATGGCTTTGAAAGATGAAATTCTACGACACAAGGGTTCAATTCAAGCCATTGAAGGAATCCCTGACAACATTAAGGCGTTGTACAAGACAACTTGGGAAATTAAGCAAAAGCACGTCATCGACATGGCCGCAGACCGTGGTGCCTATATCGATCAAAGCCAATCGATGAACATACACATGATTGATGCCAATGCTGCAAAGGTCAGCTCAATGCACTTCTACGGATGGAAATCCGGCCTCAAGACTGGTATGTATTATCTACGAACCAAGGCTGCTGCCGATGCGATTCAATTCACTGTTGAGAGCAACGCAAAGAATGACCCAACGGTCAACGGACTTGCAGAACGTGCTGAACTGACCAGTATGGAAGAAATTGCTTGCAGCCTTGACAGCCCTGATGATTGTTTGAGCTGCGGTGCTTGAGGTTCCGATTCTCAAGAGTAGTTTTTGCTTCACAACATCGTGAAACCAATCTAAATCCACATGGTTATCCCTTGTGTGAACTTTCACCAACGTATTAAGAAATCTCTAAATTCTAAATTGATTACAGTTATGTGTCAATACCAATGAAATTTCACATGGGTGGAAGTGATGACTCGGGCGTTGGTAAAGTCACGAGAGTCAACTCGCTCATCATCGATGCATTTGGCCGGCTTGAACGACTAAGCAACACGAAGGTTGTCGTCTTCCTCTTTTTGTTTACCTTCACAATCTCTGCTCCAATGCTGATTGGGTTCGAAATAAGTGACGACCCCTCAAGAGAGGAGAACAAAGATCTCAAAATTTTTCGAGATCGTGCTCAAACCATTTTGGATGGTGATTTGCTTTATCGTGATACGGAAAGGGTAACGGTCTCGCCCCCTGTCATTAATTACCTGTTTACTCCAGTTTTGCTTCTTGGAGATACCCTTCTAATCTGGTGCTCATGGTTTGCTTTCTTCTTGTTCCTGACCTCTGTGATATTGTTTTTCTTCCTTGAGCCTTGGTTTGATCGGCGTTTAGCGATCGCTGGAAGTATGATTTACAGTTCATCACCATTTGGCCAATTTACGTCAATTGCAATGCTTCAGGACGATGCCATAATCGTTGCATTTCTAGCTTTGTCCTTGCTACTACTTTCGCGCAAACGATGGTATCTTGCTGCGGCGAGTCTTGGCGTGGGTACACTTACCAAGTTCTTCCCTGCACTGTGTTCACCGTTTGCAGTGCTTGGTCCAGAGAATTGGGAGTCGAAAATCTACGCAGCGCTTATTGGACTCGGAATTGGTATACTCATTTCAATGCCGTTTTTGCTGTATGCATACTCTGATTTCACTCAATTTATAGAATTCTATCTGTTTGGAACCCAACCAGTGAGTGATACTCAGGTTTCAAACACAGTGTCGTCAACTGAACAACGTGGCATGTCGTTCTGGAGGTTCATTGGCGAGACAATTTACTTTGTTCCGAGTGTGGTTCTCCACCTTGCAATGCTGATTTCAGTTTGTGCCACATGGGTCGCTGTTCAGCAAAGGCAACTCAACATACCTGCAGCGTTTTCACTGAGCATATTATCCATCTTCATTTTTTATTCAAAAATCCATTATGGTTACCACATGATGGCTTTGCTGGTTTTGATTCCATGGGCCCTTCATGATGGCAAGAGATTGTGGGGGTTGTTTGGAATCAGTTTCGTTGCAGGGGTTGTTCATCTCGCATGGCGTGACAATCTTTTCACGGACAATTCCTGGGTCCACGTTGCGTTTGCATTCTTCGTTTGGTTGTACTGGATTTTTTGGGCAAAGACGATTCTACAACATCCCGATTTCACAGATCTAAACGATGCTCGCTCACGAGAAAGTGTCTTGGTTGCCTGTGGATGGATTGTTGTTCTAAGCCTGGTGTACTCACTCCAGGTTGGTGTCATCAGCGCACTTGGCTAACGGCAAACATCCGATCTTTG
>CBFIJH010000015.1:0-35928 GCA_965662895.1 Candidatus Poseidoniaceae archaeon | reverse complement strand
ATGCTGATACCGATGGTGATGGAATCTGCGATGGACCGATTGCACCTGCACTTCCAGTCGATTACTGTGAAGCAGGAATAGATGCCTTCCCGAATGATGCTGCTGCTTACCTCGATACCGATGGCGACGGAATGCCTGACGAATTGTGGGGCGAATCGACCACTGGATTGATTGAGGACCTGGACGATGACAACGATGGTTGGACCGATTTGGACGAAGCTGATTGTGGTCCAACCGATTCCAAGAACGAATTCGATACACCGGTCGATAGCGATGGTGATGGCATTTGCGACTTCAACGAAGTTTTGTCCGTCACCTACGGAACAGGTGACTTCGAGTTGCTGCAAGGACAGCGCAACGTCACACTCCAACCAATCATTACGGGAATGACCGTCGATATATGGGAGATTTCACCTGTTTTACCGTATGGCTTGTTCTTTGGTGGCGATACGATGGCACGAACATCAAACGGTAACGGTACGGTCTACGGTGTGCCTCTTGTTCCATCGAACTTGACCGAGTACACGGTCACGGCAACGAACTTGTTGACGGGAACACAGATATCGACCACATTCAATCTCTCAGTTGAGGAAGATTACGACTTGGACGGTCTGCCAAACAATGCCACGCGTCTCGGTATGTTTGAGGCTGACTTTGACGATGATGGTGATGGATTCAACGATTCGTTCGAATTGGAATGTGGTGGCGATCCATACAACCGTTCATCGGTTCCGAAGATTGAATCGGATGGTACTTGTTACAACTACAGAGCATACGAAGAGGCTCCAGAAAAGGACAAGAATCCATTCAAACCAATTTGCTTCCCATTCATCTTCCTTGCACTCGCTTTCATTCTCGTCGTACCAATGATTTTGAATCGACGCAAGGAACGTGTTGGTGTTCAGGCAGAACATGTTTCAGCAACACCTGCGATTCAGAGCGGTTCTGGTACAATGACCGATCCTTTTGTTCTCAAAGCGGTCAAGATTCCATACAATACGAAGACCAAGACCGAGGAACGAATTCGCTGTTCTGAGATGTCCCCTGGTTACGAAGTCAGAGTTCGAGAGACCAACATTGAAGTCAACAAGAGGCGATTTGGGGCAACTCAATTCGGTGGTGTCCAAGACGGAACAGGTGTTCTCAAATCGAATAACGATGGCTTGTTGATGATTCAATTCACCTTTGATGGAACCATTGAACCGAGTGAGTTTGGAATGGTCTACAAGAGTGAATTGATTCTTGATGAGAAGACCTACTTCGTTTGGCACGTTGAGACCAAGGCCAAGAAAGGTAAGTGATCACAGAGGGACTTCGTGCAACCATCCGAAGATGTCTTCTTCGGTTTCGTTCTGAATGCCTGTGAGTTTGTCGTAGAGCGTTGTCGTAATCGTTCCTGGCGTTCCATCACCATAGGTGACTTTTGTATCACCATGGGTGATGCTGCCGATTGGAGAGATGACGGCTGCTGTTCCACAGCAAAATGCCTCATCCGCAGACATGGCAAATTCAGCACGGACCTTCTCTTCAACCACCTCGTAGCCCATGTGACGAGCCAGTGCAATGATGGAATCTCGGGTGATTCCGGGAAGAATGGTTCCTGTCAATTCAGGCGTGTAGAGGACCTCGTCCTTGATGCAGAAGAAATTTGCAGCACCAACTTCTTCGATGTAGGTGCTGGTTCGAGCATCGAGATAGATGACTTCAGCATAGCCAGATGCCTTGGCCATCTTGCTTGGCATCATACCTGGTGCATAGTTTCCAATCGCTTTGACGCCACCTGAGCCACCCGGAGCAGCTCGATGAAATTCATCGGAAATCAACAATTCAATCGCACGCATACCTCCCTTGAAGTACGGTCCAACAGGTGTAACGTAAATCATGAACGAATAACTTGGAGCAGGAGCAACACCGAGAACCGGTCCACTTCCCATCAACAATGGTCGAACGTACATCGCACCTCGCCCCATCGGTGGAACCCAGTCAATGTTGGCTTGAACGACTTGTTCAACCGCATCGATGAAAATCGATTCTGGAACGGGTGGCATCTTCAATCGATCCGCACCACGTTGCATACGTCGAGCGTTCTCATCCGGACGGAAGAAGACGATTCGATCTTTGTCGGTTCGATAGGCTTTCATCCCTTCAAACAGACCTTGACCGTAGTTGAGGACGCCTGCAGCTGGTGAGATGGAAATGTTGCCATAGGGTCGCAATTCACCGGGCATCCAAGGCTCATCGCCTGTGGTTTCAGCCACGTACATGGTATCGGTCGGTGTTAACGAAAACGTCAGTTTGTCCCAATCGATATTTTTGGCCATGAACCCCAACCCGTGACTTTGGCTAAAGAGATTCGGCTTTCAATTCTTGCTGACCAAATTTTTGCGAAATTGACGATTATGTTATGTTCTATCAGTGAATAGGCTTCGCTATGAGAACCGCACTTGCGATGGGCCTTCTCCTGCTACTTGCAGGACTGGTGCAACACCCTCAGCCGACTGAACTTGGCGACGAAATTACTGTTTTTTCGACAGATGACTTCGCTCCTGAAGCGAATATGAGTATCGACATGCGTGAGGAATACATGGACAACGTCGAGTACGTCGGCACCAAGACAGTATCCAACACAGAATGGGACGTGAACCGAGTTATTCTCACAGAAACAGGTGAACTCGTTCTCCACTTTGATGCGAGTGAATCCTTCGATGCAGACGCAATCGACGGAAGCAACGGAATTGTTACCTACGAATGGAAGGTCTTCTTCGACGCACCATACGGTGACACGTCGTTCAACCTCGAAGGTCATACCTTTGAAGAATCAGCAGCCAGCAATGGACTGTTCTCGTACAAGTTCCAAAACGTGACCGTTGATGACTCAGGTACGGCAGAATCGCAGATCCGCATGGAACTGCGTGTCTATGACGCATCAGGTAAGTTCTCGGACAAGTTCAGAATGTACTTTGTTGTCGTTCCAAACGACTGGGGCGATGATGAGCCTGCTTTCCAATTCGATGCATCGGACAACATGACTTCGACCGATGCGGATGTGTTCTTCATCAACGGAACGCTCATGTCAGGTTCTGAGACGGGTGAAGTCTATGTTGAAGTTGCATTTTCAATGGATGACTTCGACAAGTCTGCTTTAGAGAAGTACAATCTCGTTACCCAAGGTCTCTTTGCGCGCTCGAGCGCTTTGTCGGACTCTGACACCTTCTCAATGCCATTATCACTCGACGAATTGTACACAAACCTCTCTGAGACGGTGCACGTTTACATCAAAACCTACGAAGGTAATGACGAGCGATGGGTCACCTATCATTGGTTTGAAATCACGCTTATGGCTTGCCAAGGCCTTGTCGCTCCTGAAGATGCGATTAACGCTGGTGGCGAATTCATTCTCGATGAGGATGGTGATTGTCAATGGGATGGTGCATGGACGTACGACCCACTCGCCGATGTATGGTCAGCACCTCCCCCAGGAGCTTCAATCGAATTGACAGCACCAGATTTGTTGACCATTATCGATTCCGATTTCATGCTCGTGAATGGAACCCTTCTTGCGACCACAATGAGCCCAGCATTTGTTGAGGTCGCATTCAACGAAACGTCGTTTGATGCTTCTGCAGTTGACAAGTACGATCTCCGGCTTGATGGTGTGTGGAACCGTTCCGATGGATTGGAACAAGGTGATGCTTTCTCGCTCGGATTGATGTTGGATTCGATTCAAACCAACGTGACCATTATTCAATCGGTGTACATCAATGCATACGGTTACGATTCAAACAACGAAGCCGTTCTTTTGACATCCCTGAGTGTGATGATTACTGTACCATACCTCGATTCTGATGGTGATGGTGTCCCAGACGAAGCTGATGCCTTCCCATTCGATGCTTCAGAATGGTTGGATACCGATTCTGATGGTGTTGGCGACAACTCCGATTTTGCTCCGTACGACCCAACGATTCGGGAGGATGATGGTGATGACGATGACGATGACGAATCCGTAACAGGATTCGAAGTCTGGCTTCTCATACTCGCAATGTTGTTTGCCGTTTCATTCCGAAGAAAACTCAACGTCTGATTGAACTGGTCAAAGGCTTGGTTTCAAGACGGTTGAGCCCGAGGCGTTGCTATGGAGGCATGGTCGGGCCGCTTCGGTGTCGTCAGTGGACGTTACCATTCGCATGGAGATGATGATGCTCCACAGACGACCATCGAGTTGTTCGGTCGTTGTGAAGACGGCTCGTCAATCTGTGTTCTCGTTTCTGGTTTGCGACCAACATTTGAGATTGCACCGATGGGAAAGCGGAGCAAAGAACAGCCGGTAACCGAAGAAGAAGAGCGACGTATCGAAGGCATTCGCCGCCGTTCCGAAGTGATGGACGTTCGTGGACCTGAGTGGAAGTGGACCGATCTGGGGGAGAAACCTCTGTGGACCGTTGAAGCGGTCCAGCCGTTCAATGTTCCATCCCTTCGTAGTGAGTTGCAGAAGCAAGGTTGGACCATTTATTCAGGTGACATCCCGTTCCTTAATCGGATGTTCTTAGATAACGACGTGGGGATGCATCTCGTCATTGAGGGCTTTTTGATTGATGAACGAGGACACGATGACGAGGATGGTGAACACAATCTCCGTGTCATCAAACACGGTGGTGTTGGTCGTTACCAAGTCGATCGTACCGTTTCTGTTCAGCTTGAGAATGTCACAGAAAGCGAGCCGTTTCAAGTTCCGTGGCGCATTCTATCCTACGATTTGGAGACGAGCATTGCCAACAATTCGATTCTCTGTGCTGCTGTTTGGGTCGAGGACATGATCGATGGTTCTCGTCGAGTCTACGAATATCGCGGCGCTGAAGACTTGATTATGGAACAAATGACCGCCATGGTTCGTGACGAAGATCCGGACATCATCACAGGTTACAACATCGACAACTTCGATTTTCCACGATTGGTCGAACGGATGGACTACCATACCAGCCGAAAACAATGGCAGGCACGTAGCAATTTGTTGGGATGGGGTCGTACACCGCATCTCGAAACGGAATGCAAGCGAACGAGAACAGGTGTTCTTCCTCGACGTCAATCGAATCGTGCTTGGAATCTTGCAGGACGTGCGATTGTCGATGCTTGGTGGCAGGCACGTCAAGCGCTGCGTCCACAACGCGAAACGCTCTCGTTCATTGCTCGCTTGCTGTTCCCAGAAGAAGAGGACAAACAGAAAATCGACATTGATGCATCGAACATGGACGAAGAATGGGCCACTCGACCCGATGAAGTCATGGAATATTGTGTTCGAGATGCTGCCCTACCGCTCGATATTCTTCATTCCATTCAGGCGATTCGCCGCAAAGAAGCTGTTGCTGCGGTTGCGAAAGTGCCGTTTGAAACCGCTGCCAATGGAAGCACATCGCAATTGCTCGACAGTCTTGTGATTCGCTTGGCCGACCGCAAGAATGTGGCTGTTCCATTGACGGGAAGTGCTGAAGCGAAGGAGGGTCAAATCACCGGAGGTTACGTTCACGATGTTGAAGCAGGCTTGCATCCATGGATTGCTGTTCTGGATTTCAAGAGCATGTATCCGAGCATTATGATTGGGAACAATGTCTGCTACACGACGCGAATCGACCCTTCGCATCCAGAACAACCCGGCGAAGGTGATGCGACACACGTTTCACCAACGGAAGCCGTTTTCTGGAGCGCTGAACATCGCAAAGGATTGGTTCCAACCCTGCTTCAAGATTTGATGAATCAACGTGATGAGCATAAGGCGCAAATCAAACTCGCCCGCAAAGATGAGCAGGTCGAAAAAGAAGAATTTCACGATTCGATGCAGTATGCGGTGAAGATCATGATGAATTCCTTCTACGGTGTTTTCGCTTCAGGTTTCTATCGATTTACCCACAAGGATTTGGGTTCATCCATCACAGCATGGGCGCGTCAAAACATCAAGACCATCATTCAGAAACTGGAGGATGAAGGCCACCACGTTGTCTATTCCGATACGGATTCCATCTTCGTTTGTTCACCTGTTCCAGAAGGGTCACCCTCCGTCTTGAAGGAGGACGATGATGAGGACACGATTGCAGCCTACGAGGCTGCAAAACAAGCGATGATCGACTTTGGCCTTGACATTGCCAAGCAATACAGTCGAGATTCTGCTGTGCTCGAATACGAGAAGGGCCTTTCCGTGTTCTTCAGTCATGGAGCAAAGAAGCGGTACGTTGGGCAAGTCGTATGGCCAAGCGAAGAGATGTTGATACGTGGCTATGAAACGCAACGAACGGATTCGTTCGAGTATCTGACAACCTCCATGAAAAAGACGTTCACGTACGCGCTTGCTGATGAAGGCGATGCCCTGGTTAAACACGCTCGTCAATGCGTCGCAGCATTGAGAAAACACGAGGTGGATGCTCGACGCTTGATTCTTGCAAAATCGTGCAAAGGACGAATGCAATCCAACGGCGAAGTTGATTTTACCAAAGATTATGCCCGTCCAGAAAGTATGGCTCAAGTTCGTGCAGCGAAAATTTTGATTGAACGTGGTCTTGGTTTTACTCCTGGCATGAAAATCTCCTACGTTGTTACGGATGCCTCAAAACGACCCATGCAGGTCCATCCGTGGATCGAAGCCGAGCAAGATGGAGGAATTCCTGGTTACGATGGACGATTCTATGCGGAGCGATTGGCTGCAGCTCTCGGACGGATCACTGAAGCTTTCGGATGGAACGCGAAAGAGTTGTTTGACGGCAACAGACAGACGAGTTTGTTCTCGTTTTAGTTGAACAAAACGCAAAAGGCTTCTAAATGGCGGAAAGACAGCCAAAAACATGGGAGCCGTACGCAAAGCAACCTTCCTTGCAATGCTGATGATGATCGGTGGACTTGCTGGGTGCATGGGCGCAGAAGAAGACGAAAACAGCGATGAAATCGTTGCCGTATTCACTTATTCGCCAGCAACCAACATTCGAGCAGGCCAAACCATAGATTTCGATGCACGAGATTCCTTGCCATCTGGTGTGGCATTGACCTACAAGTGGGACTTTGATGGTGACAACTCCATCGATGCGACGGGTAGAATCGCAGATTGGTCCTACCCTGAGGTTGGTGAATACACGGTCGAATTGATCGTTAGTGACGGTTCGAAAAGCCAGTCAACAACCAAGACGTTGACCATTGTGGATGCAACCGCAATGCCACCTGCTGCAGAGATCACATCCTATTCCTCAGAGGAGGATTGTGAAGGCGAAGATGTGGACGAAGGCTCCTACATTCACGTTTGGATTTGTGATTTGGATAAATCCATGAGTTCAAGAGATGCTGAGGGTCAAACGGACGTTGAATTGGATGCTAGCGATTCGACCTCTGGTTCATCGGACGATTACATCTCAACGTACCACTGGGATTTGGATTTGGAATTCGATGCTGATGGTGATGGTGACCCTGCGAACGACAACGACCTTGAAGGCGAAACGGCGGTTTGGAAAGATGTTCAACCGGGTGAGTACGAAGTTGGGTTGACGATTACCAACGGCAAGGGACTTGTTGATTCCAACGACGTCAAGGTCTATGTCTCACTCGGCGCTTCCTGGCTTGATTTTGAAATTGGACGTAAGACTTCATCAGATCCGAATCAACTCGGTTTTGATTTCACAGTCCATTACGACAACGATGCAGACAACACCGTGAGGAAAGTTGTTGGCAAAATGATGTATCCTGCCAAAGACGAACCGTGTTTGCCGGGTGCTTCCTGTCCCGGACGAATCGATCTTGTTGCATTCAACGAGGAAGGCGATGAGGCAACTTCGACGGAACCAACCGACAATGCCCAATACGAGTCCCGTGATTCAGGCTGTGATGACGACAAATACTGCGTTGAGCTAACGTTGTCATCGTACATCTTTACCGATTCCGAAGCCGATTCGACGTATGGCGACGGCGACTGGAGCATGTCGGTATCAAACAATCAAACCTACACGCAACAGGTCGACCGTTACATGCTGCTTTTGATTTACAAGTAAAACCGCGAGACTACGGCACTGTTCGCAACAAAATTGCAGCCAATTTCCACCGACTCTTTCAAATAGGGGTTATTTGTCGCAGGGATGCTAAGGAGTAATTTAGTATGCCATCACAATGGGAAGATAAGAGCAAGCCACACCGTAACATCGTCTTCGTCGGTCACGTCGATCACGGAAAGTCGACCACTGTCGGTCGTCTTCTCCTCGACTCAGGTCACATCGAAGCGCACGTTATCGAGAAGAACGAAAAACTCGCCGCTGAGTCAGGTAAGGCTGGATTTGGTCTTGCATATGTCATGGACGGTCTAAAGGAAGAGCGAGAGCGTGGAATTACCATCGACGTCGCTCACAAGGAGTTCTTTACTCCGAAATACTACTGGACCGTTATCGACGCTCCAGGTCACCGAGATTTCGTCAAGAACATGATCACCGGAGCTTCACAAGCGGACACAGCGGTTCTCCTCTGTGCTGCAAACGACGGTGTCAACGCCCAAACCAAGGAACACGCTTTCCTTGCTAAGGTTCTTGGTGTTAAGGAACTCATCGTCCACGTCAACAAGATGGACATTTCTGGTGTTGACTGGTCCGAGGACAAGTACAAGGCTGCTGTTGCAGAAGTCTCCGCACTTCTCAAGATGGCTGGATTTGGTTCTCAACTCGACAACATTCCAATGATTCCTGCTTCGTCCCTTAACGGCGACAACGTCTTCGAGAAGTCCGACAAGTGTCCATGGTACAACGGACCAACCCTCTTCGAGGCGATTGACGCTGCAGCAATGCCAAACAAGCCAATCGACAAGCCACTCCGACTCCCTATCCAAGACGTCTACAAGATTTCTGGTATCGGAACAGTCCCTGTTGGTAAAATCGAAACTGGAACTCTGAATACTGGTAAGAACGTTGTATTCAACCCGTCCCAGAAGTCTGGTGAAGTCAAGTCGATTGAGATGCACCACACAATGGTCGACAAGGCCGAGCCTGGTGACAACGTTGGTTTCAACGTACGTGGTCTCGCAGCTGACGACATCCGCCGTGGTGACGTTGCTGGATACGCTGACAACGAACCAACCTTCGTTCGACACGACGAGCACTTCGTTGGACAAATCCAACTTATGGACATTCCAAAGGCTGTTTCCGTTGGATACACTCCAGTATTCCACGCACACACTGCACAAGTTGCTGTGAAGTTCATGGAACTCCTTGAGAAGACCAACAAGAACGGTAAGGAAGCAAACCCATCGTTCCTCAAGAACGGCGATGCATGTTTGATTCGATTCCAACCGACCAAGCCAATGTCAATCGAGCAAATGGACACCTTCCCTGAGTTGTCCCGATTCGCTATCCGTGACATGGGTAAGACCGTCGCAGCTGGTGTTTGTCTCAAGATCGAGAAGAAGTGAGTGAACATCACTCATTGATTTGCAACTGGAGGAGTAGAGTATGGCAGCCGTTACCGTCATCAAGTTGACAGGCAACAACCATTCGGATATTGATCGAGTTGCTGGCCACATTCGAACCATTTGCGAGCAAAGCGATACCAAGCTTCGAGGTCCGATTCCTCTGCCAACACGCCGTCTGGTCGTTCCTGTCCGACGTGCACCTGATGGTGAAGGAAGCGAAACCTACGATCACTGGGAACTTCGTGTTCACAAGCGCTTGTTGGAGATGCACATCAACTCCGGAAAGGACGAGAGCGCTCTTCGCTTGGTTGCCAAAATCGATATTCCTGATTCGGTAACCATTGAACTTTCAATGCGCACGGTTAACTGAAGCGTTCACGCACATAGAACGAGCATCATCGATGCTTGGACTTACAATGGGGCAGCTTCTGCCATGCCTGAACCGATAAGCCACTGAGCCATCGTCTCATCCAGATTATGAACATCGCCAGCTTTGAGCGTTAATTCTGAACCATCCGCAGTTGCAATCGGTTCGTCAACGGTCTGTAAGATTCGAATTCGAATTTTTGGTAAGGCCTCAGTTGCCGGTTTTTCCTCATTCATCCAATCATCGCTAATGGTTGAATTGGCTGATGGTGCCAATTCCATTGCAGCACCATGTCGACCTTCTTTCGAAGGTTCAGAGGTTTGTGGCAGCGGTACTGGCATCTCTTCTGCTTCATCTTCTGCAGGATGATGTTGTGCAGCTTCGTATGCATCCCATTCAAGCGCTGCAATACGGTCTTCTTCATCAACTTCGAACGTATCCAACGGTTCGGGTTTCTCATCCTCAAACACCAAGGCTGGAGGGGCTCGATCGGTTAATGCCTCATCGGTAAAATCATCCAGTTGCATGGTTCCTGGCTTGTGTTTTGGTTCAACGAAGTCCATTTCTCCGCGTAAACCATCTTGCATCTCTCTCCAACCAATGGTCATCTTGAATTTGTCCATTTCCTTTTCGATTGCATTGTAAAGTGCGCGTTCAGCAGCATCTGCCTTCTGCCAATTGATTGGTGGCAATGGCGTTGCAACATCGCTGACGCTTGTCGCCATACGAAGCGATTGTGAGGATGCATGTTGCATCATGGCCACCATACGACGTCGTGCCAATTCGGATGCAATATGGCGGACGTTCGCTTGCCGTTTCTGTTCGTTTTGTACCCGGAGATCCGCTCCATGTTTACGAATCATGTCGTGGATTTGCAAATCGAGTGTCGTCAGCAATCGCTTGACCATCTCCCAGAAGTCTTTGCGGGGAAGATGAACGGGCACATGCCGATTGGTTTGCTGCCGATAGGTTGCGAACAATTGCTCCTGAATCTCACGGGCCTGTTCAGGCGTGAGGAGGTTGTTGTTCGACATCGTCATTGCCTCGGTGTTTGGGTCTTTGAACTCTCTTGTCCGGACTTAATCAACGGAGACGAGGCTTCAAACCCGATGGCTCACCTCGCGAAGCGAGGTGAGTTTGGTGAATCAGCCGAAAAAGCACGTTTCTGCGGTCTTTCTCGTGCTCTTGCTTGTTCTTGTTGGGCCTTCAACCTATGTTCAATCACGAACCGTTACCTTTGGCCCTGCAACCTTTCAACCGGGGACGAACGAAACAACGGTCGATGCCAACATTTCCTCGATTCAAGTGCCTGCAAACCATACCATCACGTCAGGTTTCATGACCGTCGAACCCGTTTGGGAAACGATCGATGGAAACGGAACATACTTTGGTACAACGCACGATCATCCATGGGCCAACGGTACACACAATCGTACTTCCTCACTTTCTTTTGGAAGCCAACTTTCTCTTGCTTCCGATTCATCGGTTGGCTCCCTCTCCGATTTTGAATCGACAAAAATGGTTCCAACGGGTTGGCTTACGATGGGCCAAGATGGGGAAGCATGGGGGGTTCAGAACCTCTCTTCGCTTCAATCTGGACCAAGTGTGCGAGATGGAAATCACTCCCTTGCTTACTTGCCATCGATTCTCAATGCTTCAGGGTGCATCAGTTCACCACAATACGAAACGCCTGAAGTTGTCCGAAACATGTCGTTTACGTTCGATCATTGGCGTTCGCTCGCATCCGATGATGCAGCGTGGGTTGAGTATACGTTGGATGGTCAACCTTCTTGGCAGCAACTCATTCCAAACGGTGGCTATTCGAATGCAGTGACATCAAGTCATCACAACCTCGTCCAATCGATGACATCAATCTGGGCAGGAGACGACGAATCGTGGAAAACGGTTCGTTTTGAACTCGACCAATTGACGAACATTGCCAACAGCGAAACCATGCGATTTCGTCTTTGCATCGCCGTCGGTTCATCCAACAATCAGCGAGATGGTTGGTTCATTGACAATGTAACCTGGTACAACGAAGGCGATGCACCCGGAGCTTGGTTCCATGGTAACCTGAATGGCGATTACGCACCAAATGCAAATGGAACCCTTCTTCTTCCAATGAATCTCTCAGGCTTGACAAATCCAATCGAACTTGACATTCTCGCAGATTGGGACATTGAGGGTGGATACAACGATGGGATGGTCATCTCATATTCGATGGATCAGGGGGTAACATGGACGCTTCTCTCCCAACCTCCTGGCTTGCCAGGAAACGGAGTTACCTATCAGGGTGTAACGTACGTTGACGAATCTTTTGGTTGGATTCCACAATCCTATCCCATTCCTACAAATGCATCATCGCACACGAATGCGTCCAATGCCTTGCTGAGGTTGAACGTCCAAACCGATGCAATCGTCAACCATGGTGGCGGAGCTCCAGCGAACGGCTGGGAAGGCATCATGATCGATGATGTGCAACTACGTTCAGGAACTGGTACAACAAACAACATCCGCATCCTGAGCAATTTTACGAATCAACCAACCTATCAGAACGGATCGGTTGAGGGTTGGTTGAACAATGTTAGCGCTCCCAATGAATGGCAGTGGGTTTCGACCTTGGGTGCAAATGGTCCTGGGAACGTGACGGACTCCTTTGAAAATCCTCATCGAATGCCACAAGGTTGGTCCATCGAAAACATTCGTGGTGTTGGCTGGACGCATGGTGCGCTTGGAAGCACGAACCAGGGTCCTCAGCAATGGCATTCGGGGCAAAGTGGACTTGGCATTGAATTAAATGGGCAATACGCTGCAAATTCGTATGCGCATCTCATCTCACCAGAATACATCCTTCCAAACAACGTAACAGCACAATTGTCGTTCCGTCATTGGATTTGTACCGAAGCAGCGTGGGACGGAGGAGCCGTTTCTGTTTCCACTGATGGTGGACTGAATTGGTGGTTCCTTCCTGCTGACCCGGGCGGTTTCCATGACCAAATTTCAACCGTCAATTCTGCATCCCCGTTCTATGGTGAAGGAATCCTTGACGGTTCCCGTGTTCTTGGTAATTGTGGGAACAAGCCGGCACATCCCTTCGAACTGAAAACCTCGGACATTTCCAATCTTTCTGGTCAGTCCGTCCGTCTTCGGTTTTCGTTTTTCTCAGATCAATACATCGAACGCGATGGGTGGTATATCGATGATGCGGGAATTGATGTTGCCTTGTTCGAATCAGAAGGCGACTGGATTTCACCACCAATTGCTCCGCATCCAATGTTCGGATACGGGTACGTTGACGGCCTTGCTCATGAGCCCGATAATACGACGCTTCGCTTCAGTTTGCTCGATGGAAACGGGGACTTCATTCCTGAATACGAACGACGTGTTTTGCCATTCTCCGTCGATTTAAATCCAATCGAGCATCCTTCGGTTCAACTCGTTGTTCACATGGATTCAGACGACCCGTACCTCACACCAACCGTTGAACGAGTCGGCCTTGGTGTGTTGCAAATGTTCGGTCGATACGACCAGAAATACAACAGCGAAATGAAGGATTTGGAAATCACGCAAGAAGGCTACTTGCAAGCAACGTCCGGTACATCCATCCCGTTTTCGCATCGACCAGGCTGTGTCTATGATTCCTTAATTGCTCATCAATACGGGGGCAATGTCACACTCGCATCACCTGCATTCAATCAAGGTCAAACCAAATTCACGTCCGAGCCGTTCCATGTTCGATCGCAACAGTTCAATGGAATTTCAGAGCGACAGATTTCCTCATCATGGACGTTTTCGTTGAATGCTGGTGATGAATTCAAAGGACTCATGATCGAATTCCAGTGTTTGATGCCACCGATGGGTCCATCTGTTTCAATCGGTCAAAATCAACTCGAAGCGATTTCATGGCCTCCTTCAGGCTTTGACCTGAATTTCGGCCTTCAACGGATGTTTGATTCAGCCGTGAACGGTTCAGATGTCATCAATGCAACACAGCATGGTCATCTTTCCATCAATACATCAGCAACCACAACCTATCAACTTCGTCACCATATTGCATTCCCAATTGCTGCAATAACGCTTCCAGATGTGTGTGCACTGCTCGAGGGTTCCTTCACAATTCGAGCAACATCGGGTCTGTTGGCGACCGATTTGTATTTGGATGGGAGTCTGCATTCGACAATTCCAAGCCAATCAACACAGCGAATCCTGTTTGACAATGCATGTCCAACGTTTGAGCCACTTGCCATCGATGCTTCCAACGAGTGGGTTTGGGGTTACGCTCAATACAACGTATCGTCCTCGCAACCGATTCAACTTGCTGCATACGACGTCCTTGTCCTACCAACGCATGGAGAGCTCAAGTTCGCGTTCGATGAATCGCTGCTGAATCAGGCCCTCAATGCATCGTTTGAAGGCAATGACCGGCAACTCCTCGATCTTCCATTCCGAGTCCAGACGCTGCAAGGGAGTGTAACGGTTGAATTGGAAGTTGAAAGCCAACTGGATTTGGTTGATTCAGTGGTTGACGCTCCACCGTCCAGATGGCTCCCTCATACGCAACGAAGCATTACAACACATCATTTGCGAACGATTCCAACACATCCCGCGATGGAAGCGCCTGCTCTTGAACGAATTTTCCTGTCGCTTGGTTCAAGCGATGATGAATTCTCAATTCGCATTCGTGCAGAAGTGGACCGGTTGGATGAAACCCCTCGTTTCATCCAAACGGCTGGAGCTGGATATGCAGTGCTTCAGCCAACGTCTGCAGCAACCTGCAGCAAAAGCGAATGCACGGTCACTTGGGTCTTTGAAAGTACATGGCTCAACGACGACATCGATGATCTGCATTGGTTTGTGTCATCGGTTGATGAGGACGGCCTTGAGACGGGTCCACTGATTCATTCACAAAATACGGTGTACAACGATATCGAAAACGACTTGGAGGCGTTCAATGTCATCGCCTACGACAATCGAGGAAGAGCATTGCATGATTGGACACAGCCGTTGTGGCCATTGCACGTCAATCCGGGAACTTCGTTGAATGTTCAGGGACAGGTTCGTTACCAAGGCATCGCAGAAGCATGGGTCGGAGAAAACGATGCTGAGGTAACCGTCGAGATTCATGCCGTACCTCCAATCAATGAGAGCGGTCCCAATGAGTGGATTGGTGAACCAATCGACTGGTCCATTTCCAATTCTTCGAATGTGGACGCAGATGGTCGATTTGACATCCCGTTATCGATTCCTCAAGATTCTACACTGCCAACGGATACCAGATTGGAAGCACGGATTCTCCTTACGCGTTGTGGGCCTGCAGGACTTGGTCTGCAATCCTCATTCGACCAGACTGCTGAATCGACGTTTTTCGAAATGATTTACGATAAGAGTCCACCGGATTTGATCAGCCTTCAAATTCTTGACCAAAGCGGATTCCAGCCAGCAGACAACCATGTTTGGCATCCAGACAACGACATACCGCTTCGGCTGTATGTACGTGATGGAGAAGGACTGGAGACGCCGCTGACCATTTACACGTGGTCCGAACATCACGATGATGCAAACGGTAATGGAATCATGGAGCAAAGCGAATACCAATCGATGACAGCCAATGTCAATCGAGGGATTCAAGAGGCTGAGGTCGACCTTCCATTGCTCGATGTTGATGCAGTTCTCCGCCCAGGTGCATCACAAGGCCGCCTTAGTGTCGTGGTTGCAGGATTTGATTTAGCAGGCAATCCATTGCAATCGGGTGGATTGTTCGGCGAAGAAAACGATTCAGCAACCATTCTTGTTCAACCGCGACAGGCCACATTACTCGATACGAACGCCATGTCCTTGGATTCGATTGATGGACATTTGTTCCCCGGACAAGATCATCACCTCCGGTTCGATGTTATTGATGGGAATGGAATTGAGAGCTTGGATTCCATCAACATAGGATTGATGAATTCACTTCACGAGGACTGTTGGGTGAACTATGCTCCTCGTTTCCAAGAAACAACTGCTGATGTATCGTGCTTTGTGGTGACACCGACAGTCACCGTTGTGAAGGACAATCTCACCATGCGTTGGACCGTTGATGTCGCCTTCCAATTCCGCTGGGATGCTCTGCACCAATGGAGCGGCGGTTCGTTTACACCATCGATTAAAGTGATTGATGAAGCACAGGATGTTGGTCTTGGCACGACCTATTTGACAGAATTGAATTGGTCCACGCACACTCGACTTGACATTAAGATCGATTCCATTGATGACCGGGTTGCACCTTTCGGGATTCTTGATTCTGGTGTTTTGTCCTTGCACGTGGATGACGTTGCCGATGTTTCTCTCGTTCTCATGCACTACCAGACCGATCAACCAGCACTGAATCTGCCTTCTGATACACGAGTGCATTACAACATCTCAGCATTTGGTATTCAGTATGAGGCGATTGAGAAAACCGTTGATTTGGAGGGTTTGAGTCAACATCGTATCGAAGTCAACCAGACCACGCTTCCCCAAGGAGAAGGAGCGTTAACCCTCGAATTGAGCGGTTCGACGTTCACGTTTGATGAACCGGTCATCGTCGAAATTCTTCTTGATGAACAATCACCGACGGTCACGGTTGAGCCAGGAACGTTCAGCAATCTTGATTCATTGCAGGTCAACAACATTTCCGTTCAAGTCTTCATTCAGGATGATCATGGTGTTCCTACCGACGGGGCTGAGTTGCATTGGTGTTTTGTTCGCAATGGAATTGTTGTAACCGATTCGATCGCTTCAATTCCGATGATGCACAATGGAACAACGGGCAATGTCGCTGCCTTTTCAGCAAGCCTAGATGTTGAATCACAGGGTGTCCAATTTGCGAAGAGCGACCGATTAAGTGTGTGGTTCTCGCACAAAGACCGAGCCGGAAACGTTCTTTCCGGTCAAGGTACCAAATCGATTCCATTGGATGTATACGTCGTTTGGATGGCATACGAACCAACGCCCACATCGGTCGAAGCAACGCCGTATCGCCCTGCACTCGGCGAATTTGTTACGGTTGAATTTACGATTGAAAATGTTGGGTTTTTGTCGGGTTCAACCGATGTTTTCCTGCTTGATTCAGAAGGATTGATTCTCGCCAATACGACGGTGACACTCCAACCGGACGAGGAGGAAAACATCGTTTGGTCGATTGAAGCATGGCAAACAGGTCGCTTGGGTATGATGATTCAACTCGATGACAATTCGTTGTTGATTCCCGTTCCACTCGGGGATGTGACGATGGAAGATCTTGATGAAAAAGCCTCCAATTCTGAATTTGGATTGAACGTTCTTCTCGTGCTCTTAGCAGGAGGTGCAGTTGTCGCTTCAATGTTGATGCGAAAACAACGCATACAGGCGTTGTACGATGAATTTGAGGATGAGGAAGCGTTTGACATTGCACCACCTCGTCCTGCAGGTTTGGATGATATCGACCAAGAGGAATAGTCAAGAAGAAGACCATCGAGCGGCACATACGTGCCGGGGTTCCCGAGCGGTCAAAGGGGGTGGACTCAAGATCCTCTGCGTAATGCTTCGCAGGTTCGAATCCTGCCCCCGGCACCACGATTTCACAGATCTTCGAGTTCCTCTTGTGCGTCGCTTGTTAACGATTGAAACACCAAACTTTCTGGAAATTCAATGGCGATGAGCGCACGAATGGAATATGCATCAGCCACGTCTTTCGGCGGTTCTGCAATTTTCACACGACCGTTTGTGAGTGTAATCTTGGCACCAGGTTGTGGAGCATCGGCTTTCGCTGGCAACCAAATGCCTACACTGCCCAACGATGGGTGTTGTGCAAGAATGAGTTGCTCTTCGAATGCATCACCGACAACATCGGAGATGTAAAGCGGACGTTCATCGTCAAGAACTGCAGTGGAATCCTGCCATTCATTGGAAAGAACAAGCTCGCTGGAATCCTCTTGCCGTCGACTGATTTGTTCAACCAAGTTCTCAACTTGTTTTTCTTGCTCAACCGTTTGTTGATGGATTTGGTCAAGGACTTGCCGTAAACCTTCGACTTCACTATCGTCATCATCTTCCATTGCACGATACGCAAGAAGAATGAGTTCACCAAGTTCCTCGCTCATCTTTTGCTCACTGGAAACGCACTCAAGTGCTTCATCAAACAATTCAATTGCAAAGTCTGGGCGATTCAATGCCAGGAAAGATTCTCCAAGTTCGGTGAGTGCTTGTGCAGCCATCGCAACATCATCACGAACCAGCGTCTGTGCTTGCTTTAGAGCATCATTCGTTGGTTGTCCTGCTAAGTATTGTGCCATGGCTTGAACAATGTGTTGTTTCAACCTCATGGGTACGCTCAAAGTATTGAGGCCAAGCGACGATGTCGACAATCGAATGGCCTTCTCAATTTTGTTCGTTGATAGAGCAAGAACGGCGAGCCGAGCGAGAATCCTTGCTTCAATTGTGTCATCATCAACGTGCGTTGCTTGAAACAAAGCGGTGGAGAGGTGAAGATGTGAGCCTACTGCATCGCCCTTCATTCGCTTCATGATGGCAAGAGCCATTTCCGCACGAACGAGAATTCGTGAATGAAACCGATGCGCAACATCGACAAGTTCACGATGCAATGGAGCGAGATCAATACCTGCGTTTTCCAAACTATCCGCAATCATGGATTGTGTTTCAACAATGATCGTATCAAGCGATTCCTTCGATAATTTCTGCTTCAATTGTGCAACATGATGTTCCAATTCCATCATGCCTTGGCAACTCGCTTTGAGCGGTATCAATTTTTTGCGAATGCTGGTTTTGATGTTTTCTCCTCGAATCATCCGATGCAATTCGTTGAGCAAATCAATGCTGGAGGATTGACTGATTCCAGTTTCAACCTTCGCCCGCTTTGTCGGTGCGGTCGAAAGCAAGGAATCGACCATCCATGTGATTTTGGCTTGAACATCGTATTCGTTCCGTCGACTGATCGCATATTGCATTTCTGCGGCACGTATTCGGCGTCCAAGTCGACGTAGTTCGGACGCATGTTTTCCTTTTGCCTTGGATGAAAGTCGTTCAAAAAAAGTCGAAGGTGGACAGACTTCGCTCGCGAGTTGATGCTCATCAGTCGCTTTCGCCATTTTGAAATCATCCGTTACAAGGATGACATGATGGCCGTCTCGTTGGAGATCATGTGTTAACACCATTAGTGAAAGATCGACATCCTGTGGAGCAGCTCGCTCACCAATTTTTGCACCCAAACCTCGAATTTGGTCATCGGAGACCTCATGCGTCGTTAGGAATGGTTTGAGATGATTCAACAGATTGGGTTTGTTCTTCCAACGTTGGTAGCGAACGTTTTGGATTTCACCATGAACGCCTTTGGTCACGTGCATCGTTTTCAGCGCAGACTTGAGATCGTTGAGAATCGTCGTCGTGGCCATACCACCCATGTGGATGAAGCAGTTTGAATCGACAACGTAGGTAACCATACAAGAACCAAATCAAGCCAAGTCATAATTCTTGAGCCGAATGGACTGCAAGAATTGCGTCGACGAGTGGGGCGATTGTTGCACTGTTTGGGTAGGGAGAAACAACGTCTGCTGCGGCTCGAACGTCTGCGAATGGTGTTCCGACGGAGACCGACCAACCCGACATAGCAAACATCGACAAATCGTTCGGAGCATCTCCTACCGACAACAATTCAGAAGCCTCAATTCCCATCCGTTCAAGCAACAATTCAAGGCCACTTCCTTTGGAAAGGTGCGGCTCCATCAAGTGAATGGCAAAACCAGTTCGGACAACATCAAGGTTTGACCAATCGCTTTCTTCGATGGACGAGGTAACCAATTCGAAATCTTCGTCAGCGAACAAACACCACTCGCTCTCCCTCCAAGCGTTGGTCTGGATACCGGACGAATCGATGTCACCGTGCTGAGATTCAAGCCATTCAGCAGCCTTCTTCGCTTCCTGGCCCGACGCTCGAACAATCGGTTCGTCCCAGTCTGGATGCCACAAGACACCTCCATTTTCGCAACACATGGGTCCACTGAGACCAATGAACCTCCACAGCCCATAGGTGATCGCTCGAACGTTTCCAGTTGCGAGAATGACGGGGATCCCAGCATCCTCGAGGCGTCGCAATGCTTCGACTGCATGCATGTCCATTCGTTTGTTTTCGTCGGTGAGCGTTCCGTCAATGTCGAACGCAACAATACGAGGACACCATCCCGGCGGAAGCCACTCCATGCTTGAACCAATTTCTCATGTTTCAAGAAGATTCTCTCTGTACTTTTCATCGTCATAGGATAGCCTTAATCAAACAGGAAGAAGAGGAAACTTCCATGGGGGAGGTCGGTGAAGACGTGTTTTTCTCCCTTGAGGATGAGGAACCTCAACCCTTGCCCAAGCCCAGCAAGGGTCAAAAGAACCCTGTCGAAGAAGAGCACATTGCCAACGATGTTGAAATCCTCGATGCAGAAATTATCATGCAAGCGACGGGCGACTACATCGTAGAATGGCCACTGGTTGGCATGGATTGTCCAGATTGTGCCAGCAAGGCGACAAAGGCATTGAACCTCATGCCACAGGTTTCCAAGCCCGTTGTATCAGCTACCAGCGGAGAAGTCAAACTTTCAGTCGATTTGGAAAAAGGAGCTATTTCCGAAGTATCGAACGTTCTTCGCTCGCTCGGACACGCTCCCGATACAGAGCATCATCACCTCAAAGGCGTCAAAGCTGCGACCATTGCCAAGCGCAACAATACCACGCTCCGCGAACTGAAGAAACTGTTTCGATTGCAACCTGGAATCTTGGATGCAGACATCGAGAAAGATGGTCGTATCCTTCTCCAAATGGTTACCAGTGGGGACCAAGAACTGCTTAAGAAACGCGACGAAGCCATCGAACAAGTCTGTGGATCAACGCCAAGATATGTGACGACAACCTCCAATCGTCTGCGACCGGATCAATTCCGTTTGCTCGGAGCAGTGTTTGCGTTGCCTCTTCTTTTCATCGTTATTTTGTTGGAATTGATTGGAATTGAAGGCTGGATTCCAGCAGCGATTGCAATACCGGGAATTATCGTCTCAAGTTATCAGATGTTTCGAGAAGCCATTGCAAGTGTCGTCAACCGACAACTCGGGTTCCAAGTGTTAACCAGTCTTGCTGTTGTTGGAGCATGTGGGTTGATGATGTGGGAAGAGGCATTGATTGTCTCCATTCTCGTTGCCTTAACTGCCCATCTTGAAGGCGATGCTCTGGCAAAAGCCCGTGAAGCAATGCAGGGAGGTCTCGATCGATTGCCACGCGTGGCTCGTCGAGTCAAGGAAAACAAAGCCTTCACGCCACCAACCATCCAGATTGGCTCAATTTCCTCGGCCGGAAACTCGATGACTCCTGCAAGGCCACATCAACATGCAGGACCTGAACAAATTCCAATCGACCTTCTTTCTGTTGGAGATCACATTGAGATTCGAAGTGGTGAACTTGTTCCAGCAGATGGTCGAATCGTCGATGGAAAAGGCGCATTGAACAAAGCCCCATTGACCGGTGAATCGGTTCCTGTCGATGTTGAAGAAGGAGATTTTGTTCAAGCGGGTCTCGTTCTGGCTCGTGGTCCAATTGTCCTCGAGGTGGAAGCCGTTGGAGAAGAAACACAATTGTTTGAATTGATCGAAGCGGTTCATACCTTCAAAGACGAACCGCCAAGATTGCAAGCATCCATTGAGCGCTTTACTGCCATTTGGGTGCCAATTGTATTGTTTGGTGCCTTTGGCGTCTATTGGTTCCTTTATCCTGACAACTGGAAGATTGTCCTCTTGCTTTGGGTGGTTGCCTGTCCATGCGCCCTTCTGCTCGCAGCCCCGGTTCCGCACGCTGCTGCTTTGGCAAATTCGGCTCACATGGGAGCCATTGCTCGTGGGGGGAACGTCCTGGAACGACTTGCTCGGGTGAATCACGTCTTCCTCGATAAGACCGGCACGCTCACATCCGGTAAACCATCGATTGGAAAGGTTGTGATGGCTAAAGGAAGGCGACGTGAAGCTTCCATTGCTCTTGCCGCAGGTATCGAAGCACGCTCATCGCACCCATATGCTGAGGCGCTACGAGAATTCGCAGAAAAGCAAGCCATCCAACCTGCAGAAGTCAAGAAAATCAAGGATGTGAACGCAGGCATTCAAGCGCTTCGAAACAAAGAGCGTGTGCTCATGTTGCGGCCGGATGCGCTCTCAGATTATGGTATTGAAATCCCTGAACAATTGAACAACGAGGTCAAAGCCGCTGAAGCATCAGGTCACGGCGCATCGATTTTGACCAAAGGCGAGAAGTGTGTCGCTCTGTTCACTTTTGTTCACGACGATACTCGACAAGGTGCTGACGAACTGATTCCTGAACTGCACAAAATGGGCATCCATGTGCAGATTCTTTCTGGAGACCAGCAAGGCGCAGTCGATCGTTTTGCATCATCTGTTGGGCTTCCAAAGACCGATGCATTTGGAAACCAATCTCCGGAGGATAAAGTCGACGTTGTCCGCAGTCGTTCGGACATATCAGTCACCATGATGGTCGGTGATGGATTTAACGATGCTGCCGCTTTGGCGGTTGCAGACGTTGGCGTTGCTGTTGGGTCTGGCGAATCGGTCAATGTGGAAGCAGCAGACGTGATGATTCCTGGGGACGACCCGCGCATGCTTGCGGATCTGCTGAAACTTGCTCGTCGAACAGAAAGGAACTTCAGACAAAATCTGTCGTTTTCGATTCTTGTCACCATCACCTTGGTTTATGCCGTTGTCAACGGATTCTATGATGCATTATGGGTCGGTGTGTTGGTGCACGAACTTTCGGTCATTCTTGTGATTCTTAATGGAGCCCGCCTTGCTGAAGGAACAGGTATGTTGACCTTGGTCAAAAACACCTTTATCGCGATGTGGGAATCGATGTTGGTCGCTCTTGAAACAGGCAGGAAACAATTGAACGAAATCCGAAGTTGAAAGGATATCTTCAAACCTAAGCAAGTTTGAGTCCAAACCGGTGAGCCGATGAGTCGAGTGAGGACTGACCCGTTAGTTGCAGCATTGACCCATCCGACACGTCAAGGTGCGTATCAAGCACTTTTGCAAAGCGATGAGATGAGTACTGTTCAACTCCAAGAGGCACTCGATGTTGATCGATACAACCTCTATCATCATCTCAAACGTTTGGTGAAGGTTGGCCTCATCGAGAATCACAGAGACGTTGGAAGGGCCCGGTGGTGGCGCGTCACCAAGCGTGTCCCCCTTCCTTCGATGGGTGCTCCCCAGGTAACGACCTCCGGTACGACCTCGCCTTTCGATGAACTCTCCAAGATGACGCATGTTCATTCCATCGACCTTGTTGATTCACGTGGTCAAGTTGGTGCGAAGCAACTTGTGCAGAAACTGGCAGAAGAATACAACATCGCATTGGACCTTCCGTGGAACTTCCTTCCAGGAAAGATTATTCTCGTTGGGAACAAAAAGAACGACGAGTAATGCATCGAAAACCTCGTATTCGAGGCGAACAATCCAAAATCAATGACGGAATGGGACAAGTATGGAAGAAGAACTTTCAGTTGAGTCAAGAGTTGCACCACCGCCACTTTCGTGTCCAAAGTGCGATGGTTTACTTCCAACAGCTCTCGGTGAAATTCAGTGTGAATTGTGTCATGCAAATGTTCGTACAGAACATGAACCAACCCGGAAGAAGTGGCTAAACGAGCGTCTTTCATGCCCGTCGTGTTCAAAGGTCCTCATCGCTGGCGTCGATCATCGACCCGCAGAATTACGTTGTGGAGGATGTGAGGCGCAATTTACCCTCACAGCCAAGGTGGTTCGTGTTGAGATTGAATGTCCTGGATGCAAACGTGGTTTGAGGATGAAGCAGCGTCCTGGTGAGCGAACAATCAATTGTCCTGCATGCGATACTGGATTCAAAGTGAGTTTCTAAACTGCTCTTATGAAATCCACATTCATGTTGTCTGGACTTGTTGATGACATGGCGTTAACCCACACAATGTTCGGTACGTTCTGGATATTCTTCGGCCGAGGAACAATGAATGCGAATGAAAAAATCCTTTCCAAATCGCGCTTTTGTTCATGGTGAACGTCGCGCACCTTATGTAGGAAGAAAGGTCGATAGTCAATCGGATGGGATGCTATGAGTGTTAGCGATAGCAGGCAAGACGAGGCTTTGGACGCAGTTCGAAAGAAGCGAGCCAACGCAGACCGTCTTAGCCTTACAGCTCTCCGTAACCAGTTTACATCCTCACCAACCGTCTCGACAGATCAAGCGCTTCTTACCAGTGCTCGCTTCCGAGAAGAAGAACGCATGCGAGCCGATATTCGTCGAGAACGACGTCTCCGCCAACAAGCCATCTCAGAGCGAGTTTCTGCCATGCAAGATGCGATTGCGAACGACCTTGCAGTACAACACGAACTTACTCTGGATGCCTTGGAAAAAGAGATGCGGGCTGAGATGGAAGTTGAACTTGCTGAGATGGAGCGATCAGCCCTTGCTTCAGAAGAAGCGAGAATGCGTGAGCAACTTGACCTACGATTGAGTCGGGAAATAGCGAACCTTCAGAATCAACTCGATCATGAGCATGACCGCCGGCTTGAAGAACACAAGGAAAGCATCAAACAGTCCATTGAAGTTCAACTTCAAGATGAACACCGTCGACGACTTGAACTGCAAAAAGAACGTCTTGCTCTTGAATACAATCATCGCCTTCAGCAGAAAATACGCGAACTTGAGGCCGACATTGAGAAAGAAATGGAATCTCGATTTGTTGAAATGGAGAACAAGGAAATCGAAGCTCTTGAGGATGGCCACAAAGCGCGTCTTGCAGAGCGAGAAGAGCAACTGCGACGCGGCATTCGAACACGCTTGGAACAGCAACTTCGCCAGCGATTGCAAAATCGGGAAGCACGTCTTCGTGCTGAATACGATCGACGAAGCCTACGTCTTGAAGAAGACATTGCTCAACAATTGCAACAGGAGCTTGAAATTCAACTTCGCCAAGAGACAGAAGATCTCGAAGAGCGAATGCGTGAAGATGTTGAACTGGCAATTGCTCGACGTCGAGATGAACTTCGAGTTGAAATTCAGAAACAAATCGAAGCCAACCATGCTGAACGGCTGAGTGAGCGAAAAGGTCGCTTGAAGGAGAAATACGACATAACCTTCTCGAAGGCTGTTGACGACATTTCCAATGTTCTCAAAGCCGAACTTGAGGCAGAATTGGCTCGTCGTTCCGATGAAGAATTCGAGTCGTATCGCAACACTCGCGAGGCAGAAATTCAGAACCGCCTCGCCAGATTCCGATTTGAGCGAGAAACTGAACTCCGTGGACAACTTGAGGAACAGTACGAATCAAAGCGCACTGAATGGGCAGAGCGACTTGAGATTGAATTCCAGTCTCGTGAAACTGCTGCCCGTAAGGCCATCATGGCAGAGTTGGATGCACAACTTCGCAACGAACGACTCACCTTTGAGACCGACCTTGACTTGTTGAAGGAAGAAACGGCGCTCGAACTCGAAGTCGACATGGAAGAACGTCTTGCAGCCTTCCGAACACGTAAGCAAGAGGAAATTGCTGTTCAACTCGAACGTCAACTCGACAAGCGAGAGGAAATCATGCGCAACAAGGCGCTGATCGATGTACGCAAGCGTGAAGCATCCATTCGTGCTGAAATCGAGGCCCAACTTGGTCTCAAGCGTGCTGAAGTCCGTGATCGCCTGAACAGCCTTGCTGCAAAGATGGACTCCTTCCGTGAAATGGCTGAGACCAAGATGCGGGATGCAATTACATCGCAAATCCAAGGTGAAATTGACAGTTCTGAAGCTGAATTGCAGAGTCGAGAACAGGAATTCGCTGAACTCCAACAAACCGATACTCGAGCAGAGAAGCGACAAAAATGGATGCAGTCCATCTCCGGTCAAGCACCTGCATCGATGCCGATGGGTCAAGACCCATCGACGCTTGGTGCACGCACTCCTGCAATGAGTGGTATGACACGCACACTTGGAACGACAGAGCCACAAGGCATAGGACTCGGTGGAATGCGAGCCCCAATGGGTGGCGCAAAGCCACTCGGTCAAGCACCAACACTACGGCCAGTCAAGGCACCGATTGGTTCAGCAAATCCTGGAGCAAATTTGCCCAAGCCTATTGAGCGCCAAGTTCGAATGCCAATTCAGCCAAAACCAATCGAAACAGTCGTTCAACCTACACAAGAACTTCCTGCAGAGGAAATCGTTGTTCCTGTTGGTGCGGTTGAAGTCAGTATCACACCTGGTGAGGATGGACAGTTTGGAACGAGCGATGATGAGGCAATCATTTCAAAGAGAGATCTTACAGAAGTTGAGGAAGCCATGGAGGACGTCGTTGGTGACGTCGTTGAGGCGGTCACAGAAACAACGACTCTTCGACCAGTCCAAGGTACATTGACACCTCTCAATGTCGTCGCAAAAGAGGCTACGGAGGACGAAGAGGATTCAGAAACCGCCATGCTTCGCCCTGTGCAACGACTAACGCCGTTATCAACGCAACAAAAAGAAGTGAAAACGGCTTCATTGACACCGGCTCGCCCACAAATGATTCCCAAGAAACAACGAGGTCCACCACCAAGCTCGAAGAAGGGTACGAAACCATCTTCCGATGAATCGTGATTGGACAATCATGCGTCTGTTTGATAATTCAAAACGTCATCGCTAGGATATGCGAACCACTGTTGGCATTGTTCTATGCTTGCTTTTTAGCTTGATTTTGCTTCCAATCGTTCCAGTTTCCGCAAATCTTGTTGATGCAGGTCAAACCGAATCGATCAGCGAGAAAGTGGTTGCATGGGAACAATTGAATGACGGAAAAGTGCTCATGGTCACTGGTAGCGGAACGCTAAGTGTCAATACCTTCGAATCGGGAACCCATTCACAAGTATGGAGTCTTGAATTGAATGTGAATGCGAATTCCGCAACGGTTGATGCTGGAGAAAACCTGGTTGCAGTTGCCCACAGTTCAGGTGTTGTGGTTGTGCAATTGGCGCAGGAAATCATTACGCAATATCTCAATACAAGCGCTCCCGTCAATTCGGTCGACTGGGACAACGATGGAGACATGTGGCTTGCTTATTTTGCAGGTGAACGATGTGCAGAAGAATGGTCAGGTGGCATACCCACCTCCGTACAAACCGATGCGCACACTGGTGGAATGACGGCCATGCTGATCACCCCGAGTGGAAACATTCTGACCGGTGGTTACGACAATCGCGTAAAGGTTTCATCGAACACTGGATCGCTTCTTCAAGAACTCACCGATATGACTTCTGCCGTCAAAAGCCTTGAACTGGATTCTCAAGGACGTCTTTTGGTTGGTACAGCAGGCGGAGATTTGTATCGATACAATCTCTCTGACTACACCTATGAGCAACACTCCTTGTCTTCGAGTACACAAATTGTTTACTTGAAGCAAATGGATTTTGCAACGTATCACTTAGGAACACAATCTGGAGAGATTATTCAAGTCGATACGACGACATTGACTGAAGGTACGACATACGAATCGAGTGGGAAGGTCATTGGTTCACTGATCGGTTCGAACGGTGAAATCTACATCATTTCTGGATTCTCATCCGTGACGCGTGTTCAACTCTATGACATCGATAGCGACGGTGATGGTGTAACGGATGCACTTGACGCATTCCCATCAGATCCGAATGAAACACTCGATAGCGACGGCGATGGAGTCGGTGACAATACGGATGAATTCCCGAACTCTGCCGATGAATCCGTCGATTCGGATGGTGATGGTGTTGGAGACAATACGGATGTTTTCCCTTCAAATGGTGATCAGACCCTCGATTCGGATGGTGATGGTTATGGGGACAACAGCGAGGGACAAGACGGGGATGCATACCCTCTCGACTCCTCGCAGTGGGCAGATTCCGACAAAGATGGTTACGGTGATAATCCAACGGGAACGACGCCCGATGGCTGTCCGAACGTGAACGGATTTTCGACCGAGGACCGCTATGGTTGTCCAGACAGTGACTTGGATGGGTTTTCCGATCCTGACGAGAATTGGACGTCTGCACAAGGTGCAGATGCATTACCGTCCGATGGAACGCAATGGATTGATGGTGATGGAGATGGTTACGGAGACAATGCACTCGGAAACGAACCGGATAAATGTCCAACAAAGGCCGGAAACTCGACTCGAGCATGGTTGCCAAATCCGGAACAACCTCAAGAGAATACAGAACTGCCATCGCACGGTTGTGAAGACAAGGATGGAGACGGTTGGGCGGATGCAACGGAATCGCTCAACATGGATCAAGATCCGAAGGAATATCTCGACATCGATCGTGATGGTGTCGGTGCAAACGCTGATTACAACGATACTGATGCTCGAATCCAGACCGAACGCCATCATTGCAACCTTGTCTTTACAGACTCCAGAGAAGTTTGTGTTGGTTGGCGCAACTCAGTGTATGTGGAGTACTATGACCAAACGATTGCAGCCAATGAAACACCACTCACATTTAGCAGTTGGAATACAACGGACTTGACGGAATCAACTTCTGAAAGTGCATGGTACCAAAGTGAGGCCATGTCGGATGCATTGATCTACGGAGGAATCATCTTTGCTGGTATAACCGTTGTCATCGTTGTTGTTGGAATGGTGGTGTCACGCCGCAAGACAGCCACAATCACCAAAGAATACGGCGGTGCATTGCCAAGTTCTGCAGCAATGAGCGAAGCGCTTGAAGGAACTGCAGGTTCTTCTGCTACTGGTGGAATCGACTCAGATTCTTTGTGGGATGACGATGTCAAACCATTGGATATGGAGGAAAAAGAGCAATCAGGGCTTGAACTTGAATCAGTGGATGAACCATCGACTTCAGAAGATATGTTCTCTGGAGACGAATCGATTGAATCGATTGCTTCTATGGGTGAAGGTTCCGAACCAGTTGGCGAGGAACCCACTTCAGAACCTGTTCAAGAAGCGCCAACAGAAGCACCACCGCTTCCTGCTTCAGGACTTCCTGAAGGATGGACGATGGAACAATGGAAATGGTACGGTCATGAATACCTAGCCAAATATGGCAACGAGTGATCAACGCCAAACAATCGGTAAACTGGAACGAAGTTCACCGAGTTCATTACCCGTATAGATGGGCCTTCCATCCTCTTTGAGAATGTTCATGATCAGCCATAGAACAGCATTCCATGATTTGTTTTCAGCAAACAATTCAACTTCTCCAGCCGTTGCAGCAATGAGTAATTTTGCTTCATCGGTCGAATCATCAAACATTGCCCGAATGAGTTGTTTGGTCGTAAACATGTAGCCAGATGGTCGCCAAGCCATCATTTCGTTCACCTCAGACCTCGAATGGAGCCATATTTAATCGGCTCACAAGGTGGTCAACATTGACATCTGCAACGCGTTGTATGTGTGCTTGCAATGTGTCGAGCTCCCCACGCATTCGGGCCATTTTATGGGCTCGAATGAGATCTTCAAGAAGCGCATTCACGCTTTTGTGACCGCTCACCGTGCGCATGGTATTCAATTGTCGTCGTACTTCGTAACTTACACTCACCGAGGTCATTCCTTCTCCAGTCATTTGTGCATCCCGGAGAGGAATGATTCCCTTCCCTACTTAACCCAACCGCGCGAAAGGAAGGCGTGCGGATTGATTTGAAGACCCTTAGCGTCGTTTCGAAAGCAATTTTGGATGCTCTTTGACGCCGAATTCACGACGCATTTCTTGAACCCGATTGTGGAATTCCTTCGCTAAGGTCCAGTATTCGAGCGATCCAGCGCCTGCTCCGCTTGCTCGTGGTTCGTTGAGAAGTACCGTTGGCGCACCACTCCACGGAGCCTCAGCGACCTTAACCAAACGTCGAATGGTCGTGTTGAAGACTTTGTTTGGAATTTTCCTCGACACTTCAGTACAAACGTGACGGCTGAGTTTCGATCGTGCATCAACCATCGTCATCGCAACGCCAAAGATTTTCAGATTCCGATTGATTCGTTTCTGAATCATCTTGATTGAATTCATCAACATGCTAAATCCTTCCAAAGCATAATATTCAGCTTGGACAGGAACCATGACCCAATTTGCAGCGCACATTGCATTGATCGAAAGCAAACCAAGCGATGGAGGCGTATCAATGATGATGTAATCAAATTCATCGATGATGGGTTCAAGACCTTCCCGTAATCGGGTTTCACGTCCTATTTTGTGCGACAATTCAATTTCAGCACCAGAGAGGTGAATATCACTTGGAAGCAACCAGAGGTTCTTGATTTCCAATTTTGCCGGAGCTTTCTTTCCTTGACGTAGAATGAAGGCTTTCTGCATTGCATCACTTAACTCACGAGGCGTCAGGAGATATTCTTCCATCAAAGGAAGCGGTTCACCAGAATCATTGGCGAGTACATCGTATGCAGTTTTTCGGATGTTCTTCTTTTCAACACCAAAAGACGTTGCACAATTTCCTTGCGGATCGAGGTCTACGAGCAAGACCTTCGCAGGTGGAACGCCTTGTTTTCGTGAACCTTTTGCGAGGGCAGCAGCAAGATTGACCGCCGTTGTTGTCTTTGCACAACCACCTTTCTGATTGGCAACGACGATGACCATTTTGTAGGGATTCATCGCCATCTTACTTCGCCTCGTATGCACCCTTAGGGGTCACCTGTTTTGAACTTCGGTATGGAACAACTGGCATTCATCACGAAATCACAGGAACTGGTACTTCCGAGAGAATCTTTCGAACAATGTGCATTCCGGTGATACCTCGAATCTTTGCTTCAGGTTTCATGACAATACGATGGCTGATGATTTGCAATGCAATTCCTTTGATATCATCTGGAATAACATAGTTTCGTCCAGCGATTGCAGCAGCCGCACGTCCTGTCTTGAACAGGGATTGCGAAGCACGAGGCGAAGCGCCGTTGACAACACGATGGTCTTCACGTGTACGCTGGACGATTTCAACAATGTAGGCAAGAATCGCAGGGTCAACGTGAACGGTTTCCAGTGCCTTTTGCATAGCAACGACCTTCTTTGGAGATGTGATTTGCTCAACATCGTGTTGGTCCTTTCCGCGAAGTTTTCGACGAGCAAGAATAGCCTTCTCTTCAGCACGGTCGGGGTAACCCATGCTCATCTTCATGAGGAAACGGTCCATTTGCGCCTCAGGAAGCGGGTAGGTTCCTTCTTGTTCGATTGGGTTTTGTGTCGCCAATACAACGAACGGAGCAGGCAGTTTGTGGGTAATACCTTCAATCGTCACCTGCTTTTCTTCCATCGCTTCAAGCAACGCAGCCTGCGTCTTTGGCGGCGCACGGTTGATCTCGTCAGCAAGGAGGATGTTTGAAAACAATGGACCAGCACGGAGTTTGAATTCTCCAGACTTCTGGTCGTACATGTAGGTCCCCATAATGTCGGAAGGGAGCAAGTCAGGTGTGAATTGAACACGCTTGAATTTACATCCGAGGGCACGTGCGAAGGTGTTCGCAAGAAGCGTCTTCGCAAGTCCAGGAAAATCCTCCAACAACATGTTCCCGTTTGAGAGGATACCAACGGTTACGCGTCGAAGGTTCTCGTTCTTTCCGATAATGACCTTACCAACTTCGTTCATCAATCCGTTCGAGATGTCAGCAACAGTTCGAATCAAGTCTTGTGTCCTAGCGTCCCCGCCCATATTTCCTTGTGAGAATCCTGCATCCATGGTCGTTCACCGTTGTAGTAACAAGCATCAATCGGTATGACATGATACTTGAATGTATGCCGTTCATACGTCGAACATACATCAGCCGATATGACGACGTCCCCAGAAATGGTCGTCCTTGCGATGGAGGCGAACAATCTCTTCAAGAATTTCTTTTTCCAATGCTGTGAGTTCGACGTTTGCAAGTCTTGGTACATGCGATTCAGGAATATCAACGTAAAATTCGTCCAACTCCTCGATGTGACGTCCAACGGTTGGACCCATCACTGCGACTGCAACTTCTTCACCTTGTTTGGCTTCTTTCAGTTCTTCACTTGCCCTTGAGCGAAGACTCTTGACTTGGCCGACGGGCGTACCATCCAGTTTCATCAAACGTTGGCCAAGGTGAACACGACCCCCAAGAACTCGCATACCGACGATGGCCGGTCCTTTGTTTCGGAACGTATGATTTTCGAGGTAGAGAAGTTTTCCAGGATAAACCAGATTCTCACGAGCTACAGCATCCATGGCTTCCTTGGTTTTCTCTTTCCATTCTTCGAATTGATCGATAATGTGGTAGATAATATCGCCACCAATCCACTGAACCCCGTCGTCACCTTGATTGAGACGTTCTTTCACTTCGCTGTTTGGTTCAACAGAGAAGCCGAGAATAATCTGGTTCAATCGATTGTTTGCTGATTCCGCTGTCATGATGTCACGCTTGTTGACAGGACCAACGGTCGCACGACGGATTGGAACTTCGATTTTCTGAAGTTCGAAAGCGAGTGCTTCCAATCCACCAATTGTGTCTGCTTTGATGACGACCCCTTCCTCATCCAATTCAACGGAAACTTGGGTCTCTTTCTTCGCTTCCTCGTGCGCTTCATCACTGGCAAGTCGAATGGTGGTTCCAGCAAGTGCTTTTTCCAATCCTTGTGCGATGATTTTCACACCTGCAGCGGCGTGAATTGTTTCCACGGATTCCCAGCGATCTCCAGCATCACGCATTTCCGACATCCCCCGAGCCTTTTTCAGCCCCTTAATTCGGACATCAAATGGACCATCAGCACTGACCACAGTGATGTTATCTCCTGTGCGCAGTGAACCTCGGTGAAGAATCACATCGATGGTTTTCCCCATACCAATCTCATCTTTCATTTCCAGAATGGTTCCCTCTGCAGGTCCAAGCGTATCGGTGAGACGATCCTCGAGGAAGCGTTCCGCCAATCCTACCGTAACGGTGAGGAGATCCTGCAGACCTTCCCCTTCCTTTGCAGACATTGGAACAAGTGGAAACGATTTCCTGAAATCTTTGATTTGATCGTAACGTTCCAAGTTAATGCCATGCTCAGAAACCTGCCCCAAAAGCTTCCAGTACCGGTCTTGAAAGAGATCGATGACATCTTTTCGTTGCTCTTGCAAAGATTCAATGAAGGAGCGATCACGTTCACAAATCCACCCATGGATACGATCAATTTTGTTTCCAGCGATAACGAACGGGGTCTTGGTCTGCTTCAGGATGTTGATCGATTCAATGGTTTGCGGTTGCAAACCTTCCATAATGTCAACCACGAGAATGGCAATGTCTGCAAGAGCACCGCCACGGTTTCGCAGTGATGCGAAGGAGTGGTGACCGGGTGTATCGATAAAAAGAAGACCAGGTGATTTGAACGGGCGTCCACCCATCAGTTTTGCACAGGTTTCGTTGAGAATTTGAGCAGGAACCTCCGTCGCCCCAATGTGTTGCGTAATGCCACCAGCCTCACGGTCCATGACGCTCGCTTGTCGATCACTTCCAAGCGAACGCACCAGATCAAGAACGCTGGTTTTCCCATGATCAACGTGACCAAGGACCGAAACGATGGGTTGTCGGTTCTCACCGCGAACGACGGGTTCTTCCTCGTTCACGTCTGTTTCGTCCATACGACTGCCTCCAAGGGAGGAAGAAAGATGCTCACTCGTAGACCCAAGCGCCCATGGTGTTTTCCCAAGTCATGAGACCTTCAGGGAACCAGAGCCCGAGTTCAAAGGCTGCTGTTTCTGGAGCATCCGAACCGTGAATCATGTTGAAGCCCATATCCATTCCAAAGTCACCACGGATGGTTCCTGGCTCTGCTTCACGTCCATTGGTGGAACCAATGAGTTTGCGAGCAACGGAAATGGCATCTCGACCTTCCCATGCCATGCAGACAACCGGGCCGGAGGTAACGAACTTGATCAATCCAGGGAAAAATGGGCGCTCCTTGTGAACATCGTAGTGTTGTCGAGCGATTTCTTCGCTCGGCACCATTGATTTGAGACCGACCAATTTGAGTCCTTTTCGCTCAAATCGTCCAATAATTTCTCCGACGAGTCCTCGTTGTACTCCGTCAGGCTTGACCATAATGTAGGTTGTTTCCATCTTCTTCACCATTCTTGGCCACTAAGAGGCCCTTTATCAGTTCACCGAATTGAATCAGCGGATACCGCCACGAACATAGTGACGTGTCCACTTGACCGTTCGGGAATTTCGGGACAACTTGACCATGTTCTTGCGAGCCTTGCTGTTCTTGAACCATAGAATGCTTCCATCCTTACGGACGAACATGGTTCCAGTACCTGGCTCGATTTCCTCTCCGGAGAATGAACAAACTCTTCGTTCTGGCATGAGAATCACCGTGCATTGAGCTTACGGGCTTCACGACCCGTGTCTTTGAGCATGAGAATGTCACCCATTCGGACAGGGCCGACAACGTTGCGAGAGATAATTCGACCAACGTCTCGTGGGTTTGGAGCATCATTGACTCGAACCTTGACTTGTGTTGCTTCACCAGTCATTCCGGTTCGACCGACGATCTCAACAACTTCGGCAGGCCAGCCACTTACTGTTTCGTCACTCATCTTGCATCACCTGTTCAGTTTTTGATGCCGTTGATGGCTTCAAGGATATTGTTGAACGCTTCTGTGTTTGCTTTGGAAATTTCCATCATCGCAATCGAAGCGGTTTTGACACCTGTTGGGAGTCCTGTTTCTTTGGCAAGGAATTCTTGGCTTGGGACGTATCCATAGGGGATGCCCTTTTCTTCGCAGATCAGTGGTATGTGCGCCAGAAGTTCTGGAGGGTTGACGTCTTCGGCTAGGATAACGAACTGTGCAGTTCCGCGTTCTGCGGACTTGGTAACTTCGTTGCTTCCTTTCTTTATTCGCCCGCCTTGGTTCGCTCGGATGAGCTCGTAAATATTGTCGGCAAGGTCGCTTGGGGTTTCAAATCGTACGTGTACACTCATTGGAATCATCCTCGTGTGGTATTCGTTCCGCCCACACTCCAACTTATAAAAGCAGTGCACGGACATTTTATAGACAAATATGCTTAATTCCCTAGAAGTTGCTCAATTCCTCGAGCCAATGCCAGCCCTGCATCAATGACCGAACGAGGGTTGGATAGGCTTCCAGTAGCGTGAACACCATCGACATATTGGTTCAATCTTCGAATGGCTCCACCGGTGAAAAGTCCGTGCGAGCATGCAGCATGAACTTCAACAGCACCTTGGGAGCGCAAAGCTTCGGCAGCACGACAAATGGTGCCACCGGTTGCAATCATGTCGTCAACAATTGCGACAATTTTCCCTTGCACATCAAGATCTTTTGCTTTGTGAACAATCGTGTGTGCATCAATCCGGGTTTTCTCTAGATACGAAAATTCACAATCGATAAGGTTCGCAACCTGGCTTGCCCGATCAATGGCCCCTTTGTCAGGTGAAAGGATGAAATCAGGATTGACTTCGTTCTTTAGATGGGTTGCAAGTTCAGGCATTGCTGTTGTAAATGCTACTGGAACGGAGAGAGTTTCGAGCACTTGAGGAGCATGCAAATCGAGCACTGCAAGCCCATCGCACTGTGTAGCAAGCAGATCTGCAATTGCCCGTGCAGAAATGACTTCACCAGGATTGAATCGTTTGTCTTGGCGAGAATATCCAAAATATGGTGCCGCAAGGTAGACTCCGGGACCAATATCTTCCATTTTTTGCGGTTCTATTCCACGGAGGTTTTCGAGAGATCCCCGACGAACATCAGAAACTGCTTTCAAAATCAACATGGTTTCGACAATACCCGCATCTGGGAAGGTGTTCGAAACAACAACAACCGGTTCAGATCGTATTGCTTCAATCTCATCTTCAGGAATTCGAATGTATCCTTCAGAGTCTGGAAACCGTCGAGCTTCGAGTTTGACATGATTCCATCCCAAAGCCCGAGCCAATTGTTCTGCAACATGTGGAGCATTGCTTCCGGAGACGACGACCATGGGCTTCCCTCAATCCGTCCTGAGCGATGCCCGTTCATGTTCTTTGCGAGTCTCTCGACATCTTGTTGATCGTGGTTTGGTGCGCGAGGCAGGACTTGAACCTGCGACCTCCCGGTTATCAGCCGGGTGCTCTAACCGACTAAGCCACCCGCGCAAGGGCAA
>CBFIJH010000014.1:0-54141 GCA_965662895.1 Candidatus Poseidoniaceae archaeon | reverse complement strand
TGACCATGATTAAACCAACCCTTCCTCTTCTTTGAACCTGTCTAGACAATCCGTAACAATTCAGGATCGAATTTATGCATCAAGTTTCTTGAGAATGGACTCAACAGCATCTGCCTTGTTCACCCTTAGCCATGGCTCAATTTGTCGAGTTTCAATATCTTCTTTGAGACGCTTTACTCCGCCTCCACTAACGCATAGGAGTACGCAATCGTTGCTGTCAACACGACCATCTTTGACGGCTTGAACGAGACTTACAGCAGCGACTGCTCCCGGTGTCATGATATCAATTCCTTCAACGGATTCAATCAGTTCACGCATGGCGATTGCATCTTCACGCTCGACAATGTGCGTGTGTCCGTTTGAAGCTTTGAGGATGTCGTGGACAGCGCCAACTTGGCCGTATGCAGGTCCTTTGTTCAGAAGATAGTCGGAGTACACTTCGACCTCTTTCTCAGGAAAATCCTCGGATACGAGGTGATCTCGCTGGTCTTGCCAAGCGCTGTGAATTGGATGATGTTCAACATTTTGAGAGACGTGTTGTACTGGAACAGGTCCTTCAAACAACCCCTCATCGATGAGTCGTTGCGCCATTTCATGAATACCGATTGGACCAGGCCCTCCTCCGATGCCTTGGAAATAATGATCCGGTAACTGGCCGATGCTAAAGGCAGCATCGACCATGATGCTTCCGATGCCATCTCTTCGAGCAACGTTGTGAACGCTTCCTTCCATTTGCCAGCCTTCAAGTCGAGCGCCAATACCTTTGGCAACGGTCTTGGCATCGTAGTAATCACCGTCTTCAACAACGACCAAGTGCACGCTCTCAGCATTGTTTTCAGGACGTGCCCATAACCGCTCAGCGTGATCTTTTCCAACAACAACAATCAATGGCGTTCCATCCATTCCACAGAAGTGAGAAAAGGCACGAGCCGTATTTCCAGCACTTGCACAAATCAATCCTTTCACATTATGGTCGTGCAGACGTTGCAAGGTTGGAACCGCCTCCATATCTTTGAAACTACCAGTCGGGCACATGCCGCCCTTTTCTGGCCAATATCCATTGAAGGAAACCCAGAGATTGGTCAGTCCTAATGCCTGACCGAGTTTTTCTGCTTTGTAGGTCACGGTTCCAGCAACGTACGCGTTTGGCTTCGAAACTGGAAGCCATGAGATGTACTTCCAAACACCCTTTGCATCTTCTTTCAATTCGAACGGTTGCTCATATTCCGCACGCAAAAGAGCGTTGTCCGTATGGTGAAGTGTGTAGTTGTCGTTGATTCGTTCGTTTGTTTTCAGACACCTAAGTTGATACTTCATTCTTCCACCATGCCATGACGGCTGTAATTTACCCTCCAAGGCTTGGTGTATAACAGATTGGGTGGTAGACTCTATTTTTCGACAGCGATGCTTACGTTTCGATTGCTTTTTTTTTGGAGTATTGGATTTGAAAACCCCACAAATTGGTTCCGATTTCAAAAAGATGTTATTATTTTAGAAATAAAACATTCAGTTATAACCTCCAAAAATTGAGAAAGTAGATATGAAGAAAACCGCCGTCTATCTTGTATTGTCACTCCTAATTGCATCTGCATTGCCACTCAGTGTTCATGCTGACCAATCGAAAGATATCCCAACAAATGCCCAAGAAACCGGCATTCACAACGAACTTGTTGCAGCACTAGCCCACGTGAATCTTGTGTCAACCCTCTCCGGTTCAGGACCTTTCACAGTTTTTGCACCAACCGACCAAGCTTTCATCGATGCTGGAATTAATTTGAACGATTTCGACACACAGGAAAAGAATGACACGTTGACCAACATTCTTCTTCATCACGTCATTTCAGGAACTGTCGCAGCTTCCGACATCAGCGACGGTATGATGGCGACAATGATGAGTGGAGACAAAATCAAGTTCTCCGTAACAAACGGGGAAGTCTTCGTTGGAGATGCCTTCGTGAGTGGGGCGGACGTATTTTCATCGAACGGAGTCATTCATGTCATCGACAAGTTGCTGATGCCACCTGCAGATATTCCAGGAATCGCCCAGTCGACAGGTGTGCACACATCGTTGGTTGCTGCAGTCGTCCAAGCAGATCTTCTCTCAACGCTCCAAGCAGAAGGGCCGTTTACCCTCTTTGCACCAACCGATCAAGCCTTTGCGGATGCAGGAATCGATTTGGCTTCACTTGACAATCCAGCAGGAAAGGCGACCCTTTCCGACATTCTTCTTTATCACGTTGTATCTGACGAAGTACCAGCAATGAACGTTACCGATTGTATGCTTGCAGATGCTGCCAATGGACAACCAATCTCTTTTACAGTCGGTGATTCGGTGATGGTGAACGATGCGAACATTACGCTGACCGATGTCATTGCAAGCAATGGGATTATTCATGTCATTGACAAAGTTCTGACACCGACAGATACTCCGCGAGATATTCCTCGAACCGCACAATGTACGGGGGAGCATGATTCACTTGTAGCTGGAGTTCTTCAGGCTGATTTGCTTTCCACGCTCCAAGGACCAGGCCCGTTCACCATCTTTGCGCCGACCGATCAAGCCTTCATTGATGCAGGAATCGATTTGGCTGCCCTTGACACGCCAACAGGAAAGCAAACGTTGTCCGACATCCTCCTCTACCACGTCGTTTCTGGTGACGTTCCAGCAGCCAATGTGACCGAGTGTATGTCAGCAGATGCTGTCAATGGTCAACCACTGGCATTCACCGTCAACAATGGAGTCATGGTCAACGATGCCAATGTCACGCTACCAGACGTGATGACAAGCAACGGAATCATCCACGTCATTGACAAGGTCTTGATGCCAACGGATACGCCAAACGACATTCCACGAACTGCTCAATGCACAGACATTCACGACTCGCTGGTTGCTGCGGTCATTCAAGCAGAACTTCTCGAGACGCTTCAGGGCGACGGTCCGTTCACGGTGTTCGCCCCAACCGATCAAGCATTCGCTGATGCAGGAATCGATCTTGCTTCCCTCGATACGCCAGAAGGCAAGCAGGCCTTATCCAACATCTTGCTCTACCACGTTGTTGAAGGAAACGTTCCATCTTCGGCAGTTACAGAATGTATGAACGCGGATGCTGTTAACGGACAGACGTTGTCGTTTACTGTCAACGATGGCGTTATGGTGAACGGTGCGAATGTGACCCTTGCGGATGTACCTGCAAGCAATGGTGTGATTCATGTGATTGACAAGGTGCTCTCACCAACCGATACGTCAAACGACATCCCACGCACTGCTCAATGTACTGGAAACCACAATTCTCTGGTGTCCAGTGTTGTCCAGGCTGGTTTACTCGAAACACTTCAAGGAGACGGACCGTTCACTGTTTTCGCTCCGACCGACCAAGCATTCGCTGATGCAGGCATCGACCTAGCAGCACTTGATACCCCTGAAGGTAAGCAAACTCTGTCAAACATTCTGCTCTACCACGTTCTCGATAGCGAGGTTCCTGCCTCCGCTGTAACGGATTGTCTTTCAGCGACTGCTGTTAACGGGAATCCGCTTTCTTTCAGCGTTGGTGAAACCGTGATGGTCAACAACGCGAATGTTACTGCAACCGATGTTCCAGCGAGCAATGGAATTATTCACGTTATCGACAAAGTGTTGATGCCAACAGCGACGCCGAACGACATTCCCCGTACAGCCCAGTGTACTGGAATGCACGATTCACTTGTTGCCGCAGTCGTTCAAGCAGAGTTGCTTGAGACACTCCAAGGCCAGGGTCCGTTCACCGTCTTTGCACCAACAGACCAAGCGTTTAGTGATGCGGGAATCGATCTCGCATCTTTCGATACAGTCGAAGGTAAGGCAGCGCTTCAGGACATTCTTTTGTACCACGTTGTTGGAAGTGAAGTACCATCTTCCGCTGTTGAAGAATGTGGAACTGCAACCGCTGTTAACGGAAACATCCTTTCTTTCGGTGTTGGTGATACAGTAACCGTCAACGGAGCTACCGTTACAACCCCAGATGTACCAACGAGCAATGGTGTGATTCACGTCATTGACAAGGTCTTGATGCCAACGGATACACCAAACGACATTCCACGAACTGCTCAATGCACAGACATTCACGACTCACTTGTTGCTGCTGTCATTCAAGCAGAGTTGCTTGAGACGCTCCAAGGTGAAGGTCCATTCACTGTCTTTGCACCAACTGATCAAGCATTCGCTGATGCAGGAATTGATCTTGCATCATTGGATACGCCCGAAGGTAAGGCAATCCTTTCGGACATTCTCCTGTATCACGTTGTTGCTGGCGAAGTGCCATCAACAGCTCTGAGCGATTGTATGACCACAACCGCCGTAAATGGCCAAACACTTGCATTCACGGTAGGCGATAGTGTTCTTGTGAACAACGCAACAGTCACTCTTCCTGATGTAGCAGCAAGCAACGGTATCATTCACGTTATCGATACTGTCCTTACGCCTTCCGATGCACCAAACGATGCAACACGAACAGCAAGTTGTACGGGTGTTCACACTTCTCTCGTCGCTGCGTTGATTCAGGCAGAACTGGTTGAAACACTCCAAGGTGAAGGCGAATTCACCATATTTGCACCGACAGACCAAGCCTTCACCGATGCAGGAATTGATCTCTCCGTCTACGATACACCTGAAGGGAAAGAGCAACTGAGCGATATCCTCCTTTATCACGTCTATCCAGGAACGCTGCTCTCAACGGAAATTACTGAGGGCATGCCATTAACGATGGCAAATGGAAAGAATGCAACACTGTCACTGCTTACTGGCATCGATGGTGCAAACATTACAACAGCAGATGTCCTTACTTCGAATGGTGTCATCCACATCATCGATAAGGTGATCATACCTCAAGCGGAAGTCGATCCAACGACGACGGGCGATGGGGTCGAAGCCGAGGAAGACGATGGCAACCTTGTCATGATTCTGACCATTGTTGGTGTCGTTGTTGCACTTGCTGCTATCGGTGGACTACTCTTCGTTCGAGGACGACGATCGTCTTCTGATGTTGGTGGGAAGGACTTCACACAAGACGGATTGGCTGCAGTATCTCAACCAACTTCGACCTATGCTTACGAAACGCAACAACCTGTACAACAGACCTATGCATCGCAGTACGCTCCTCAGCAATCCACTCCACTCCAACCCGTCCTAGTTGAGCAAGTTCAACCCGCACAAACGCAAGCTGCGCAACCTGTAGCTCAAGTCCAGGCGACCCAACCTGTTGTCGAGGCCCAACCTGCGCAAGCAGTCGAGCAAACACAAGCATCGCAAGCGGCGGTTCAATTACCGGAAGTGCTTCAGCAATGGACCGATGAAAATGGCTACACATGGCGACGAATGTCCGATGGTGGAACCATGTGGTGGAACGGAACCGATTGGCAAAAGTATGCATGAACCCATTGATTCATGCATCCTCATCGTTTCGATGAGCCCATGAGCGCCACGAACCGACGACCTGCATTTGGTCGCGATAGCGTGTGGTTGGCATCTGCTGATGTCGTTGCTGTTTTGCTGGCGTTTGTTGGTCAATTGCTCCTTGCTCGTGCACTGCTTTCCGAATCGTACGGATTGTTTGTCATCGCTGTCGATCTGTTTGCAACCCTGTTTCTCCTTCTTGACTTAGGACTGCCAACATTGCTTGCTCGTGATGGTCCCCGACGACCATCGGCCATTTGGTCGGGAATGATGCGCATCTATCGTTTGCAAGGCATTGCTGTTCTTATTTTCGTTCCAATGACTCTCTCGATCACACTGTACCTGAGCGTTCATGACACGCTGATGCTGATTGGGGCAGGTATTGCTTTGGCTCACATTGCTTCCTATGCCCCTCGAACAGCGTTGCGCGCAGCTGGAGATGCGCGACTTGAATCACTGACAAAACTGATTGAACGCATTGCAACGACTTTCGGGTATGCTCTCCTTTTTGTGATGGGTTCAACGGATGTTCTTGCTTATGCAACTGTTTTCCTCGCTGGAGCGATTCTTGGCCTTCTCGTCGCACTCCTAGGAGCATATCGCGTCTGTGGAATGAGCGATGAACGAATGAACTCAACCGAATTGGGGACGGATTGGATCAGCAAGAAGAGTATCCTGCTTGCAGCGCTACCTTTTGCGATCACGCTCGGCGTTTTGCCCTATGTGATTCGAATTGAGAAGTTCATCTTGGCGAGTGAATTGGGCTATGATGAAGTTGCTTTGTTCCATGTTGCTCAACTTGCCTGGTTGGCAGGATTGCTGATTCCTCAAGCGATGCGGGCTGCATTGCTTCCCGTTCTCGGTGCTTCACGAAACGATTCCTCGTTGTTCCATCAGCACCTCGATCGAGTCGAATCGATTTGTTTCGCTCTTGTTCCGATTGGTTTGCTAGCCGGTGCTGCCATTGTGTGGGTTCTTCTTCCGCTCGGGTTTCCAGCAGAATATTTTGATGGTACATTCGGGGTGTCAGCCACGAATGTGTTCATGATTCTGTTAGCCGGCTGGGCATGCACCGTCCTTTCAGTACCCTCGTACACGGCATTGCAAGCCGGTGAGAAGCCTTGGCTTTTTACATCCTTGATTCTGATCGTTGTCCTATCTTCAACCGCATTTGGATTGATTCTCATCAATTGGGGTGCGAGGTCAAGTGTTGGATTGGCAGTTGAAATGGCCGCGTATGCTTCGATCGCTTCTTCGTTTGTGATGCTGATGGGAGGGGTTGTTCTCAGTCGAAGATTCTCAGCGTTCATGCAACGAGGTATCCAATGGAGTGCAACACTTTTGCTTGTTGTTGTGACCTGTGTTTCACTTTCACAACAATCCTATTGGGCGTTCACAGGCCTTGGACTGTTCATTCTTCTTCCCCAAGGCCTTGAAGCAATGCGGACCATTGTTGACCAACCGTCTGGGAAGACGTACGTTGAGGCAGAATGACTGGAGAGGCTTGCCAATCGGTTTGCAATGCCGCTTCACATGCATCTGCTAAGCCTTCAGGCGTCGGATTGTCGAGGACAAGTTCTTTCGGAAGATAGGATGCAACATCACCAACATTGGTCGAAACCACTGGTGTTCCACATAGAATCGATTCGCGAGCAACCAGTGGTCCGGATTCACGATGTGAGGTGATGAGGGTAACATCTGCAACTATCATTCGATCCCAAACAATGCTGCGTGGTTGCTGCTTGAGTGTTGTCATCCCGACAATCCATCCGCGTTGTTCAAGCAATTCTCCCGTTTGAAGAGCAAGGTAGTGGTTCTTTTCGGGACGTCTTGGATCTGCGGGGAATAAGATGTCGATGGATTCTCGACGCCATCTTCCTTTCCATTTCTTCATCGGACGTGCCCATTCATCATCCATTTCACTGTGACAGGCAATGGTGTATGCTTTGTTTATGTGTACTCCGTGTTGTTCTGCTCTGGTTCGTAATCCGTCACTAACGAACACCATCGAATCCGCTGATTCCATTAGCGATTTGATTTTCTTCCCGGTTGTTGCATGCGAAAGTCCGACATCAACATCATGACCGTGAACGACTCCTGTCCATGGAACCTTCCAGCGTTTTGATAGCGAGCGTGCAAGTTCACCAACCGGCCACACCGTGTGTGCAAGAATGTGTTCAGGACGCCATTTTCCAAGCCACTTTTCAATCGAGCGTTGACGGTTTCTGATGCTTCGAGATGTTAGCCATGGATAGGGATGGTCGGTGTATGCGATGTATCGAGGCGCATAGATTTGGAAATCGTTGTGTTCGAAATTTTTCGGTGCTTTTGCAACACCAGTAAGGGTCGATCGGCTCTGTTCCATGTATTTCAACAGCCGTGGAAGTGGATTGAGGATGCGAACATCATGACCCATCTCTCGCAACAATTGAGCATGATCCGCAACAAAGGTGCCTCTCGCTGCATTGGTCGGAAGTGGGTGAAGCAGCGTCACCAAGAGAATCTTCATCAAATCACTCAGGCATTGAGGGCTTGATGAAGCGTTGTCAAGTTGTCAGCAACGGAAGCATTGGCATTGAACAACCCAGATCCAACAACTGCGTTGGTAACACCCCATTCCCGTAACATGGCGATGTTGTGGGCTTTGACGCCACCATCGATTTGCAATTGGACGTTGCGTCCTCCTGCTGCGACTTGTTCGTCAATGGCCTTTCTCAAAGTACGAATTTTCGATTCAACCGTTGGAATAAACGACTGACCACCAAAACCAGGATTGACACTCATGATGAGAACGAGGTCAACATCTGGAAGGACTTCGAGTGCAGCTTCGACAGGTGTGCCTGGGTTGAGAACAACGCCAGCCGTTGCTCCTCCTTCTCGAATTGCGTGAAGAAGACGGTGCAGGTGCTTGACGGCTTCAACATGGACGGTCAAATGATTGCAACCAGCATCGATGTAATCCTGATACATAGATTCAGCATTTTCAACCATCAGATGGGCATCGAAAATTGGACCATCTCCGAGATGTTTTCGAAGTTGCTTGATGACGGGTGGACCAAAAGTCAAGTTCGGAACAAAGTTTCCATCCATAACATCGAGATGCAGCCAATCAAGACCCGCTTCAACAGCTTCATCGCACGCAGAACCAAGTGCTGCAAGATTGGCGGTTAGGACACTGGGTGCGATGATCATCAAATCCCTCTGAACATAGCGAGGCGCTTGAGACACATGAGGCTTTTCTTACCGTTTTTGAACTGAAATGACATCATCCCATTGTCGAGCTGAGCCTCTCCGGTAGATGTTGTTGTGAAAAGAACGATGGTGATGATGAACACATCGAGCCAGTCGTCCACGATGATTGTAGCATCCCTGACGCGTATGAAGGGGCGTGAAGACTTCATTCAGAGGAAGTTCAGGTCCATCGAAATCAGGTCGTTGAATTTCCACACGTTCACTTTCACCATCCCATACCAACTCATCGATGGTTGGCGGAGCAAGGGTGGCATCATGCAAAACGTGCAATTGACCTTCTGCAAGTTTACCTGGTTTCCATTTTCCGCGCGATCCATCCCCAAGATGTTCCATCAGTTGGCGAATTTGGGGCATCGTTGCAAAACCAAGATGTGTTGCTTCCCACCAACCATGCGTTCGTGCAGCAGTAACATGATGAACTCCAGGATTCATCATTCGAGGATCGAGCGTATCGGTCCACGTTCGACAGAAATCATCGATTCGGACGTTGATAATTGGCATTGGCCCCGCATCGATATCGAAAAGTCTGGATGGATTTGCAAGTTCACCCAAAAGGAGAATCAATCGTCGTTCTTGCATCAGGGCCGCTCCTTCTTGCTGAAGGATTGCATCGACAGTCATCCCAGAATCGGTCTTCCATCCAGCCACGCTGGATTTGATTTCATCTTGTGACATTGATTTTGCATCGATTTTTTCAGCATTGAACCAATGAAGTCGTTGTTGCGTGAAGACCACTGGTTTTGGCGGTAATGGAAGAGGAGAATTTGATGGTTCATACGGCCACATTCGTGGTACATCTGCAAGATTCATGTTCTCAACTCATCAATTGTATGTTGCCTCATGAAGGCATTGAGGACATTTGATCTTGATAGGCCGACGGCTCGGTATTCCGAGTGCTACGCCACAGCCAGGACACATGATGGCTTGGTCGACTTGTGCACGCTTGTCTTTTGCCCCAGCAGTTGGATCATAATCGAAATGCAGTCCTTCCATTGAGATATGACGAGGTTGTGATGGGAGTTGAGGGACCGTTTTGCTTGCAACAGGTTCGAACGGTTGTTGCGAAGCCTGCTGCGGCTGGGCCGCTGCACGAACGAGGGCAAGAATCTGTTCCGGACTCATGAGATATTTCCGAGCCATCGCGTCGATTTCAAGTGTCAAATCGTACCCTTGCAGGCTGGCCAATCGCTGCAAATCTTGTGGTGGGATTGAACTCATGGACGAGCGTAGGCTCTCCGTAATTTGAGGTTTAAGGAAGACTGTGCTGGTCTTACGTCAGTTCAAATGCCCCAATACCGTTCGGATTGGGCTTGCTTCTGGCGCAGTCCCTTGAGCACGGTGATGGTCACCCAGAGGACTGCAATCCATCCGAATGGAACAGCGAGGGTATCCATAATGTTCTGAACGTTAAATTCGTAGGCATTTCCTTGAAGGATATCAATCGCAATGTGCAGCGAGGTGTTGACAAAGGAATAAACGACCATGCCAAAAATGCTCAAAACGATCAGTGAACCTGAGAAACTTCCCCGCTTAAGTCGAAGCAACATGAAGCCCGCGGTTGATGTCAGGAAAGCAATAACGATCCATGCAAGCGATGAATTGGCAACCTGCATCCAGAGAACGGATTTGGATTCTGTATCGACAAGATCATCGAACGTTTGCCATCCTTCAGCACCTGCAAAGATTGCGCTAAAGACCGTAGCGGTCCATAACAGCGAGGAGAACATCGCAGCGTCGGCGTTTTCACGCATCTCTTGGATAACACGATTGACGGTTGTTTCAATTCCAGCCCCTTTGGCAAAGATGAACAGCCCAAGCAGGAGCGGAAGTCCCCCAATAACAATGCCTCCAATTTCATTCGGAAGCATAATGCCGAGGCCAAAAATAGCCAAAACAAGGCCAAACGGAATCATGAATCGAGCCCTCCATTTCGGGTCTTCCAAGGCTTTCACGATGTAGTAGTATGTCCCTTCAATGCCTTTTGATTGTTTAACGATGATTTTCTCGACGTGGTCTATTCGTACCTGGGATTGAATGATTGGGAGAACGGCCTCATCCTCAGCTCCATCTGTGATGAGGATGGCTTCATCGGGCTGGTATGCGGAAACAACTTCTTCGAGTTGAGCAGAAATTGCACGATCGGACCGTACGCCGACTTTTTCATCGCCCGTAAGGATTGCAACTTCCACCTCATCCTCATCAGCACCGGTTTCGAGCAGTGCATCGTGTTGTGCAAGAGCGCCTAGAATAGCGTTTGTATCGCTTTCTTCAGGGTCAGCAATTCCGAGTTTGAGCGCAGCAGTCAAGACTTGGCGTCGACCGACAACTGGGCCGCGGATTGACGTTTTGATTCCAAGATCGTTGTCTCGGTCAACGGTCAAAACAAGTACTCGTCCCATCGGGCTGCCTCATGTATGCTAGACACTCCTCCACTTCAAACTCTTGCTTCGTTTGGAGGTTCTTCCACCTTTTCTGGTTGCGATTCAACCTGTTTCTGACGTTGTTTTCTCCGTTGCGTGGCTCGTATGTACTTGAGCGGATGATCAAGCCAAGGCTGGTCGCAAAGTCGGTCATCGCCCGGCAGGACGGGACAGTTGTGGTTGACTTTGAGTTTCCCACATCCCGAAGGCGTGTATCCATGTTGGTAAACGTGGCCGACTTGGTAGGTTGTCGTCCCCTCATCAAAATCAGGTGCTCCTCGAAAGAAATCGACACATGCTTCTTGCGGTAAGGCAAGCGTTGAAGCCATGGATGCAAGGAAGAGTCGACCAAAATGGTTGACGTTAACGCCAGCAGAGAGTTCTGCAACGGCTTTTCGCATGCACGGTGGCCAATCGTCTTCCTCAGCACCGACAAGTGCAATGGCATCGCTCGTCTTTTGTGCGAGAAGATTTCGAACCATGCCAACAGGTTCAGCAAGTCGAACAGCGAGGTCTGTGGTCACTTCTGCCATTTTCTGAATCCCCTCTTGCTCGACATCGGATTTGATGTGTTCCCTCAGAAGACGAGCGAGTTTTGCTGTTGACGAATATTTCTGTTCGTTGTGCAACCGGACCATACCAGCATCAACATCACAATTTGGTAGACGCCAGCGGTTGCCGGTGATGCGAGGGCAGACTTCAATAAAATCAGCAAGAGAAAGCTTCCACTCCAATCCATCTTGCGATTGTCGTAGCGATTGAATGTCCGTTCCGATGCTTCCTCGATGAGCAGCCTGCCCAACTTTGTTTTGCTCAAGGACAGAGATGTACGTGTTGGCAATGCTCAACAAATTCTGCTGATCACGGATCAAGAGATGCTCGGCTCGTGCAGCCTCGGCTTGTGCCCAACGAGCCAGCAAACGTTCATCCTCTGAAGCGCAGATGACAAGACGAGCGTAGTAAAACGAGAAGGCTTCGATGAGCCGGCCTTCCTCTGTGTGTATATCTCCGCCACTCAATTCGACGCCTTCTTTGGATTGAACACTGTCAACAAGGCGGATACGGGCTCGTTTCCGCGCTGGCTCCATCAGTGACCCTTCAAGCAAATCGTCGAGTGTGATGTTGTGCTTTGCAGCCATCTGTTGAATCCAACCACTTGCTTGAGGTAGGAATGGATAACGCGCAAGCGTAATCTCATCGGTAATGGATGGTTGATGGGTTGGCCTCGGCACAATCAATGAACAAACACGATATCATATGAACTTGACAACCCATACCTTTCTTGAAGGCTCTTCGATTGGGGTAACCGTGCTCAATCTTGTTCCGAACAACCTTCTTGCCTTGCAAGGAGAGGTTCGTAAGGCGTTTGGATGGTCGTTGAATGCAGATGATTTATCTGCGCATGAAATGGAAAAACACTTCTCAGAGCCACTCCCATTTGGTCAAGAATCCTGGTCGATTGAAGCTCGAACAATGTTCTTGAAACAACTCCAACGAGCGATTTGTTCAACTGAACGGTTGGTGGTTGTTGGAGCAGCCAGCGAGCCGATTCAAACGTCTCAATATCCCGGGGCAATGTTCGTTGCTGCAGATGGTGCAGTGGGTGCAATCGATGACCTTTCTCGGGTTCTTTGTGTCGTGAGTGATGGTGATGGAGCTGAACATCTTGAGCGTGCTGCAAGGTTTGGTGTTCACATCGTCCTGCATGCGCATGGCGATAATGCGGACATTTGGAAACAATTGGTATCCGCTTGGGCGTTGTTTGAGGCACAACCGCCGCTAACACTCACGCACCAATCGACGGCAACGTACGAAGGATTGGTCAATCCGGGCGGATTTACCGACGGAGACCGAGCACTTTGTTTCATACAAGCTCTTGGACGATCCCTCGATGATGTTGAATGCATAGGATTCAGGACAGACGTTGTCGGACCGTGGTCTGGAAACACAGACTCCGAGCGAAAAAAGCAGAAATTAGCTTGGATGGAAGAATCCATGCGCCGTTTAGGCGTTGAACATCACCTCTTAAAGGAACTCAAAGGTTAGATGGTTATGGAACGCAAGAAGGTTCTGAATCTTGCGCTGTGGCTTGTTGCCCTCCTTCTCATCAACATTATCTGGTCCAATGTGGCCTCAAACGAGGCTTCGCAACAACTCAATGACCAAGGGTTTGAATTTGAACCCGAGCGCCGGGTGTCTCTTCAAGCAGTTTTTGGAAGCAACGCTGAATTGCCGATCTCGATAACCACCGAATTTCTGCATAGCGATGATCCAAATCGTATTGCAAATGCCTCGTGGAAATTGGTGGACGCTTCTGACAATGTTGTTCTCAATTGGGCAGGTTCAACCAACGAAGTCGTCACATTGGAAGCTGAATTACCCCCTGGTGAATACACACTCGAAACAACCGTCGATGAGAATGTCGTCGCAATTCAACATCTCGATGTTGCTCCATTTGCACCGCTGGCAACTCTCGGTCACGTGGTTCTTTCCGTGCTCTTGGTCGTTCTCGCCTTCGGAGAATCGGCTGTTCGGACGCTCATTGCAAAGCGAATTGAACAAAACCAAGCCACTGAGAACAAGCCCAAAGAGTTCAGGAAATCCCGAATCGGCATGCCTGAAGTTGATGGACATGATGCAGACCATGACTCACCATGGCGAGATCCGATTTCGTTGTAATCACAAGAAATCCGTTAACGACATCTGACGGGCTCGGTCGTTGTTGAACAACGATTCGACACTTCCTGCAAGCCACTCCATGTTCTGTCGCGTGTACGTATCGACACCGTATGTGTCCATAACGTGCTTCGTTACTTCGATGTATTTGCGAACGGCTCCTTCAGAGACGGTTAATGCAAGGCGGCCACTGCACAAGCCTCCTTCATTTCGAGCCACACCATGAGCGGATAACCCTCGACCCGATGCTTTCTGTGGCTGAATGCAATGGCCTGCAAGTGGCATCCGCCGATACGAGTGGCCACATTTGAGACAACGAACTTTTTGCCGCCCATAGGCATTAAGATTCCCACGGAGATCCGGCAGGAAGTGCGATCGTATGACCGATGATGCAACCGTTCGCGCATCGATCGCTCGCAATCGTTGACAGAGGTTCAGCTGCCCATTCATCTTGTCAATCATGGTCGCAAGCGTCTTGTACGCTGAGAGCTCAGGACCTTCATCGATGCGATTGCAATCATGCGTAAATCCGTATCCACGTACAGCTGCAACCGACCCCAGTCTTCGCTCAACGAAATCCATCGAATCAGCAATTTCTTTCGGATGCGGTTGGTGCAATGTTGCCTCATAGAATTGACGACGATAGAACCATGCAGCATCCACATTGAGCGCTTCTTTGTCAATTTCAGTCGGGTTTAATCGAGTCGTCAGAACAAGAGGAGCGTCCATTTGGCCTCCACGATTTGCTGGAAGAATTTCACGGCTGAAATTCAACAATCCGTCCATAAGCAGCATAATCGCATCTTCATCTCCATCGCAGTTCCTTCGCTTTGCGGCATGGAACAGTGGGTGGGCATAACCGCCGGAACAGTCAGCCCAACCGATGATTCGAGAAAGTACGCCTCCGGACGTGTGCGGAGCCAATGCGCAGATGAGTTCCCCGATTAGATCGTCTTTGTTCGTTGCGTTGTAATAGGGTTCCAAACCGTAAAATTTCACCAGCAATTCATCAACAAATTGTGCGGTACGGACAAAATAATCAGCAGCATTTTTTGCTACAATAAAATCTTGAGGAAACAATTCCAGCATTTGCTCATCGCTTTCCAACGGGTTTCCTTCCCAGTCGTGCGTATAGCCGAGTGCATGCAACCGTTTCCAGTCAACATCGATCTCTTTCGCCGTGAAATGCGTTACTGGGACATCGCTCATGTCGAAGCGAACGGTTCCATCACGGAAAACAGGAAGGTCATACTTTGCGCGAAGAAGTCCTTTTTCGATGGGTTCAGGCGTTTGATTTCGACTTTTCAGTTCCTTGACGCATTTGACTTGTTGAGGCAACCGCCCCATCCCAATTCGAAGTTGAGCATCCTCGAGGATGGATTCGATTGGAACGCTCTGCATTTCGCCCCGCCGCCGACTGTTTCCGGATGACGCTCTCATATCGGTGCGGCCACCACACGTTTCACCGATTTTTGGAATCCCAGCATCGTCGACAACACGATGATGGCATTGAATAAATGGCGATTCTTTGCCGCATTTTGAACAAATTCGCTTGCCCATTTGAACGCGAATCGTTCGTTTTCCAACCGCATTGGAAATGAGACGTTGATTTCCACCTTCGAGAGCGATTGGAAACAACATGTGCGAGCGAGGCGACATTTCACGCGGCGCGGACTTCTCAGGCCGACCCATTCGGCACCCAACTCGCTGTGGAGCGGCATGTTCCCAACGAAGCGGAGAAGTTTCTCGAATTAATGGCACGATGCCATCGACGAGATGATTGTCATGAATCTTCAACGAGGCCGAGTACTGAGCGACATCTTTTGGCCCCGGGTCTTCTACAGATGCAGCTGCTTTTTTTCCAACTTGGTCGGTTTCAGTGATTCCGAGTCCTTGCTGTCTTGCTTCTGTCTCTGCAGCAATCCGAACCGTCGAGCGGTGCTTCTTGAGTTCATTCAATCGGATTCCTTCCTCCTTGAGCACATCGTTGCAATTCCGTAGTTCAATGATACGTTGATCAATGAGGGTTTTCAAATCAATACGCTGATGAAGGCTGTTGTCTCGAACACTGTATCCCAATCCGTTGATCATCGCTTGCCAACCGCAAGTTGCAACAATGTCGTCTCCATCATGATGATGCGAAACGCCGAGAAGCAACAAGGCGCCTTTGAGCAAACCATGCTGCATAAAGGTCCAACCTTCAGGCAACCATTCCTCAAAAATGGGCTCCTCGGGTCTAAAATCGAGGCCGATGGTTTGGATTTCATCGAGAGGTGGTATGTGCTCTGGTTGCAACTTGTCCATAACCGAAGCGTCCCATCCTTTTGCGGCTCCCTTGAACCGCAGCCATGATGGCTCATTGTACGGGTGATTCACCTCCATATCAAGTTCAACGGGCGATTCAACTTCACCGAGTTTCAATGCATCCAACAATGAAGGGACCCATTCAATGGGTAGGTCAAGGAACCAAGGATTGTGCGGTGGTGGAAGTGCAGTCCGCCACCGCTCTGCAATGCTGGAAGCCTGCTCCCAACTCAGGGTCAGTCTGGATAAATAGCGGTGCCATTTCCGCCGAGTGTGGAAGTGTGCAAACCCATCTTCAACATCGGTCGCACCCGGAACACCTTTTGGATGAGGTTCAAGATTCTTGCAAATCGATGCGAATGCAGCAACATCATCCGGCGTTGCTAATGCGTCGATGAGATCACTGGCCCACCAATCGCTCGTATAACCTGCAGGAACCAGGTTCTTGTTGTTCTCCATGAATTCCCCATAACCGATGACAATCTCTCCATTGTCCCAAATTGAACGAATATCATGTCGAATCTTCCGGAGCTTGTTCGCTTCATCGATTCGTAAAAATTGTCCAGAAGAGAGAACCACCCAAGGCCCTTCAGAATCGTTGCTTGGGGTTACAGCACACGCCTTACCCGGACGTTCGATTTTCATCTGCGTTCCAATGGTGATGAAATCGTCCAAAACAAGCATCGAAGCAGGATTGAGTGAAGCGGCAGCAAGCCCCGAAGGACGACCTCGGCCGTAACGTAACCGGAAACCACCCGGTTGCTGAGGGCCTCCAAAAATGGGCCGTCCCGCAATGATGTCTTTCATGAATTTGTCAATCGGAGCGACTCGACGACTCTTGAATTCGTTTTTGTCCGCTCCGCCATTGTCTTCCTCCCCTTTGGATGCGAACTTCGAGATGAAATCCCAACCAGGAACCTTCAAGCGTTCGGTATGTTTCTGAATCTTCGGGGCTTTGAGGCACATTCCTTCTCCAATAACAAGAAGAACACCACCTCGAATTCTCGCTTCATCGATGTTGCGTACGCGTCCATAACCTGCACATTCAATCGATTCGGTTGACTCACCGTTGATCATAACAGGGCAAGCTCGTACAATTTCCTCAATTTCTGCAGGCGACGGGCGGTATTGCAGGTTCCCCCGATACAAACCAAATTCTTCCTTGACTCGCTCGACTTCTCCATCGCTGGGGATGTAGGGTCCAACTTTCAGTTCGCGTCGAATCATGTCCGCAATAAGGACTGCAAGGGCCTGAGCCGTACCTCCTGCTGCTCGAATGGGTCCAGCAAAATGAACCGATACGAAAGCAGAACCGTCAACATTGTTCAACAATCGAACTTCGCTAATTCCTTCGAGTGGAGCAACAAGAACGGCTTCGGTGAGAATGGCAAGACCAACTCTCAGTCCAACATCAATCGATTTGACCATGTCATAACCCTTCTCCCTGAACCCCTTAGCAACGCGTTGTGCCATCATAATCGAGGTTGTTTCACGGTCGTGCTCAGCAAGCATGGCGCGTATGTCATCTGCAACAGGGTACGATTCGAGGTGTTCGATGAGCAATTTCTCTGTGCGACCAGCCAAATCGTTCGCCCGAGGTATTTCGACGAACGGTTTTGGGTCAAGGCCAAGTTTTCGAGCTTGTTCAGCCACTTTGTAGGCGTGGTCTGTGCGATCATCCAAGATCGTCTGATACCTTTCCATTTCTCCTTCGAGCCGAGCAAGATCGACGCCAAGAAGCGGGTCAAGTTCGTTCGTTGCTGTTTCTTTCGCCACCAAAACCGACCCCCAATCGAAGGTTACGGTCGAGACTTTATGATGCAATCGGCGAACCAGCATCCTTGTTTTGAGCCCAACATTCATGCATTGGATTCCACACCATCCAAGCATGAGCGTTGATTCGTCCTTGAGGACTCTTCCCGAATGGAACAGATTGGTGGAACGGGTGCGGGAACTTGCTTTCTTGGATGGAGGTTCCGATGACGCCTTTACCCTGGCATCTGGCCGGCAGTCTCGCTGGTTCTTCGATATGAAGCCGGTCATGATGGATACGGAATCCTCGAAACTTCTCGCTTACCTGTTCAACAAACGTTTGGATGCACTCAACCCAGACTTTGTTGGCGGGCTTGAACTGGGGGCAGTTCCATTAACGGCCATTGTCATTACAGGCTCGGAATCCACTCACCGCAAGGGTTTCATGGTCAGGAAATCACCAAAGGGACGCGGTGGTCGCAAAACAAACAATCCACCTGGAATCGAAGGTTCATCACTTGCTGATGGAGGCCGTATTGTTGTTCTCGAAGACGTAACAACAACCGGAGGGTCATCGATTCAGGCGGTTGAACGCATACGGGAAACAACAACGTGTGAGGTTCTTGCTGTCATCAGCATCCTTGACCGCGAAGAGGGTGGAGTGGAAGCGTTTGCGAAAGCAGGCATTCCTTTCGAGAGCATCCTCACACGGTCGGATATCGCTCAGTAGGTGGATCGATTGGAATTGTTGGTGCCTTCTGAACAGACTGCAGCAGGTCAATCCGTGCCTGATGCATCGTTGAAGGAACTCTCATTCTATCACGCAAGCCACGGAAAACCACTGGCAACGCCTTGGCAAGTTGCGATGACTCGTGCTGATTACATCGCACAGTTCGACCTCCCAAGTGGAGCAGTGTTGGATTGCGCTTGTGGTTCGGGAATTCAACTTGCAGCCTATGCCTCTCGGCTGAAGCGGCCTGCACTCGGCATCGAGCTTGATCGTGACAGAGCTGTGGCAAGTTGTCTGAATCTCAACACAATTGCGAATCGATTCTCAACCTTCAATCAAGGATGGCATCGTCGTTCGCTCGTGATTTCAGGCGATGGAACTTCGAGTGAAGACATTGCTTCCCTTGCAGGCCTCGAACGGAACAGCGTCGCTTTGTTGATGCTCGATCCAGCCCGCCCACGGAATTCTCGTACGCATGGTCTTGATGAAATGCAACCCAATCTCACAAGCGTGTTTGAAGCATGGAAGCCGTATCTTGCATCAACGGCGGATGGGCCTTGCATCGTCCTCGATCTCTCCCCAAGATTAACCCAAGAACTTCGCGATGGTGTCGAAAAAATTGTTGATTCATTTTGGCCGAACATTCGGAAAACATGGACTTGGATGTCTCGGGGCGGTGGGCGAGTTGATCGACTCGAGCTTTGGATTGGTGGTGTGGCAGAACAAGAAGTTCGCAAGCGCTTTGTTCGTCTTTCGCGAACATTCGGTGGAAACGATACCATCATTGAGCAAAATGAGATTTCTCAACATGAACGGCAACCGCTTCAATCTGCTCGAAGAAATGAATGGGTAACAATCCTCGATGCAGCCTTGGTTGAGAGTGGATTGGTTGATGCGTGGTTGAGCCAGCAACTGAGCCATGCTGCTGAGATTCGCTGGGCAGAATCTTCCCCACGACGACCGCGTATTCATCACAACGGGCCGATCAAAGACAAGACTCATCCCTTTGTTGTAGCATCTGGTCGAGTGGTTGACATTCTCGACCTGCCTCTTGATGAAGCAAACATCGACGCCATTGTTGCAACCGCTGTTGAGAATGATATTTCGGCGTTAACGATTCGATGTGGGGTCGATGCTGAACTCCAACCACGTTTGCAGGGAAACATCGATCGGCAACTTCGGAGAAGACAAGGCCGCAGGAAAGCGTTTCTGACACGACATACAAGTTCAAATCATCTGCTTTTATGCGTCCAATATCCGCAGAATTCTGACCCCTGAAATCGGACCCCTGCATCGCGGTCTTGATATAGGGGAGGTTGGTCGGAAACTTGCTCGACATCATGTCGCAACGTAAGGTGGACAAGAATGGCTAAAGGAAAAGAAGAGGAACTCGGCGACGATTTTTCGTACATTCTCCGAATGGCAGATACGGACATGGACGGTCTCAAACCGCTCTCTTCCGCACTGACATCGGTCAAAGGAATCGGCGTACGAAGCGCTATTCAAATCTGTAAGACGACTGGATTCGATCCTGCTCGAATGGCTGGCCACCTCAGTCCTGAGCAGCAAGAAACACTCCGTCTTGCAATCGAAGATTACGTCAACAATGTTCCGTATTGGATGGTGAACCGTGCAGCCGATATCGAAACCGGCAACGACATTCACTTGACAGGACAAGAAGTTAAACTCACACTCGAAGAAGATGTCAACCGTCTTCGAACCATGAAGTGCTACCGTGGTGTTCGTCACGCAAGCGGCAACAAGGTTCGTGGGCAACGTGGACGTAGCAATGGCCGTGGTGGCCTAACACTCGGTGTAAGCCGAAAACAATGAGGGTGATGAAGTATGGGTGAGCCAAAGTTTTCCAGACCAAAGTTCGACACGCCTCCTCATCCTTGGAAGAAGGCACGAATCGAAGAAGAGCATCTTATCCAAGCCAACCATGGCCTGAAAAACATGCGGGAAATTTGGAAGGCAAAGTCCCAACTTCGTCGCCATCGACGCCAAGCTATGCGTCTCATCGGTATAATGGATACAACGGAAGGGCATGGTCAGCGTGAGATGAACGACTTGCTTCGTTCTCTCCATCACAAGGGCCTCATCACAAAGGAAGCAACCCTTGACGACATTCTTTCGTTGAATGCTGAGGACATTCTCAACCGAAGACTCCAAGCCCAGGTCTACTACAAGGGTCTTGCTTGCTCACTCAAGCAAGCACGTCAACTTGTGACCCACGGTCACATTTGCATCGGCGATCAAAAGGTGACGATTCCTTCCTATCCGGTCAACCGTGATGAAGAAGAAATCATTCAGTACCATCCTTCCAGTGATTTGAACAATCCAGAGCACGACATTCGCAAGGCCATTGATGGACGACGCGAGATGGCAGAATATGCAGCCGATGAAGAAGAGGTTGACCCTGAAGCAACCAAGCCGTTTGCTGATGAAGTCAATGAAGCTGCCGAAGCAGCACCAAGTGCAGAAGATGGAGGTGAGGCCTGATGACCCGTCGAGCCATCGTCAACATCTTTTCTTCCTACAACAACATCCTCATGACAGCAACCGATTTGACCGGTGCTGAAACCATTGGGACCTGTTCCGGTGGACAGGTTGTCAAGTCCTCCAAGGACAGTGGTGGGCAATTCGCTGCGACTCGTGCCGCAGAACGCCTTGCTGACATGCTCAAGGACAAGGAATTCTCTCAATTAATCATCAAATACCGTGCACCTGGAGGAAACAAATCCAACAACACTGGACCCGGGGCACAAGCAGCTATTCGAGCACTGACACGTGCAGGTATGACCATCACTCGAATCGAGGATGTTACACCAATCGCACACGACGGCACCAAGAAAAAGGGTGGACGACGTGGACGACGTGTCTGATTGGGAGGAAGAAACATGAAAGCAAGCGTTGTTGACGGTTATCCAAAAGGAAACAGAATGAAGATCCTCATTGAGGACGTTGATGCATCTCAAGTAAACGCACTGCGACGTGCCATCATGGCCGATGTGCCAAAGATGGCCATCAGCAAAGTCATGTTCACACTCGGGGTCAATCAAGACAACAATCGTGGCGAGATTTTTGAATCCGTTAACGCACTTCCGGACGAAGTTATCGCGCACCGACTGGCTATGGTTCCAATTCCTACACAACCGGACGAAGGCATGGTTTTCCCGGATGCTTGTGAAAACTGCATGGACCTTGCAGAAGATGACAAGGGGTGCCCAATGTGCCAAGTCTTGTACACACTCAATGTACAAGGCCCATCTTCAGACAGTGATGAACCGTTTCGAGTTGTTCGAGCAGGTGATTTGACAAACGTCTCAGACCCAGTTTTCGATATTAGCGAAGAGATGCAATCCATCCCGATTACCTATCTCGCACAAGGTCAGTTCCTTGAATTCATTGCATTTGCAACACTCGGACGTGGTCGAGACCACGCAAAGTGGTCCGCAGCATCTGCTGTCACGTTCCAACCTCTTTACGAGGCTGAATTAAAGAAACCAAAGAAGGCTTCAGTACTGTTCAATCTCGATCTTAAGACAAGCGATGGACGACCAATTGATGCAAAACTTTTCACAAACAAGAAGTGCAGTGATGTTTCAACCGTACTTGACCTTGAGAAAGCATTGCATCAAGTTGGCAACGGTACAGGCCGTGATGCGGACTTCGACGATGCCATCGTTCTCAACAAGGTTGAGGGAAGTTTCGTTTTCTCTTACGAAACCGATGGCTCTCTTGCTCCCGAAGCAGTGTTTAACGCTGCAATCGAGGAATTGAAGTCCCGCTTCACCAACCTTGGTGAAGACCTCGGCCGAGCCTTTGCTTGATAGCATCGTTTGTTCCGCCATCTTGATGATTCTCGATGAGATGGGTTATGCATGGCGACGGTTCGAGTTGGTGGCCACATCACCTTACTGTTCTCCATTCACGATGATGCCCTTCTTCCGCGCAACCAAGGCAGTCGAGGCGCAGGACTTTGTCTTCAGAAAGGCGTTCAGGTTACGATTCAGGAACGAGGCCGCACGGAAGCCGTGGTTAAAGGCCAACAAATGGCAGGATGGGAACAGGACATTCCAGAAATAAAATCAAAAGGCGAGATCGACCTTGAAATTCGAGCCGTTGATTCTGAGTCCGAAATTCATCAGGAAATGTATGGTGCTCTTGTGGACGAACTCAGGCAATCCCGTCTTCTTCCGTTTGACACAAATTATTCCATCATCATCGATATTGAATTACCACTAAGCCAAGGTTTTGGTATGTCGGCGGCAGGCCTGTCAGCACTGGCTCTTGCCTGTTTTGAAATGAGCAAAAAAGGTACGGAGGCACAATATTTCCGTGCTGCTCATCACATTGAACGGAGATATTCAGGAGGGCTAGGAGACGTTCTCGGTTTGTATGTTGGAGGGGTTGAATTACGAACTCATCCAGGGGCGCCACCTTCTCCCGGCGTAGCACGAAGTTTCTCCCTTGAATCAAACGTGCTCCTCGTCTGGCAATCCAACGCTTCCAAGCACACCTCAGAGTACATCGACGATCCGAGTTGGAAAACCACCATCACTCGAGCGGGAGACGAAGCAGTTGACCGTCTGGCCAAAAAAACATGGGACTCGTCCATTTGGGATGAATTGCTTCAAGAAGCACAAACCTTCGGCCGTTCATCAAAAATGCTCGATGAACCATCGCGAACGTCCATGCTCGAAACGGTTCAGTCCGTCATCAATGAGCTCAACCTCCAAGCACAAGTCCGAGCTAGGTTGTGCATGCTTGGAACATCGTGCATCTTGCTGCCTTTGAAGGCAAATCAACCGCTTTATAACGAGGATTTGAACCGATTATCCGAACATCTTCAATCAAAAGGTTTGGATTCAATTCAATCGGAAATTGCACCTCAACGTAACGTCTAGGTTTTGTCGTGCAATTCGGATAAGTCCAGAGGACTTGCATCCAACATCGTGACACCAGCCATGTACAGGTTCTCTGAAAAGCCATGACGGAAGACAATTGCTCCACTGCCCCACTCGTTGATGTATCGCATCATTTGTTTCTGCATTTTCTTTCGCTGAAAACCAACGTCGGCACCATAGAAATGCTTAGCATCAATCCATGCAACGGGTTCGCCATTAATTTCAACATGATCGAGGAACAAAATATCAGGCGTCAATTTTGGTCCACCAATTTCCTTTGATTGTTCACGAACAAGTTCGGGTTGACGGCGAAGACGAACACCTTGCTCTTCGAACCAATCAGCGAGAATCGTTTCAAAGACATCGGCACGAAGGTGCGTTTCGCTTTGATCGACATTTGAAACCCGATCGGCCTCTTCGGCCGATTCGAACTCCTTGCGTTCTCGTTCAGAAAAACGAGAAGGTGCACGAACCGACTCTTTGATTTTCGATTTCGACCATCCTTTCTCAGAGAGGATTTGACGAAAAATATTCATTGGAGGAAAGTCGTATTTTTTCGACAGTTCAACGACGCCCATCCCTTGTTTGTAATCACGATGAATTTGCCGTCCGCGATTCCGCATTGCGTGGTGCCCGAAAACTGTTTTTTGTTGAAGCAGGGCAGAACGAAGAGATAGTGCTTGGTCTGCAGAGATGGTCAGAGAATCAGCAAACGTTGCAATTTCCTCCACACGGTCGTCATCCAGCCAACCAAATTCTCCTCTTCGAACGACAAATGAAGCCATTTTCTCTTCATCTGCAAGCAAGACAGGATTGCATTTCCAATCGAATGAAAACGATTTCACTTCTTCTGGGTGATCGGGAAGGCCAATTGGTTGAACTCCAGTTTGCTCATAATCAAACCGTAATTTGGCTCGCTGATTGTATTCAACAAGTTCTTTCTTCGATTGTTCAATCAAATTTGCCTTACGTGGTCCACCGTATCGACGACGCTGACGTTGTCGCCCTTTGCCACTGCGCTTTGGATGACGACGTTCTGTCATGATTGGTTCTTACAATCGACCGTCTTTGAACCAATCGTCACATTTCGTTGATTGTTCAGGAACACAACACTTTGAAGAAGAGGTTGTGCTTGTGTGAATTATGATTCGCAGTCTTGTTGTCACTCTTGCGCTCATTTTAGCAGTGACACCAATGACGCAAATGCACGTACTGTCCCTCGAATCAATGGACATGACCTCCTCGAATGATTCGGAAGCACTCGGATGGGTGGAAAGTCTTGGAACATCGGGTCAGGATACGATCCATTCTGTTGTTTCATTGGCGAATAACTCCAACATTGTCGCAGGCAGTTTCCAACCACCGATTGTAATAGGGGATGATTTGCATGAAAATGTGGGTTTTGAGTCGAACGACGCTGATGGATTTCTAGCCTTATCGAACGAAACAAATGAGTGGAATTGGAGTCTTGCTCTCGGAAGTATTGGTCAAGATTCCGTCAACGGTCTTGCTTTGCTGAGCGATGGTGATCTCGTTGTCGCAGGTACGTACTGTATGGATACAGTTGGTCAGCAGTGCGATTTACCACTTGAATCACTGCCTGCATTGGAAAAAGAATCAAACTGGGATGAAGGTAACATATTTCTTGCTCGGTACAATTTCCAGACAGGATGGGTTTGGGCGATTTCAATTGGGAACCAGTATGTGACCCAGTTTGTCGATATTCATGTTGATGAGATGGATAAGATACATCTTGGCTTTATTTTTGAAGGGAACCTTGAGATCAATCAATCTGAGCCTATTTCCAGTGGGGCAGGGCCGAGCCTAACTATGACAATTTTTAGTGAAACTGGCTATTACCTGAACAGTTTCATCGTATCCTCTGGGGGTGAAATCATTCCCACAGGAGGCCTGTGCGATAGCAGTCAAGGTGAAACTTTTCTCGCTATCACATTTATTGATTCAGTATTGGTTCCACTCGTCGGTTCGTTTACCTCACGTGGCGGTTTTGATATGCTTGTGATAAATTATAACCAGTCTGGTTGGCAGTGGGCTGAGCATTCCGGCGGGGAGTCGGATGACTTTGCTCACGGCTGTGTTTCCAACACAGCTGGAGGCGTTCAGGTGTTTGGTTCCATTCAAGGGAATGCGACATTTGGTTCACTTTACAGTGAATCGACATCTGGATGGGATGCATTTCGAGCAAATGTAGGTTCTGATGGAGGATGGGAATCACTCGATGTTGAGCAAGGTGTCGGTTATGAGGCATTCCATTCGGCCTATCAAACTGCATCAGGTTCCATAGTTTTTGCTGGAACAATGACCAATCAAATGACGCTTGGTGAATTTGTCCTTGCGGATTACGATGAAGATACGACATTCCTCGGGTCGGATGTTTTCCTCGCAGAGTTCGATTCGACTGAATCGTGGTTATGGGCAGTAGGAGCTGGAAGCGAAGGGAGGGATCAGGTCAACCACTTGGCACCAACTTCTTCGGGCGCATCAATCGTCGTGTTTTCGTTCGAAGGGCCTGGAATGTTTGGCAATCATTCAATCACCGAGTATGGTGGTCTAGACGGAGGTGTATGGAATTATGAGACCGATCTTGATTACGATGGAATCCTCGATGGTATCGACAATTGCCCGCGTGTATCCAACGTCGGGCAAGAGAACCTCGATTCTGATATGTTCGGCGATGTTTGTGATGATGATGACGACAATGATGGCATTGCTGACGATCTTGATGTTTGTCCAATCGGAGTTTTAGGTTGGACAAGTACGTCTCAAACAGATTTTGACAGCGATGGATGCAGAGATTACGATGAGGATTTTGATGATGATGACGATACCGTCTTCGATCATCTTGACTTGTGCCCAAAAGGGTCACTTGGATGGATTTCGACGGAAGAAACCGATGTTGAGGGCGACGGATGTTCCGATTTCGATACGGATGAGGATGGTTATGTTGACCAACAAGACAACTGTCCGAACATCAAGAATGCAGGGCAAGAAGACCTTGACGGTGACCTGCTTGGTGATGTTTGTGATTCTGATGAAGATGGTGATGGCATTGCAAACATCGATGATGGGTGTCCACGGGACCTAGCACTATGGTTTTCAACAGAAGTGAACGATTGGGATCGGGACGGTTGTCACGACGATACCAGCGATCAAGACGATGACTCTGATATGAAAATCGACAATATTGCTGGAGAACAAATCGATTCTTGCCCCAAAGGATATCGATATTGGGACGCATCGAATATTTCGCTCGATCACGACCAAGATGGTTGCCATGATGAAGAAGAGGACGACGATGACGATGACGATGGCTTCGGTGACGCTCTCGATCTTTGCCCAAGAGGATTGGTCGGACCGGTTCTTCCATCACAAGATTTCGATGCAGATGGCTGTGTCGATGGTGAGGAAGATGTTGATGATGACGCAGATGGTGTTCTCAATGAAGATGATGTTTGTCCTCGGACGCCTTTGGATACCGTTCTTGTCGATGGTGCGGGATGTTCTTCTCAACAGGCCGATACCGATGCGGATGGTGTGTTGAATTCGGACGATCTATGTCCAGCAACAACCATCGGGGAGAATGTTGACGAAGATGGATGCGTTCTGATTGAAAACGATACGAAAAGTGAGGGTACAGAATCATCCTTTGGAATCAATCAATTTCTCATTCTCCTCGCTTTGGCACTTGCTGGCGTTGCGGCCTATATGACGTTCAAACCAGTTCGAGCACCTACGACAGCATCCAATGAGAAAGCAGTTCCAACCCTCGAAGCGCAATCGCCGTCTGTTGGTAGTGAAGGACCAGTGGATTCCTCAAACACTGAGCAAGTAGTTGAACAGGCAAATACGGATGAATCACCAACACAGGAATCCGAAGCGCCTCAAGCATAGATGAATGCTGGTGATAGAGGCATGGCTATGCCTGCTTTTTCAGTATCATCTTGTTGGCTTTCTCCACGAACGACTCGAACCGAATCGATACCAAGCTCTTCTGCAATGAATGTTGAAGCATTTGCATAAACGCTTGTCTCATCAAGACTAGAAAGGAGAATTCGTTTCTTTTCATCATCCCATTTAAACACTTGAGGAAGCATTCTTTTGTTCCAAAAGCCAAGCCGCTCGCCTCGAGTTTCACCTTGAGCGAGGTCGGATTGCGTCAGGATTCCCATGAACGATTTGATGTTGTCACCTTTCGCAAGATGGGCTAATGCCATTTCTGCGATTTGATTTCGCCATTCAGCAGAGGTTACGATGGTCAACGCTGATGCTTCACCTTCGATGTGTCGCTCAGCAACGGTGCGTACTTTCCGTGCTTGTTCGAGGAGGTCGCGAATCAGTGCTTCACCATCGAGGAGAGCTTGGTCGGTCTCAGTTAAGGCTTCAACATCATCCATAACGTGTGCTGCAAGCAGACCTTTTCCACCCAATTGTGCCCACCAGTCTTCAGCGAGATGCGGTGTTGCAATTGCAATCATGTGCGTCCAGGCGTCGAGGAGTTCTCGCCCAACTTCTGGGTTGCCTCCACCACGGCGAACGTACCAGTTGATGTCTTTCACCATGTCATAATGGGAGCATTCGACAGCTCGACGCAAGTCATAATGATCCATGGCATTCGACCACTGCTGAACGCGTTGTCGCAATCGAGCGAGCATCCATGAATCGATTGGCTGTGCAGGTTTTTCCCATCCAAGCAATTGATCCGGCATCGTTTGCAATTGTTGTAGAACTCGATGGTTGGCTTCAACAGCGGAATCGGACCAATCCATTCCAGCTGTTGGATTTGCAGCGAAGAGAATGAACAATCGAACGGTATCAGCTCCAAATTGTTCAATCATCCGTTCAGGAGATACTGTGTTTCCAAGGGATTTGCTCATTTTTGCCGAGCGTTCGCCTAATGGAGAATCGCAGTGGGGGCAAGGAGAGCCAGCATGATCGACAGAGAGCGTCACACCGCACGTTTCACAAAACGGTGCACTTTTGTTGACCATGCCTTGACAAAGAAGCTCATTGAATGGCTCGTCAATGCTATGGAAACCGAGATCACGAAGCGCTTTGGTGTAGAATCGAGCGTAGATGAGATGCATCTGCGCATGCTCAATTCCTCCGCAATAGAAATCGACATTCATCCAATAGTCAGCGATGTCTGAATCGTACCATTGTTCACGATTGTTCGCATCCGTATACCGTAGGAAATACCAGGAGGAGTCAACGAAGGTATCCATTGTATCGGTTTCTCGACGTGCATCGTTTCCACATGTTGGACAACTCACGTTGAGAAAAGCTTCAGACGTTTCGAGAGGATTTCCTTTCCCATCAAACACAACATCTCGAGGCAGTTCGACTGGAAGTTGATCCTCAGGAACGGGTACTGCACCGCACTCTTTGCAATGAATGATTGGAATCGGCGTACCCCAATATCGCTGACGACTGATCAGCCAAGGGCGAATTTTCCAATTGACTCTTCGATCGCCTTTTCCAGCAACCTCGAGTGCATCGGTGACAGCGGATCGAGCCTCGTCACCGTATTTACCATCAAACCCATCCAATCCTGAGTTGATCATGTAGCCATCTTCAGTGAACGCAGATTCAAGTTCATCATCAGCGATTCCACCTTGGTTTTCAACCAACACTTGCTTCACAGGTAAATCGTAGGTTCGGGCGAAGTCGAAATCACGCTCATCGTGTCCAGGGACAGCCATGACTGCACCTGTTCCGTAGGTTGCAAGAACAAAATTTCCCGCCCAAATTGGAATCTTTTCACCTGTGAGCGGATGGATTGCATGTCGGCCGAGCGAAACACCTTCCTTCTTGTTGAGGTTCTTGATGCGATCGAACTCACTCATGTTGGCATATACATCGTGCATGGCTTTCCAGCCAGCCTCATATTCCGTTCCTTTGACCAATTGTTCCGCAAGCGGGTGCTCGGGTGCAAGGGTCACGAATGTGACACCAAACAGTGTGTCTGGGCGGGTCGTAAAAACGCGTATGGTTTCATCACTTCCATCGATTCCGAATTCAATTTCTGCACCTTCGGACCGACCCAGCCAGTCTTCTTGCATCAATCGGACGCTTTCTGGAAATTCGATCGTTTCCAAACCATCAAGCAACTGTTGGGCGTACTTGGTGATATCAATGAACCATTGACTCATATCTTTTTGCCGAACAGGCCCATTGCAACGCCAGCATCGTCCTGCTTTGACTTGTTCATTGGCGAGAACGGTTGAACAGGATTCACACCAGTTAACGGGAGCAAACTCGCGATAAGCGAGTCCAGATTTGAAGAATCGTGTGAAAAACAATTGATTCCATTTGTAGTAATTCGGATCATGGCTCTTCACCAATCGACTCCAATCATATGAAAATCCCATACGCTTGATTTGTTCAGTAATCGAAGCCATGTTTTTCTCGGTAATATCGTGAGGATGCCCACCTTCAGCAATTGCAGCATTCTCTGCAGGCATTCCAAACGAATCGAATCCCATTGGATAGAGAACGTTGAATCCTTTCATTCGCTTGTATCGGGCAACTGCATCCCCAATGGAGTAGTTTCGAACATGCCCCATGTGCATCTTTCCGGACGGATATGGGTACATTTCCAAACAGTAGAACTTGGGTTTTGAGGCATCATCCTCGGACGCGAATACGTTGGCGTCTTTCCATGCTTGTTGCCAAGCAACTTCATCCGTTGTCTTCATTTCATCCGACACGTCGACACATCCTACGTTAGTCTGGCCTCCATGCTTTCCTTCTTCAATCCACCTCAGCGAATTGAATTCAGAGGTTTATCTCGTTCTGTAAGTAGGCGTCACTGGTTTCCAAAAGGAACAAGGCTTCCTTCGTCAATTTGTATCGATTACGCATACCCATCCGACGCCCTTCAATGAGTCCATATTTCTCCAACGTGCGGAGGTGATGTGAGATAAGCTGTTGCGATTTTTCAAGCCGCTTTGAGAGCTCTGCTTGGGTCGGGAAATCACCCATTTGACTGTCATGATCGAGGAGAAGCAAAATCTTCCCTTGAAGCGAAAGCGGGTCGGGAGCGAGTATGGGAACGGGGAGGACATCGTCTTCGAGCAATGGGTGGAGTGTGTTGGTTAATGGATAGTAACGAACAAGGCGGCCATCCTTTCTTCGCCAAATACTCTCCTCTTGTTCCAACACTCGGAGGTGATGAGAAAGTTGGCCATTGCTCATTTCGAGGGCAGAAAGAAGTGCGCGGAAATGGCAACCAGGATTTGCAGTAAGGTACCCCAACAATCGTCCACGCTGGAAACGGCCGTCGTTCGTCTCAGAGGTTTTTCCAACCAGGCCAAGCAACCAAAGACCTGCAAGTGTGGTTGTAATTCGAATCGCTTCATTGTTGAATGCTGCAAAGCCAAGCATGGAGAGAACAGCGCTCACGGTGAGGACTGCAACGGCTTGTGGCACCCATTCAGGATAGACTTCTTCCTCTTCCTGCATTTCTTCGACGATGGCCGATTCTTCAACCACAGGTTCCTCAACCACAGGTAGTCGTTCTTCGACGATGTTGGCCAACACGAAACTCTCCGCAGTAAATCGAGCACACGGAGCATTTGCTTCTGCCAACGTTCCTTCATAGACCCCGTACGTACCTCGTTGCGGTAGCCAAGCAGGCACTGTGGAATCTGAAAGCATGAAAATCGAGCCTGTTTCATCTTCAATCATCCAGCAGGTTCCATCGGGCGTTAGGAACCCACTCCAAATCCCAGAAAGAAGGAGCGTCTGATCTCCGATGAGACTCTCCTGTGAATTTGAGTTGGACTCGGGACTGACTTGTTCCTTTAATGGCCAACTGAAATCGATTGAAGCTGTGAGGGTCCGATCTGTCCACAACTCAACATAGACAAGGTAATTGCTCTCTGAAAAGGCGTATTCATTGAAATCTTGGAGTTGGTACGTGATTGATGCATCTGAATTCAAACGTACAGCTTGGTTTTCAAAATCAGTACTCACGCAAAGATCTTGTCCTATTGCAACGGATTCAGCGAGGTCAAGATCCCAAATTTCGAACGATACTTTGCATTTGTCAATCCATTGAATCTCTGTTGAATCTTCGATACCAGTGAGTTGAACGCCAAAGGCAACATCGCTGTTTTGCTTTTCTTCGATGATTAAGGAGACATCGATTTCTTTGTCAAATCCGCAACCCGAGGGAGAAATTCGGTTGTAAGAAATATCCTTGGAGGCGGCATAACCGAACTCGTTCACTTCCGCAACAAGGACATAGTCCCCTGTCATTATTGAACACCCGAGTTCATCGATGAACGCCCAAGTGTCAAGTGGAAACGTCGTTTGTGAATCGGCTCCAACAATCACATCGAGAACCACGTCCCTACACATGGAATCTTCAAGCGAATCGAAGACCACGTTGCCTGAGGCATCCGCAACCCAATAATTGGCACGACACGTGTTGGTAAAGCGAAGAAGTTCAGATTCATCCGATGGATTGTTCAAGGTAATTGTCCCATCAAGGAACAATCCCTCGCTGTATTGCACCGACGGTAGGTCAATCGATGGTTCAAGCACACCTTGTTGAATTTCGTCATCGACGGTGTTGAATTCGTACGTGTCAATCAATTCACCATCTGGGGTTTGAATCGAGAGCGTTGAGAGGCCGACTTGTGCTTGGAACATGGTATGTCCAAGCGAGATGAACGCGTAAGGTTCAATCAAATCAAAACCCGCAGTACAGGTCGGACCGAGGGCGGGTACATCGAATTCAATCAAAACATTGCATGATGAAAACGTCGACAAATCAATCACTTCAGCGGATGGATTGTAGACCTCGTAAGTGATAACGAAAGGCTGACCGGCTTCAAGAGCCTCACCACGATGAGACAGCGAGGTCGAATAGACCAACGCATCTGGAAGGTTCGCTTCCTGTTGAACCATAATTTCAACGCTTGAGGAAAGACCTGAACCAGATAACTCAACCGTAAGGAGGTAGACTCCTGGGGAGACTGGTGCTCCATTCTGGTCGTCAAGAGCCCACGTGAGCGTGTCGAGTGATGTAGCGCCAGAAGGGACGTCGAGACCCCGATTCTGGCCACGACAGGTTTGCGTCCCATCAACGATTGTTTCTCCCATTTCGTTCGTTATGCTCATGACCGTTCCGCAAGATGGGTCTTCGTTAACGGAGGTTGCCTCACCATCGTTGATGATGGATGATGCGAGCACAACCGTATCGCCAGTACCGTACCAAGGCTTTGAATTCTCATCAACGATTTCAAGATCAAGGCGGAGATTGCTGCTTTCTTCAGCACTAACTGGGACAAGCAGGACGAGGAGCATCACCAGTCCTGATGCAACAAGACGACGCGTACGCACCTCTCCCATGTTTGTTGATAGCCCTCATTGACTTAAAGGGCAACGGTACAAACCATGCGTAACTCAATCCAGATCAAGCATTGTGGGTATGGATGCTTGCAACGCCTCTTGCTGTTGAATTTCGTGTTGTTTCCAAGCAGGAAGGGATGCAGGATCGACCCAACCCAATTCTCGGGCTTTGTCGAATTCACCATTTGCGACGTAATAGTTCACCCACTGTTCCCGTCGTTCTTCTTCATCCATGAGTTGTTCCTCTGCTTTGCGTTCAATGGCACGTTCTCGCATCAATCGCTTGCGACTTGCTTGTCGAGCAAGCATCGCTACAAGAATCGCTGCGAGCATGAACGTGATGACGCCTCCCATAGCATAGACCAAGACGTTGGATGATTTTGATTCAACTTCGGCGACAGTTTCTCCCTCGTCGGCTTTGTTTGGATCTTCAGTAATTGAACACGTGACTTGCCCTGGAATGCCTACCGATACTTCAGGATCCCATTCACAGGGGTCGTTCAAATCGGACATTCCGTCGTTGTCGCTATCAGGACAACCAAATCGGTCAATGGTTGAGGTTCCAAACTCGTTCCGACAGTCATCCGGTTGGTACGCACCGTTGGTGAAATTGTTTCCATATCCATCACCATCGTTGTCATCTTGCTGTGTCTTTCGCAGCGGGAACGCATCAGGAGCGATACCGGTTGCATTGTCACCACGACCATCGCAATCGATGTCGGACCATTGGGTCACATCGTTCGGGAAAGCATCACCAATGTGTTCGCATAGTTCAATCATCAATCCTGGATTTTCTTCATCGATGACGGTTTTGTTCGAGACTTGATAGTTGTCTCCAATACCATCGCCATCCTTGTCGCACCATTGGAGCGAGTCGTCTGGGAATGCGTCAGCTCCTGAACAATCCGGTTCAGCAACGAACTCACCGAATGGATCAGCGTGCCCATCTCCGTCCGAATCTGGACACCCTTGAACGCCGTTCTCGGTACTCTTACCGTAAACATCAACACATTCGTCACCGTCCGTAAATTGGACATTGTCCCCGAATCCATCCCCATCTTGGTCTGCCCACTGGAGTGGTTGGTCAGGGAAGGCATCCTCTGGATCGGTGTAACCGTCTCCGTCGGAATCAGGGCAGCCACGAGAGGCTGCAGAATTCGATTCACCGTAGGTTTGTGGACAAACATCTGAGTTTCCTTCGGAGACACCATCACCATCGGCATCAACAAAGTTGTCACCATACCCGTCGTTGTCTGCATCCGACCACTGGGTTGGGTCGTTCGGGAACCGATCGCCGTTGTTGCCACCGGGATTGTCGCCGTATCCGTCTCCGTCCGAGTCGCGCCACTGTGACGCATCGTTGGGGAAGAAGTCGGGATTGTTGCCATCAGGATTGTCTCCGTAATTGTCGCCATCGGAATCTTCCCATTGCGTACCATCGTCTGGGAAGGGATCGCCAGTGTTGGAGTAACCGTCTCCATCGCGATCGGGGCAACCGTACTGGTCTTCGGTCGATGGCCCAGCTTTGCTTGGGCAATCATCGGCGTTGTTCCCATCCGGATTGCTTCCAAAGCCGTCGTTGTCCTCATCGCACCATTGTGTAGGGTCCGTCGGAAACGCGTCCGCTCCGTAACAATCGGTTTTCGCTGGCCAGTTCGCATCGGGGTCGGAATATCCGTCCCCGTCCGTATCGAGGCAACCAAGTCGGTCGTAGGTCGAATTGCCCCAAACTGTTGGACAACCATCAGCGCGGTCACTCATTTGCTCGTCGCCAACCCAATCTCCGTCCGTATCTCGCCACTGGGTTCGGTCAAGAGGGAAAACGTCGATGTTTTGTGCACCGGCAACGATTTCACCGGGCCAATCAGGTGAGCGGTATTCATCCCAAGATGCATCTTCGTAGTTGTCGCCGAAACCATCACCATCGGTGTCGTTCCATTGCGTTGAATCTGTTGGAAAAGCATCGCCCCGTTGATTGATGTGAAGTTGGTTGGAGGCCACATCGTAGAGATAGTTGTCGCCGAAACCATCACTGTCAGCGTCCACCCATTGCTCCTTGTTGCCTGGAGCCCAATCGTTTGCATCGGAGTATCCGTCACCGTCAGCATCAGGACATCCGAATTGGTCCATCGTGGAATTACCAAACACGAGCGGACATGCATCAGGATTCAGGGCTGGTGCAGGGTTGTCGCCATATCCGTCCGAATCTGAATCCTCCCATTGCGTCCCATCATCGGGGAATTCGTCGACCTTCCCATCGCCTTGATCGGTGGTGTTCCAACCGTCGTTGTCGGGGTCAAGGTCGCTCTTCCAAATGTAGAAACCTTCGTTGTTGCGACCAAATGCTTGAGCGATGTAGACGCCATCTGGTGACCAAGAGACTCCGTTGTTTTGACCGCACTGGTTGTTTTGGGTTGAACTGCAACCCCCGGGGCGACTTTGCGAGAATGTGTCGATGAGGTTGCCGCTTGAAATTTCGTAAATCTTTGCTGTTGCACCGTCGCCAGCATACCAGCCCATGCCAAAGACAACCTGATTTCCGTCGGGTGAGAAGTCCGTCGAATAACACGAAGTTGAGCCAGATTTCGTCCATGTATTGGACCAAACATCCGCTTCATACACACGAATTCGAGATCCACCTTGGCTGTTGACATACCCCTCGCAAACGGCGATGTGTTCTCCACTCGGGGACCACGCAATGGAATTGACGGTTCCAGCAGGACCACTTTCGCTTCGAATGGTGGACCAACTCGTTGCATCGACGACGTAATAGTCGCCCGTTGTACCGATGGCGATGTGCGAACCACTCGGTGAGAAATCGACAGAATGGAATCGGTTTTCGCTGCCGGGATTGAGATTCTGCATGACCGTTCCATTGATGACGTCAACAACGCGAACAACACCGTTCGTGCCTCCGTTGTTTGATCGTCCTATTGCAACCGCCGCCTTTGTTCCATCCGGGGAGATATCGATGTCATAGGTATAATCGCCACCACCGACATCGGATGATAGAGGACCGTGGACGGACGTGAGATTCGACGCATAGTAGATGTCAAACTCATCCGCGGCTTGCGATGTTACGCCAATGAATCGACCGTCTGCCGACCACGAGAGTTTTCCAGTTCCACCGTTGGATACAGCGATAACTGAACGCGTGTTTTGTCCTGTCGAGGCATTCCAGATTCGGATGTATCCATCGTCACTTGATGTGGCAACCTCTGAACCATCGGGAGAAAAATCAACATCGTTGAATTCCGTGGAGCGTGGATTGTTGACATCAAGAACGAAATTCGGGTTTTGACTGGTCCATCCATCCAAGAAATCTGAGGTTCCATCACCGTCTCTGTCTGGACAACCATCGCGGTCGACCGTCGATGTACCGCTCGCATACGGACAGTCATCAAGCGTGTTCTCTACGCCGTCACCATCAGCGTCTGCAGCGTGGACGCCCAGCGGAGTTACGACAAGCCCCATCATGAGAAAGACCAGGAGCCAGCACGCCCCCCTGTTGTCTCTCGAAGAGAATCGCATAGTTCTGGGATATTCATTTGCTATTAGGGGTTGTGGTCTTTCTGTTCAAACTGAAACACAAGGAATCGGAACGCTTGAACGTGATATTCTCTAGAGTTGTTCATGGCCGAGGGGTTGCCAAAAGTCAACGTCGCTGTCTCGGACCGCGTCTTACTCCATCTTCTCCATCATGACCATCTTGCTGACCGTTTCATTGTCACGGCTGCATTAACACGACCAGGTATTGCAGAGGCGTGCGCTCAACACCCTCCGAACGTCAGTCGGACGATGCGAAACCTTGTTCGAAAAGGGTGGGTAAGTGAACACACGCGCTCCATTCAAAACGATGATCGGCGGCAAAAAACATGGCAGTTGACAGAGGAAGGCAGAGCCATGGCACAATTGCGTACAGAAAAACTCGGCGAGACCAAAGTTCTGCTGCGCGACAAGGACGGACAACTTCTCGAAATTGAATCAAAGGGGGCAGCAGATCGTTTGGCTTCAGACATGTCCCTGTTGCAAGTTCTCCTTCATGCTCAACACGAGGGCGTGTTGACGTGGGGCGATATCCGATTTGGCCTCATCAAGACGCAAGACGATGAGGATGCAACCCCTCCGCCCGGACGACTTCAACCACTTGCAGGTGTCCATGCGACGTATCACACAAGTGCGCCACAAACCCGGAAAATGCGTGGACGGGATACGGAACTCAAGCGCTTGGACGATTGGTTCGAGGGTCGTTCTCCGTTTGCAGTTGTATCAGGAATTGCAGGTATTGGGAAATCAACATTGGTTGCTGAATGGTTGTCTGGAAAACAAGACAAACAACCGAACCTATCCGTTTGTTGGTATCCTTGTCAACCCTGGGATCGAGAGGTCGGTCTTGCTGTAAGTCTCTTGCATCGTTTCGGAATCGACGAGAAACATGACCCGTACAACCTCATCGAAACACTACCACTTCGTCCAGGAGCTCCGCTGGATGTTGATACTTGGCGACGTCGATTGCTTGCTTACTTGACCGATGCGTACACTGTTCGAGAGCGGTTCTCAATAGCGCCTGGTGGCCCGCCTCCGTATTGGCTCATCGTTTTGGATGACGTGCACCACATTGCATCCGAATCGAAGAATCTCCTCGGAGCGTTGTTGCAAATCTCTCAAAAGACGCCACTTCGATTTGTCTTGGTTTCCAGAACCTCCTTGGATTTCTACGATCGAAGAGACGTCCACCTGCGAGACATTGTTGAGGAGTTGCCACTGTCTGGCTTATCGCTGGATGAAACCTCCCGCTGGTTGGAGGAATTGGAACTCAACGGTGTTGACGCGAGCGATGTTCATGAGCGAACCGGAGGGCATCCATTGGCCATCGAAATGCTCGAATTGTATGGAAAGCCAACGCACGAAGATTGGTTGCGTTTCCTTGACGAGGAGATTCTTGCACCGCTTCCTGATGATGAGCGCGAACTTCTTGCAACACTCGCAGTTGCTGAAAAACCGATTCAATGGAAGATCCTTGCGAGGAGTTTGGGTTGGGAAGGATTGCCACCGCAGCGCTTGCTTGACTATGGCTTACTTATCGAATTGGAGCAAGGAATGTGGCTCCATGAAGCATTACGCGAGCGGCTTGTAAGAGAGGTCGGCTCTGTCGAAACCGAACGCCGAGACCGAGTTCAATAAATCAGAAATCGTCTGCATTCATGTGGTTATCGACCCACGTGGTCAAGGCCGCTTTGGACATCATACCGCTTTTGTTGTCGACCATCGAACCGTTTCGGAACAGGAACAATGCAGGAATTCCACGGACGCCGAGACGTGCTGCATTCATGGTATTCGCATCGGTATCGACCTTTGCAACAAGGATATCCCGTTCGCCTGCAAGGTCGTTGAGGATTGGAGCAATGGCTTTGCATGGGCCGCACCATTCCGCCCAAAAGTCAACCAAAACCCACTCGTTTTCACTGAGTGTGCTTTCGAACTCGGAATCTGTAACTGCTTTTACTTCGCCCATGACTGTTGCGATGGCAGTGGTTTCAAGAACCTTTGGTGGCAAAATCATGGGACGCCCATGGGCATCCCATCGTTGTTTGATATACCTCAGAAAACAACTAGAATATATGGTCGGATTGAAAGGAAAAGGCAGTCAAAAGAACGCACGCTTAGAGCGACTCAAGTCAGAGATTGCAACATACATTGAAGATCGCCCTGGTTGCTCAGCAGCGGATATTGTTGCATACCTGTCCAACGAACGCAAGATGAGAAATCATGGTCTTACTGCACGCAAGATTGGATATTTCATTCCGCGTCACATGAAGAACATCATCGGTTTCAAACTCGATGCAACCACAGGGAAGCGTATCTATCACGCCATGGGTTGACCAAACATTCAATGCAGCAAGGCTCCTCCAAGGTTCATGGACTGGCCTGAGGGAGTCAAAACAGAAGCCCTGTTCTCCTCAGAAGATGCATGCAGCATGATTGGAAAAGGGCAACCTGCGTGGCTTTTGTTGGATCCTGACAATCCTGCCAATCTGAAACGACAACTCGATGCAAAACTCTCAGATGTTGGCTCGAAACATCCTCAAGGTGTTGATTTCGTCACCATCGATGAACAAAAGGGCGCCGTTCATGTTGAAGAAGGAGCTATTGTCGAACCGCATGTCCATTTGATCGGACCATGTTTCATTGAAGCGAATGCAACCATACGTTCCCATGCGTACGTCCGAGAGTACACATGGATGATGACGGGCAGTCTTCTCGGTCATGCCAGCGAATCAAAGCATTCGTTGTTCCTTCCGGGTGCGAAGGCGCCACACTTCAACTATGTTGGTGATTCCATTCTTGGCTCGAATGTGAACCTTGGCGCTGGAGTTAAGCTGTCAAATTTGCGAAACGATGGGAAAAACATAGGAATTTGGCTACATGATGTTCGCAGAGAGACAGGATTGCGTAAGTTTGGAGCCATACTCGGAGATGATACGCAGCTTGGTTGCAATGCGGTAACAAATCCTGGAACGGTTCTTGGCAAATCGTGTATGGTTCATCCAAACACCACCGTGAGTGGATATCATTCCGATGGAAGCATTGTTCGTTGAGGGAAGGTTATGGCCAATCTGTTCGGAACCGATGGCATACGTGGACGTGTTTCGATCGATTCATGCGACGATGAGGAAGCACTTTCACGTCTTGTCGAAGAGCGTTTGTTTACTCCACAACTGATGAAATTACTTGGAGAAGCACTCGGTCGTTGTTTGCCTGAGGATGGAGAGGGAAGCCAGATAATCATTGGATGGGACGAAAGGCCACACAATGAGACACTTGCAGCATGGTTGACACTTGGCCTTCATGCATCAAATTGCAACGTCATTCATGCAGGATGTGTGTCGACACCGATGCTTCATTATGCAGTCCTTGAAACAAATTCACGCCTAGGCTGCATGATTACTGCAAGCCACAATCCTGTTGACGATTCAGGTCTCAAGGTGTTCGATTCAAAGGGCCGCAAATCGATGCCAGCCTACGAAACGCTCGTTTCAGAAACAGCCTATTCTCTTTCGCAAGAAGATCGAGAAATTGATGACGACGATCGACAAGCGTGGATGGTCCCGGATTCTTTGCATACCGTCGACCATGCACATTGGTTGGAGCGGAGGCTTGAACTCGCCAAACCGTTGTTTGATTCCAATCTTTCCGGATTCAACCGTATTCATCTGGATTCCTCCAAAGGTCATGCAGCCCAGTGGCTTGCAGCGTGGTTGCAAAAACAGGGCCTACGAGTTGAGGAAGTCAGCCATCGAGCGGTTGCAATGAACGATGGATGTGGGGCTGGAGAACTGTCTCCTGGTCAATCTTGGACATGGAACGAGGTCGGGAAAAGTGGGCATTTGCTTATTGAATCGCTTTCTCCGCAGGGCCATGGCTCGATTGTTGGGGCTGCACTCGATGGCGATGGAGATCGATGCTTGCTGGTTCGAGAAACAAAGGATGGAGTTGAGGTTGTTGATGGTGATGACATTGCTGATGCCATTTTGCGTGCATGCCCACGTCCATGGAAGGTTGCAGCGAGTATTGAATCAAATTTGAAACTCCTATCAGGCATTGAGGAAAGTGTTGACATGAACGGGTACGAAACTGCAGTCGGTGATCGATGGCTATCGCACGCACTGAAGCCATTTTTACCGATTCAGAACCAACAACCCTTGCTCTTCGGTATTGAAGACTCAGGGCATATTGTGTTCCCCTCTCCTCACCCATTCAACAACGACGCATGGAGTCTCGTTGGCGATGGCGCCATGACGCTCCTTCTCGCATTGCTTGCGTTCCAACGTACTGGAAACGATTTGATGGAAAAAGGATGGAAGAAGCGTCTGAGCGTCAAAAATCCAAACCGTTGGATGTGGGACGGAACAAACGAATTGTCGGATGTTGTCGAATCGATGGTCAGAACCCACCTTGAACAGGCAGGGGACGTAACTGAATGGAATCGAACAGGATTGGAAGGCGAATCCAATTTGATGTTGATCCGATGTCAATTCAATGGAATGGATGTGAGTTTCGGAGTACGCAACAGTGGGACACAGGCAAAGACCAGTTTGAGTCTGCGTTTTTCTGAACCTGATCCTGGATTTGATGCCATGTTGATGATGCGATCGGTGCAAAATCTGTTGTTGCGAACGTTCAATCCAGTCGCTCACTGAGATGCAAGCAATTCTTCTCTTGATTGCGTAAGATAGGTAACGATGGCGAGCAGTGCGGCCGTTGCTAAGAGGAGGGCAAGTGCTGCGAGCGAGGTCATGCCTTGGTAAATCAAGACGCTTGCAACAATCCATGCGAGGACGAGATTGAGGAAACCGATGATTCTCCACCCACGTCGAAGCGTGAGAACGCCTATGACCCACGATGTTGTTGACATGGCCAAAATCAAAAGAATAAACATCAACAACGATGGCGACAAGATTCCCGTTAAGATGAACAAGACTTGGGCAACCCAAAGCGATGCAGATATCCACAATCCTTCATCGCTGTAGGTGGCGATGACTCCAGCGAGAAGTCCGAGGCAACCGATAGCGACGGATGACATCCACATCTCGAACAGTGGAATCTCAAATTCACTTTCAATCCACCATACAAGTTCGTTCAGTGCGACAGGTAGCACGATGAAACCGATCATCAGAACGGCCGGTTGCTTCCATTCCCATCCACGTAGGAACATCAAGGTCAGTCCCAACAATGCAGCAGGTCCGAACGAGAGAATCAGAAATGACAAACCGTAGGAAACTCTGCCAAGCGCTCCACGATGGTCTTGCAGACCCCGCTTCTGACGTTCACGTTCAACCCAATCCCAGAGAAGTGCAGCGACGATGAGAAGAAGTTCATTACCGATGATTGGAATCGTCCATGAGAGGGTGGTGAACTCAAGTGGATTGGTCATGGTTGGGACAGGAAGTTCTCCTCCAGCAAGGACGCCGATGAGACGATCAAGAACCAACAGACCGACGATCATATCGAGAACGTTTGGAATTCGAACGCCGAGGTCGTTGCGACCGACAAGCGCAAAACCTCCAATAGCAACAAGCGCTCCAATCAAGGCCAATAAATCGTATTGTTCATCGAGAAAAACGCTACCTTGCGTCATCCGTGCTGCAAGATGAACCAACACCAATCCCGCCATCGTGACAGCGATGGTAACTTCAACTCCGAGAACATCGGTTAAACGCAAATTCAGGGAATCAGCACGCAATCGAGCCAGACTGATGAACAGGAAGGACATCCCTCCCATTAACAGCAATGCGAGAAGACCGGAACCACTGAGGTATGCAAAAAAGATTGAAGCAAAAATCGTCACAGTAAGGAACGACAGGACAATACTTGGTCGATGTTGGATATCACCGATCTCAAGGTCCAGTTCACCGGTTGAGCCAGCTCTTCTGGCCCGCTTCTTTTGTTTTTCAGCCAATTCAATCATACTCGGATCAATGAATTGAACGCCCGTTTCTTCGGAGGTTTGGTTGTACGCAATTTGCACGCGTTGCTTGGCTTCAATTTCCTTCAAGCGTTCATCGCGACGAGCAACGGAACGCATCCCCGATCGCCACTCGCCCTGAAGTGCAAGATACGCGCCTGAAGCAACGAAACTCAGCAAGGCCATCGTCGTTAGGAACTGAAGTTCAAGCACGACACCACTGTACAGCATCATGGCAATCATGGCGACGGTCGACAGCGTAGGGGGAAGCAACTTGTCCATCTTCGTTACTCGACGCATGTAGTGGAACAACGTACCCAGTGAAATCACGCCCATCATCATTGCATCTTGGCCGTTTTGAGGAAACCACTCAGCATTGGTCAATTCCAAGGAAGCCTCATTTCGCAATGCGGGAATAGCGATCAATGCACTCATCACGAGGAGTTGGAATGTGACGATGCTGTTTGTTTGATTTCGTTTTGCTTCATTTTTATCTTCAAGCAATTGGTCGGTCTGTGCCAACATCAACGAGCAACCAGCAACCATGGTTGCAGCGAAGATGGAGGTATGGCCAAACTTCCAACCAAAGTGAAGGGCAAAAATGCTCCAGGCGATCAACATCGTTCGGGGTTGACCACGATGTTGGCCGAGAGCAACCAATGTTCCATGAAACAGGAGGATGGCTGCCATTACACCAAGAAGGCCCCATGCGGGCATGCCATCAACTCGAGCGATTCCCCATACGGACAGCAGAGACAGAATGAACGACAGATTCCACAATTGCAACAATCCTGAATCGCGTGCTCGAGCACTGAGTTCGCTCAGGCCTGCCAATCTCCCAGCAAGGTTGAGTGTGGCTTGGCCCTGACTGAGATTGACATAGAGTTGTTGAAGAATCAACAGCAGCATCCAAGCAGCAACGTGATGCTCGTTCAAGACAACCGGAATGAAATCATTGGAAAACATCCGAGATTCAACATCGGTGGCGAACATGAGCAACCAAATCCAAGGCACTAGGACAGCCACGCCTGAGATGGATGGGGATTTCCGCTGAACACCCAACCAAGCAAGGCCAAGCCACACAGCTGCCTGTGCAACCAACAACCGCCAACCATCCGTTTCCGCAGGAATCAGGATGGTGAGCAGAATGACAACGATGATGCCACCAATCCATAGGACATGGTCCGAGACGGCTTGTTGGTTTCGAAGCAAGGCAATGGAAGTCAAAATGGCGGTAAGAATTGCATAGATGCTGTACCCGCTCAAACTGGCAATGTTGATGGAGACCACGTCGAGGTTGAACAGAATGACAAGAATCAACAACAACGGTGCAGGATAGAGAATGAACGGTGCGAGACGTTTCCATGCAACTCCCCGAACTGCCAAGTATGAACCGCCAAAAGCACTCATCAGAAGCAACAATTGAGCAAGCGCATATCCCGTTTCATCGCGATTTGCTGCAATGGAGAGCAATGCCCCGATCATGCCCAAGCCAACCGAAATCGCCCACAATCCGGGTTTTCCAAGTCCGAGCGCTTCCGCACCCGACGAGAACCAGTTGTCTGCTTTGTGGAATTGTGTGGCGATGACAGCATTGGTTGCAGTAACAGCGAACATCAGCATGAACAACAGCAAATCGTCGTCGAAGGAGACAATCTCAACGGTGGCAATTGTCCATCCATCCGAAAAAGCATGAAGACCAATCCATAGATACGAGACGGCAATACCGAGACTGGCAAGATTGCCCGATTGTCGATGCAATGCAAGTCCGTGCATCGAAAGTGTTCCAAGGAGAATCATTCCTGCGACGCCAATTTCATCGTACAATGCACCTGTTGCACTGCCCAGTGCAAGAAGAACAAGCGTCGCTTGAGCAGCGATGGCATCGTCATTGTGGCGTTGCGCAACAAGGATGTTAAAGCCGATCAAAACCAACAAAAAGATTCCAAGCGAAAGATCGGCTCCAAGAGGAGAGGCATCCAACCATCCCCAATGGTGCACATCCAAAGCAAATCCGTACAAAATTTTCATGGAAATGATGACCCATGTTACGCCGAGTAGATGCATGGTAGGGTTTGGTATCCATCGTTCACCAGCCCACAAACCAGAAAGTCCCATCATGATGAGAAGAGGTCCCCCAAGGAACGGCGGAAGGGCTGTACCGACAACCCAACCAAGAACGGACCAGACCAATACCATTCCAGCAAGAAGACCGAATCCAAGTCGTCGTTCTCCATGCACAGCCATGTCGGTAACGCTGTCAGGAGCAGCGGCTTCGGCAACGGTTCCATCGCGTTGAATGACACCAGGTTCGTCGGATTGTTCCCCTTCACTCGAAAACAACGAAGCGACCTCTCCAACGGCTTCATCGGTTTCTTTTTCGACAACGATTTTCTCTTCCATGTTGCCTTCATCTGGTTCTTGAATCATAAATTGGCCAAGGTCGATTCCACTTCCTCGTCTGAACTGTTTTTGTCGGAGGACATCGTCTTCCACAGAATCGTGGTCAACAATGTCTTCTTCCATGGCATGGACCCAGCAAAGTCCCGTTTGAAACCTTCTCCAAGTCGTTCCGAATCCTAATGATTTCTCAACGGATGGAGAGAAAGGGACAAAGAGGGGCCGCGGTAGCAAAGTGCATGGCGGAGACTTCCACCCCGACATCGACACCTCTTTCAGCGCACGGAATCAACGCATCTGGTGAGGTTCATTGGAACCTCAATACCGATGTACTGATCGACATTTCTTTGTCAAGAAATGAAGGAATCTTGAGCGCTCATGGTGCACTCGTGACCGAGACCGGTGAACGCACAGGGCGTTCCCCGAATGACAAATACATCGTTGATGAAGAATCAACCAACAATGACGTTAACTGGGGTGATGTCAATGTCTCAACCGATCTTGCAACGTTCGAGCGCATGCGAGCCCAAGTTGTCGATTTTCTTTCGGACCAAGACGCCTTGTTCGTCCAAGACTTGGCGTGCGGTGCAGAGCCAAGTGAAGCGTTACCCATTCGAGTCATTACGCACAATGCTTGGCACAGCACCTTTGCTCGAAACATGTTCATTCGACCATCTGCCGAAGAACTCGCATCCCACACGCCTGAGTTCACTGTCTTTCACGCACCACATTTCGAAGCAGACGATGATGCTCTGAATTCGCAATGCTTCGTCATCGTCAACTACGCAGCCGGCGAAGTCATCATTGGGGGTACTCGATATGCTGGGGAAATCAAGAAGTCGATTTTCTCGGTCATGAATCTCATACTTCCAAAGAAGGGCATCCTTCCAATGCATTGCTCAGCGAACACCAACGGAGAGAATACAGCAATCTTCTTTGGGCTTTCAGGAACAGGTAAGACCACATTATCTGCAGATCCAAAGCGTGCACTCATCGGTGATGATGAACACGGATGGGGTGCCAATGGCGTGTTCAACTTTGAGGGAGGATGCTATGCAAAACTCATCGATTTGTCGGAAGAAGATGAACCAGAGATTTTCGGAACCACTCGACGCCGAGGTACTGTCCTTGAGAACGTCGTTCTCGATCAAAACGGTGTCCCCGACTTCACCGATGTCAGCAAAACGCAGAATACTCGGGGTTCCTATCCGATTGAGTTCATTGACAACCGAACCCCAGACTCTCGTGGAGGTCATCCACAGAATGTCATCTTCCTCACCTGTGACGCGTTTGGTGTTCTTCCACCAATCTCTCGACTTACACCTGAGCAAGCTGCTTATCATTTCATTTCTGGCTACACTGCAAAGGTTGCTGGAACCGAAGTTGGCGTCAAGGAACCACAAGCAACCTTCTCAGCCTGTTTCGGCGAACCGTTCATGCCGATGCATCCTGGCGTCTACGCCGACCTGCTTTCAGCGAAGATGGAGCAACATGGATCCACGGCTTGGCTCATCAATACCGGTTGGAACGGTGGTCCGTACGGTGTCGGAAACCGGATGAAGATTCGATACACTCGAGCTATGTTGAACGCAGCACTCGATGGTGAACTCGACAACGTTGAGTATGTCAAGGACGACCGATTTGGCTTTGAAATCCCAACCTCATGTCCAGACGTTCCAAGTGAAGTCTTGCAACCAAAGACGACTTGGGAGAACAAGGATGCATACGATGCAACAGCAGACAAACTTGCCAACATGTTCAACGAGAACTTTGAGCGATATGCCTCTGGCGTATCGGACGCGGTCAACCAAGCTGCGCCTAGAGCTGTTTGACCGCCATCTTGAATATCCAAGACGCCTACCGTTAGGCATGCAGCCACAACAACCGGGCGGGCAACCAACATCAGTTCCTATACAGACGATGCCTGCTCCACAACCCATTCAACCGGTCCAACCGATGCTCTATGGACAACCTCAACCGATGATGGCCCAGAACATACTGGTCGCTCAAAACAGTGGTAATGGTGCTGCAACAACCGGTTTGGTGATGGGAATTCTCGCCATCACAACCTTCATTCTCGGGTTTATCCCGTTTTTGTGCTTTTTCTTCTTGTTCAGTTGGCTGTTCGCTCTCCTTGCCGTCATCTTTGGACACATTGGTGCATCACAAGGAAGCAAGACAGGTGTCGGCGGAGGACAAGGCGTGGCTGGTTTGATTCTCGGATACCTGACGCTTGCAGGATATCTGGTCCCGTTCCTTCTCCTCGGATCGATTGGGGCAGGTTCGTCGATTTAGAACCGAGACAGTGTTTTCGACGGGAAAATCTTGATTATCTTGGAAGTTGACAGGCTATTATGACCGTTGGTGCACAAAAGCCACCTCCGTCGGTCGTTATTATACCGGCCAAAGCACAGGAACCCGCACCTGCCCAGCCAGCGTTGGCTGGTCAGGTCAAGGCTTTCCCTACCAATCAAATCATCCTCCAACAAGGTCCAATATCAAATTCGATGGCCAACGCTGGACTCGCTCTCGGAATTACTGGGATTGCACTCACCATAGCGGGTCCATTCCTTGAAGGCCTCACATGCATTGTTGGTTGGTTTTTTGGTATTCTTGGTATCATCTTTGGTCACATTGGAGCTTCAAGAGGCAAGCAAATCGGCATTGGTCGTGCGCAGGGTATCATCGGTTTGACCCTTGGCTACATTACGTTAGTACTCTATATTGCTGCGCCAATAATCATCTGGTTCTACGTATTACCCGAATACATGGGGGGTTGATGAAATTCTCAGAATCGACTGAGCCAACTCCTTCAAAAAGGGGAGCCAACTCGGAAGGGTTGGGCGATTAGGGTAGTCTGGATATCCTTCCGGCCTTCGGAGCCGGAGACGTGGGTTCGAATCCTGCATCGCCCGCTTTTTCTTCACATCACTGCGAAGCATTTCGAATCCAGAACTGAACCAATTCATCGCCCCATTGCTCTTCTCTCTGCATTGACAAACCTGCTTGACTGAGAACATCTCGATCGATGTTTGATGGAACAGGTTGTCGATGGACAATCGTGCTACGAATAAGGAAGAATTCGTCCACAAGTCCTTCGTTGAGGAATGAATGGATGGTCGTTGGTCCACCTTCAATGAGCAGCCGTTGCTTTTCCAAATCACCTAAGCGGTTGAGAAGTGGAAGTAGTCCGTTGTAATCTGCTCCAATTTGTATGGTTTCATGACCATCCGTATACACGACTGCATTCGGATTGGTCCGTTCCTGAGGGTCAAGAATGACGCGAAGTGGTTGACGCTCGGTCTCGATTCGACGAACGGTGAGGGACGGGTTGTCTCGCTCGACTGTTTCCGCTCCGACAAGGATTGCATCGCAGTCCATTCGAAGGCGATGCACTTCGTCAAGACAGGTTTCACTGGTGAACCGCTGAGGTGCTTCAGCGCGGTCATCGACAGAACCGTTCGCATCGACGGCGAGTTTGACGGTGACGATTGGGCGTCGATGCTTGCACCAGTGAAGAAACGGTTTCATTTGTTCAGCAGCTTGTTGTTCAAGAAGACCTGATTGAACAGAGATTCCAGCATCTCTGAGGACTTGGAAGCCTTTTCCACGAACCGTTGGATTTGGATCAGCATGAGCAACAATCACGTGTTTGACTCCAGACCAGAGCAAGGCTTCGGTGCATGGAGGCGTACGACCGTAGTGATTGCAGGGTTCGAGCGTGACATAGGCCGTTGCCCCGTTTGGTGAGTTTCCTTTCGATTCAGCATCATGAATGGCCATCTGTTCGGCATGAAGTCCACCGAGATGGTCGTGCCAACCTTCTGCAATAATTTTGCCTTCCTTAACGAGAACGCAACCGACCAGCGGATTGGGTGCTACGCGCCCCCTTCCTCGTTCAGCAACGTCAAGTGCACGTTGCATGAACGTCTCGTCCTCCTTGGTCCACATGGATGGTCCTCAACGATAGCGAAAGGTATCGAGTTGAAGAGTCTGTTCGTTGAACCATGGATACATTGAAACCGTGCAAGAATCAGCAAACCGTATGGTCAAGGCCTATTTTATCATCAATCCTGCAAGTCGGGACTTTCGTTGCGCAAAGGCCTGGCCTGGTATCAAAAAGCGATTGACTGAGAAGGGATTTGACGTCGTTGAACATATGACCGAACGTATTGGCCATGGTGCAGCACTTGCGCATGAAATCAGGAACGAGGTCGAATCAACAGGAGAAGAATCGCCTCTTGTTGTAGCCGTAGGCGGGGATGGTATCGTTCACGAAGTCGCCTCAGCCTTACGCGGCTCGAAGATTCCACTCGGACAGATTCCATTTGGATCTGGAAACGACTGCAGCATTACGCACGGAATTCCACGAAACAACCTCAACGATGCGATTGAAATTCTCATCAATGGAACCGACCGTTCTTGTGGAGCCTGGCGATTGGAAGGCGTCGCAGCTCCAACACTGGACGGTTATCCCTCACCACCTTCGAACCGATGGGATGGTGAACCGGTTCACGAAGGACGTACAGTCCGATGGGTTTTCCTCGAATCTGATGCAGGGATTACATCGGCAATCAGTCGAGCGAAACTACGTCGAGCAAAATGGATTAAGGGTCCAAAAAAGTACACGTATCTTGGTGTTACGACGATCCCATTCTGGCCACGAAGGAAAGTTGAGTTAACTCTGGATGATGGCGAAGCAACGATTCACGATTTGACCATGATGACCGTAACAACCGGAGAAACGTTCGGAGGAGGTTATCGAGTTGTTCCCAACATGCATCCAACCCGTAAAGAAGGCTCCATCGTCCTCGCTTACCGTTTGAGTCGCTTGCAAATGCTCCAACTCATGGGCCCTGTCAAGAAAGGAAAGCACGTTGGAAAGTGGGGCATTGAACAAATCGATGTCAATCGTGTTACGCTTCGACCTGTTGACAAGGATGGGAAACCTTCGGATGTTCCCGTTGGTCATCCAACGTTCATTCAAGCCGATGGAGAACCGTTGTTGCAATTGCCTGCAACGCTTGAATGGCATCAGAATCAAATCATTTTCAGAGGCGCAAAGGACGTCTTTTGGGCTTAGATGCTGAAATCCGAGAAATCTTCTTCTTCCTCTTGGTGGTATGATTCGTCATTCTGCGGCTCAGGTTCGGGTTCAGGCTCGGGAGTTGCCTGTTTACGGACGGCTCTTCGACGACGGACTTTCGGTTTCTCTGCAGGTGCTGATGACTTAGGTGGGCCAGAGGAGCGTGGTGATGTGGAAATCGAAGGAGGAACTGAATTCGACGTGCTTGATACAGCAGTTCCTCCTCCAAAGGTGGAGGTTGGAGGAACAAACGATTCACTTTCCTGAATTTCTTTTTCGACGCGCTTTGCATCATTGGAAGCCACAACAGAACTTCCTGAACCGAATTCTGAACGCGAAGCAGAAGAAGATCCTCCACCAAGAGCACTATCGATTGAAAATGAGCCGAAACCATCGTTTTTATTCTTCTTTGATTTTTTGAGTTTCTCAGAAGCGGAAGGTTTGGCTTGCTTACGTTGCTCTGCTCGACGCTCATCGGGGGTAGTCATGCCCGATTTCTTCGCATCTTTGACATCTTTACGGACTTGAGCAGCCTTCTCAACGCCTTCCTTCCCGAGAAGTGTCAATGCGACGCTACGGGCACTCATATTGAGTCGGAGCGAGGAATACATGTAGGCGCCAACTGCGCCGCCTGCACCAACAACGAGCACGAAGAGAATGAATCCTGCACGACCAAGGATTGCTACGTCGCCAAAGGTGTACTCGTCCTCATGGTCACCACTGAGACTGACCACGTTGTCAGCGAGTTCGATTTTTGTAACAAGAACGTACACTTGGGCAATATTTTGGTTTCCTGTCTTTGCAACACAATCGGAGGATGCTTGGATATCGCTTGCCCCGCTCCAAATACCGCCAATTGCCTTACCACCGCCTTCGCTTTCGACGAGATATCCAGTGATTCGGATGGGTTGGTGGTATTTTCCGAGTGCAGCAACACCATCGTTGATGTTTTCACTTGCTGGAATCAATCCGAGGACGAACCATTTGCTGTCCGAATCGCCGTCGATCTTCTCCAAGTTCGCTGTACCTGCTCCTGTCTTGGGCGCAACGGGATTGCTCCAATCTTTGACTTCAACACGCTCACCTTCCCCTGAGCGTACATTTTTTGCACTCTCAAAGGACATTGAATGAACTGCAATGGCTGCGGAGGTCGCATAAGCAACATCTGGCAAATCCGCTGTGTGTGAATCGTAAATCTGACTGGCACTCATGTAGCCTTCAAATTTGATTTCACCATCATTGTCCGCTCCGAGGTCACCACTTGAGCAACCGCTTTCATTGAATTGAGAATTGATGGTATTTCCAGACATGGACGATGTGAAGGTGAATGTACCATCGCCGCTTCGTTCAACGGAGATATCATTGCCCCAATCCGGTGCAACTGGTGCAAGACATCCGGCAAGCAAAAAGGTGGATGCAAGAAGAATGCCCAGCAACCCTCGGCCCATATGCCATTGAGGGGTCCTAGAGTTTGTGAATGCTTCTCTCGAAATCGATGGCGCGGAGAGAGGGATTTGAACCCCCGAGTCATGAGACACCGGATTTCAAATCCGGCGCAATACCTGGCTATGCGACCTCCGCAGTGACTTGGCCACAACGAACTCTATCAAACTCTTTTCCCTCGATTATTCAGATTTTGAACGAAGAGAAATGGCTGCCATAGAGACAACTGCGACAGAAACGAGGAAGCCAACGGAAGGTATACCTTCAGAATCGTTCCCAATGATGCCTTCACGTTCTGCAAGCTCGACAACGTCTTCCACAAAGTCAGAGGCCAACCACGAATCGTCAACGTAACGAACTCGCGGCTTCTTGTCTTCATCGAGAATGTAGGTGTAGGCAAAGTGCCCAACTGTATATTCGGGTTCGGATTCAACAGGGATACAGGCGAGCATGTCATCTTCTGCCCACTCGTACCCTTCATCACACATGCAGTGCGCACTGCTTCCTGAACCCATGATCCAACCATGACCATTGCACTCAGTGTCTTCGATAACAGCAAAGCCTGGGAGTGGAATTGCATCGTTGCTTGTGTTGTTGGACGCCCAGGCTAATGTCATTGGTTGGTCGATTCCATCCATGCCAACTTGAGCATCTTCCCAAGCACCCGATGTGTCGTTCCATGTGTGGAGCTCCCAATACCAACTCCAGTCAGCAGGAGCGGACACGTTGTCGATGCTGTTCAAAAAGTGACCAAACTGTCCATTTTCAATGTCAACATCAATCTCTGCTCCATCAAAGGCGCCTTGTGTGAGATGGTAGCCAGTGAACGAAGAGACGTAGGAGATTTCGCTCGTATTGTCTGGGAAAACAACTTGAACGCTGTGCGAATCTCCCATGGGCGGTTGTAGAAGACTTGCGTTTGCGCTAGTTGCATACCACGCAAAGTGCGTTTCTTCGAGAGCATTTACTGAATCAACCCCGACTGGAGCATCTTCCCAGCGTTGCTTTGATTCATCGAACAATTTGAGGCTCCACCACCAACTCCAATCTTCTGGAGCCTCGTAGCCATTGATTCCATTGATCATTGTACCATATTGCGTATCGGACGTATTGAGTGTCCAGTTGGCTTCGTATGCCGCAGCTGCAGTTATCGTCATTCCAGTTGGAAGGAACATCAATTCTTCGGCAGTTCCATCCGGTCGAACATAAACGATGCTCGAATCGTGAACTTTGCCTTCCATATCGCTAACATTGTCATCGTGTGCATCAACAACATACTCTTCAGCATAAATCGCGAATTTACTCCAAACTTCCTTGACATCTTCCGTCGGTCCAGTGAGGTGTGGCCAATCAACGCCATGTCTGTCCATGTATTCCGTCAGGACTTCTGGCGTGTCGTATTTTGGATCGAGTGTCACCGCAACGAAGCCCACATTGTCTTTAAGTTCCTCTGGTAGTGTATCATGAACCAACTTGAGATTTTGCGTAATGACTGGACATACATCGGGACAGCGGGTGAAGAAGAACGAAACAACAACGATTTCTTCCGTTGCATCCGACAATTTGAACTCTGAATTGTTTTGATCGACCAGCGTAAAGTTGCCGACACTCGCATAACTCAATTGTATCCCATTGTACGCTGAAACCGGTGCTCCAGCAAGCGCTACAGACAACAACAATCCAACGGTGAATAGCGCGATGGTTCGCATTGGTCTACCTCAGCGCTCGGTCACTAATGAATCCCAGTTTGGCGTGCACCATCCTGGAAGACCCGTAACTCCCTCGGGATTTGACAGGCCAATTCCCCAAAGCATCAACAAGACGAAGAGGGTTGGAAACATTGCAACGCGAAGATAGATTCGTGGGTCGTCCCAAAGGTGCATGAAAAATGCTCCAATACCGAATCCTTTGACGATTCCAACAACGATGAGAATCGCCCACACTGCTGTGAGTGAAACTGGAATGTCCGTTCCAGGAACTTCTTCAAAGAAGACCGCCCCAACTTCAAACAATGTGAATATCATCAATACAATGAAGTTCCAGAAGTAGATGTCTTTGCCCATGTACAGTTTGTGCTCGCCCATAATTTCACCTCAATACAAATAGAATGCTGGGAAGATGACAACCCAAGCCAAATCGACAAAGTGCCAATAGAGACCGAAGTACTCGACTCCTTGTGCGTTCTCTTCGTCCCACTCAACCGTGTCGGCCTTGAAGATCATGTAGAGCATGACCAACAATCCAGCGAAGACGTGAACACCGTGGGCACCGGTTGCCACATAGAAGATTGAACCCTGTTCGGTTCCTATGGTGAACCCTTCTGCGATGAGATGGCTCCACTCGACCAACTTGAGGACAATAAACATCGTACCCAGTGCGAGGGTGATGATGAGATAGTTGCGTATGGCTGCTTTTTTTGTTGGCATCAATTTGCCAAGGAAGCCGCTGGGAGCTTTGTAGTCGTGCGACTTGGCAACCTTGAGTGCCAAGACGATGGTGTACGAGGAAACGATCAGTGCGAAGGTGTTGACTGCACCAGGAAGCATGGTCCAGAAGTCACCCGTACCTGCAGCACCACCCGGTCGAAGATAATCCGACGCAGTCATAGCCAGTCCTTCACCGGGTTCAAGCGTACACTTTCCATCATCGAACGCCCACTTTGTGCACCATTCGGTACGCATTCGGAGGTAGGAAGAGAAGAAGGTAGCGAAAACCATCACTTCGGACATCAGGAAGACCCAAATTCCAGCCTTGCGGATGTGTTGGCCAGCGAATGGGTCGGATGTAGCGATTTGTTCGCCGTAGCCTTTGAACGGCAAATCTTCACGCCACCAGTTGGCAATACCAACGGTGACGATGGTCAAACCAATCATCGAGACAGAAAGGTCTGCAATGG
>CBFIJH010000013.1:0-61645 GCA_965662895.1 Candidatus Poseidoniaceae archaeon | reverse complement strand
AATGATGTTGAAGATGTAAATTACAAGGCGAGATTCAATGATCCGGATATTTCGAGAACAGAAGTGGAAGAACTGTATTCAATTATGTTGGGAATTGAATAAATCAACATAAGAATAGGTTTGAAATAGGCCTAGGACACACCGTGCCCTGTGTCTTTACCGTAGGATAATCGCTGAATGGATATACTTGAAGGGTTTCGTAGTTTCATGAGCGGCCTTGAAAATGGAAAGCGGATGTTCGGTGTTGGATTGTTGACGGTTCTGATGATGTCTGCAGCTGGATGTACTGAATTGATGGAAGAAGTCAACAACGTCTTGGAAGAGTATGACTTTGATATCTATCTTGGAGCAACGAGCAATGTTACACTCGAAATTTATCACGGTGAGAGTTTGACTACGGCAACTGCGAACTACACGATTACCATTGAACTGGATCACATACTTGCTCCACTGCACGCTGACAATTTCCGCACTCATGCACTCGATGGAAACTACAACAACGTTACCTTCCATCGGATTATTGATGATTTCATGATTCAAGGTGGAGATTTCACAAACGGTGACGGAACTGGTGGCCATGCTGCAAAGTGGTACGGCATTTGCGATGGTGATGTCATGAACCAATCGGATTGTCCAAGTCAAGTCTACTACAACGTTCCTGATGAAGCAAACAACGGTCTGGAACACACCTCCTGTACCATCTCGATGGCGAAGACGAGCATGCCAAACACAGGTGGCTCCCAGTTCTTCTTGATGCCTGATGATATCACGCAACACACATGGTTGGATGGAAAGCACACTGTGTTTGGAACCATTACCAGTGGTTGTGAGCATGTTACAACGCTCTCTGAAGTCGCTGTTGATGACTACGATCGTCCAATATTGCCTGTTGTGATTCATACTGCGACAGCTTCTGATTGAGACACCAACCTCAAAGAGAGGGTTGGATTGGAAAAGCCATGGCAGGTTCACGACGTATCGTAGCTTGCTTGATGTTGGGGTTGTTTGCAAGTTCAACCATTGCAGCACCTGTTGTCTCTGATGTTGAATGGGAGCGAGACGGTTGGTTGACGACTGCTCTGGCCGATGAACGCTTAGCGTCGGGTGATGAGTTCGGTTGCTATGGTGTTCCCGGCTATTCGTGGTACAACGATCCTGGAGCAGTTGCAAAGGAATGTCGTTCCTACATTGAGAACAACACAGAAGCTTCGAAGTGGGGCGACAATGCACTCTCAACCTATGCTCCTGATGGTTTGACCATGGCACAACACAATTACATCGCTTCGCAGGACTTTGTTGTGCATGGTGATGAGACTGGTTTGACTGAATCTGCTTGGCATGATGTTGACGATGTTCCCTACGATGTGTGGGATTGGTACAACATTGGTCGTCGTGGTGGCAGTCTTGAGAAAGAAATCGGCAGTCTTGAAACCGTTCAGAATGCGGTCGAAGAAGGCGGTTTGGTCAATCTATACTGGGTTGGTCGAGTGAATGATGCCACGATTCGCCACGATCGAGACATTGCTAATTACTTGCAAAACGATGCGCAAGCATGGATGACAACATGGGGTCAAGCATGGTCGTATTGGACTGCAAATCGTTGTTTTGAACATTCAAAGGAGCTTAACCAAGAAGCTGCAACGTTCACGTTCTCATCCATTGTTACGGAACAATGCACCAGCGTTGCTCCAAATGCTTGGAACGTTCCAGCGACCTGGCGTCTCTCTTTTGAGAACGCCACAGTTGTTGATGTTCAGGACGTTCTTGGTCAATCGATGACGAACTTGACTGGAGAGCGTCAGACGGCTGAAGGGTGGCGAATGGATGGAGATGAATTGCTGGTTTCTGTCAAGCGTGGAACGATTGTGACGGTCGTTCTCGATGGACAAAACATCTCTTTTGATGTCCACAATCAAACGCAGTTTTGGAACGGATACGATGCTGCAGTGACGATCGCTGCTCATGATACGACGGATTTGTTCCTCTGGTCCAAACGATTCGATGATGAAGATCAGTTACGATTTACGTGGCTCCTTTCGCCGCGTACCGTTGAAGGCCGTTTGCCATGGCTACCGTATGCTGCCTTGGTTGCTGGTGTTGTTACCATCGTTGCAATGATGGGAATTCTCGGACGTGAGGGAATTGGTCCACTGGCTGGATTCATGCACAGCAAAAATCTCCCGTATGAAGAGGAATAGAGGCGAAGGCTTCTAATCGGTTTGACTTGAGCAGCCATCCGGAGGGTGAGCCATGGGTGACGATTCAGTACGTATTGACCCATGGAGCAGCAACCAATCCACGGATTATGGTCGAATTATCGACCAGTTTGGATTGTCTTCACTCGATGGCTTGGATTTGCCCAACGCGACCAAGCTGCACCGACGTGGTATCGTTTTCGCCCATCGTGATCTTGATGTCATTCTTGGAGCCCATCAGCGAAAGGAATCCTTTGGTGTCTTAACTGGATTGATGCCGAGTGGTCGAATGCATTTGGGTCATTCGATGGTGATTGAACAAGTTCGCTACTATCAGGAGATGGGTGCTGATGTGACCATTGCTGTTGCAGACCTTGAATCACAAGCCACTCGTGGCGTTTCGTTAGCAAAGGGTCGACAAATCGCTCGAGAGGATTATGTTGCCAACTATGCTGCACTTGGTCTCCTTTCCGAATCAACAGAAGTGTACTTCCAATCGCAACGACCTGCAGTTCAACGACTTGGATTCCAACTTGGAAAGCGAACCAATTTGAATGAATTTGAATCGATTTATGGATTTGGAGGTGAGACAAATCTGGCTCACGTTCAAGCTCCAATGGTGCAAGTTGGTGATATCTTACATCCTCAATTGGATGACTATGGTGGTCTTCGTCCCATCGTGGTTCCTGTAGGCGTTGATCAAGATCCACACCTTCGATTGACTCGAGGATTAGCTGGAAAGACGAATTGGTTCAATGTCGGTCCAGGCAAGCGTCGTGGTGCTCAGATTCGTCTTTCTGTTCAGGATGAGAATGCTGAGGTGTTGGGTCAAGCCCCCAACGGTCGGGTTGACCGTGCACGTCGTCAATCCGTCTTCGATGGTATCGTTTCAAATCTTGAAGGCATGGGCTTTTCGGATATTATGTCCAATCCGAAGGAAGGTATGGTCAACGTTCCAAGTGCAACCTCGCAGGACATTCACCGAATTCGAATGCAGATGTTGGCTTATGAGCGCTCGCTCGGTGGTCAAGGACTGCTTGCTCCATCATCGACCTACCATCACTTCGCTGTTGGATTGACAGGTGACAAGATGTCGAGCAGTCAGCCAAAGACAACCATCTTCCTTGATGATGAAATTGCGGCGGTTGAGAAGAAGATCAAGCGTGCATTTTCGGGAGGGCAACCGACCATTGAGGAGCACCGCCGCATCGGTGGCAATCCTGACATTGATGTTGCCTATCAGTACATGATGTACTTCTTTGAAGATGACGATGCGTATTTGCAAGAACTCAATCAACAGTATCGTTCTGGTTCTTTGCTCGCAGGAGAGATGAAACAGTTGTGCATCGACCGTGCAACGGCATGGTTGTCCAACCATCAAGAAATGAAAGACCAAACTGCTCATCTGGTTGACGAGTTCTTTGCTGCTGACCTAAGCTGAGAAGACAGCGGGATCGGGTCCAACTGGCAGTGAATCGATTTCTTCTTGTGTCAAATCTCGATCGATGGCTCGTTCATGAAGAATTTGTGAAAGTCCGTGCGGATCAAGAAGTTCAATCTTGAGAGCTTTACCTTCTTTTCCTGCATGCTGCAATCGATGAAGCATGTGAAGCAGGATTTGTTGATTGTCGGGTTCGCTCTCTCCAATGTCTCGAAGGACCATTTCAACAATGTCGATGAATCGCACGAGCAGTCCCTCCATGTTGGTGACAAATCCTGTTGCTGCACCGCCTGGATTCACCTCAAGATCAAGTTCGGGTATGCAGACTGTACACGATGATGAACGAACGACACGTGCTGTGAGGTCCTCTTCGGTCTTGATTTCAAAGGTCCATCCGCCCGGCTTCCGTCCTTCTGCAGGAATGAAATCGGTTTGTCGCCAGCCACATGCGTGACACAGGACGGTTACTTGTGTGTGCTCGCCAAAGTATGGGATTTCATCGACATGAGCAATCATTCTCAAATTATCCTCATCGTGACACATCGGACAAGGCATGTCGATGACTTGTTCTTCCATCAAACCCCTCCAGACCAACCCGCTTCATCGTTGAATGCTTCGTCTTCAAGCCCACTGATTCCAACACAACCCGGAGGGAGAAGCATCACTCGAGTTCCAGTGATTTGGACGATTTGGCCACCCATGTCCATTTCTACAAACCGGTGGAGGCGGGCGAGAACCGATTCAATTTCGTGTTCTCGATTCATCAAACGTGCCATTTCAACCAACGCTGCATCGCCATCGCTGACCCAGTCGAGCAAGGTGTCAATTCCCGTCAAATCGTACAGTGTTGCCCTGTGGAGAACCATTCCTGAATCGTTCATTGGAATAGGTGGATTTGGATACATTTTGCCGAGGTCGTGGTAAATGCCTGAACTTGGAGGTGGAGTCGACTGTTGTCCTTCTGCAAGCTCGTTGCTTGGCATTGTGAACGTGCGGAGTGGTCTTTCTTCATTTGGTTTGGATGCAGGTGGATTCGATTGTTGCGAAAGATCAATCATCTCCGGAACGCTGTCCGCATCTGCAGGTTCTTGATTGATGAAATCATCAAGCGAGAATTGTCCCTCATCGGGTTGAGAGGAACGTTTCCTTGCCATAGCACAGCCTACGTCCGATGGCTCAAGAATGCTTTCTTTCCTGAACGTCTGAAATCATCATTTTCAATCGTCGAGTTGATAAGGGGGCTTGCGTAGGACAGACTGCTAACCCCACGGTTCATATGGGGTGGCGCGTTGGTGATATCATGGAAGCACAAGACGGTGTATTGAAGACTGGAACCAGTACTGTAGGAATCACATTCAATGGCGGTGTCGTTGTTGGAGCGGACCACAGAGCGACCATGGGTCATTTCATTGCCAACAAAAGCGTACAGAAGTTGTTTAAGATCGGTGACAACCTTGCATTGACAACGGCTGGTCTTGTTGGCCATGCGCAATCACTGTCCCGCACACTTGCTGCTGAAGTCGCTCTCTATCAGCTACGTCGTGGTCAAAACATGACCGTTAAGGGTGCTGCAACATTCACTGCCAACATTCTTTCTGGACGCCCACACTGGGTTCAGCTCCTCATTGTTGGAGTCGACGACGATGGTTCACACGTTTACTCCATTGACTCTGCAGGTGGTTCAATCCCTGACGTTTATTGTGCCACTGGATCGGGTTCTCCGTACATGTACGGTGTGCTTGAAGATGGGTTCTCCGAGGGCATGACTCGAAACAACGCAGTCGCACTGGCTGCACGTGCACTCAATGCCTCCGGTCAGCGTGATGCTGCTTCTGGAAACGGCATGGACCTTTCAGTTATCACTGCAAAAGATGGATTTGTTCCAGTTGAGCAATCCGAAATTGATGCCATCCTCAAGAAGAAGTGAGCATCTTCCTACTCCCGCGGCGTTGCCGTAACTTCGGTTGTGCGTAGCCTGCAATGTCGTGGCTGGAGATGATAATATGCGATTAACGTTTAAGGAAATCAAAGATGAGATTAGTAAAATTGTGCCTCGAAACATTGAGTACAATGTTGACCTTGAAGCTGGTGATATTGCCATTTTCACCAAAGATTTCGAACCGTTCACCTCAAGCGATGGGTTGGCTGGGAAGATTTCGAAGAAGATCAAGCGACGAATTGTCATGCGTCCTGAGCCTGACATGGTCATGGACAAGGATGACGCAGCAGCGGTCATCAAAGACCTCGTTCCAGAATCTGCCAACATCTCTGAATTGTTCTTCGACCCTTGCATTTGGAAGGTGATTATTCAATGCGAGAATCCAAGCGATGCTGTTGGACGTCGAGGTTCGATTGCAAAGGAAATCCGAAATTCGACGGGCTGGGAAGTGTCTGTCGAACGAACACCTCCAATTCTTTCCAAAACCGTCCGAGACATTCGTGGTTATCGAGAGGCCAATGCTGAAGAGCGTCGTAAACTGCTCAGAAACTTCGGCTTGAACATTCATCGGCCAAAACGTCCTGGATCGACGTGGGCTCGAGTAACTGCACTCGGTTCGTATCAGGAAGTCGGTCGTGCTTGTCACTTCGTGACGACAAATGAATCGCGCATTATGATCGACGTTGGCGTCAACATCGCTTCAGATACCGACCCTATGCCGTACTTCACTGCCCCAGAGGCACTACCGCTTGAACAAATTGATGCCGTCGTTCTGACCCACGCTCACCTTGACCACGCAGGAATGCTTCCTGTACTGTTCAAGTATGGATACAGGGGACCTGTCTTCTGTACGCCACCAACACGTGATTTGATGCTTCTCCTGCAAACGGACTACCTCAAAGTTGGTGGAGCTGAAGGAAAGCGTGCACCGTACGACATGGAAGACATTCGAATGTGCATGCGTCACGTTGTCGATGTCGACTGGAACCAAACAACCGATATTGCTCCTGATGTCAAGATGACGTTCTCCAATGCGGGGCACATTCTTGGTTCATCCGCCGTCCATCTCAACATTGCAGACGGTAAGCACAACGTTGTGTTCTCAGGTGATCAGAAGTTCGAAAAGTCATGGCTGTTCGATGCAGCAAACACTCGATTCCCGCGATGTGAAACCCTTGTTATCGAATCCACTTATGGTGCAGCAGGTGATTATCAACCATCGCGTGAAGAAGCCAATCAAGAATTGCAAGACATCGTCACACGAACTTTGCAGCGAAATGGGAAGCTCATCTGTCCTGTTTTTGCTGTTGGTCGTTCGCAAGAAGTGATGATTGCCATTGATGACTTGTTCCGTTCAGGGGCTGTCAAACCCGTCCCTGTGTGGCTTGATGGTATGATTCAGGAAGCGACTGCGATTCACGCCAGTCATCCAAATTACCTTACTTCTGCATTGCGAAAGTCCTTGCAACAAAACGATGGCGAAAATCCATTCACAAGTCCATGGTTCCGTACTGTTGAAGGTGCTGAACGTCGAGAAAGCATCGTTATGGATACAAGCCCCTGCATCGTTCTTGCAACATCGGGTATGTTGAACGGTGGACCGGTCATGAATTACTTCCAGAATTGGGCCCACGAAGAGCGCAACTCGCTGTGCTTCGTCGGTTATCAGGCAGAAGGAACGCTTGGTCGTCGTCTTCAGAAAGGATTCGGTGAGGTTCCTATGCAAATCAATGGACGAACTGAAATCGTCAAGGTTGGTTGTGAAATGGCGACCATTGACGGATTTAGTGGTCACTCCGATCGTCGTCAGTTGCTTGCCTTCGTTGATTCGATGAACCCGAAACCGCGCAACATCATCTGTCATCATGGTGACTACTACAAGTGCAGTGAACTCGGCAAGGAACTTCGAGACAAGTATCGATGTCGAACCTATGCGCCAAAGAATCTCGAAACAGTTCGGATTCTTTGATTATAGAATGGGCACATCGTACTCGCCCTGAGCCAAGTCCGGCAGTTGCTCTTTGTGCGTTTCCAAGTCTGGCGTCTTGCGAGCAGAATCAAGTGCTCCTGGAGTACTGTCGGGTTTCTGAGGTTCTTCCGCATCAAACATCATGTAGCCAAAGCCTGCAAGAATTGAAACACCAATCAATGGTATTGCCATCAATTCTGAGTCGCTGTTCAAAAGCATGATGACGGCCAATACAAACACGCCAAGGGTTGCGAGCAGCAAGAGCAGTCTCGACGCCTTGGCCATATTCTTCCCAGTTGCATTGTTCTGATAGCGTTTCTTCTTTTTCAGGGCCAATGGACCAAGTTGTTCATGAACTGTGTAGGATTTCATGATAACATGGCAGGCAATGAAGGAGGCTCGAAGTCGTCCCGTGGTTGGCTAATGACTGCAGTATCACCATGGGGAGAAAATGCCGAGGATGCCTTCGATCAAGGGCTTGTCGAATTGGGATTAGGCGATGCCAGGTTGATTCAGGTTCAGGGTGCTATGCTGCCACTTGGTTTCAACGTCGTGCCTCCTGAACCATTGCCCATGGGTTCATTGGTCGAGTGTCATCTTGCTACCGCCTACGCCTGGAGTGGTTCCACTGCATGCGCAGGTGTTGGTTATGCGATGTGTCAAACGCCTGAAGGTGATGAGTGTGCTATTGTAGCAAGCATTACTACGGAGGTAGACTATGAGGAAACCGTTCTTCTGCTTCGTCGAAATCTCCAACGTCGTCTCGCTTCTCGAGACCTCGAGGTTCTCTCGTTTGATGTTGCTGTGGACGAGGTGACTGCTGGACAAGACCACCATGGCGTTGCCATCGCAGCCTTGATTCTACCCGATTCTCTTCGTATGGTGGGGCGCGGTCGTACTGGTCCAATTCGTGGTGGACTCACGCGGTCGGCTGAGCCTGAAAAGAAACGTGTTGATACGAAAGCACCGGCTGCTCCTGCACTTCGTCCAGGTGCACGTCGCAACAATGATCGAACAGATTTCAGTTTGTGAATCTTCATAATCCGTTGGCAGAATCCACCTTCATGGCAGGAACATGGTCCGTTGTGCGTTGTCCTGCATGCAGAAATTGTCATGGTACGCGAGGGCAGCCGCGCCAGTGTCCTCACTGTGGCCAATCGCTTCCATCGACAACACCTGTCGTAGCAACAGCGGAATCATCAGCACAGCTCCGAATTGAAGTGGCTTTGGCAAACACCCCGGAGGAATTACGGGATGAATTGCGATTGAAACTCGAATCCTCTGATGAACCGCTTATTGCTTCGTCTTCAACATCGCCTCGAGCAGTCTTCAAAGCCATTCTAAACGCTGTAGGGGAGGACATGATTCTGCAGCGTTGCGACGTTCAGAAAGTGCTGGACGATCTTGATTCAGAACAGTCGGCTGATGCATTACTGGAAAAGATGGAACTCGATGGGACACTGGTTCGCCAGCAGAATGGAACCTGGCTTCTTCTTGAGTGAAGTTCATAGGGAGAACCACGTCCCACAACTCAAGGGCGTATGGGTTAGTTTGGCCTATACTCGGGGCTTTGGGAGCCTTGGACCCAAGTTCAAATCTTGGTACGCCCACCATACAATCGATGCATAGCGAGGCGGTCAAGCCTGTGAGCAATCCACCAACTTGGAGGCAAAGCGAGGATTGCAATCGGATGAATGGTTGAATATCCAATCGCAGCATATCCGGCCAAGTATGAAAGAAATGAAAACAACATCCAACCTGACTTTTTGAGATGTTTGAACGCTCGCTTGTGATGCTCAATGGTCATCATCCATCCAACACGCACGAAGAAGGACAAAGGCTTGATTCCGGACTGCTCGTCCCCATAAACCGCCCTGACAGGTACATCGACGACTCGAAATCCGTTGCTCGAAAGTCGAATAAGCCAGTAATTTGGATATCCATACCCCCTCCAGGACTGTTCCCAATCCCATTGTTGGAGAAGGTTTGAGGATGTTGCAGTGTAGCCACATTGTGGATCTTTGGTGACTCGACCACTCGCTAAGGTTGTCAACCAGCCAAGGATTTGAGATGCTCTTCTTCGACGTTTCGGCATCAGTGCAACATCACTTGACGTCATCATTCGATTGCCTTTGACATGATCCGCTTCGTTCTTGAGTATAGGTTTGATCAGATCGGCGAGATTTGATGGGTCCATTTGACCGTCTCCTGCCATGACAACACTGATGAATGGATGTTCGATTGTTTTGAGAAGATGCTGGTGTCCGAGATCAATTGCTCCACCAACTCCCAAACCTTGAGTTTGAAGCACTGCAACATCTGCAGGTGAAGATGCACGCTTGGCGACAGAAAATGTCGCATCCGTTGAACCATCGTCGATAACAACGGCAACATCAACGAAACGTGGGAGTGTTTCCAAAACCTTACCGATGAAGGCTTGTTCATTGTGGGCAGGGATGACCACGCATATTGTGTGGTCATCCATCATGATCCACCCAATCCTCCTCGGCAAAAAGGCGTTGTGAAGCAAACAGATGAGGGAGAATTGAAAGGCAGGACGTTGAGGAGGGCACGTGGCGAAGGTTCCTCTACGCATTGTTGGTATAGGCCGTGACATTGAGTTACGGGTTGTATCCTTTCTGACAAGAGCGCGTCAAGCAACCAACGATGTGGTGTTTATTGACCTCGGTTCTGAAGATGAAACGCCTGTTTTGGTCGAAGAGATCGACTGCAAACTTCTCACTTCTATAGACTCGGACATCCTTTCAATTGCTCGTTGTATGAACGATTCAGATTTGGAACCTGCCGAAAATTATCTCTTCATTCACGTCAACAAACAGTGGTCTCTGAGAGAATTCCCGTTGCATCTCAATCGTTCCCGCGAGAATTGGGACGTCTATATTGGACTAGTTTCCAATGATGAAGAGGAGGTTCGTCCATCAAAAACCAAACTTGCGTCCTCTTACTTTCAGCATGCATCCGTGAGCGATGAAGGCCTCAACGAATTGATCCATGCAAACGATGATGCAACAGCTCACGACCTTTCTGATCAACTTCGTGTGCGCGTCATTGAATCAACATCGTTACCATCGCTTCCACAGCGAGAATCACTTGCTACAGCCTCTCGATTTGCTCAGTTGTTCATGTGGATGATCGAATCTCGCCACCCACTGTTCCTTTTTGGCATTCCTGGAATCGTTTTGTTTGTCCTTGGATATCGGCTTTCAGGAGGTGTCGTTACCACGTTTACTGAATTATCGACAGAATCGATTGGTGTGACATTGCTCACCATTGCAATGACGTTGTTTGGACTGTTTGCAATGATGATTGCTCTCATCCTCTACATTATGGGAAAACAAGTCGAGCAAATACAGGCTCAATACGATGGCCCGAGAGGAGGTGATTGAATTGCGTGGTCTTGTGTGCTTGGACATGGATCGTGTTCTTGTCGACCATTTGTCAACATGGCAATTTGTTTACGATCGACTCGGTATCAACAACGATGAATCCTTCAGCCTCTACAATCAAGGTCTTCTCGATGAGTGGGATTGGATAAAACTCGATATCGCACTCATCAAAAACAGTTGGAAAGAACAGAACGATTCTGAAATTACAGATGCTGATTTGCGTGCGTGCATGGAAGGCATGCCGATGATGAAGAATTACCAATTGTTGATTCAATCGCTTCTTGATGATGGTCACCACGTGGCCATAGTAAGTGGTGGCTTACAACAAACAGCACGCGACATCGCATGTCTGTTCCCTAGCGACAAGAAATGGCAAAGGCGCTGGGGAGGAATCGATCGTCACACCTCGAAAAAACTTGCAAATGGTTTCGATACGCGATTGCATGTTTTCACCAACGGTTGGACAACCAACTCTGGCCAGAAGGACGGATCACTCTTGCTCCAAGACTATGGCCGATACCAAGTGCAAATGGATGGGAAAGGCGCCCTTGTTCGAATGTTACGCCGCCGACTCAATGTCGATGCAGGCCATGTCATTGCAGTCGGTGATTCAGCTGGTGATATCGGGATGTTTGAAGAAGCAGCTCATGCGATTTGCTTCAATCCATGGGATGAGCGACCACTTGCCCATGCAGATGAGGTCATTCGCCAAAAAGATCTTGAAATTGTTCTGAATTCGTGCAGAACCTTCTTCGATATGTGAAATCCGTAGGAAAAATCTTTTTTAACTATTAAACAATCATGGAATCATGGTTTTACGGAGCATTGTGTTCGCATCCATGCTTCTGTTGACCTGTCTGAGTCTGAGTTTCACCGTTCAGGCACAGGCTCCAATAGCTGCTATTTCGGTTGTTTGCGACGAAATGATGGAGATTGACGTTCAAACTGGAGGTTCGCATTCAAGCAACGTCACATGCGAAGTCGAGAATCCCACGGCCTACGTGGAGAAGATTGTGATAACAATTGATTCAGGGGAGTTCGCTCATTCTGCGCCTGGCTCAATGTACATTGCTGCTGGCTCATCAGAGACCTTTGATGTCCGTATCCAAGCAGATCAAGGTACCTCAGTACAATCACAAACAGCTGTCGTCAACGTGGTTGTTCAGGAAATCAGTGGTCTGCCGCCACCGAACCAAGCAGAAAGCGAAGCAAAATTTACCTTTAAGATTCTTCAATACTATGGGTGCTCAATCGGTAATCAAAATTCATTCACTGAGGTTGAGGTTGGCATGGAATTCGAGTTGGCATTTGAGATCTATAACTTAGGGAATGGAGAAGACATCATGGATCTTTCCTTATCCCAAGCTTCAACATCTTTGCTCGATGAAATCGGCTTTGCTTATTCATTCCCGCTGGAGACGATACAGATGGATGAACAGAACGAACCGGTCAGAGTTGTTCTCAATCTAAAGGCACCGAGTGACCTTGGAAATAGCAAAAACGTTGAGGACAACAGAATCTCAGATATCGAGGTTGAGGTAAAAGTAACCTCGAGGAACTCGTGCAATTCGGAGACTGGTTGTGAAACAGATGCGTCCGCAGTATTGGTAGACCTTCTCGGAAATGAAGAAGAATCGGAAGCTGTTTTTGTTAGCATGACTGGAGAAAGTGGGAACCAACTTCTTGTTTTTGGAGGTGGATTTGCAGCAGGTGGCATCCTGCTTTCATTGTTCTTTGCGTTCTTCAAGAAGTCTTGAGTACTCCCTTATTTTGGCAGAATCATGACAGATGAATCCTTTCTCCATCGGGTTCGATCAAATCCGTTGTTTCGATCCTTCCTGTTGTATTCTGCATTTCGGGCGGTATATGGGATTGGAATTCTCCTTTTCGCTTACTTTTTTGCAACATCAACAGACGCACCATGGTGGGCTACAGTACTCATTTTCATCGCTTCAATGATCTTCTCACGTATCCTCTTTAAATTCATCAAATCCAAATCTGCTGCAAAGCAGTCGCCTTCAGAATAATATACGAGTATGCTTGTGTTTACCGCATGGGCAACATCGATGACTTCATGACGAGTATCTGTACGAATTGTGGTTTCCTATTGGGCGAATTCATTCCTGGAATGCCTTGTCCACATTGTGATGAACCGATGTTATGAAATCGACACACCGTGTTTCTTGAAAACGTCAAGAACGTAGTGAAGTGTTTCTTCATTTGCCTTTTCTGGAGGGTGAATTCCTGGTTGAAGCCCACAATGTTCAGGTCCCTTAGTTGCAAATAACGATGCGAGCGCATAGGTGACCAGGCCAGTTGTTCTTGCCATAGAACCGTTACCATCCTTTCCGTAATCAACAACAGTCCACTGTCGGACAGCATCATTTCGCTCGCATCGAACATGCATCCACGTGAATTCAGGTCGAGTTGTATCGAATCTCCAAGCTTCTAGGAGTTCGTCCTCAGAAGTTCCAGTCCCCTCAGCAATCCAGCGATCAATGTGCTGAGGCCATCGAACCGTGTATTCGGCTATGTTGGTCGCTTTGATGGTTGTTAGGACACTTCGCAATCCGTCGGTTAGGAAGGCATCCATTCCATCCGTCCCTTCAACATCAATACGATGGCGTTCGCTTAATGCTGGTAATGAAACAATTGAACCATTACGAACAATTCGAGCCGGTCTCGTATACTCTTCAATCACGTCCGATGGCGAAAAAGGAGCCATGTAGGACCAATCATTGTCAGGTTGAACGGGATTTCCGCCAACACGGATTTCGACATTGTCCATTGGTCCTAGTTCCCTTTGTGCTTGCGCAACCAGCATGTTGGACAGACCGGGTGCAATTCCAATGTCCCAAATCATCGTGGAATGGCACTTTTTTGCCAGCGTATCAAGGGTTTGTGGATCTTCCTCAGTAAATGCGAGGTCAATGATTTGATGACCGCCTTGAATCAGAGGCTTTCGAATGTCATGGCCAATCCTTCCGGGAAGCATGTTGATGACCGTTTTCGGATTGTTTAGAGAGGAAATGTACTCGTATGCATCTTGTTCTATAGAGAGAACATCCTCTCTTTCAGAAAGAGAAGTTGGAATTTGTATGTCGACTGCTGTGACGTTGAATCCATCATCTGCAAGTCGGTGAATGACGAATTCGCCTACAAGGCCACTGCCGAGGGCAACAATTGGTTGCATGTTGCCACCTTATGGTGTAACTCTGCGGGAGTCACGAGGGAATGGAATCACTTCTCGGATGTGATCAGCACCGCTTAGCCACGAGCAAACACGGTCGACGCCGAGTCCAAAACCTCCGTGAGGAACGCCCCCATAACTTCGAGTATCGATGTAAAATTGGTAGGCTTCTTTGGGAGTTCCCTCTTCCTCAAGTCGAGCAAGAATCTCCTCTTCAGACCAGGTTCGTTCTCCCCCACCGATAATTTCACCATAACCCTCAGGAGCGAGCAGATCGTGACAAAGCACGTACTTGTCATCGCTCGGGTCGACACGATGGTAGAATGGTTTTGCAATCCGTGGGTAGTGGGTGAGGAAATGAGGGACGTCGAAATCTTGAGTGAGAATTTTTTCCTTGGAATAATCAAGGTCTTGACCCCATTCGACTTCAACACCTTTTCCTTGTAGGATTTCGATGGCCTCATCGTAACGCATTCGAGGAAAGGGTGAGTCTGCGTACCGTGCCACAAGTTCAAGATCTCTTCCAAGGGTCGTCAATTCTTCGCTTCGTTCGTCAAGAAGCGTGGATGCAATGTGGCGAACAACACCTTCACCATGGGTCATCACTTCATCGTTGGTTGCCCAAGCAATCTCCATTTCTGCATGCCAGAACTCGGTTAAATGCCGTCGTGTTCGGGATTTTTCTGCACGGAAGGAAGGGGCGATTGTGTACAGTCGTTCAAGGGCTGGCATGGCTGCTTCAGCATAAAGTTGCCAAGACTGTGTGAGGTACGCCTTCCTTCCGAAATAGGGTACTTCAAAAAGCGTTGATCCTCCTTCAACAGCACCAGCTACGAAGTTTGGTGCTTGATATTCAATAAAATCCAAGTCTCGGAAGTACGAATGAATGGCTCCAAAGACCGAGGATCGCATTTTCAGCATGGTTGTCATACGACTGGTTCGAAGATACAAGTGACGGTTGTCAAGCAAAAATTCTGTTTCACCGCCATCGGCTGCCTTCATTGCGGATTCGGTAATTGGAAACGGTCGCTCTGGATCAACCGGACCTACAATTTCCACACTTGCGACGACAAGTTCGTGTCCACCCTCGCTTCGCTCGTCTACGTTGACGGTTCCCTTGACGATGATTGAGGATTCGATGAGAGCAGAAGCAATCGCTTCAAAGGCATCATCACCGAGTACATTTCTCTTGGCAACGCATTGGATGATTCCGGTTGAATCTCTCAAAACAACGAAGCGGATTTTGTTTGAACCCCGAGTACGCTTAATCCAACCCTTCAATTCGACGTCCTGTCCATCGTAATCGCCGTTCTGCACATCACCAATCCAGATGTCTTTGGCCATGTCACCCCGTTTACCTTCTCACATATCATGTTTGAAGTCTGGCCTGTTGGTTTCGATTGAGAAACCTGATGTTGTTGCCCCATATTTGCGAAAGCATCAAACAGGAGCAAACGAGACCACGACTGTGAGCAAGACCGTCGTCTACGCCGTTGGAGGGAATGCGTTGTCCCCGCCAGATGCACCGATTGATGGTCAATATGGTCTGGTCCTCGCCAAAGTAATGAGCGATGTCGTTGATTTGCTTGAAGCGGGTTGGTCCGTTGTCCTTACGCATGGAAACGGGCCACAAGTTGGAGAACTCATGGCCTTGGATGTGAACGTCTCACATTCGATGGATGAATGGGTGGCAGCCACACAAGGCATGATCGGACATGTTTTGTCGCTACAGTTGAACAGCATCCTCAAACACAGGCATCGGCCAGAACGAACTGCTGTTGTTCTTACCCGTGTTCTTGTTGATGAAAACGATGAGGCGTTTGAATTACCAACAAAACCGGTCGGTCCTATCCTTTCTGCGCAAGAGGTTATGCAACGGGATTGGGACATCGCAACAACCATCCATGGGCCTCGACGGGTCGTTGCAAGTCCAAATCCAAAGACTATTTTGGATTTGGACGTTATTCGTACCCTCGTTGACCGACAAGCAGTCGTCATTTGTGGCGGTGGTGGTGGCATTCCTGTATCCGAGCACAACCGCCAATATGGGGGAATACCTGCAGTTATCGATAAAGATCGATTTTCCTCACGCCTTGCTGTTGACTTAGGCGCGAAGGCGCTTATCATCTCGACCGGCGTTCCGGCCGTCTACACGAATTTCGGACAGGAAAATCAGATTGAACACCGACACATGACCATTCAAGAAGCACAACAACATCTCGAGGACGGGCAATTTCCTGAAGGTTCAATGGGTCCGAAAATCGCAAGCATGATCGATGCCATACACGGATTACCAACCATGCGCTCAATACTTTGCCAACCAGGCGATGCACTTTCTGCAATGAGAGGGGATGCTGGTACGACATTGTCCCAAGATGATTAAATACAACCTGACGGAGGCAGGCGTGGGCCTGTAGCTTAGTCAGGTAGAGCGACGGACTCTTAATCCGTCGGTCGCGGGTTCGAACCCCGTCAGGCCCGCCTACAAACGACCCTTCGGATTCATGAGTGTCTGGATGCCGGTTCCACTTGCAAGGACAACGACATCACACATATTGTTGAACAAGCCAACTTGAACAACACCTGCCACGTTGAGTATGCTTGCTTCAGTGGCGATTGGGTCCTTGATCGATGCTCCAATCTTTGCATCTGCAATGCAATTTCCATTGTCCGTAAGTTTATGCTCACTTCCATTCATTCGCAATTGAACATCACAATTTAGCAATGTCGACAATGCTCTTACAGTCACATCGCAGGCAAAAGGTGTAATCTCAATCGGGATACCGAAAGCGCCGAGACAATCCACTTGTTTTCGATCGTCTGCAACAACCACCATGGCTGAGGATTGTTGCGCCACAATCTTTTCTCGAAGCAGTGCTGCACCGCCTCCCTTGATCAATTGAAAGTTTGGATCAAACTCATCGGTTCCATCGATAACGATGTCCAAACCATCCAATGTTCCGAGGTCGACCAGAGGAATACCAACCGTGGTTGCAAGTTCTTGGGTTGCAATCGATGTAGGAACTCCGACGATTTCCAAGCCTTCTTCGGCTATTCGCCGTCCGAGTTCAAGCACAGTATACCTGACCGTTGAACCTGTTCCTAATCCGACACGCATGCCCGTTTTGACGAACTCACAGGCTGCTTCTCCAGCGATTCTCTTCAGGGCTTCTGCGTCGTTCATGCCCCAATGGAGGCTCACCCGGTTGATATTGCTTGTTGATTTGAATTGGAGTCGTCGTCGCAAGAATCCTTTTTGAGTTGAAGTTCGACGTGGAAGCATGGCTCGCGTACGGCAAAAGAGAACCGTCGTCTCGGTGCTGCTGCTTGTTTTGCTTTTTTCTCTCCTCAGTCCAATGGTCAATTCGACGGATAAGTTATCCGAATTGTCGGTCTCAAATGCTACTCCGCTGGGTCAAGCAACGACTGTGAGCATCGGTTCCTATCCGGATGGTGTGAACGATGCTCCGTCCATTTCAGTGCCGAGTGGTGAAGCGGTTTCGGGGATTGAACTTGCCTTGGATGAAAGCGTTCTTCCTGTTTCAGCAGCGAAAATGTTTGATTCGCCTGCGCAATACGATCACTCGCTTGCAGTTTACGATGGCATGGATGTGAACAATTCGGTTTTGCAACTCTTGCCGCAAGGGTGGTCGTACGATTTTGAAGGTCCGAATGTTTGGACGCTTGGGTCGGGTTGGAAGATTGGGCAAGACAGCACGTCATGTTCACGCGGCCCAACAAGTGTAACACCGCCAAGTGGAGTCAATGCACTTTATTCCCATGATGGTTGTTATCCGACTTCAATGTCAAGCACGGTTTGGGCCACCTCTCCAAGCATGAATTGTGGGGGCTGCTCTGGAGGATGGGAGTTGAAATTTCAGCGTCAATTGGGAGTTGAATCGACAAATTGGGACGAAGCTTATGTGAGTGTTAAAAATCCAAACGGGAACTGGGTGAACGTCTGGTCGAACCCTACATCCACTATCAGTGACATCTCGTATGTCGCTCAAACATATGACATCTCAAGTTATGTCTCGGGTAACTCGGATTTAGAAGTGCGGTTTGGGATCGGACCATCGGATGGTTTGTACGAATGGTCAGGATGGAACATCGATGACGTCGAAATCCTTCCAAAAGCATCGGGCATATCAACGGGAGAAGGAAATTGGACATCTCAATCGTTTGGTCCGGGAGCAACGCTTGGAAGTGAACCTTCTTCATTTGGATTGATGGTTATCGATGCGGAAATACCCACTGGTTCTCTGTTCGAGTGGTCGCTGATCGATGCATCAACGGGCACTGTACTTCCGGGTTACCAAGAAATGACGGATTTACGTTTTGACTTGGGGTCGATTGATTGGGAAGTCACACCTTCACTACGATTGAAGATGCACATGATGACAGGTCTGAGCGGTGGTCCAAAGGTCCACAGTATCGGAATCAGTGGAGCCATCAATGAAACGTTTAGCGAAAACCCATCCAATCACGATTGGACACTCGCGGGTATGGCATGGACCCAATCTGTAGGTGATGTCTCTGGGACGGGCACAATAACCTCGCCAATCTATCGAATTTCCACTGGGTTTGGTGCACTTTCAACATCAACCATTGCTACCGGGTCACCTATCTTTGAGGCAAACATCGACGATAAAGGATGGCTATCCTACCCTCTCGAGGGGTACACGCCTCTTGATGAAGTCGGTCACAGTGTTCAGTTCAGATTCCAATCCGCAGGAAGTTCCTACACTGTCGATTCATTCTCTGTCGAAACCGTTCGTTCCATTCCAAGCACGGGTCTACGGTTGGATGTCGGTGCCGATGGTGTTTCCGATTGGGGATACGATGGCGAGGACGTTGGTGGCTACGGTATGCAGAATCGATTAGCGAACGGTAACGTTTGCCAAACAATCTCAACAACGCCGAGCTCAGCTGGTGTGTTTGAGGTTCTGCTCCCTCTATCTGGCATCGACTTCTTCGGGTTTACAGTTTCCTCGACTTCCGAGATGATTTCGCCCTACATGAACATCAAAATTGCTGGCAGTGATGTGACCAATCGTGGATTGACGAACTTCCAAACAGCATCGTTTGTCGAATTTACCCAAAGTGAGTTGAGTGCATTAAACAGTGCCCTTTCCAACGCAGTTGACGATCGAGGCATTCCCGGTATCCCAATGAGCCGAGTCAGCATCACGGTAGGTTCTTCACAATCGAGTGGAGATTTAACCATGTGCGGAATTTTCGCACCCTACGAAGCCGCATTGAACCTCAATCTTGGAGCGAATTCTGCCTTGGTCCAAGCCATTAATCAAGAATTGAGTACAGTTATCGCACTCGGAGGTGTAAAGGAAGTACGCCTTCCAGTTCGAATGCAGTCGTCTGGTTCCGTTCTCATGACGATCGTGAGCGTGACTTCATCACCAACACTCAATCCAGTTTCAATTTATGTTGAACCATTGATTGACACACTGACTCCATCAACGGATTGGATCACCGTCAATTCAACCTTCGATTTGTCACCTCTTGGTGTGTTGGATGCAGAATCGTATGTCAAAACCAATGGCTGGAGCGTTGACTTTACCTTACGCGGTCCGAGTGGTTCCTCAAAGGTTCTCTGTGGAACGATCCTGTTACCACTTACAGGTGCTGCAGTTGGAAATTGTCAGCAATCGGGATATGCCTTGGGATGGAGTGACATTGACGCGAACGGCGAGATCAATATGATTGGTTCGGGATCCTACATTCAGTTCACGCACACGTTCCAGATGCCAATGAGTTGGAACGACGAGCCTTATGCTTCCTTGAATGTCATGTTGGTCAGCCCAACCGGTCCGACATTGCCGCTGAACTACATCTTTGGTTTGGGGGATGCAAACGGTATTGAAAATGATGTTTCCCTAAAACGCTTCACCATCGAATCGCAATCCGGTGTTGAAACCGATGCTTCTGCAGCCTCATTGATTCAAGGTACGACCGTAACCATCTATGCCTACTTGGGTTTTGAACATGTTCGAGATGCAGTGCCAAGAACAGGACAGGCCCTTGTCCGCCTTCTCGTCGATGGGCAAGATCAGGGTTCAACCAATCTCATTCTCAATGGCGTGGCTTCCCTATCCTATAGCGTACCCTCAAATTCCAACAATCTTGAGATGGAGCTCGAAGTGACGCCTTTGGTCGGACAGGGCGTCGCCTATGAGGTCAATCCAACTGCGAATTTTACAATGGATTCAATCGCTCCGATGTTAATATCGATGGATGTCGAAACGTTTGACCATCGGGATGCGTCTCCTGCAACAGAACTAACGTTTGTTCTCGGTGACAGCCCGTCGCTCCCTCATCATGCTGATGCTCATGTTTGGCGCTCCTGGATTGACGATGCGAACATGGATGGAATGATGGATGAAAATGAGGTCCAAACCATCGAACTTGCAAAACCGAACGACATGCTTGCAACAATTGGTGAGTTTACACTTACAATGGATACATCTCAAGCGCCTGATGGTGAGTATCTGCAAGGATGGCTCTCGGTTTCCGATGGTGCTGGAAATGTAATGATTGAAGGAGGTAGTTCAAGCACACCGCTCTTTAACGTGCAAATTCGATCGGATGGAACACCATCGCTCGGTACAGATTTCGACCTCATTTGGGGCGAACATGGTGATGGCTGGTTCCATCCAGGCGAGGCTACGTTGGTGCAAATACCACTTTGGGATCGAAACGGCGTCGCCGATATCGAATCAATCGAGGTCAACCTTGGCTCAACTGAATCCGATTCTGCTATAATTTACTGGTTCGCTGAAAACAATCAATGTTACAGCAACCACGTTTACGTCGATGTTGAATCATGCATCATCCAAGATGGTGATGGTGTGTTTTCGGAGCAAGGTGCCATCCTTGTTAACCTTAGCATCGAGTGGGGCTTTGACCCTGACCCAAATTTTGTTCGAACACCCACCGTTCAACTTACAGATAGGCTCGGTCAAACAGCTGTCATTCCGCTCTGGGATGCTACTTGGCAATACAGCGGCGAGATTACACTTGACACATCACAATCAAAACTCTTCATTGATATGGAAGAGGTCAATCCTGTTGGAGCGTATGCAGCAGAGGGTTCATCCATGGACTTCCAAGGTGAACTGGTGTGGTATCGCAGCATGCGTACGATTGAACAATCGCTTGATTTGCTTCTGGAAATCAACGAACAAGAATCGGTGGTGGAAGCTTATGGAAACTTTAGTTTTGCTCGCTCAGTTCCCGAGCAAGCCGGTGAGCACGGTGTTTTCCTCTCCATGTACAATCCTCCGAACGGAGCGGTCTTACGAGGCCTGAGTGATGGTCCGAGGACAACGATCATCGTTGACGATCAAGCCCCTGCGCTCATCGACATTCGTTCTCCCGCTCGGGAATCCATTCTTGCTGAAGTGGATTGGTCAGATTTAGCCATTGAATTAACAATTCAAGAAATGGAAAAGTTGAATCCAGAGTCCATTGTCCTGAATTATGCTGTTCATCCAGCCGGTCTTGGACTGAATGTTGCTGCATTGTACGATGGCCAAATCAGCATGGAACTACTCGGAGGACGAGCGTTCGGTGAACAAATACCCGTTTCGGCAACATTGAATCTGGACGAACTGATTTCGAATTCAGATCGCATCGATCCACTCGAATTACGAATATGGGTGACGGGCCAGGATATGGCTGGAAACGCTTTTTCCGAAGACTTCAACGATGTTGATGCGCCTTTCTACACATGGGATTTGGAGCAACGCGTTCCAGATTTTACCTTCGTTGGGGAACCGACGGTCAAGTACAGTGGCGATAGCGTTCGTATTGATGAGACCATTGAAGTTTCAGCATCCATCATCAACAATGGAAACGCGGAAGGAAGTGTACAAGTTGTCCTCGAATTGGTCGAATCAAACGGTGCACGAACTCGGCTCGACGCCCGTCAGTTGCAAATTTCACCAGGCACGTCAACCGTCTTTGAAGCAACGTGGGTTCCATCTCGAACCGGTACGATGTGGTTGGAGGTCCAAATCCTCGGATCTGAGACCGTTCAAACGCCGACACTTCGCGTTAAAGAAGCAGAAAGCGAAGGGTTCATCGGTACTGTTTCAGAAGTTAACCCCGTTGTCTTAGGGGTGTTGGTTGTTCTCAGCATCATCCTCGTCGGATTGTTGGTGTTCGGTCTGCAACCCGCTCAACAACCTAAGAAACGAATGAATCCACGTATGACGCAACGAATGGCACAGGTTGAACAAACACTCCCTGCAATGGCTCAACAGGAACCACAAGGCCCGTATGGTACGCAACAACAAGGTTCTGACGTTGGTCAGAACCCTTACCAGTGAATCTGATGGGTTCATATGGAAGTTGATTGACAGCCGCGTGGAGGGAGTGAGAGGACCGCTGACAGAGTTCGACTCTGAGGAAAGTCCCCTCTCCATAGTGCAGGTGGTTCACAGAAGTGAAAGATCAGAGATGGTCAGGTCAATGCCACAGAAACGATACGATACCAGGTGTGTACAATGATGTTGAAAGACGGAGGTTGCCTGAATGTCGATGGAACGAGCAACCCCACTGGAGCAAGTCCAAATGGTCCTGTTGATGCGGCACGCAGAGGGACAGGTAGGATGCTAAGTTGAATGCGGTCACCGAACGGCAACAAAAAGGGGCTTACTCCTCACTCCCTCCACATTGTAATCAACCTTGGAACAGTTGTTCATATATCGGGTCAGGAATTAACTCTCATGCGAGCAGCCCTCATTGCAACAGTCCTCCTCCTTTTGCTCCAAGGAAATCTTGTCCTTGAGGATGAGCAAGAAACTGAAGTTCACGTCGTAACTGTCGACAGTACTAATCTCCGATTTACACCTTCAACATTGACCATTAATGAAGGCGATACACTTCGATTTGTTTGGGGTGGACAAGCACTTCCTCACAATTCAGTTGAAGAGAACGGAGTTTTTGACTCAGGCGATCCTGAGCGTGCTGTTGATTATGGCCACATTTTCGATTACGAGTCTGCAGGAACGTACAGTTTCTTTTGCGAACCTCATGAAGCAGTTGGCATGACGGGTTCAGTAACCGTTGTTGATGTTGAGACGCCTGCCGATGAAGAAGAACCAGACAACACAATCGGGACCTCAACAGGAGAGAGTGAGGCTGCTCTTCTCGATGTTCGACTTGGTCTTGCTTTCGGTTTGTTCATTCTTCTCGCAGCTGCGATGTGGCGTGCTCGAATCTATGATTGATCGAGAACAGCGTCAACAGGCTTCAATTCCGATGCTTTGGCAATGGTCATATCTCCGGACATGTCTCTCCATGGGTCTTCACCACGAATGAATTCTCCGAATGTTGTCCGACCTTTGATCAAGTCTCGAACCGTATGTTCGGCAACAATGATGCTTGGTAGAAGGAAGGAACTGGTTACGAAGGCGAAGATGATGAGCAAGCACATGAGCATGAAGAAATTCTCCAAGCCAGGGAATGCTGCCAAAAATCCAGCAGATATACCTGCAACTGTTGTAATCGTCGTCTCAAAAATCGTTTGTCCTGTTTCTTCTATAGAATGAGCAATACCCTTTGAGTTTTCACCTTCTTCTTGAATTCGATGCATCACATGAATAGCGTCATCAACGCCAATTCCAAACACAATTGTTCCGATCATAGCTGTGAAAATGTTGACGTTGACATCTCCACTCTGCATCAGAAGTGGTTGCCACAGGATGACGACTGCAACTGGAACCATGGTCACAATCCCCAATCGGATTGAACGGAAGACGATGGCCAAAACAATGGTCAAAATGAGCATGGTGAGGATGGTTGTTCTCGACTGTGTGTCGTGAATCCCCTCGTTGATATCCAATGAGACTGGAAGTCCTCCTGTTAATTTGGACGTTCTCGTTTGTTGCAATTCTGGAGGCTCTGAGAGGATTTCATCAATTTCATCGCGCAAGTCAGAAGCAATGTTGAGGTTCATGTAGGGTTGGTCAACATAGATGATTGCTTTCGTTTCTTGCTGGTTGAGGAGCATCGAGCGAACTTCAAGCGAAAGGGTGTCGAATGCGACATTGACCATGTCTCTACGCAAACCTTCTCGGCCATCGGGTCCAGTTATTTCGAGACCAAGCCATACATTGCATTCAATCGGGTCGTTGCTTTCCCAACAATCATCATGAAGCAAATCCCACAGTGAGCCTTCGTAGAGTACAACATTGTCGGTTAATTGGATACTGATTGGAACCGCTTTCAGGAACGTGATAATGCTTGTTGTATTGGTACTCTCAACTGCATCGATTCGTTGTTCGAGACGATCAATAGCATCCATAACTGGCAAATCCCGAATGTTTGAAGTTCCATTATCATTCAAACGATTTGTAGCATCAAAGACAAACATCGAGGTTTGCCCGCTATCAAATTGCTCAGAATATTGTGCTATTTTGTCAAGTGATTCAATCCCTTCTGGCGCTTCACTGGAACCAGTGATTGGCTCATTCAATTCGTCCAAATTGGCAATGCCGTACACAGTAACACTCGATGAGACCAAGAGAATGACAACAAAGTAACGGACTGGGACTTTGCCGATGTTTTTCCACATACTTGGATTGGTTCTTTTGTGAAACCGAAGCATCCAAGCGAGTGCAGGGACGAGGATAATTGAAAACAAGAGTGTTGACAATATTCCAACGACAAGGGTGAGCCCGACAGACCGAATTGGTGCTATGTTGACGATGGTTGGGGCAATCAAGACCGAGAACCCAATCATGGTTGTCAAGGCAGAGAGGAAAACAGCAACACCTGTCGAGCCGGCCATTGAAGTCACACAGCGAATGTAAAATTCCTTGTCCCAAATGTCTGGCTCCTCAAGGAGATCTTTCCCTTGACGGCGACGAGTGTTGTTTTCTTCCAGAACTCTCTCAACTTCTTTGCGTCGCACCTCTTCAATACGGTTCACCATGTGAAGCGCATAATCAACACCCAGTCCAATGAGAATAGGAAACGTTGCAACAATCATTGGTGTCAGTGTCCACTTGAGGACCACTGAGGCTCCGAATGTGACACCTAATGCAAGCAGGATTGGCGTACCTGTGATGACGACAACTTTTGCTGAGCGATGCAGGAAGGAAATAATGAGAATCGTAAATAGAATCGAGTACGGCATCATTTTTACAAGGTCATCATAAATCGCATCGGAGACGTCTTCAAGTGTTTTTGTCAAACCTGTAACCGTCATGTTGGTCGATTGGTAATCCAATGGTCTATCATCGATAATCTCATCGAAATGGTCCAACAATTGGTCAAATTCACCCCATTGTTCAGGGACATCTGAACGCATTCCAACAATGACGGCGGTTGTATCCCATATGCCGTCTCCATCCATATCGTTGGTAGGGTCTCCATCACCATCACTGTCGACGGAAAGGTCGTTGTCGTTCGTATCCTTGATGAGGGCTTCAAACGCACCGCTTGAATTCTGAATAATTTGATCGATGGTTTGCTGATCAGGAATCGCATATCGACCGCCTTCCGGTAAAAACTCACACTCAAAATCGACGGGCAAACGAGTGTTGACGCCATGAACACACATTGATTCATTGAAACGGCCATCTGCAGAGTTGATTTCTTTCATGACCTGGGCAGGCGAGATAATCCACAAGACGCCATCTTTTGCACCATAATCTTCCTTGTCATAGTCCATTCCACGTCCGGTGCTCGATCCGCCCACGTTGTCATCATCACCCTCGATATAACTTATCTCTCGAAGGATCTTTTCATCGGTGATGTTATCGCCCAAACCACCACCCAATCGGGCATTGTCTGTTTGTATGTAAATCACAGCGATGTCGGTCGACCACTCTTCACGAACTTCGAGAAGCAGGTCTGTGGATTCTGCGCCATCTGGAAGAAAGATTTCGACATCGTCCTCGATTTGGTCTTGAAAATCAAGGCCACTTTGGCCGAGGAATGCTGCGATAACAACGAGCAACAATACGAAAATTGCAGGTGATGCAAGGACCGTTCGGTACAGCTGTTCCGTTCGTTCTCGAGCATACGAATTAATCTCGCTTTGCCACGCTTCCATCTTCTCACGAGCGGGCTTTGTCATCCTGCGGAAACTCTCAGAGATTGCAGAGAGTTGTCCTGCCATGAGTCAACCAACCGTCTTCAATTGAAGAACAATCCGACGACTTGAGTTCAATCAAGACCAAATTCACGCACCAACAATATCCGCAAGAATCCACGAACAGTCTGAAGGATAAAACCAGTTGCAATTAACGCCAGTCCAAGTACACCAATCCACACAGCGGTGAGACCCTGGCCGAGAACAGAATCGATTTGAGCCGTGAATTCTTGAGCTGTATTCATCCCCATGGCCGCTCCAGTAGCGAGGAGCCCAAGGCCAGGAATCCCCAGGGTCAACAAGGGTTTCTTTTGTGAAAGTGAAAGCAGCGCCCATGTAAGAACCGTGAATCCGTGCGAAATCGCAGTAAAGTTGGATCCTTTGGGAACATCGTAACGAATCACAGTTGGAACTTCTTGAATCGCAAGTTGCTTTTCCTTTGCATCCTCGAGCATTTCGAGCGAGAGTTCCATTCCATCAGAATCGAATCGCAATCGGTCGATGGCTTTTCTTGAGAATCCGCGAAATCCTGATTGTGTATCCTTGATTCCCAAATCGCTTGTGAGATTGCTTGCGGCTGTGATAACTTTGATTCCGAGTCGTCGATAAGCCGGCATGTCATTTCCTTCCCCGCCTTCGATAAATCGAGAACCAATGGTGAAGTCAGCTTCATCATCGAGAATAGGTTGAATCAATTTTGGTATGTCGGCTGTGTCGTGCTGGCCATCGGAGTCAAGCACGACGAGAACGTCAGCATCACTCTCACGAGTTACCCTGAACAATGTCTTGAGTGCAGCACCATACCCTTGGTTTCCACGATGTCGAATCACAGTTGCGCCACAAGCCTCCGCAATTCGGGCGCTTGAATCTGAGGAACCGTCGTCGATGCAGATGACTTCATCGACGTGGCGCAAAGCCATTGTAACAACGGTACCAATGGTCTCCTCCTCGTTGTACATGGGCATGCCAGCAACGATACGTGCATGACCAGAATCGGTCTCCATGTTAATTCCTCAAAAATATAGAATATATAGTTATACTGGAAATACTCAGGGTTTTGAATTCAAAAAAGGAACACTGTTCAACCGGGATTGAACTGTGTCCGGCGACATGCATCTCTTTGTGCATGGTTACCTACTTCACCGTACTCCTCTATGAATCAATCGAGGAGTTGGGAAACAGTCGTGACTGCTCGCTCACCAGCGATAACTCGCTGGAGTGCAGCCATGGACACAACGAGAGGGACATAGGATTCCCCATCGCTTGTTTCGTAGGTTTCACAGTCTGCGAACGATGCGGTGTTAATGGACAATTTGATCGCTCCGCCAGCATTGCTGCGGCGAACGTATCCTACCAACATGGTTCGGCTTTCTTCGGTTTGCTTCGTTTCGGTTTTCTTTGTTTTACTCATGTTCAACACATCCCCTCACTTGGTGAGGTAGAACGAACATTTTCGTCAAAGATTATCAAACAATCGAACCCTCTGAATTATCGCCAAGAAAGCAAAACTTGACATTAAGGAAGTCAACGGCAACCCATGCGAAGCATTGTTACAGGAGGTGCCGGTTTCATTGGTTCACACCTGATTGACCGATTGGTTGCTCGTGGTGATGAAGTCATTGTTCTCGATAACTTATCCAGTGGTAAGGCAGAGTTTCTTTCCCACCATACATCGAACGTGACACATGCCCAGGTAGACATTACCGATTTTGATGCGATATCGCCTCATTTCGAGGGTGTGGACATTGTGTATCATTTTGCAGCAAATCCTGACATTCGTCTAGGGACTCAAATTACAGACACTGATTTGAAACAAGGCACCATTGCAACGTACAACGTTGTTGAAGCGATGAGAATTCATAATGTCCCGACCATCATGTTCGCTTCTTCATCGGTCGTTTATGGTGAAAACGCCCCGATGCCAACACCAGAAGATCACGGCCCATGTATGCCCATTTCTCTCTACGGTGCTAGCAAATCAGCAGGCGAGTCGTTGGTCAGTAGCTGGGTTGGTACATTTGGCCTGCAAGGCTACATTTTCCGATTCGCCAACATCATTGGTGACCGAGGTACGCATGGTGTCATCTTTGATTTCATCCACAAACTCAAGCGAAATCCAAACGAGCTCGAAGTTCTGGGAGATGGACGTCAAGAGAAATCGTACATGGAAGTTGGTGATTGTGTTGATGCAATCCTTCACGTCATGGAGACTGAGAATGAACCGCTGAACCTCTTTAATTTGGGAAGTCATGACACATGCAGTGTTCGTCGAATTGCAGAAATCGTTATCGAAGAGACAGGATACACAAACGCTGCGATTGCTTACACAGGTGGCTCAAGGGGATGGGCGGGTGATATTCCTCGTGCAATGCTGTCAATCGAGAAAATGCTTTCGACAGGATTCAATGTTAAATTCAACAGTGAAGATGCTGTTCGTCATACTGCTCGTGTCCTCATTGAAGAGATCGGTCTCGACTATTAGTCCAGATATCATGAATCAAACCGTCGGTCTTATGCATGAGAATGAATTCGCAAAAACTGGTGAGAACATGAACTCATTACTTGAAAACCAAGAAGCAAGCGCACGTTCGGATGCAGGAATTATCGTAATGTCGATGTTCTTCGCTGGAATATTGATTGTTGCTTTCACAACAAATCCTGTTGCTTCCGGTACACAAATTGGTGAACGCGCACCGATTTTTACGGCGGATGCATACGATGGATCGAGTTGGAAATCGTTCAATTTTGAGGACCTTCTTGACACGTCTTGGACCTGGAATTCTACGGAAGACTCACCATGGATTGCTGTTGAGTTCTTGGACACCGATTGTGGTTATTGCAAACAATCCGCCCCGGATGTTGGCCAGTGGGCTGAAATGTATTCAGCGGAACAATGGGTAGGCCCTGATGTTATCTTCGTTGCAGTTGCTGTTGAGTTTGTTTCAGAATCTTCTCGAGCAGAAATCGTCGAATTCCGTTCCCAATACAACAACAACTTCCAATTCGTTGATGATTTGGACATCAGCATTGCAAAGGATTGGGATGTCGGAGCAACACCTTCCTATTTCTTGGTTCAGCCGGATGGAATCGTTGCATGGAACGGCAATCAAGCAACCAATTCCGTTGGTTGGGATGCGAAGGAAGAAAAATCAATTTCGCTCAATGGATTTGATGATGGTTACGTTCAACTGAACGAGGCCATTGAACAACTCACTATGCTGAACGGAGGTGAGTGAAGTGAACGAATATGCGATTCTTTCGATTCATGGTGCCATCATTCTGTTTGGTGTGTTGTTGATGTCACCAATGGGTTCGAGCCTCTCACCGATGCTTCACAACAGATATCCCGCAACAACCACCCGCAGAGGAGAAATTCTTGCTGGAATGGTTTTTGTTTGTCTAGGAGGCTTTACGGTCTCAGCTCAAACGCTATGGATGCACAACAAACTCTCCGAAGGGGCAAGCGTTTGCTCCGGGAATTCAATCTTGAACTGCGATGGATTGATCGGAAATGCCGCCTACAATACTGACCCTCTATTCGGCCAGCCGTGGGGCTTGGTTGGTATGGTGGCATTTACTGCACTATTGTGGCTTGTCATCACGATTGCAAAGGAGCCAATGTCACCACAAACGCCTCTCTTCATCAAAGCAGGAATTGGGGCAACCCTCGCAGGTCTGCCAGTCATTATGCTGCTCGTTAGTTACGAAATCAAAGAAGGCCTCATTTGCCCATTTTGTACCGTTGCCCACATCACCAACATCATCGCTCTCGTTGGATTTTTCCTCCTCTTCAGACTGGAAGAATCCGACAACTGGGCGCCTGACATCAAAAAGTCAAGGAAGTGATCCACGTGAACCGTGATGCTGCTATCACCGTCATAGCGATTGTTGCCTTGCTGGTGGTCTCCTTTCAAGCGGGGATTCTCTCATTTGGTGATGAAAGCGAGGATGCTCCTAAGAATGAGGAGAGTTCGTCCGTTGAAACGCTTCCTTCCTCCTTGGATGAAATTCATCCCCTCGCGTCGAATTGTCTTACCCATGGGGATTTGACTCGTCACGAGCACATGTATCTCACCGTTCGTGTGAACGGTGAATTCGTCACCATTCCAGAGAACACTGGAGTCAACACTGGTAGGTGCAACCAACCGGGTGCCAACATGCATGTCGTCCATACGCACTCTTCGGACGGAAAACTTCACCTTGAGATGCAAACAAATGAATCGGTAGAATTGGGTGTCTTCTTCGACATTTGGGGGCAACATTTCGATGAGACTGGAATCTTCGACTACCGTGTCAATGAGACGCATGATATGATCATGAGTGTTCGTGATGCAGATGGCAACGTCTCCGTTGTTGACACTTACGATCACTTCATCCTTCTTGAAGGTCAAGAGATTTTCATCGATTATGGGCCAATCGCCTAAGGAATGAAGATTCCTTCAAAAAATGCTCCCTCTCCCTCCGATTCGATTTCTTCGAGCCGGACTATGGTGACGTCAATTCGATCCGTATCCGTGTAGATTCTGCGCAACTCGTGAAGCATTGCTCTCTGAACATCTTCTTGATCCGTACCGTACAAAACCGAGAGGTGATGGTGCTTCTCTCCGTTGACCATCGCAATGAACTCAACCATCCATTCTTTGACGTGGTCATCACGGTTGCTCGTACCAAATGTTTCTTCCATGATATTACATGCACGTCCTACCTTATCAATGAATGGGTCATTTGCTTCAGGCCTTTCCGGATTCTCGAAAAATACTGCTGAAATCAGCAGTATTTTGTTATCTTTACTCCTCTTCTTGTACCTTTTCCTTCATGTTAGCCGAGACGAGTCCGAGGGCACCTATTGCGATAAAGATCATGACTGGGAGGAGAATTGGAACCCGATTCCCCTCCTCGAGAGCTGGGGATTGCACCGCAATTTGAACAACGCCCAATGGTTGTGAGTCCACGATGCTTCGATTCCTTAATGCTTCATCGGTGTATTCATGCACGACGATAACCGACCATTCTTCGATGCTCTGAATTGGGTAGGATGCAACGAATGGAGCGTCAATACTTGCGCCAATACCGATCATCTCACCCTCCATTGGGAACTCAGCCAGACCCACAAGCACTCTGTCGCGATGGTCCTCACCTGGATTTTCAAATCCAGAAGGTACGGTTTTTTTGTGTTCGACAAAGAGTACGGTGAATTGTGTTTCATTGACAACATCGTTTTGTTTTGGCGGCATAACTGTCACGGTTAGGTGGGTTGCATTGGTTTGTGCAGTTACTGTAAGTTCAGTGAACTCTCGTTGATTCGATTCAGCGCGAAGGATGTCGCTTTGAACATCCGGCCAGGATTCAACATCTTGACGTAGTTGACCGTTATTGACCACAAAGGAGGGATAGCCTGGTGTTTTCCCATGCTGAATTTCCAGGCGCTCGAGACGATGCTGGGCGGCTTCTGGGGCAAATGCGTCCACACCATCATCTGGATGATAGGATACCATAGCGATACGTGTTCCATGTTCTTGGGCGACGATGCCTAAATCTGGATCGATTTCAGCGCATCTTGGGCACCATGTTGCCGTGTATTCTTCAACGAGGATGCTGTAACCCCCCTCAACGACAATCGAACCGTCCCAATCTTCCGGTTCGATGGAGCTGGCATTTGCGTGTGGCATCAAGACCATGATGCAACACAGGAGAATCGCCTTTCTGGCTGCGCCCATAGTCAGGCCACCCATCCGACCTCCTTCATCTCATCGTTTGCGCCTATTTTCTACGGAAGGAGTTATGTCTGCGATTTCTCGCAGGGTCAATTGGGGAGCGTCCATGGCAGACCACTGGATTGAGAATCACAAACGTGATTCATGGCGTCGTCAAGCCAAAGCCAGTGGATATCGAGCCCGATCAGCTTTCAAACTTAAGCAGATTCAAGCCAAATTTGAATTGATGCGAGAAGGCGATGTTGTTCTTGATGTTGGTTGTCACCCCGGCGGCTGGGCTCAAGTCGCAGTCGAAGAGGTCGGTGAATCCGGCATTGTTGTCGGTGTTGACCTTGAACCCTGCCAACCTGTTGATGGTGCTTTGCTAATGGTTGGGGACATTACCGATCCGATGACGCAAGAACGAATTGTCAAGGAACTCGGGGACCGTCAGGTCAACTCGGTTGTTTCTGACATTTCACCGCACATCACCGGCAAATGGGACGTCGACCAAGCTGTCGCTATGACGCTTGTTGCAAAAGTGTTTGACTTTGCATTGCCATTGCTTTGCAGTGGCGGTTGGTTCGTGACGAAACTGTTCCAAGGCGTAGGTGTTGAGGAACTGATTGAAGCCGTCAAACCGCATTTCTCCTACGTTCGGCGATTTTCACCCGAGGCTTCAAGGAATTCCTCCTCAGAAGTGTATCTCATCTGTCGCAACCATACACCATGGAATGCGAAGTCAACATCTGTGCTTGACATCTACGAGGAGAAGGTCAACAAGATTCTCGGTGGTGATGAGATTCAGGACGATGTTGTCGCAACCAAGACAAGTTTCACAGTTCGTCGTAAAAAATCCGATTGAAACTTTGAAGACGGTTGGTGCACATGTTTAGTGTATGTCGATGACAAGCATCCATGACCTCAAGCCCAATCGAACCGTTTCGCTCGTTTCTGGTGTGATTTTTCGCTGTTACCCTGTATCGATGGTGTTCGCTCGAGATCGTTGGCTTCCATTTCGCAACATCGTCGTTGCTGATGAAAGCGGTTGGATTCGGGTCAAAGTCTGGGGTTCGTACGCTACAGAGTTGCTGCGAGGTCAGCAAATCAGGTTGCAAAAGGTGTTTTGTTTTCATCGCAACCAGAAATTGTACCTCTCCGTTGGCAGCCATTCTCACCTCAAGATTTGCACGCAAGCATAAAGAAGGGGAGGTCGTGGGGCAAATACCAACTGAGGCACCATTATGACAGAGCGAGCAAAAAACTGCACATCGTCCGGCGTTCCATTAACTGAAACAGGCTCAACGGCTTTTCCTTGCCCAAATTGCGGCAACTCAATCGGCCGTAGCCCTCGATGCCGAGATCAAGGCGTTTCCTACACCTGCTCTGAATGTGGATTTGTTGGGCCCTGAGGTGAAGATATGGGCATGGTAGCAATGACATACAAAATAAATCCTGATGCAGAGATGGAAAATGTCGACACTGATATGATTTCATCCACAATCGTAACCTTTGGAGACGACAACTACGACGTTCAAAGCGTTGAAGTCAAGCCTCTTGCGTTTGGTCTCAAATTTGTTCAGGTTCACGTTGTGATGAACGATGGTGAAGGCTTGGCAGATGCTTTCGAAGAAAAGATGGCTTCAATCTCCGGTGTAGGCGAAATTGAAGTTATTTCAATGGGTCTGCTTTGAATCAAAGTTGATTCAACGGCGTTCGCATAAATTCTCGGAGTAGAATTGTTGCATAGGAACCGCTCGACAGTGTAAACCTGAATTTCAAACAAGCTCCATCAGGATGCCATCGACTTCCTTCGAGAGGGCCGTTGTTCCATTTCTCTCCGAGCGAATCGTTGGACGCTTTTGGAGCAACTTCGACAGTGAATTCATCGAATGAAGATGTCAGAGATCGGCGTGTTCCGTTGGTTGTGAGTCGAGGGATGTCTTCAATCTCCCATGTGATCTCCTTCAATCCCATTTCTTCAAGGACAGATTGTTCCAGTTCTCCTGGTGTTCCATCGCATGTTCGAATGTCCCTTCCCGGAAGCGGCCCGGTTACAGACAACCGACCAAGTTGACAATTTCTCCCAATCCTTGGTGCAGTTCGTTCTTCAACAAGGACACAATTGTTTGCAGAAAGTTGACCACGCTCGTCAAGCCGTCCAACCAAATCTCCGGCTTCAGGTGTTGTTATGCTGATTCCCTGCTCGAGGCGCTTGCGCAAAGCACGATTGAAGACAACGGATTGGAGCGCATGGACGGTCATGAGTTGTAGGTTGTTCGGAAGTTTGCGAATGGCTCCAATATGATCCTCTGGATTGTTGAGCAGATGTTCGGTCATTCGACGCTCGTATCCAAGCCAATCAGGTGCAAGTTCAAGCCCTTCTTGCGAGATACCATTCTCTCGGATATGTTTGCGAAACGCAGCCACGTCTGGGCTTTCAAATTCACCTTCCTTGCTGATGTACGTTAAAGCAGCATTTTCCCAATCATGTTGAACAATGCATCGCCCAACTTCAGCAGTTACGGCCCGACCACTGCCGAATCGTTGCGGTCCTATCCAGTTTGGAAATCGACCAGCACCAAGTTTCTCTTCCATACTCAATTTGATCCGACCTACTTCATCCATCGCATCGTCTTCTGTCATTGGAGTCCCATCGTTGTGGGCACAACCTCGAACGACAATTGTAAATCGATTTCCTCGGTGATTACCAAACCCGATTTTTTGATGCGTTCGACCAAGAACTTCGATTAATGCATCCGGAATTTCGATTTCAGCAACTTTGAATTGAGGAGCATCGATCACAAAAATTTGTGTCGTAACTGCACGTTTGTCCTTGGTTCCTGCAAAGAAAATACGGTTCCTTGAAATACTCAATTTCTTTGAAAGATTGTTGACAAATCGGTTCGTTTCCCAGTTGGTGAGGGTAATTTTTGCGACAGTGAAACGGCCTTTTGGATTCAACGCAATCGACGTAGATATCTCATCGACACGAAAGTCAGCGACCCTTGACTTCAAAACGCCTCCAACACCGTTGTCGTCGGTTGCGTAACCTATGAGTCCGATGGCTTCTGCCAGCGAATCGTTCGGCTGCATAGCAGCCACCTCATAGCGCTAGACTGTCAAAATCGTTGGACAAACTGTCGACAATCTCATTGAGAATTGCATCTGGCTTGGCCTTTCCAGTCGTTCGAATATAGAATTCAGGTGGGTCGAGATCTGGATGGCCTGGGAAGTAGTTCGCGTAATCAACGGACTTGTGGTTGTTGAGGCGATCTCGAAGGATTTGAAGAGCAGTGTGGGACTCTCCAGTAATACGAAGTCGGAGTTCATTTTTCTCATGAATGAGGACCTTAACTGGCATGTTATCGTTCCACCGACCAACCTCCCCGTCTTGAACCTTGCCGTTGTGAAGAGAGCGCTATCGACCTCACATGAGGTCATTTTACCCTGTCACTTAAACACCCTCTACCCTTCGGATTGGCTATGGACACCTCGAATTATGAGGACCAAATGGCAGAATATTCTGGACTTTTTCAGCGTATTTCTGTTCCAATTCTCATTGTTTCTGGTTTGTTAACCGTTGCCCTAGGCGCCCATTTGATGATCTCACCTCCCGAATTTCGTACCGATTTGAATGACTTTGCACCTCAATCGGATTCAAACAAAGCTCATCAAGAAATTCACGAGTTTTTCCCCGATGAATCTCGTCCAATGTTCGTTCATGTGACTCGGGATAATGGAGGTAACATTCTGAGCATTGATTCGCTTATCGAAATGGATTCCGACCTTTCGGTGTTGAAAAACGATGAACGTGTTCAACTTTCGGCCGTGAATTCTTGGACAACATCACCGGGCATGATTCAAATTGCTCTTGATGAACAATCACCGGATACAACACTTACCGATTATCAAGACTGGCCATCGCTTGTCGATGCGGTGGTTGATGATGACACGACCTGTGCCATCAATCCAGAAGACGCGTTGTTGAGTACAGTAAATTTTGTCGGTTCGGCGTTGATCAACAAGAATCTTGACATCTCGAAAACATGTTCGTACATCAGTAACGGCGAAGGGGATGCAGTACCTGCTGCAGATTCGACCGCTTGGGTGCTTGAGATTAACCCCGAACTAGGTGAAGAGGAACGTAGGGAAGTCCAGCACCAAATCCGTCTCGCTTTTCATGATGTCAGTGATTCATCAAATCTCACCTACGCTGTTGCCTCTCTTGATTTGATGTCGTACGATATTGATCAAGGAACGTTCGATAACTTGACGCTTCTCATCGTCTTTGCAACTCTTGTCGTCATCGCCTTGTTGTTTGTAGCGTTCCGTAATGTCAAAGGTGTGCTGTTTCCTGTTGTCAGTCTCAACGTCGCCCTGATTTTCACCTATGGGTTCTTGAATCTAGCAGGTATACGATTTACTGCTCTCGAAGTCGCTGTTGCTCCACTCGTGCTTGGGTTGGGCATCGACTATGCCATCCATTTGCAACGATCGTTTGCTTATCACCGCAACAATACGGACGATGTTGCAGAAGCTTGGATGAGGGCATGTGGTAAACTGAGCATACCACTCTCTCTTGCAGTTGTAACGACCGTTGCTGCATTCCTTGCCAATATTGTCTCACCCCTGCCCCCACTTTCCACGTTTGGTATCGCACTAGCTTTTGGTGTGATTTGTGCTTTCCTGACATCGACGCTCCTCATCGGTGCTCTTCACGTCACGTTCAACAGTGGGGCGAAACCAACCGAACGAAAACCATTGAAGTTGACAAACCTCACTCAGCCATTGCTCCAACTTCATCGAAAGCAACAGGTTGCAGTTCTTTTGGTAGCGATTGCGATTTCGAGTGCGTCGGTTATCGGTGCAATGCAACTTGAAACCGACTTTGATTTGTCTGATTTTGTGAACGAAGACATGGAAATCATGTCGGTTCGTGACGACATCAACTCAAATTACGACAGTGCTGGGTGGAAATACGTTTACGTTCTCATGGAGCCAGTCGGCGGTGGTGTGATTCCAGATGATGTTACCCTGCTCGATAACTTACGGGATCTTCATTCAGATTTGAGAAACAATCACGATGTTGTTGGAACGGATGAGCGTTTCCCATCACCATCGTATGAAGGTCCTTACGTGGTCTTGCGCGATGCGATTATGCGAAATTCAACCTTTGGTGACGTTCATGGTCTTGAAGTGGATAAGAACGATGTTTGGGACAATCCATCATTTACCATTGATTTGGGCCTTGTCTTTGCAGAACTTCAGAACAATTACACCGTTGCCGATCCACTTTCTGGAAAGACATGGAGCGATCGTGTCAATGCAACCGTTCATCTTGACGGTACCAACATAGCGCATCTTCGAACAGAAGTCCGTGTTGAAGCGACGACATCAACTGAATCCAAGCGAGTTGTTGAAGAGTTTGAATCGATGATTGGGCAAAGTGAGGATGATGGAACATTGCGTGCTTCTCTCAAAGATTATGCAGTTATTCACGTGACCGGCGATCTTGTTGTCTTGCAACAAGTTCTCGATGGCTTGTCCTCATCACAACTCAAATCAACGGCCATCTCTCTAATCGTTTCGTTTGCAGTCCTCCTCCTGTTAACGCGACGTATACTGCCAGCATTCATCGTTCTCCTACCGGTTGGTATGGCATCGCTCTGGGTGGTTGGCTCAATGGCAGTACTAGGTATCAAATGGAATGTTTTGACCGTACTGGTTACCGCTCTTACGCTTGGAATAGGTATCGACTACACAATACATATGTGGCGACGAATCGAGTGGGAATTGCAACGTCAAGAAGACCATTGGAACGCCCTTCGCACATCGCTTGAAACAACGGGTGTAGCATTGATGCTTTCCGCAGCAACGACAGCCGCTGGTTTCCTTGTTCTCATGCTATCACCGATGCCGGTGATACAGGATTTCGGCCTGATTACTGCGGTCACGGTGTTCTTTTCATTGGTCCTCGCTCTTGTACTGCTTCCAGTTCTTCTTGAATTGGCTGCAAGGGCACAAGAAGCAGCGGAGAATGGGTCTTAACTTAGGGCTTCAATTACACTTTCCATGTTCAAACCCTGGTCTCTCGCAACCAATGCCAGAGCCATCCAGCCGGTAACATGCACAAGTGCACGTTGTTTACGTGCAGCTCTTCGTTGTACTTCTTCAGTTTCAAGCCCTGATGTTCGGGCGATGTACTTGAGAAGTCGTCTCGATGTTCCAGCCCTCGGATCATCGTTTTCTTCTTTGATTTGAGCAACAATCGGCTTCTTTTTGGTTTCAGGTTGCGGCTTTGATTGCGAAGACTGTTCAACATTCTCAGTTGATGATTGTTGAAATCCAATCGGATGGAGCAATCGTTGAGGTCGAGGGTACCAGCCAAGCGGCGTTGATGAAGAAGAAAAATCAGCCACAGGTGAGAGACTCTCCTGTGCGCCGGTTAGCCATCCAGACTTGACGAGTGCTTGAACTGCAGTCGTTGCTTCCTCCGGCTTCAGCCAACCCATGTCAAGTGACAAAATACGCTCGATGTCAAGGGCGTCAAGTTCTGTTTCACCTCGAAAGCAGATAGCGAGGACTCTGCGAACATCTTCAGCATCATCTTCTGGCATTGTCTTATCCCTCATTCAATTTTTTCGAATTGACCATCATCCAAGAGTTTCCACCGGCCACAGGTTGCACCAACGTAGTAGGTCGCATCAGACGTGTACTCATAATCGCCTCCAGCAGGCAAAGCCTCCCAGGATGCAACCCTTTCAACCGTTTTCTCAGGAATCTTCGCATCCAATGCCGCAAAATTTGCCGCAGCAGCTTCTGCAGGCGTTTGTTCGGTGACCGTCGTTGTTGACTTGGGTTGTGCCGGAGGCGGGCCACGTTTCCTTGATGGCGCATTCGTCGTCACAACGTTACTTGGACCGGATCGTTTTGCAGGAATCGGAACGTCCTTGTTTTGGACCATTTCGATGCTGTCCTCGTTTTTATCCATATTGGTTGTTCGCTGATTTCGACGAAGTAGAATCATTGCTAGAGCGACAACAGCAATCAACGAGGTCCCAGATACTGCGAGAATGGTCGAAGAAAATCCTTGGCTCTCCGAGTCGTAGGTCATGTTCCATTGGTTGTTGGTTTCATCAAGTTCTGCTACAGATTCCCCCGAATCAATCATCGCTTGAAGGCTCCAAGAGCCTTCAGGAACATCAACCGTCATTCGCATCGTAGCGGATTCGGAACTGTCCAGACCTGCAAACGTCTTTCTAGCAATCAATTCGCTGGAATCTCCCTTGATGAGATATACGCTGACATTGAACGATTGTTCAACACGATTTCCAGCATTGAAAATCTGAACCGATGCCTTCACTTCCGATTCAGTTTGGAGAGAATCATCGAAAACAATCTTCACAATTTGGAGATCAGGTCCTTCGGAGGTAAGAGGAATCGATACCCAAGGAGATTCTTGGGAATTTGTTCCTTCCGAGCGAACCTCCCATCCGGAATCATCCGTTCCTGAGGCCCAGCAGTTGAGCGTGGCCTGAGCGCCGAGCAACGAGGGTTGGCCAGATTGCGAGAAGTTGAATCTAAACGTGAACAAGGTGCGCCCATCAAAGACATCGATTGGTTGTCTCGCCAATGTAATCGGTTCCCAGTTGAGCGTCGTTGAACGCACTTGGCACGTCATAGCGAGCTCCTTGGTCCACGATTGAGGCTCTTCCACATTCGCACCGATGTCGACCTTGTCCAAATCGAATCGAGAAACTTTGTCAAATTCCCTTGAAAGAAGAACAGGTGCATCACCATCGACAATTAGATCAGGAAACTCGATGGTATGGAATATTTCTTTCTCGTTGGGATCCCAAATCTCCAACTGAGCATCAAAGATCTTTCCACTTGTTTCAGGTACATTGAACGAGGTGGTGAACACACCGTTTTCGACGGTGACGGTTTTTCCACCAAGCCAATTGTTGGCCTGGAATTGTCCATTCCATCTTAATGCCACCGTACCTGAATACGGTTGACCGCTCGTTGCGTGGTCGATGGTTCCTGTTACCTCGACTTCATCATTGGTCTTTAGAACAGCATTCGTGGTCAGTGGTCCTGCAGTCATGATCTGGACGTCACCTGACACATCCTCCATTGAATTGATGGCGACGGTTAGGACACGATCGAAGGTCCACGCAGCATCGTCATCGAAAGAGGAAAAACCGTCTTGATCGTAAGCACGAATTTGTAGCGTACCCAAGTCGATGCCTGCTGATTGCATTTGCCATGTGACCTCGAAATCGAAACTGATGTGAAGTTGATCATCCATCATGACACCTTGGCAGTCCGTTGTAACGATGAGTCGGCCATCGAGGGACGAACATCCTTCAATTGGATTGTAGAGTATTCCAAGGCCATTGTCGCCTCCAAGCAGAAGGCGAACGCTGGTGATGTCATCAATTCCATTTGCATCCTCGACCACGACGTTCCAACCGCTTCGTTTCGTTGGTTCGATTCGCTGGAGAAGACCATTTTCGGTGCCATAGCGATCGTCGACCGATACGATGGTCGATATCGTCGGAATTCGAGTTGCCCATTGGAGATGGCTTTGATGTTCGTCATTCAGTGGAATTGATTTACCATCAAGATCGTTGCCCTCGAGGAAAACACGAACCAAATCTCCTTCAAGATTTCCAGTTTCGTTCACGTAGAATTCAATTTGCCACGTACCTCCATTCTTGCTCAGAATATGTTCGAGGAGAACACGCTCGTTCAAATCCGCATTGCCATTTTGATTGGCGTCATGGTTGCCTTCGAGCCAAACATAGGTTTCAATGTCCTCTTCAGAAAATCCAGCAACATCGTACAATTCGATAAGAACTGTTCGGTTTTCAGCAAGATTGAGATGTTCGTTTTGATGGGGAGAGGTTGAAGTGATGATTGGTGAAAAGGAGTCGATCATAAAGATGGTAGTGGCATCCTCTTGCGTGAGTTCAATGTCATACGTTCCCGTTGTCTCTGCCTCCAGTCGAAGTGTTGTTTCACCTGAGACATTCGCTGGAAGCGTGTAGGTGATCTCTGTTGGCTGATTCGCATTCAAATCCGTGAACGGCGTTGAAACATTGTACCATGTTTGTGTTTCCTGGTTCCCAAACGACGCAAGTTTTGTTTCAAAATTCGCTCGTACTTTGATGTCATTGGTTAATGGCCGCAGTCCTGTGCTCGCATAGGCATGGTCAATCAGAATGGAAACAGTCGACCCTCCTGCAAGAAGTTCATTTGTTGAAACGATTGGATCTTCGTCTATCGAAAAGTCTGAACGCAACTCATCGAGATAAATCCGAATGCTCTGATCGATTTCGACTGGATTCGGGTGGACATAGGTTGAATTGGCCACGCCAAACGTCGATGTTCGAACAAGGACTTGGCTCGTATCTATCTCATTGAATGAGAGTGCCCAGTTGATGGAGCGGGTTCCATTCATCTTCGGCCCCATGGTGGCGGATGAACCGGCGAGGAGGTTTTCCGGATCATTGACAACCGTTGCGCTTCCTGATGAGTTCATTCCAATTGTCGTCCAGTCCGTTCCCGGTTGGATTCGCCCGTCAGCTGTGGCTTTTGCAATCGAAAATTGGAAGGTTGCACCTTGAGGAAGTTGTTCCTCACTTGCGCCATGGTAGGTGGTAAAGACAATCGGAGGGGCATTGGATTGAATTTTCGTGGGGTTATTAGGAGAAAATGAGGCTTCTTCGGCAGACCATCGGATGGAAGACAAAGTCGGGACCACCCAATCCTCGACATTGTCGGTCTGCATCTGGATTCTGTACTGCATCAGTTGATTCCCGCTAGGTGCAAGTGCTGCGAGTGAGTGATTGCCGATGCCAAGCAATGCGAGGTTCGTGGGGTTTGCAGTGTCGATGGGTAACCAATTTTCCACTTCCAAACCAAGATTTGTATCAGAGACACGGTACTGGAATCCAATCGAAGTCGATGGCAAGGCGACCCCATCGAGTTCCATCCACATCAAGGAGGCGCTTCCATGCTCGGTTGTTGCTAGATTCATGATTGGCGAATTTATCCAACCTGTATGGCTCTGGAATCGTTGTGCTACGTTCGTCGAATCGGAATATCGAACGCTCCAGGTTGTTCTGTACGGTTGAGCTGACTCGTCCCCGCCTGCGATGATGATCGTTCCATTGACACTTTCAGCAGCAACATCAAACATTGCCGTTGGTAAATCGCCCGTCTTTCTCCATCGATTTTCGTTCGGTGCAAATCCCCAAGTGTCCTTTACCGAGGATGTCTTGCTATGACCTCCAATCAATACAATCTCGTTGTTGTGAACGGTTGCCGCCATTCCAAATCGATGGAACGACATGTTCGTGAGTTTTGTCCACGCATTCGTCGAAGGATTGTACACTTCGGATGTATTGAGTACGGGTTTCGAGCTCCATGTATACGGGCCTTGAATCCCACCAAACGCATACAACAAACCATCATAAGCGACCAGAGGAAAAGCGTATCGCTCTTCAGACATACTGGCCAGTTCTGTCCAGATTCCCGTCGATGTGTTGTACCGTAGCAACCGATCCGTGGCATCGTTTGCGGATGCATTTTGTACACCACCTGCGATGTAGATGTTCTCACCAATCGCGGCCATTCCAAAATTCCCGACCTCCTTTGAAAACGGCATCGTTGGAGGTGTCGAATCCCAGACGTTGGTCGTAAGATTGAGAATCTGCATTCGCCCGGTGGATGCTGTTCCTGGTGATGTACCGGGGTACCAGTCGCCGATTGCGTACACTTTATCACCGATTCGAACACATTCGTGATACTGTTGTGTCTTCGGCATTACGAGGGTTGAGGATGACCACATCATTGTCGACGTGTCAAAGGTTTCAACGATGTCCGAAGGCTCTTCGTCATTACTTTGCGTACGGTCGGGGTCGGTTCGTCCAGCAAAGAAGTAAACAAGTTCGTTGCTGGAATCTTTGACCATGCACCCATGCGTGCGAGAAATTTCTAGACCCATTCCACTTGTTGGGTTCCAAGATACTTCGGGTCGCTGAAGTTCAAGCTTGGCATTGACCGAATTTCTGCTCACTTGTTCCAAGACGAAACCTTGGTCGACGAACGAACTGTCCTCGCCATCGACACGGTCTTGCGTGGGTCCAACCTCGTCCGAAAGAAGATGCAACGGTTGAATCGTTCCGAGAAGCATAACGAGTGCTAGGAAAACACCCGTTCTTGTAGGAACGGTCGACATATGCCTACCTTGGACATGCTGTTCTTGAGTCTTCCCAACGGATGCTCAGAGCGACTGAAGTGAAGGTTCTTAATCACTGGAAGGTTGCAAGCCTTGATTGGTAACATGGTTCGTGAGTACATCGCACGTGACCCAAGAACGGGTCTTCCCATCGCAACGGGAGGTCGAAAGGCTCGTAAGTCTACCAAAAAGGAGCGAACAGGGCCGTGGATGGAGTGTACTCGTCAAGAGATTCTCGACTTATCGAACGGAACGGTCGAGAAGGTTATGGTGAATTGGTCTGGGCAAAGGCTGGCGCTTACTCGAGTCGATGGTATACTTGGACTTGGACGTTTGAAGGGAGTTTGGGCTGACCGAGCTCACAATAGCCTCCTGCAAGCACTTGAATCGGATGAACCCAAAATCCGTATCGCTGGACTTGAGGTGCTACCTATAGTCGCCGAGCAGCGTTCCGACGAACTGTTTGACTGGCTCTCAGTCCTTCTTGATGATGATGATGTTGGGGTTCGCAAAGCAGCAAGTGCCTGCCTTGAGCAAGCAGCACCTACGTTCCCATCCGGGGTGGACAGTTCACTTGCGCAAGAGTTGCGATCATCGATTTCAGCGCGAAGTGAGCCCGCTTGGCGTGGTTTGAAAGCGCTGACTGAAACCTGGCCCGAAGTTGTCTGTGATCACATCGACGAATTGCTTTTGATCGACGATGCGCGACTTCGTAGAAAAGCCTCGAAACTGCTTCGAAACATCGTTCAACGTGCAGGAGCAATGGGATGGGATTTGATTTCATGGGCCTTGAACGATGCGGATGCCGAAGTGCGTAGAAATGCTTCACAAACGTTAGCGTCACTCTCAAAGAAGGAACCACGCATTGCGATTATGCTCACTGAGCGCGCCATACTTGACACCGATGAAAAAGTCCGCAACAATGCACTTCGGGCGATTCGTTCCATGGATACCGACGATTCACGTGCTCGTACGCTTATCATGAACGGTGCGCGTCATAGCAATGTTGTCGTCCGCCGATCGTGCATCGAGATGCTTCCGATGTTGTTGGTTGAAGACAAATTACGTATCGTTGCGACCGAATTACTGCAAAGTGAAACCGATTCAGGTTTGAAGAAATTGTTGACTGAAATGACCTACGATGCCTCGATTGAAGGTAGCGAAGATGAAAAGAACGCTTTCCTCTCGCCAGCATTGCCCGTGCCTGCACTCGAGCGTGAGGTTGCTCATGCGCAAGGAAAAGCAGTTGGCCTCGAAAATGCTCCTGTGGATGTACCGCTACTTGACGCACACCCTGATGATGAACGCCTTAGCTCCTAACGACATGGTTATGAGGGGGTGCTCGGTCGGGAAGACATCGAGGTCTCTGCATGATGGACGATAAAGAACTCCAGTTCGACCGACTTTGGGAAGGAATTACACCAAAAGGTGTGAACCGAACAAAGGCTTTGAAATTCCGACAATACATCCTTGAGCACGTTCGACAAATGCGTCGACCGCTTAACCGTGACAATGCCAAGAAGTACTGGCTCGGCCAACTTCAGGCGGAAATTAAGGATCGAGACAACTTCTGATGTGCGTGGGGGCCACCTCCGTCTCGGTGGCCTGAACAAATGAGACGGAAGGAGCAACATGTTCACCAAAACCCGATTCGATTCGCTTCAACTACCCGATTCAATCAAGCAAGGTATTGACTCGCTCGGTTGGGAATATCTGACTGAAGTGCAGCGAGACACGATTCCACTTGCACGCTCAGGTCGTGATGTCATTGGACAGGCTCGAACAGGTTCCGGCAAAACAGCAGCGTTCGGCATTCCAATTCTTGAACGATGTCAACCAACAGGAAGCCTCCAAGGCTTGGTCTTGGCACCAACGCGAGAACTTGCTCAGCAAGTAGCTGAAGAGATGACAACTCTCGATGGTGAGGAACGAAGCATCATGACTGTTTACGGGGGGACCGATCTTGAGAAACAAGCTCGAGGTCTTGATTCCGGTGTGGATATCATTGTCGGAACTCCAGGACGTGTCATGGACATGTCGGAGCGAGGCCACCTTGACTTATCGAAGGTTGAAGTGTTCTGTCTCGATGAGGCTGACCGAATGCTTGACATGGGTTTTCTTCCAGATATCCTGTGGATTCTTGAGCGAACGACATCACGCCAACAAACGCTGTTGTTTTCTGCTACGTTTCCACAAGAAATTTTGGACGCAGCAAACGAATTCACGAGCAACCCTGAATTCGTTCTCACTAATGAAGAAGAACTTGACGTTCCCCCAATCGATTTGTACAAAATTTCGATTGGGCGTGCGAACAAACTCTGGGCACTTGGGCGTCTTTTGATTCGAATGGATGATGATGACCAGTGCATCATCTTCTGCAATACAAAACGTATGGTGGACTTGGCAGTTCAACGCTTGCAAAAGCACCGTTTTGATATTGCAGGTTTGCATGGTGATCTCAAACAAAACCAGCGCGAAAGGATTCTTGATAAATTCCGAGATGGTAATGTTCGCACCATCGTAGCGACCGATGTGGCTGCACGGGGAATTGACATTGATGGAATTACCTTGGTTGTCAATTACGATGTTCCTTCCGACATGGACTCCTTTATTCATCGAATTGGACGTACGGGTCGAATTGGGCGACATGGAGAGGCATGGAGCCTCGTCTCCAAAGATGATGCACCGCAAATGAGCAAAATCATTGCAACGTACAACCTTTCAGTTGCAGATTCTGATGCTCCAGACCTCCCCGATGGTGTTGACAAAGATCCTGTTCGCAAACAAGACGATTACGGTGAGAACGCTGACGTGTATGGTTTCGTTAGCATCCGATTGAACGCAGATTCATCGACGCTTGGCACACCACTGCAAATTGCGAATTGGTTTGAACAACATCTTCGCTGCAATCCCCTCGCCATCGGTGATGTCCGGTATGAAGGAGAATCAACACTCGTTGCGATTCACATCAGTAAGTTGGGTCTTGCAATGAAAGCGATTCAAGCGCATCCATTTGGCTCCGATATGATCGAAGCAGAAGTTCTGTGATTACTCTTCTTCTGCATTCAAATTTCGCTTTCTCCAAGAGCCTTGTGGCTTTTGTTTCACACTCTTTGATTCGGCAACATTTGGTTTTGTCTCGATTGCTCTTGTCGGCCATTGACCGCTCTCATCTTTTCGTTCAATTTCATACAATCCAAGTGTGCCTATGAGAAGTCCGAGAACTGCGAACGACCATGCGCCCTGGATGGCATTGTCCCATGTATTTTGGGCCTCGTAACAGTTTGGTGTTGTTAAATCACTGAATGCACAGAAGTCGATCACATTCTTGGCATCCATGGCTGTTGAATTCCCTTCCACCCAGAACCATGCGATTCCGAAAAATGCGACCATGAGGCCAACGAAAGCAACGTGTTTGTTTTCCCAACGCTTTCGAAGAACAATTCGCCATTGTTCCTTTTCTTCTTGGGATGCCTTCATTGTTCTCGATGCACCCCCAACATATCGAAACCAAACCAGCCACATGATCAACAGAACAACAAGGAACCCCCATTGGTACACGAAGGTGTGGAAATTCCACATCCCATTCAGACAATCAGGCTGGTTTGGATTTGCAAGGCATCCCTCAACTGCAATTGGATAAAATGCAACAAGACGTACAATGTTCAACACATAGACAATCCCACATAGAACGGCAACAGCCTTGAATTTCTCTCGTTGTGTGACGCCATCCGTCATGAGGACCAGTGTTGAGAGGAAGATCATCTCGTGAACGCCTGCACATTCATCGGATACGTAGAGGCCAACCGAATCCAATGGACCAGGAAACGATTCATGATAGAAATCAATCCTCGTCATCCAACCGTTGTGTGTACTCAAAGTCGAGGCGCCTTCACCAAACATCAGTTGTGTCACCTCGTTCCAAACGTACGCCTCAGTGACCTGAATGAAGGCGAGTGTGTCGGAAGGTTGTGTAATGAACCAGTACAATGCTTCCACAGCAACAAGAGCAAGTGGGATTTTACCGTAGCGAAGACCGAGTTGAGCGACTTCACCCCAACTCATGTCATCGCTTGCTTTCGACGAAGCGGCTTCACCCATTGAGTCGTGGTTGTCCTTGGTCTTCTTCAACGTGTTGCGTCAAACGAGCTTCAAACGTGGATGTCTTCAAAAAGCAGGGGATTGACAACCAACCATGGTCGAGAGCAAGGGTGCAACGCATCTTCTTGATGTTCTCGGTTTTTTTTGCCCAGTTCCGGTAGCTGAGGCAAAACAGGCATTGTCGACCATGGAGGTAGGTTCTGTTTTGCAAGTGCTTGCAAGTGATCCTGAAACACTTCATGACATCCCCTTGATGCTTGGCCGAACACCTCATGAACTTCTTTCTGTAGAATCAAACGAAGGCGAGTACATGTTTCTCATTGAGGTGAAAGCAGATGAGTAACGATGTCCCAAGTGTTGCAAAACTCCCAACAAAATGGGGCCAGTTTGACATTCATGTTTACCATGAGGAAGAGACGGGACTCGACCATGTCGCTTTGATGCTCGGTTCAATGGAAGGGCCGGACCCAGTCCTCATGCGTGTTCATTCCGAATGTCTTACAGGTGACGCTTTTTCTTCTCTTCGTTGCGATTGCGGTCCACAACTTGATGCAGCCTTGAAAGCCATAGTTGACAATGGCTGGGGATGTTTGCTTTATCTCCGCCAAGAAGGCCGTGGTATCGGATTGCATGCTAAAATTCAGGCCTATCACTTGCAAGATCAAGGTGCTGATACACTTGATGCCAATCTGATTTTAGGCCACCCTGCCGATGGAAGGGATTACAAAATTGCAGCGACGATGCTTGAAGACCTTGGAATTAAGGAAGTCGCTCTTTTGACGAACAACCCCGACAAAGTGAACCAACTTCAGGAACACGGCATCGTTGTCTCAAACACGGTTCCTTTGATTGCAGGCGTTGGTGAGGATAACCTGCAGTACTTGCAAACCAAGGTTGAACGTATGGGACACACCATCGACTCGAGAGAATTGGAATAATGGGGCCGTGGCCGGGAATTGAACCCGGGCTGGCAGAACCACAATCTGCCGTGCTAACCCCTACACCACCACAGCCATGGGGAGTTGTCCGTCATGGGCGTGGTATTTCAACAATACGTCGTTGGTTCAAGAAACCCGTTGTTTGAAATGGTACCACCCGCTCCAATGCTCATGCGACGGAAGTGGAATGCAACATTCTTATTTTTTATCATGGGGTTCGCGGTTTGTTCACCCTTCTTGTCGACTGCTTCTGCACGTTCTGTGTATGCGACTTCAGACTACGATCTGTTTCCACAAGGCGACTTGACAAATCCGAATCTTTGGTCAACAGATGCTACAACATCGTTCACATCCGATGCAGCTGATTACACGGAATCGATGGTCGCCGATCAACGAATTACTATGGTTCATCAGCGACCGCAAAACACGGACATGCTCACCTATTGGGGGTTGACGAGTCCTTCTGAATCTGAGAATGTCATCGGTGCGCCTGACGGTTTGTTCATGTGGTCGACAGGACCTGTAATGAGCGTTCAAAACTTCGATGTCACCTCATCGACACAATATGTCATCACGGAGGTTCGGGTCGTTCTTGCATTCAAGATTACAGATGCATTGTTGATCGATTCGGTACGACTATCCATGGATTGGTCCAATGGATCAGAAATTCTTCGCACCTGGTCAAACACTGGTGGTCCGATTGATTACATCAACGGAACCGCGTTCAGCCTCGACGTATCAAGCATTGAATCATGGACATGGTCGATGTTGGAAACATCCAAATTCACAATGGATTATGTATCCGTCGGCCAAACGGATGATGCTCGATTGGAACTCGACGCCATTGGTATTGAGGTGACAATGGAGACGCCATGGTACGGTGGTGAAGTAGGCCGTGCAACATCGATCGCAACTGGTCATGACCTCCCGGTGCTCGATCTTGACCTGAACTATGGTGATTACAACGGAATTGGTTTGTCAATCTGTGGTTTAGAGTCGATTGACGGACAAACGATTGGAACTTGGACGAGTGAGCCTGTTGCGGTTCCACCCGAACAATCGTTCGGCCGAATTCATTACACTGTGAATACGACAGGAACTGAAGGAAACGTGAGTGTTCAATATGCAACTTCAACGGATGGGGAATCATTTAGCAGTTTTTCATCCTATGATGGAGAAGTCTTGCCAGATGTTGGATTTGTCCAAGTACGGCTTTCCACAGATGTTGCTTGCATTGTGTCGGTGCATATTGATGTGAACGATCCAACGTTAACCGTCAATGGGAGAATTTACGGTGATGCCTTGGGAATCAATGCCACTCTCTCTCGATGGACCATTACTGTGAACGATGTCACAGTCGCCAATCTTCCTGTTGCATTAGGACAATTCTCACATCAAATTCCGATTGGTCATGCATTTTTAGAGCCAACCACGGATGTCGAGGTGACCATCAAGACGTGGTTCACGTGGGATTCCGATGGGAGTGCGAGCACGACTGCCTTGGAAATTAATTCTATAGAAATGAATGGTGGGTACGATATTTTGTACGATGAAGATCCGACTTGCCAGCTTATTGGAGATCAATATCTCACGGAGGATGGAGGTGGGTTGTTTGTACCTCTTCTTACGCGTTGCACGGACGATCGTGGTCTTGCTGAGGACCTTGTTGTGAATTTCGAAAATTCTCAACCTGACATCGTTGATGTTTCACTTGATCAAGGCGAGGTTCGTATCTCCTTAATCTCTGAACAATCCGGTGCTTCTCAAATCACCATGACCGTTTCCGATGCATCAGGGAACATGCATACGGAAATCTTCAATGTTTTTGTTGCATCTGTGGATGATCAACCTGTTTTGAACGAATTCCCTTCAATGGTTCAAGTTGAGCATGCCCTTGAAACATCGATCCCATTTGCGTGGACCGATGTTGATAGTGCTGCTTCGGATATGACCATGACTTCAAATCGTTCTTGGGTCGACGTGAATCTTGGAGATGAAACGTTGACAATTGACGCTCCAACTCCTGGCTATACCTCGGTCCTCCTCACACTTTGTGATTCAACATCATGCAGCGAGCGAGTACTGGATTTGCACGTTGTCTCTCTTCCGGACCTTGAGGTGACCGACCTCGTGGTTGGAGACGATTCAAATGGTGCCTTCACGGAGTCTTCTGAAGTAGAAAACGGTCAGTTCTTGAAAGCCCGGGTCTATGTTGGAAACTATGGTTTTGCATCTGCTGAGATGATTACAATACGGTGCACAATCAACGGGCAAACAGCAGATATTGCCAGCATTCCAACACTTGGCCCTGGTGAGATTGCTGTGGCTGAATGTTCGTTTCAAACCCCAGTTCTTGGCGATTTCTTAACGGTGGATGCAATTGTTGATGGTGGACAAGTCATCGACGAGCGAAACGAATCGAACAACGAGTTGGGTGTCTCGTTGACGCTTGTCGAACCCGAAGTATCGATTCAAGATGAGAAGGGTTCGGGAGTTTCGACGACGACCATCTATGTGGGCAGCCTCGTCGCACTCGTTCTTATTCTCTTAGCCTTCAGAGCCTTTGCTCCTGCAAAAATCAGAAAGTACGAGTGATTTCATGACGTTACCGATTCTGTACAGTTTTCGGCGTTGTCCCTATGCAATGCGAGCACGAATGGCTTTGTTGCTCGCAAATCTTCAGGTTGAACTTCGAGAAGTTGTATTGCGTGATCGCCCAAAACATATGATGGAAATATCTCCCAAAGGGACTGTACCCGTTCTTCTCTTACCTGATGGAACAGTCCTCGAAGAGAGCATGGACATCATGCTATGGGCACTCGACGAATCCTTGTTGGTTGGAGATTGGGAGAATTTGGTTGACGGGAACGATGGTGATTTCAAGCATCATCTGGATCGTTACAAGTACAACAATCGGTACGAAGATCCGCTAAAGCCTGAACAACATCGCAGTCATGTGGTAGAATTTCTTGAGCATTACAATCAACGGTTATCCACAACTGCATTCCTTTGTGGTGATGCATGCACAATTGCTGACTATGCACTTGCTCCGTTTGTCCGACAGTTTGCAAATACGGATCGGACGTGGTTTGATGCATTACCATACCCGCATCTTCACCGCTGGCTTGCTGAGATCTTGGAAGGCGAAACGTTTCGAAATTGCATGGTCAAACATCCACAGTGGCATGAGAACGATGAGCCTGTTGTGTTTGGCTAACGAATCCAAGTGCAAATCGCTCTCCCTTTGTCGGATAATGCTGAAATCGACATGAACATTGATAACGGTGAGAATTTTTGGTCGAACTGTTCCAAGACTGTGGGGGTCGTTCAGCCATGCTGATGGAACGGATGTGGGGACATGTCAGAATTGAAAATACGAATAGAAACAGAGGAGTTCATCTACGAAGAGTACTTTGAAGCGTGATCACCAGCGTCGAGGGTAGACATCATCGTTCATCAGTACTGCTGATGGGCGTGCGATTTCGCCTCGTTCCATTTTGCTGATGCTTTCACTGTCAGTGTTCACCTTGACGAAGCACACAGCTTCGCCTTTGATGCTGGTTACGAGGACATCCTGGCCAGATGACAAATCATCGGGTATCGAGACCAGACCTGGCCGAAGCAGGGGCGCACCATGTGCGAGTGCTGCTACCGCACTGTCCTTGACGACGATGCGTGGTAAATCAAAGAGAAGTTTCTCAGTAGGATGAAGCATACGAGAGAGTGCTTCCCCATCGTTGCATTCTTTCCAGAGCCAGATAGCATCCGCAATTTCGTGGAGTTGAACGCAGTCTTCAAGTTTGAACCGACCTGAATCCTCTCGACGCAATTCCTTCAGTTCAACCGGTTGATCCAAGAGCAACCCCATGTCTCGAGCCATGGTACGAATGTAGGTTCCGGCTTCACATCGAATCCTGGCAACGATGTGTTTTGACGACTGATCGAGAAGAGAGAAATCATGTATCTTTCTTGTGCGAACTTGGACACGAACAGCGGATATTTCTGGTGGAACGTTGTAGATTCGTCCAGTCAATTGTTCCATAACAGTACTCAACGCATCAGGCTCAACTTCGTTCTTGAAACGAAAAACTGCAATGTAGGTCTTGTTATGCTCAAGAATTTGTTTTGTTAATCGCATGGATTTACCAGCCATAAGAGGAAGAACACCCGTTGCAAATGGGTCGAGCGTTCCACCATGGCCAAGACGTGGCAACTCAAGCATATCTCGCACCCATGCAGCAACTTGATGCGATGTTGGACCTGCCCCCTTATCGAGAAGAAAGAAACCTGATTCAAGACGTTGTTCAATCGTCTTCTGATCTGGGTATGCGCCGATAGCATCGTCGGTCTTTGCTTCCTTGTCCAATTCGATGATATCTGGCATTAGAATTCCTCCACTATTTCAAGAACCTGGGCCAGCACTTCTTGAGGGTTTAGGCTGGTCGCGTCAAGTATGTGCGTATACGGTTCTTTTTGCTCAGGGAGGAGATTGTACAATTCCAAAAACCGTTCTGCATCAACACTCGCCCTTTTTCGACTTGCAGCAAGAATGTTGTCAATCTCTCCACCTTCCCTCGCTTGAACTCGGTTTGCTCGCTCTCGCTCATCAACATTCAACCAAATTCTTGGGATATTGAGATTCAATTGGTACGCCCACCAGCCAGCGAGGCGACTTTCAACAATTGAAGGTGCATCGTCGTCATCCCGAAGCATTTCATGTTTGAGAAGCAAATCAAGTTCCTGATCGACGTCAAGATTCTGTTTGCACAATTGTCCAAATTCTGCAAGACTCATGTCACGTCTTTTTGCCTCTTGGCGGAACAATTCTCCTCCATTGAGAGACGACCATCCTTGTGCCTCGGTGAGAAGTTTGACGAGTGTACTAGTCCCGCTCCCTGGATGACCAGAGATGGTAATGAGAACCATTGCTCACACCCATTCGTGATAACATACGTTGCAACGTAGAGTCCGTGGACCTTTCCGCTGAACGTCATCGCTCATGCACTCTGGGCACGCTTCATTGCTCTCCTGATTCGTTGTTGTCTTTGAATCGGAGGTTTCATTTTTTGTCGGTTTTGCTTGCTTCTTCGGACCATTTTTACGGGAACGACTCCGTCGTTGCTTGGCTTGTTTTGACTTTGCACCATCATCGCTTACGACAAGGTGAAGCAAGGGTTCGCTTAATTTTTCATTTGCAAGAACAACGGGATGATTTCGGTATCGAATCAGTTTGATATGTCGGTCAACAATTCTTCCCAATGGTGCACTCATGCAAATGTACGCACATATCCAAGCTGGGAAGAACAAGAATTTGTCATCCAGTAAATGCCAACGTGGAGCCCAAGGGAGAGAGACATAATCGACGCGAAATGTCTCAACAGCTGTTGTTAGCCAAGCAAAGATTCCGATGATGAAAATCATTGTGAACATCATCGGTCGCATCGCACTCATCTGAACCTTCAACTGTTCAGGCATCATCTGTTCTCGAAGTGTGTTCGCTTTCTCAACGAGTATAGGGTCACGACTCATACGTCCATCGTTCATCATTTTCCTGACTTGCGATTGGCGGTGACCAATGTGCGCTTGTTCGATTGGATCGGCGAAGAAATTTCTCAAAACGGTGTTCAAGGTCATCGAAAAGGTTCCGAGGATGAGAACTGTAATAATGAAAAATTCAGTTTCTGGAAGGACCGGTGCCAAGATGGGATCTGCCATGTTTCCCAGGGCATTGCGAATGTTTGGGTTGATGATGAGAAATGTCATCAAAATCATGACCAGCAACATGGTCATCATTGAACCATTTGGGGGCGGGGGTGGAGGTGCCGAACGGTTCGCCATGGTACTTCTGTGCAGCATGAGGGTCATGAAGGTTGGTCTTCCGCTGGATTCAAACGAGAGGATGTGGTGCTTGGTCTCATGCGCCGAAAGGAACCGTTGGATGTAACAAAAACATGGCAACACCCAGTGCCAATGCCAATGCCAGGACGGCCGGTTTGCTGCACGGAGGCCGAAGCGCTCGAGCAACTTCAGCGCATAGGGTTTAGCGAGCGTATTTTTCTGTGGACAGACGATGAGCGACGAACAATTTCAGATTGGGGTTTTCTCGCTAGCGTTCGTCAAGGCGTCCCACCTATTGGAATCGAAGCAGAACTCAATGCTTGGTTGACGCAATACCCGGGTGCTTGGCTTGCCGTCGACTTGCGCGATGGTGTCATTCCTCCATCAACTCAGACGCCCCTCAATACGCTTCTTGCGAGTACCAAACGAAATGTCCTCGTCATCGTTAGCAGTTCCTCGGATAATGAGGACTGGCCTCAGTGGAAGTTGCCCTTCTGATCACTCGAATGTGTAGTTGCAAGCAATGCAGGCTGAAGCATCATGAGCATTGGATGTTCCACAAATCGGACAACTCTTCGGCTCATTTTCCGAGGATTCACCCTCTGCAGCTTCTGAACCTTCCTCAGTCGCTTCCGAGGCTTCGTCTTCAGTGGAGTCTTCCTCAGATTCTTCGGTTTCTTCATCTGCTGTGAACGCCTTTGCCGCTTCAACAAATTCAGCCTTCTTCAGGTAGCCGTTGTCGTCAAGATCGAAATCCATCGAGTGTTCGAGGAAAGCATCCCGATCCGTGATTCCGTATTCTTCCATAACTCGGAGCATGATGTCCTCTCGGAATTTAATCGCTGGTGCTGCTTTTTCGGCCTCGGTATCTTCTTCAGGTTCCTCTTCGGATTCCTCGGAATCTTCTTCGGTCGCCTCTTCTTCGGTTTCTGTTGCTTCCTCAGAAACTTCTTCAGCATTTTCGGTTGCATCATCTTCGGTTTCGAGTTCGTCACCAAAGTGTGCACCGTGGAACCGGTTGAGTGCTTCAGCATCGATTTCGCCTTCGCCCTTAATTTCGAATGAAACATCAAGACGTTCGCCCTTGTCAACGACTGGAACCTTCCAAGTGATTTCAACTCCAGCATCTGTTTCCGTTGTGAGCATCTCAACATCGCTTCGCTTCTCGCCTCCAGCACCTCGAATGTGCCAATCTTTGATTTCAAAGTTCGAAGGAATAACATCTCGAATAAAGACATCTTGGAGTGCAGTATCTCCGTTGTTTTCAAACAGGATGAGGACTTCATAGCGTCCTTTACCACCCATCGGAATAGCTTGCTTACCTGCTGAGAAGTTTCGTCGCAGGTGGCTTACACGGATTGATGGAGACTCAGGTGCGTCACGTACACAGACCGGTCCAAACTGTTCGGAACTGAACTGGAAGCGTGCAGGAGCATCAACTCGCTCGTTGCCTGGTGAGGGATCTGCAGCATTGAGGTGATAGGAAACTTCCATCGTCTTTCCTGGCTTCAATCCGATTGGTCCCTTGGTTCCCACAGTCAGAGTCATTGTGTGCCCCTCACCATCGGGTGAACGATGTTCTTTCTCAAGGGTAATTCCTGCTGAAAGTTCACCTTTCCATTGCTCTTCTGGCAATTCTTTTCCGTTGACGGTAATTGTGAGCGAATCCATGTCGGGTGCATCAAAGAGGCCAGGGATATCGTCCGTTATTCGCATGAGATTGATCGTTGCTGATCCAGTGTTTTTCACAACAAGCGTCGAATCAATGCTTTGCTGACGGAATGAACGAAGTGTATCGGTTGAGTATTCCTTGGAAATCTCAGCATCGACAACTGTGAACGAACTCTCTTCGAGTTTGAGTGTTCCCTCAGTCTTGCGCGTAGCACGTGGCAAAACGGTATACGAGAGGTCGTAGGTGAAATCCGGTTCAGCGGTCGCCATGACGGTACGTTCGTCGCTCTCCCACTTGCCCTGCGGATGGACGTCTTCCTTGACATCACTCACATCGAAGAGCAAATCGTCGCTTCCTTTCATTCGAACTTGCAATTTGACAAGGTCAACTGCGAAGGATGAACGATTTTCGAAAATGGTTTGACAAATCCAGTTGTCTGGGCGTTCGTCTTCCCGAACTCGCATGTATGTGAATCCTCTACAAAAAGCATCGAGGTCACGGAAGGCTAGATTTGACAGGGTTGAGTCTGCTTGATAGGTTGCTTTGGCGATACCTGCTTTGATGGTGCTTGTTGATGTAACGAGAATTTCTCCTTCGATTGCAAGGACTTGCTTTTGTCCAGGAGCAATCGAACCAACGTCCCAAGAGAGCGTACCCGATTCAATGGTTGCGTTTGCGGTGTGTGTGAAGGTGAGACAATCTGGAATGTTTCTCGTTACGGCGACATTGTTGAGATGGACGTTCGATACATTCTCAACTTCGATGGACAGAGCGACTGTACCGGCCTCTTCAGAGAGCGCGATGCTCAAGGATCGCTCATTGTCACGAGCGGGGTTGGTATCAAGAGATTCCCGTAGAACGAGCATCTGTGCGTCAGCAACAGAGTACTTCTTGACGTAGTTTTTCCCGGCTTCCAGTTCATCAACCGAAATTTGGTCGCCGCCGATATCTGTTGATTCGGCATTGTCGAGGAGCACGTCGATGTCGTAGATTCGATCTTCAGCGGATGGGTTGTTGACCGTTAGAGTTCCTTTGATCTTCTGGCTGACAACGGTGCCGTCAGGTGAGAGTGTTGATGTTTCGATTTCGTGAAGTGTCCCTTCGAGTTTGTCTCCTGGAACTTCATCAACCTCAGCGCTTGAGCGAATGGTTGCTCCAGCAATCTCGCCGACTTGAATCGCATTTTCATCTGCGGCCAGTACTGGGTCAGAAGAAGGTTCAGCAGGAGCAACAGGAGCGAGAAGTGGATCTGCAGCAGGAGGTTGTTCAGCAGGCGCTGCTTCCGGATGTGTGAGTGGGGTCAGTAAATCCATTCCCACAGGTGCTGCCGGCGCTTCTTCAGCAGGCGCTTCTGTAGGTGTTGGCAATGGAGCGAGGAGATCTAAGCCAGGCGGAGCAGCAGGCGCTTCAACATCTGGTTGCGATTCGACTGGAGTCAAAAGGTCTAGGCCGGGTGGAGCCGGTGGTGCTTCAGGCATTGGCGGCATTTCGGGTGGAGCCGGTGGTGCTTCAGGCATTGGCGGCATTTCGGGTGGAGCCGGTGGTGCTTCAGGCATTGGTGGCATTTCAGGAGGAGCCGTTGGTGTTTCAGGCATTGGCGGCATTTCAGGAGGAGCCGGTGGCGCTTCAGGCATTGGTGGCATTGGCGGCATTTCAGGAGGAGCCGGTGGTGCTTCAGGCATTGGTGGCATTGGTGGCATGCCTGGTGGAGCCGGAGGTGCTTCAGGCATAGGTGGCATTTCAGCAGGAGCTGGCGGAGCTTCTGGCATAGGTGGCATTGGTGGCATGCCTGGTGGAGATGGAGGTGCCTCGGGCATGGGCGGCATAGGTGGCATGCCTGGTGGAGCTGGCGGTGCTTCAGGCATAGGTGGCATTGGTGGCATAGGTGGCATTCCCGGTGGTGCTTCTGGTTTGTTTGTATCTTCGTCAGTCATTTTCTCTCCTCCATACGGCGAACCGTACCCTTTCCATTGAAGTCTAGCACATAACCGTTCTGTTGCATAGTTTTGCTCAACTCGTGCGTTCCTGCGTTGAGTTCATGTACGTTGGGTTGGAGGATGAATCATGGTCGGCCAAGATAGTGGGACTCCCCCAGTGTTGTTTGTTGTAGGAACTGCAGGAGCTGGAAAATCCTCCCTCGTAACCTCATTCCAGAGATGGTCTCGATTCCTCGAAACGGATGTCATTGCAGTAAACCTCGACCCAGGTGCAGAGAGAGTTCATTATGACGCTGAATTTGACGTCCGTGATTTGATTTCCTTAACCGAGGTAATGATGGAATACGATCTTGGACCGAATGGTGCACAAATTTTGGCCGCCGATCTTTTGGCTTCGCAGGCAGGGGACGTTGCTGAGCAACTCCATGCGCTTAGTGGAGAAATGATGATCGTTGATACACCAGGGCAAGTCGAACTTTTCGCCTTCCGAGAAGCGAGCAACCATCTTATCGAAGTTCTTGGCCGTGAACAGTCAGCAATCATTTACTTGTTTGATCCAATGCTATCGCGCTCACCTTCTGGTTTCGTTTCGCAGATGCTTCTTTCCTCGATTGTTGAATTCCGTCTGGGATTGCCAACGAAGAATTTCTTATCGAAGAGTGATCTTCTCGACCCGGATGAATTGGAGAAGATTCTCGAATGGTCCGAACGTTTAGAGATTCTCGAGATGGCATTGTACGATGAAGCCGGTGGTCAGCGAACAGAATTTGCTATCAACCAACTGCGCTTGATGCAACAATTTGCACAAAGTCCGGGACTAACGCCTCTCTCAAGTGAACTCGAAGAAGGGCTAGCAGACATCCTTACGTTTGCTCAAGCAATGTTTGGTGGCATGAACGATGCCCGAGATGGATTTGCGAGTGACATTGAACATGAGAAAGATGTTGACGATTTCGTTTGAAAAACATTGTAACCCTTCTCGTTGACCATAAGTCATGGTCAATCACTTACTAGCCATTGATGATGTTAACGATGACTTCCAAAAAATTCTTGCCTGGGCAATCGAATTCAAGCGGTTGTGGAAGCAAGGTGATGAGGTGGCTTTGAACTTCATGCCACTCGACACCATGACAATCGGATCGATTTATGAGAAACCGTCCACGCGAACAAGGGTATCCTTTGAAGTAGGTATTCACCGACTTGGTGGCAATGCCCTTACCTTATCAAAAAATGACATCCAACTCGGAAAGTCGGAAACTGTTGGTGACACGTCCCAAGTCCTTTCGAGATTTCTTGGTGGGATGACATACCGGTGTTTCGGGCATGAGGATGTGACAGAACTTGCAAAGCATGCAACAGTACCTGTGCTCAATGCTCTATCTGCAAAGCATCACCCTTGCCAAGCCGCAGCAGACCTTATGACCATTATGGAACACTTTGATGATCGAAATAACCTCATTGTCTCATGGGTGGGTGACGGTAACAACGTTCTTCACGATTTGATGCTGGCTTGTACAATGCTTGGTATCGATTTCCGATATGCTGTGCCAGAGGGCTATGAACCAGCGGAAGATGTAGTCGAACGTTCTAGAATCTACGCCTCAACAAAAGGATCGGAATTCGTGAGAACCATCGACCCAAAGGAAGCAGTAAAGAATGCACACGTCGTTTACACGGATGTGTTCATTTCAATGGGAGAAGAGCACTTGGAAGACAAAATGAAATCGTTCGAGGGATACCAAGTGAACGAAGACATGGTTTCCGGAATGGATGATGGTTGGCGGTTCATGCACTGTTTGCCAGCCCATCGTGGCGATGAGGTCACAGATTGGGTCATGGATCATGAGCAATCGATTGTGTTCGATCAGGCAGAAAACCGCATGTGGGCACAGATGTCGTTGTTATGCTACTTCATTGCAGAAGAAGCCTGGGATGCAATGGGTGAGTTCATGGGTCTTGTCTAAACAAGAATCGTAACGATGAAACCAACCAAACCAAGGAGCATGGCAATTCGTAATCGAGTTGCTGCAACATAGTCTTCACCTTTCCACATCGGCCCATTGAGACCCATGAGAATGAAAATTGCTGGCGATTGCATCAGCAATTGACCCAACGAAAATGGTCCCTGCCAGTAAGGGATGTACAGGAACACAATTCCAACCAAAGTCAGAACGTAAGCAACCATTCTACTGTTCTCTTTTCCAATTTTCATCGGTAACGTTCGTCGAGAATCTGAATCAGCTTCCATATCTTGACAGTCTTTGATGATCTCTCGAGCCAAGTTAACAAAGAACACGACTGCAGCAACATACCAACAAAGCAGAGAACCGAGTCCCTCTATAGAAGAGGCTCCATAAAGGACAACAGCGGCCACAAGGAATGATATTGCAAGATTTCCGATGAACCCATTTTGCTTTGTCCTCGGCCCATGGTCGTAAGTCAACATAAGGAGAACAGCGATGACATAAATTGCACCAGTGTATTCCTGGGAACCATTCATGAGGTAAAGACAACCGATGAGCGAAGCTACACTCATTGTTGATAGGACTCCAATCAGAACTTTCGCCTGTGCAATGCTTAACGAACCATTTGCAAGAGGCCGGTTGGGATGCGCTATTCGATCGATTTCAACATCGCTTAGGTCGTTCAAAGCATTACCTGCTGCCATGAAGAAGAGGACGGACAATGTTGCAAGAGCAACCTCTGGATAATCGACAAGGGAAGAAAAGTCAAGCAATGCAAAGACAGCACCCAACGGTGTCGCAATGAGGGCGAGGCCAAGATTCTTGACCCGCATCAGTTGGATGGATGCGACAAGTTTGTTGGCCATGCCCGACCCAAGTGGCGTTACCACTTGTTCCTTTTCTCTCAGGCGGTTGCACGGGCCCAAACACAAACACGCATTCGGAAGCCACCAATGTCCGTGTTCTCATCAAATCCCACTTTGATGAATCGGCGATCTCGAGCAAGAACATTACCAAGTTGATTCATGGTTGCTCCCCACCTGAAGCGTTGATTCACATGGTCGAGGATATCGTTGGTGTTGGCTTCTTCGACAGATTCAAGGTACTCGTCAATCGCATCTCGCAAACGCTTGGTTCTCGACATCAGGCTTCACCTCGTATGCCGACTCTTTTGATCAGGTTACGAATGCTGGTCGTTAAGTTCGGTGTCGAAGCTTGTCCTGGCTGATGCCAAGGTGCCCACGTCATCTCGCTCATTCGGCCAGGAAGTTTTCCGCTTGAGGAGGCGTATATTGTTGTCGTTCGATGGTACCAGAGCGGTTCCTCAGTACCGTTTTGCGATGCTGAAAGGTCAGCGAAGTTTGTTGGAACATTGTTGTTCATGATACAAGATTCAAGGGCGGCCGTATATCAACAGAAAATTGAGACGTAAATGAAAAGTGAAAGTAAAGATGTAGCGCTATTCGTTGTTTTATTCCATTTCAGGAAATGAAAAGTGAACAAAATCTCAATGTGCAATGTCGCCATTTCTAAATAGAGGTCGATGTAGGCGGAACTACCACGCTCGTATAGTGTAGTGGCCCATCATAAAGGACTCTCATTCCTTTGACCCGGGTTCAAATCCCGGTACGAGCATCCTAGTTCCGTATTCCCTACTTAAGTTGACTCAAGCCGACTTGAATTTGAACCTGGATGAAATCTGAAAGCAGTTCACTGAAATCAATCAATTCTCATTATACTTTTGGACTTTAATTGGAGGCTTCATTTCCTGAGGCCATGCAAAAATTACCGACACCATTCGTGAATCTAAGGGTTCGGAGTTTGGAATTCGCCTTATTTCTCCCACAAAAGCATCGAATGGGATTGGATTCGACATCAATTCTTTGTTCAATTCCTTATCATCAACTAATCTCTTTCTTGACTTCCGTCTTTTCTTTTGAGAATTGATTTTCTGTTGGATGACCTTTGTTTCCTGAAACCACCAATCAG
>CBFIJH010000012.1:0-67500 GCA_965662895.1 Candidatus Poseidoniaceae archaeon | reverse complement strand
TTACCAACTACTGTAGGGCTCAATTCAATTACGCTGTTTCCACTCCCGCTGTTGATATCCTTGACCATCACCGTGCCTGAGGCCGTTCCATCGCTCTTCCACAATTCGTATCCGTTGGTTCCGTCATCGGCTGTGAAATAGAGGGTGTTGCCAACGGCTGTGAGGTAGGAGGGAGAACTGCCGCTACTTCCGCTGTCGATATCCTTGACCATCACCGTGCCTGAGGCCGTTCCATCGCTCTTCCACAATTCGGTCCCGTTGGTTCCGTCGCTGGCTCGGAAATAGAGGGTGTTGCCAACGGCTGTGAGGGAATAGGGAGAACTGCTGCTACTTCCGCTGTTGATATCCTTGACCATTACCGTGCCTGAGGAAGTTCCATCGCTCTTCCACAATTCGGTCCCGTTGGTTCCGTCATCGGCTGTGAAATAGAGAGTGTTACCAACGGCTGTGAGGAAGGAGGGATTACTGCTGCTACTTCCGCTGTTGATATCCTTGACCATTACCGTGCCTGAGGCCGTTCCATCGGTCTTCCACAATTCGTCTCCGTTGCCTCCGTCGCTGGCTTGGAAATAGAGGGTGTTGCCAATGGTTGTGAGTTGGGAGGGATAACCGTAGTCTGCGTTTCTGTAGAGGTCTTTGACCATTTGAATGTTGGGACAAATATAGTCGATTGAATCTACTTCATCGACATGTAACTGCCCGTCAGCAGCAGTACCGTTCCCATCTCCATTATCCAAACCTTGGCTCAACTCTTTCGAGATTCCTCGACAAATCGTGGAGTGATCCACTTCATTAATAGCAGATAGCATCACTGTACTGTACGTATTCAACAGCGAGGCAATGGTGGTGTTTGCCTGCTCTAAGGCAACTTGGAGATTGTCTCTTTCTGCAGTGAGTAGGCTCACTAGCGTGGCATTCTCCTGATGGCGATCATACGATTCGTTCAACATTGATGAAAGGTTGCTCATGTGTTGATTGAGTTCTGCAATTTGCAATGCCATGCTCTCGATGGTCTCGTTCGATTGATCGCTCATGTTGCTCATCAATTCATAGAGCATACTGATTTCAGCTTGGGCCACGTCTCGCTCCGCTTCAAGTGAAGAAATCTCTTCTTTGTGCATGGATGTATTGCCTTCTGCGGAATCCAAACTTGTTTGCGTGGTTTGCAAGGTGGATTGAACAGTGGCCAATTCGGCAACCGCATCTTGATGCTGTGTCGTTAATGTTGCAACTTCGGCTTCAAGTTCTGTAATTTTTTCATCTTGCATCGTGATGTCATTCTCCAATTCTGTAACTGCAGAATTATCAGTTGAATCATCAGTACCCATACATCCAGCAAGGGAACTTACAACCATCAGCAGGCAAAGGAAGAGAGCGGCCAAGTTTTTCTTCATGATTAATTACAGACAAAGGGAGAATATCAAGATTTCTTCATAGAACTTGTGCGTCTGAACCCCTAAAATGGAATTGCTTGTTTACATGGAGTGAATTGCGTGCCCAAGCGTTGCGAGAACACCTTCATGCGTCATCTCTGTCATCGTTGGATGAGCGTGGATGGTGTGTGCAATGTCTTCGAGAAGTGCACCCATTTCGATGGCGAGTGTCCATTCTCCAACAAGTTCGCTGATGTGTGTTCCAACACCTTGAATCCCAAGAATTCGATGATCGTCTTCACGGGCTGTGACACGAATGAAACCTGCTGTTTTCTCTGCTTCTTGGGTCAGTGCACGACCGTTTGCAGCCAATGGGAACTTTCCGGTAATGACTGGGTGGCCAGCAGCCTTTGCTTCATCTGGTGAAAGGCCGACTGAGACAACTTCTGGTTCTGTAAAGACAATAGCAGGAACTGCTGCTGGCTCGTACGCTCGGTTCTGGCCTGCAAGAATTTCAGCAACCATTTCGCCTTGGAACGATGCTACGTGTGCAAGCATTTCGCCCAAATCACAAACATCTCCAATTGCATAGACACCTTTCATGTTGGTTTCACACTTGTTGTTGACTTTGACGAATCCACGCTCATCGAGAGCAACACCTGTAGGTGCAAGTGCAGCACTCATTGGTCGGCGACCAACAGTAACCAGAACCTTGTCAACCGTGAGTCGTTCTGGTTCCGTGCCTTCCTTTGCATCTTTTGGAGTGTAAAGGAGATCAACACTTCCATCCTTATTTTCTTCAATGCCTTTTGCAAAGACCTTGGTATGAACTTTGATCTTCTGTTTCTTGATAGCGATTTCAAGAGGCCGTCGAAGTTCCTTATCGAAGATTGGGAGGACTGAATCCATCGCTTCAACAACGGTCACTTCACTACCAAGCATGCGGAAGGTAATGCCAAGTTCGAGTCCAATGTAACCGCCTCCAACGACTGCGATTCGCTTTGGTAGTTCTTGGAGCGAAAGTGCCTCTTTGGAAGAGATGACATGCTCCCCATACTTCATGAACGGGAGTTCAATAGGAATCGAACCGTTCGCAAGAATGACGTTTTCTGCTTGAATGAGGAGTGCGTCCTTGCCTTTTCCGACCTTGACAGTCTTTGCATCTTGGAACTCCGCCCATCCATTGATGAGTTCAACACCTGCGTTCTTTAACAAGGCTTCAACACCTTTGTTGAGGCGGTCAACAATCCCGTCTTTCCAGGCAACAGTGTCTGCCATCTTGAGTTCAGCAGGGCCGGGGATGCTGATGCCCATGTGTCCACCTTTCTTTGCATGGTCTGCAAGTTTGTGGAATGAATGAGCCGCGTGAATGAGTGCTTTCGAGGGAATACATCCACGAATCAGACAGGTTCCTCCAGCTCGTTGCCCTTCAACGATGACCGTATCCATGCCGAGTTGACCAGCACGGATGGCTGCAACGTATCCACCAGGACCTGCGCCAATAACCAAAACTTTGCAATTTCTCGTCTTCATTCAAACACCTCACATGAAGATGGTTGCTGGGTGTTCCAGCATCGACTTGAGCAGTTGAACGAGACTTGCGCCATCATGGCCATCTACGACACGATGATCCCATGACGATGAGAGGTTCATGATTCGACGAACTTCAACTCGTCCATCGATGACCACAGCACGATCCTTAGCATTGTGAACACCAAGGATTCCGACTTCTGGTTTGTTAATGATGGGTGTTGCTCCTAGACCACCCATACGGCCAAGGCTTGTGATTGTGAAAGTCGAGCCAGAAAGGTCGTCAACGCCAGCCTTGCCGTCTCGTGTTGCTTGGGTGACACGGCCCATTTCAGCCGCAGCAGACCAAATGTCCATGGCTTCGACATGCTTGACAACAGGAACGTAGAGTCCACGGTCGGTTTGTGTTGCGATTCCCAAGTGAATGGCTTCGTGTCGAGTAACAACGCCAGCTTCGTCATCAAACAGTGCATTGCATTCTGGACGTTGCCCAAGTCCCTTGACGAGAGCGAGCATGATGAACGGAAGGTAGGTGAGTTTTGGTGCACCCTCTGGTCGTGTTGCATTGAGGTGTTGTCGGAGCGATTCGAGTTCGGTCACATCGACTTCCTCGAAGTAGGAGAAGTGTGGAATTGTGCTGTAGGATGCCATCATTGAGTCAGCAATCTTTCGTCGTAGACCAATGACCTTGATCTCCTCAGTTCCAGTCTTAGCAACCTTCGCAGAACTACCCATCGGCATTGCAGATGAAGCACGTGTTGCTCCTCCACTGAGGTGAACATCAAGGTCGGCGTGCGTGATTCGACCAGCAGGACCTGATCCTGCAACATGGTACAAATCGACACCAGCATCACGAGCTCGCTGTCGAACAGCAGGGGCGGCGAGTGGCTTGGTGCCAGGTGCACGCTCGACCACTGGTCCTGCAGTAGCAACTGGTGCTGGGGCAGATGTTGGTGCAGGCGCAGGTGCTGGTTCTGGCTCTGCTACGGGTTCAGGTGCCTCTTCGACAGCTGGTGCAGCAGGTTCAGGTTCACTTGCCGATGCGTTTCCATCGCCATCGACCTCGAATTCAATGCAGACAACACCAACAGGCAGGATATCTCCTGCTTCACCAATAATTTTCGTGACGGTTCCATCGCATGGCGCTGGGATTTCGACAGTCGCCTTATCGGTCATGACCGAAAGAATTGGATCGTCTTCCTTGACGGTATCACCAACGGCGACCATCCATTCGACGACTTCACCTTCAACAACGCCTTCTCCGATATCTGGTAGTTTGAATGCAAATGTTCCCATGGTTATTCCTCTTGTGTTTTCTTTATGGCTTCAGCGATACGCTGAGGACTTGGTAAATAATCCCATTCCGTTGTGTGAGGGAATGGTGTGTCCCAACCGGTGACACGTTGAATTGGTGCTTCAAGATGGTAAAAACATCGTTCTTGGACGGATGCGCTCATTTCTGCACCGAATCCGCTCGTCTTTGGCGCTTCGTGAACGATCACGCAACGTCCTGTTTTCTTGACGGAGTTGACAACCATGTCTCGGTCCCATGGTACCAATGTTTGTAGGTCGATTAACTCACAGTCAATACCTGAATCCTTGATGGCCTGTTCGGCAACGTGAACCATGGTCCCGTACGCAATCACAGTACAGGCAGAACCTTCACGAACAACTCTGGCTTGTTCGAGAGGTACGATGTAATGGTCCTCAGGAACGTCTGCATCGGGATGACCGTTCCAAGTAGGGACGTTGTGCGGGTCACCGTAGAACGGTCCGCGATAACATCGCTTTGGCTCGAAGAAGATGACTGGGTCGTTGCATTCTATTGATGCAAGCAACAAGCCCTTGGCATTGTATGGTGTTGAACAGTAAACGACCTTCAGTCCAGGCGTGTGTGTGAATTGTGCTTCTGGAGATTGCGAATGGTGGTGGCCACCCTTAATTCCTCCACCTGCAGGTGTTCGGAATGTAACTGGAGATGAAAATTCTCCTCCTGAACGATGACGCAACTTCGCAATTTCATTGACGATTTGGTCGTAAGCAGGGAAGATGTAATCGGCGAATTGGATTTCTGCTACAGGGCGAAGACCGTTTAAGCCCATGCCCATAGCAATGGCGGCAATACCGCCTTCAGCAAGGGGTGAATCGAACACACGGTGTGCTCCGTATTCTTCCTGGAGGCCTTCAGTGACACGGAATACACCGCCAAAGTAACCGACATCCTCCCCAAAGATTACGACGTTTGGGTCGTTTTTGAGGGAAAGAGAAAGGGCTGAATTCAGCGATTTAATCATGTTCATGTCCGGCATGATCTCACTTCCCTAGCTCCTCTCGCTGCTCTTGGATGTGCCAAGGTACAGTCTCGTAGACTTCTGTGAAGATGGTTGATGCAGGCGGGTATGGTCCTGATGCAAGATCGCCGAATTCGCATGCTTCTTTGTACGCGGCCATGACCTCGTCATCGATTTTTTGTGCGAGGGCTTCGTGTTTGTCTTCATCCCATTCGCCAATGAGCACGAGATGGTCTTTCAGCCTTTGAATTGGATCGCCACCAGGCCAGCAGGATGCTTCATCGTTTGGCCGGTATGCGGATGGGTCGTCCGAGGAGGAGTGGGCTCCTGCACGGTATGTGTACACTTCGATGTGTGTTGGACCCATTCCAGCGCTTGCTCGGTCGCGAGCCCATTTCGTTATGCTGTAGAGGGCAAGGAAATCGTTTCCATCGACTCGGAACGAAGGAATGTCGTAGGCGAGTCCGCGTTCTGCGAAGGTTCGACCGCCTGTTGCGAGGTTTGCGTGTGTCGATATGGCCCACTGGTTGTTGACGACGTTGAGAATCACAGGTGGCTTGAATGTTGAAGCAAAGTTCAACGCGTAATGGTAGTCACCTTGGGCAGAGGTTCCATCGCCGAGCCAAGAGATGCAGACCTCATCCTTGTTTTGGTACGCACTTGCCATAGCAACCCCAACCGCTTGTGAGAATTGGGTGCCGACAGGCGATGAGATCGAGATAAATCGTCCTTCTTTGTATGTGTAGTGAACGGGCATTTGACGTCCTCGGACGTTGTCTTCCGTATTGCCAATGCAATGGCAAATCATGCTGACCATGTCACGTCCACGAACAAATTGAGCGCCTGGTTGGCGATAGGAAGGGAAAACCCAATCTTGGGTTTCAAGAGCCATGGTTTGAGCGATTGCAACAGCTTCCTCGCCAAACGATCGCATGTAAAAGGAGAGTTTTCCGGTTCGTTGCATCTTGATCATGCGGTCGTCGAAGATTCGTAGGCGCATCATGTACTCCAGGCCTTGAATTAGTTCGCTTGCATCGAGATTGGGATTCCATTCTCCTTTTGCTTCCCCTTTGTCGTTCAAGACGCGAAGAAGCCCACGAGCGTGAGGTGCAGTATCGTCGGATGAACAGCTTGCAGGGTCCGGCCGCCAAAGGTCGCCCGGTTGTTCCTTGAAAGAGCCGCCAAAGTCTGCTTCTTCCCCTGGCCGGAACGGCGGAATACCGATGGTATACGGGGCAGTTGTAGCCGTTAATCGTTCCGTCATTGTTCCACCTCACCATGACTCGGCATTAAGGCATGACGGTTCGCGGGTTTGGGCCCAACCAACACATAGGCTCCGGGCATTTCTTCTGTATTGTTTTCATCAAGAGTTTTTCTCGTCAACAAGCCTGCTTTGTAGGAGGAGCGAACCAAAGGCCCACTTGCCACACCGGAAAAACCCATTTCAATTGCTTTCTGAGCCCAGATATCGTAAAGTTCAGGGTCAGGGAATCGATCGATTGCGAGATGATTTTTCGATGGAGCAAGATACTGCCCGATGGTCAGCAAATCGACACCAGCATCACGGAGAAGTTGCATGGCTTCAACGATTTCCTCATCGGTTTCACCAACGCCGACCATGAGCGATGATTTTGTTAACATATCCGGACGCAGCCGTTTTGCTTCTCGAAGAATAGAGAGCGATTGCTCAAACGATGCCCTTGGGTCTCGAACGACCGAATCGAGCCGAGGAACACATTCGACATTATGGGCAAACACCAACAACGGACTGTCCTCAAGGAGGTGTGCTAGGTCATCAAGGTCACCTGCCAAGTCCGAGCAGAGCAATTCCAAACTCACCTCTGGACATCGCTCTGATACCTCGGCAAGACACTTTTTGTAATGGTCTGCAGCTGAATCCTCCAAATCATCGCGATTAACCACTGTAATGACTGCATGACGGAGATTCATTGATGCGACAGCATCAGCGAGATGTTTCGGCTCATTCTCGTCAAGTGGAGGAGGCGTTTTTCGAGTCCCGACTGCACAAAATCGACAGCCTCGTGTGCACTCTTTCCCAGCAATCATGAAGGTTGCATCGCCACTTGACCAGCATTCGTGAATGTTGGGACATTTTGCTTCTTGGCAAACAGTATGGAGTTGGTTGTCTTTGACAGCGTCCATTGTATCATTGAACATCGTTTGTTGATCGCCAGAAGGGAGTTTCGTTCGAAACCATGGAGGGAGCCTTGCACGTGCAGGTTTTTGGCTCGCCATTTTGAGATTCCTGGCCATCCTCTGCTCCCCCTGTTGCAAGCGACATGAATGAACATCAAAAAGGTGCGCTGGCGAGCAGAACAAGGTTTTGCGGGGATACGAGCCTATATGTGTGATGAAGATGAGGCATTTCTATGCCAGCGAAAGTGTGTCTCGTGACTGGAAGTGGTCGACGTATCGGTGCAGCAATTATCAGAAAATTCGCCGCCGAAGGATACGCAGTCCTCATTCACGTCGCAACGTCGGTTGAAGCTGGTGAGTCCCTCAAATCAGAGCTCCTTCAACAGGGATACCAAGCAGATCTTCTCAAGGCTGATTTGTCGAGTGAAAGTGACACGCAACAATTCATCGATTTGGTTGTCGGTCATCCATTTGTCAAAGAACGTAACGGGTTGGACGTTCTTGTCCACAACGCTTCGGTGTATACGCAAACACCCATCGAAGCATTAACTTTGGAAACGATGCGGTTTCTCAATCGGCTGCACGTTGAAGCACCGTTGCAAATCTCACAAGGATTGGTTCATTTGTTGACGTCAGTCAATGGTTCGATTATCGGAATGACCGATACTTCAGCAGGAAAGGCATGGGAACAACTCTCTCACTACACCTCAAGCAAGGCAGGTCTTCGCCAATTGATGGTCAACCTCGCTGGGGAATATGCGCCGAGCGTTCGCGTCAATTGCGTTGCACCAGGCGCCGTGTTGTCCGCCGATTGGGAGCATGAACACTTTGCAAAAATCATACAATCCATCCCTTTGAAGCGTTCAGGTGACGTTGAAGATGTTGCAGGGGCCGTGTTTTTCTTTGCAACCTCACCTTACCTCACTGGTCAAGAATTGTTCGTTGATGGCGGTTGGGCCCTCAATTCTTCGTAAGGGTTTCATACAGGTTACCAGTCCCCGCACCATCGAGGTGGCTGAGGTGGTCAAAGGCGCCGGGCTTAAGATCCGGTCCCAGATGGGTTCGAGGGTTCAAATCCCTCCCTCGATACCAAATTCGGTGTGATTGAACACCGATTGTCTGAACATTTTATGCAAAACCGTTTAACGCCTGCTCGCTTCCCACGTGATGAGGGATGTCATGACTATGTCTTCGAATCGCTTCGTACCTGCAGTTTTGATTGCGTTACTATTCTCACTTCTGCCGTTGAGCAACCCGGTGGATGTTCTTGCTATCGACGATGAAGTCATGCCGGTTGGTGGGTCGCTTGAGGATTATGAGTTGTTTCTCGGAACCGGCACTACACTGACGACAACAGAGCCTGAGGGGTCTTATGAAGAAACCACATTGCTTGGTTCGGGAGTTGTTTTTCAAACAATTGAATTGATTTCAGATTTGACCATTGAAGGAAAATCATCTTCTGAGGTGCGAGTGTTTGCCTACATGCAATTCGAAAGCACAACAGCCAATGCAACGGCTGATGTAACTTTCAAGCTGTATGCTGGCTCAAATTTGATAAAACAATTTACGGAGACGCTGGACAATCCTTGCGGTGGATTTTTTAATTCGTGTTCCTGGCTCCCTTATCAGATTAACCTCGACGTTGGAGAAGGCTACGACATCGAGAGCGGAGATCGATTGAAAATCGACATTGAAGCGACTGCCTCGTGCGAAGGCCAAGGAGGATTTGGTTCAAATTGTGACGTAATACTGGCACATGGAGGTGAGGTCGGAAATGGCTTTTCTCGCATGGAATTCCGTGCAAACGCACTCGAGGGATCTCAGGTGAAGGTTCACGAAGTTGGCGATGGCTGGAGTGAGACAGAAGTTACTGAATGGTCACCGACGCATCGCTCCGAGAAGCGAGAGATGCAGTTTACAGTCGACATACGCGACGCATTCGGACGAGATGATATCGAATCTGTCGAATTAATTCTCTCAACCCCAAACGAAGCATCTGCAGTTTTTGAAAAGGAATTTGACCCGGACAAATCTGAGGAATTGAAATTGGATAACGACGGGTTGGTTGGAACCTATACGTACACCTATGAATCAGGAATCACGCACGGAGAATATCCTCTACGGTTGTTGATTACGGATGTACAAGGTCACGTCATCGAATATCTGCATCCCGAAGGCATAACCTTCCTTGAATACGACATTTATATTGAATTCCCAGCGACTCAAATACCGAAACTGCTGGTCGCACCAGGACAGACTTCTGCAATCGAACTTTCGTTGTTGCACACGGGCTCCTTGACCTCCGACCTGAGAGTCGAAATGGAACTGCAACAATCGCTTCCTTCTGGATGGTCCGATCCAAATTGGGATAATCCTGGCGGTTACACGCTGAGTGGAGGAGGTTCATCTGCCCGTCCACTTCTGACAGTTCAGGCACCCGAAGATTTGAGTTCTCTTTCAGATTCCTATCAAATCGTTGTCGAAGCCTATGCATACGCAACAACCGGAGCGGACAGCGGGTCACAGGTTCGTCTCAAATCCATTGCAATCGACGTTGAGAAAGTGAACCAATTTGGACCACCGTCGATTGATGTCTTTGAAGATGTTGAACAACAAAAACAGATCTTTTCATCCGACCGGCCAGAGTTGTACAACGAAAACCTATCCCATTACATTGACTATGACAAAGTTGGCGATTTCTACATGAACATCAACAACGTCGGATTTGATGACGACAGTTATCGTATTCGTATTCAGGAAATTCCGGTTGCTTGGAGCGTGAAATTCCTGATCAACGGAACCGGGGCAGAACTCACAGAGCAGGGTATTGATTCGCTAACACCAACCATTGGTCAGGGCGAGAAACTTGTTGTGAAGGTCGAGATTTACCCTCCGTTTGAACGCGATGCTGTCGACATAGGATTGCTTCGATTGAGCGTCACGTCCGATAACAGCGCTGAGGAGGTGTTTACCACGTCGGTTGCTTGGACTGTCCACCGGACGTTCGGAATCGTTGGCGAGGTAATCTCAGATTCGGATGGCGGTGTTCTGGGTCAAATTGGTCCAGTTTCACCAGGTTCAACCGTCACCTACAACGTGCGGATTACGGATTCTTCTGATGATGCTGGAACAACGAATTGGGTGATCAAAAACCCTGCTGCGTTGCAACGAAACATCGACAACGACCCGGGATATGCGACATGGTTGTATGAAATCACGGACATCGAAGGCAACATCGCTCTCGTCGCTCCGCTAACAGGAGGTCAATACTTCGACATCGAAGTTGAAGTAACCATCCGTCAACAGGTTGAGGCGGGGGTTCATGTTGTCTACTTGCAAGTTGCCGAAGAATCCGATGGTGAGGAGGACCCTCGATACTTCGATTTGCCGCTGACGATTGAAGTCGATGAGGAAGTCATCCCGGGGAACCTCGTCATTGAACAAAAATCGCAAACCTCACTCGTTGGCTCTGGACAGACCATTGATCTCGACTATCGAATTGATAATCTCAACAACGTCGAAGTCGACGTTGTTGTTTCAGTCAAAGCTCCTGATGGTTGGGATGCAACGCTTGATGATGGTGAAATCATATCGTTCACTCTCGATGCGTTTTCTTCGGATGACTTTACGATGCAAATCACTGCTCCTGACAAAGTAAAGAGCGGTGAAATTGTTGAGTTTGAACTCACAGTTACACCCACAAGTTATCAAGAATGTACAGCAAGTCTGTGTTACATTCAAAAGCCAACCTTTGAGTTTAAGACTGAGAGTTCAGGTCTCCTAAATTCGGTCATGAGCGAAATCGAAGATCCTGAGCCAACAACAATCGTTCTGTTTGTCTCGGTTCTTGTCCTTGCAGGATTTGGCCTGTACCGTCGAGGACAGTACAAAGTCAAGGCACAGATGTATGCAGCAATGGTTGAACCTGGTTTGGTCGAATCTGTCGGTACGGAAGAGCTCGAGATTGAAGATCTTGGCGAAGAACCCCAAGAAGAGGAATTTGATGACCTTGAGTTGGAACTTATTGACATCGAAACGGCTGAAGGCGAATCGTAGTTTGTATGAACAACGTACCATTTCCCTTATGTGCTATTATGAAGACCGTAGTCTATGATTGAAGCGGGCACGCTGAAAACCGGCTCCATTGCCGTGGTCAAAACCGACCGTTCGCAACGCCGAACAGTGGCGCAGTCTGTCTTTTTGGTCGCACTGATGATTCTTTCAACATTGACTGCAATCGATTTTGTAACTGAGGAGGTCAGTGCGGCATCCGATTTGGACGGCGATGGCCTGACGTATGGTCTCGAATACCTCATCAACACTGCGGCGACGGATTGGGATTCCGATAATGATGGTCTACCCGATGGATGGGAATGGAAGTACGGGCTTGATCCCCTCTCTGCTTCAGGTGGTGATGGAGCAGTTGGTGATCCTGATGGCGACGGTATGTCGAATCTGCAAGAATACTCCTATCTCCAACCTTCGAATTGGGACAACCCTGCCACAACTGGTGTTCTCGACAACGGCGTTTGGTGGAACGGCACCATCCCTGTCAACGATTGGAACGAAGAAGATTCCATGCAATTCAATCAACCAAAATGTGGCGATACCGGCTCAGATGGCACAGGAAACACCATTCTATGTGACGAAGATCCAGTCGGAAACGTTTGTGCGAACGGGTTTGATGATGACAAGGATGGTCAACTGGATTCTGCAGACTCTGACAACGATGGAGATGCTGACTGCTCCTCTGATGACGATGATGGTGATGGCCTCGTCGACGAAGATCCAAACGGTTGGGATACCGATGGTGATGGAATGCCTGATGGCTGGGAGGCCGCCAATGGTCTCAATGCGACCAGTCCATCAAATGCTGACGGAGCCAATGGCGATCCAGACGGCGATGGGCTCATCAATCTCATGGAGTATGTGAACCCTTCATGGACAACAAATTGTGCCGGAGTCCCTTGTTTCCGACAAGGTCCAGATGGCGTTCCAACAGAAACAGTTTCGCCTTGTGACCCGGTTCAGGGCATCGGCCCAGGTGCATGTGCCACACTGACTGCAGAAGTCGATGGCATTACTTCCACAAACCCTCAAAACAGCGACTCAGATGGCGACGGACTGAATGATTCTTATGAAGCTCTCACATTGTTAACCGATCCAACAAGTCGTGACACCGACAACGATGGCATTCCAGACGGTGTCGAAATAAACAGCGCTTACGGCAACCCTGCCCAAGCATCTGACCCTCGAAACAACAACACCGATGGTGATGCATTCGATGACGGCGATGAGGATACAAACGGAAACGGTGTTGTCGATCCTGGTGAAACAGATCCAACACGAAGAGAGGATTCTGGTGACGAAGACAATGATGGTTTGCAAAATTGGGAAGAGAACTTGTCGTGCACTGAATGGAACGTCGCTGACACGGACTTTGGTGGCGTAAACGATGGTGATGAACGCAACGTCAGTCACGGCACTGACCCGTGCGATTCACTCGTGAACTTCGCAACTGGCTATGTCTCGTTCAGTTCTGCCAACCAACTCTTTGTTTTGGATGCAAGCGGTTTTAATCCAAACGGTGGAATCGGATACTACAACACTTCGGGAACCTTTGTGACGTTCACCTATCAATCCATTTCTGTTGCGAACAACGCGCTTCAAGGCGTAGCCCCAGCGCCTACCGGCACACCGACAACCATCGAGAACAGAAATGGGTCCTTCTGTCACACATCCGCAACTCAGGATGGAACCATTACGACAACTCGCAACTATTGCGACGATGATTACAGGGATACCGATGGTGATGGCCTTGCTGATTGGGAAGAACTGCTCGGAACCTACGGTTGGTTTTCAAATCCAACTCTCGTTGACTCCGATGGTGATGGCGTCAATGATTTCGATGAGGTCTTTGACAACACGGACCCCAATGAGCCCTGTTTCAACACGCTGGACCCTGATGGTGATGGCCTCAACTCCTATTTCGAAAACACGACGGGCTGTAATCTAGCGTTCATTGGTATAGGAAACGGTTCAAGCGACGTCTGGGTTACAGATTACCAGATTTTTGATACCGATAACGGGGGTGTCGACGATCGAACTGAATACTTCGACAATACCAACCCTGAAAACAATCCGTCCGATGACCTTCTCCCAGAAGATTTCGATAATGACGGTCTTCCTGATGCAATTGAGAATGCGACGGGTTCGGACTGGAGAAATCCAGATACCGATGGAGGAGGCATGCTTGACGGTGCTGAGTGTCCATCTCAGTTCTGGATTTTTGACTGTGTTGGAGCACCTTTCAACTTGTTTGACCCCACCGATGACATACCGCAGGACGAGGTCATCTTTTGGGCAAACAATACAACAGGGGCCGTTGATTTCGGTCTAGAAAAATATTGGCGAACCTACACCAACGACATCCCCACAGGAAACGCCTATGCACATGACGATTCGATTCACCCACGAGAAGAGATCACTGCACCGTATTCGAATTCAACACACATGGCGAGCACGAGTTTTGCCAACACAACGATTGTTTGGCAAGTAAAGTACAATCTTCCAATTGACGAAAGTACCGCAACAATGCCAGCTTATGCAACGAATATTTCTTTCTGGGCCGATCCAAGCGCTGAAATGTACCGTACAAACGATACACATCGTTACGATGTTGAGGGAAGTTTCGTGGAAGAAATCATTGTTCAACAACCCGAGTATTACTTTGATTGGGCGACCCTTGCAAGTACGAGTATCGCAGGCCAAGGACACGATTACGAAACGATTCTTCCGGATTACTACACGAACTTATCCGACCCACGATCCAATGTCTTCAACATCACCAATGCCGTCATCAATGAGGCATCAGCAGTCAACGCTTACGACCAAGCGCTTGCCTTGCAGACATTCTTGCGAGATGGAAACTCAACAACAGAATTCAAACTCAATTTTGCCGGTTCCAATCTTCCTCTTGATGACGACCTCTCATCGCACATGCTTGGAATTGCAAAGGAAGGAACCTGCTCTGAGTTTACGACAACCTTCGTCACAATGGCTCGTGCTGCTGGCCTTCCGGCTCGCTTTGTCAGTGGATTCAAGGGTGGAGATTGGACAGGAAGCGGCTACGCAGTCGGAGCAGAGCACCTTCGAACATGGGGTGAAGTCCGTTTGCAACAATCCGCTTCCTCAGGTGGCTTGGACTTTGGATGGGTCCCCTTTGACCCCTGCCCAGATGCTGAAGAAATCGACGTGCGAAATGTTGTTTACACGCCGACAAACTACGATAGGGATGGAACGGATGGGAACATAACAATCGCTGGTAATCTCGTCTTCTTGGAAAACCAAACCGCTATCGAAGACCACATTGTACGTGCTTACCTCGTTCCATTAGTTGATGCATTTGAAGGGGTTTCCGGCTTGGGAACTCCGGAACGTCTGATCGAGATTAACTCCACAGATCCGAACGGATTTTTCTCGATTGAAGGTGCGCCTGATGAAATTATCCAACCCGGATTTGGTGCTATCTTGCTGCAATTGGAAGAACGCGGGTACGTCTCAAGTCAGACGATTCTTACTCCGAATTCAACCGCAACAGGTCCATCGAATTCGTGGTGGTTCAATGTCACCGATGACTCTACACTCAACCATACGTCACCTGGTGCTGTTGATGCACCGATCGTTGGAGCAGGAGCGACCACGATTATCGAAGGTTTCATCGGCCTTGAAAATGAACCATACTTCGGCTCTCCACTCCTTGAAAATTCAACGGTTTGGCTTTCGTTTGTATCCTCTGTTGATGGAGCCCAAAATCTCACTGCGCAGGTATCTTCTGCAGGAACATGGTCACTTGAAGTCTCATTGGATGAATTGGAAACCAAAACCAACCTCAGCGCTACATTGGGATACGCTGGATGGGTTCAAACTGCAGACGGTATTCCTAGTCCTGCTCATCACCTACTTCCATCAGATCAGCCGTTTGTTCTTGATGTGCGTGATGCGCCAAATCTAACTGCAACGCTGGAAGGGCCTGGTACAAACTCAAGTCTTCTGCTCCTCAATGATACGATCTGGGTCAACGGTAGCGCTTTGACCATTGGCCCGTCTCCAACAGGGATGAGCGGTGATTTGTCCCTTTCAATACGAGAAAACAATACGGGTGTAGGTTGGACTGAAGTCTTCAATCGCTCAATTAATGGCAATTTCAACATTCAACATTATCTCAACGCTTCGAACATTAGCGTCGCAGCAGGCGAACTTGAAGTTCGATTACGTTTCTATCCTGACCTCTACGAATCGACTGACGATGCGAATCTCAGCGTATCAGAACCGTTTACCCTTGTTGGACTTTTGAACTTCGAAATCATTGCTATTCCGCAATTGAGGGGCGAGCCGACTGATATCCTCGTTCAGTTGTCGGACCACCTCGGCGCAGAGGTTGGACTTACGGTTCCAGGAAACTACTCCTTCACATTTGATGGAACATGGGTGAATACGACGACCGATCCTCCATCTTCCCTTGTTTCTGTGTCTTGGCTACTCGATTCTACACTGCGGGCAGGCGACTATCCTTTCGACATTCAGTTCAATGGGTCAAACCTGTACCAACCTGCGAACGCATCAGGTTCAATCCGTGTCCAAGCCGAAGTCGGGTGGAACCTGAGCCTTGTACAAGATTGGACACACTTAGGCAATACGACGTACATTGTCGGTGATATTTTTGATGCTCAATACACAGCCGAGCGTGTTCTTGGAAACGATACGATTATCGCTGCAACATTGGTTACTTCCGATGGTTTGCCGGTGGACTTGGCCAGTGGAATGCTGAACAACTCAACTGGTGAATTTAATCTTTCAGTGGTTATGCCGACCAATTTGCCCTCAAATACGTACTTTGCGGCTATGATTTTCGATTTCGATGCTATGGCACCAGACGGAGGCGCATATTATCGCCTGGTTGACAGCTCAGTACCTCCGAATCCACCAACACTTCCAGGGCTGAACATTGGAATTGAATCCGAATTTGTCGTCAAATCCGATCGCAACCCGATTAATTTCGTAGCCGGTGAAGAAGTCCCGTTAAATGCAACGGTGTTTGATGTTGCTGACCAATCGAATATTTCAGGTGTTACAGTTCAATACATCTGGGACTTTGGGAATACAAACCAATCGATAGGTACTGCAGTAACCGATGCAGAAGGAAACGCATCGTTCACATGGTTAACCTCCAATCTCGCTCCGGGCGATTATGTCCTGCAAATACTCGTTGCGGATGACCTCACAGACCCGTTAGCCGAGGGCAACAGCCGACGCACTGGGAACAGCACACTCGTTGATGTCACAGTTCAAGTTCCAACCGATATCCGAATTGATAATTTGCCTTCAACGATCACCGCTGGAGTCCCGTTCTCTCTCGAAGGACAAATTCTTGATGATGATGACAACACACGTGCTCTCATCTCAGGGGTTCGCCTCGATGTCTATTGGCAATCAAATCCAGAAGAGTTGCTGAGAAGTGGAGTTCCAACCCTTTCCAATGGCAGTTTCAATCTTTCTGTGCCAACAGATACCTCAAACAACGGAACGGTTCGTGGACCACGTACACTTGTTGTCCAGGTGGTAGAAGACTCTTCACCGTACTACTTGCCTTCGAACGTATCTTCTGCAGTCTTTGTGTTCGGAGTGACCCAGTTGGAAGGCCTTCAACCAAGCAATCCGGTTCTTATCAATCGAGGCGAGACGGTGAATTTGAGTGCAACGTTGGTCGAATCAAGTTTTAATTTCCAACCGCTCGCGAATCGAGATGTTACAACAAAATTCCACGAAACATGGATTCCAACAGTTCAGACCGATGGTTCTGGTACTGCAAACACATCGTTCGCAATTCCATCCAGTCATCCACTTGGACTGATTGTTGTCAGTTTTTACTACAATGGAAGTTCGGATTTGCTTCCATCCCAGTCGAACTTGAGCAGTGTAACGGTACGTGCACTTACGTTCATGGTGGTTGATCAAATAACGGACAATCCAGTCGCCGGTTCGAGTTTCAACGTCTCCGGTCGTGTTGTTTCGGACAATGGAAGTGGTTTGATGAACCGAGATGGTTCTCGTCTCATCACGAATGTGTTGTTTACAATCGATGATCTACCGGCTGGTTTCGCTGTCAGCAATGGTTCGGTACAAGACGGTGGTTGGTGGAATGCAACCATCACTCTAACTCCGAGTTTCGTTGCAGGCACGCACATCCTCGAAGCATCCATTGTTCCAACGGTCAATTTTTACATCGGATCAAAGAACAATTCAACCTTCGACAGTCGAGGATTCTCATCGATTCTCTTTATTCAACCAGCACTCGATGCCTTGGGTCAGCCTTCGTTGAATGACAGGACGATTCGTGGGAACCTTCTCGATGTACGAATTTTACTTGAAGACAACACCGGCGCTCCAATTGATGGACAGCAGGTCACACTTTCATTGCCGGCGACGAATGCCACCGATGAGGTCTCAGTAACCGTAACCACTCTTGCGAACGGAACGGCGGTCGGAAGCCTTCTTGTTCCATTCAATGCTTCGGTGGGTATCCATGATGTTTTGGCATCCTACAATGGTATACCTGGTACGACGGGACTCATTGGATACAACACTTCAACTGAATTCGTGACATTATCGCAAACCAATATGACCATCCTAAATCATACTGAATCCTTGGTTGCGGGTGAAATGTTGTACGTTAATGGAACGCTTCTGGACGATCTCGACATGCCTCTTTACGTCAATGGTGTCGAATCTGTTGCAATTGCTCGTCTTTTCATCGATGGTGTACCTGTTGCGAGTGTTCAGACAGATGCGATGACCGGTGCCTATGCGATTTCTTACCTTGTTCCAGAATCGACAACTTCTGGCCCACACATGGTTGAAGTGCGGTTTACGGGCGGTCGTGATTGGGTTGATCCTGTAGGAATTGGTGACTCCGTCGATCCGGAATTCTACATGCCGAGTAGTGCAACAGTGGACTTCAACGTTAGTGTTCCTACACAAATCCTCCTCATCACTGCGACAGGTGAGGTCGACCGAGAGGACACAATGACGATTCAGGGTCGTCTACTTGACGTGGTTGACAACCCATTGCAAGATCTTAGTATCGACATCTATCTTGGCGGAGTCTGGATGACCGATGTGACGACCAATGAAACAGGTTTGTTCACCGCCATCATTCCAATACCAGCGGACGCAGATTTGGGTCCTCTTTCACTGGAAACCCGATTTAATGGATCGGTGTTCTATCTACCAAGTGAGGCCAGTGGAACATGGACGGTTTACAGTCAAATTCTCGTGACAGTATCCGTCCCATCTCCACTTGCTGTGACCGATACGACTTTGATTACTGGAAGCGTTTCAGACAACCAGTTGCAACCAATCGAAGGGCATGTTGTCGAACTCACCGTTGATGGATTCATTCTCACTCAAGTTACGACTGGAGCAGACGGAACGTTCAGTTACGATTGGACAGTGCAAGAATTCTTCAATTTCGGTGATAACCTGCTCGAGGCGAATGTTCTCGCACAAGGTTACTACCGAGAAGGGTCAGCAAATCAGACCTTCTTCTTGGCTCATCGGTCCGCAATGAATCTTGATTTCGATGATGGAGTCGATGCAACACGTGGTGATTTCTGGACATTTAGTGGTCGCCTGTACGACATCGATTCTGTTGATCAGGATGGTATTGATGGAGAGAGTGTCCTCGTCTACCTTGATGGAACCTACATCTCAACCTTGACAACAGGAAGCGACGGTTCGTTCTCTGGCCAGGTCTATGCAAACATGGAACTTGAGCGAGGAAATGGTCATACCATCCAACTCGTGTTCGAGGGTACCCAAGAACACTTGAGTACAACGACGAATGGAACAGTAACTGTTTGGTCGGACATTGTCATTACCATCGATTCAACATCGTCGTCTCAATCTGTTCGTTCAGACCCGAGCAACCAAATCCGTCTAACCGGTAGCGTTGCAGAAATTGGTGGTATCGGTGAGGTGTTCGAAGATATTGTTGTGTATGTCGGAAACGGCTCAAACTGTGTCAACAATTTCGAAGGTGCTGTTTGCTTCGAAGAAGTGACTGTTGATTGGGATATTGGCAACTTCTCGATACGTGCAACTTCACCGAAAACACTGCTGCCGGGCGCTCAATTCATCAGCCTTGATGTTCCTCGAGATTCTTCGCTTTACTTCAACGCCGCATCAGAATCACATCCAATCTACATTAAAGTCAATGCTGACATCGAAATCTTCGTTGATACAATTGAAGAAAATGTCGATGAAAAAGTCGATGGTCGTGTTACAATCACTGCGGTTGATACCCAAACCGGTCTCGCAGGCATTGCGGTTGAATTCTATCTCTATGCTGAGAACGGCACGCAGCTCGCTGCAATGACATCACTCTCGGATGAAGAGGGAATTGCTAGCTTTGCCTTCAACAGTGATCCTCCGTATGGTGACGCTTCCGTGTTTGGTCAAGTTCGTTTGGATATTCTGATTACTGATCCAAGACTTTCCGACCAAACACTTGACATCTTTGAGAGTCAACGCGATGCTGGATTCACTCCAAATTACCAATTCGAGGCAGAGGCCTCTGAAGTGAGCCCTTGGACCTACGTTGCACTGGTGTTTGTTGCAGCCGCAATTGCACTCGGTACAGTGCTTTATCGACAACGACGTCAGAATGAATTGCTTTCGGAGATGGCTGAAGTGTTTGAATACACCGCGGAACTTCTTGCAGCGGGTGATGCCATTCGTGAATCAATTTTCAATTGTTATCAGAACCTCTGTTCGACACTGCAAACCCGTGGACTTCTCCGACGTGATTTCGAGACGGTTCGTGAGTTTGAGGTTGCTATCCGTCAGGCAACACCAGGCATTAGCGATGAAGCACTTGAATCACTGGACAATATGTTCGAAATGGCTCGATACAGTCGTGAAGAGTTGGGTCCTTCGCATCAGCAATCCGCACAAGGTGCATTGGACAAGATGATTACTGAACTCAGTTACAAAAAGTACTGAAGAATCACCAGCGAAGACGCAATTGGCCGTTAACAAAATGAGCCCGAACGTCAAGGTTTTCACCTAATATTGGTAGGATGCGCTCAAGAGGTTGATGGCCTTCTTCGTGGATGGTTATCTTCACACTGGTTTCAGAATCGTTGTTCTGAATGCTGATTTCAACGTCTTGTGATGAAACACCCTTCAAAGGAATTGTGAGTCCATCAGGATCTCGCATACCGTGCAATTCGTGCAAAATCCAATCCAACCTCTGGGATGGCTCAACTTCAGCGACGTGAGTTTCCGGCAGCATTCCTGCTTGAACCAGAACATGGGTATGCATTGCTTGGACTTCATGAAGATGATGGGCTTCTTGTTGGAATTCTTCGTGCAAGGATTGTGGTGTTGAAGACAGGTCTTTTTCATTTATCCTCTCTTCGTTATCATCAGTCAATGCAAGGCGCTTCCACTCGCTCATGTTCTCTCCTCCTGCTTGATTATGATGAACCTTCGGATTGCCGATGAACCCTTGAGAAGAATCGACGGGCGAAGGATTTCGTTGTTTCTGGTTCTGTCGTTGTGTTCATCCGTATGTCTTTTGGATAGCATTCAATGTACGTACGATCGGTATTCCTCTTGTCCAAGAGCAGTACGAGTGCACGATCGGCAATACTTCGAATTGGCCTGCCCATTGCTTGAAGAATGGAGTTAATTGCGGGCTGAGTTGAGGCATAACGCCAAGCATTTGCCCGTCCAAATCGTTCTTCAATGTAGGTGCGCAATGCCTTTTGGTGGATTGAAGGAGGCGGGTTTGGAATCCCAATGCACGCTACAGCATCCAAGAGTCCATTGTGGTAGTCAATACCTTCGGAGAGACGACCACCAAAAACACCTGCAAGAAGAATACGTCGGCCTGCTTGTTTCGCATCCTCCAAAACATCGAGCAACTGGTCAACATCTTGTTTTGACCACGTTCTGTCTTCCATTCGAACAACGACTCCATGGAATTGGCCTTCGCCGATGTATTCATTGAGCATTGAATAGGATGGCGTAAAAACTGCTATATGGCCAGGGGATGAGTCACACAGGGCTTGGATATGATTTCGAATTCGCTGTGTATTTGCATAGGTGCGGTCTTTGTATCGAGTCGTTACATCTTTTGCAACGATGATTGGGCGACGCTGACTTGCAAAAGGAGATTCGTATTGACGAGTGGTTGTTTTCAGCTGTCCAATTCCTAAGAGATCGGCATACATCTTCGGAGGATAGAGCGTACCCGACATCAAAATGCTGCCAGCACACTTCTTCAGAACAGGCCCAGAGACTAGACCTGGGTCGAGGAGGTGTGATGTGATGCGCCCCTCCTTCCCTTTTGCATCATGAACATAAACGAGGGCAGTGCTTTTCCCAAAGCGAAGCATATCCTCAAGTAGGTGCCCGATTCGGTGCGCATCGATGTCGATGTTCGCATTCTCATCATCAGTGTCGACTTTGATTTCAACATCGAGCAGCACATCACGCAAGATCTTCAAGCGATCAAGTCCCTCACCAGGTGATTCGATGACACGCGTTGATTCGGGCTGCAGTTGTTGCTGACCAATTTTCCCTTCTACTTCATCGCATGCGGCTAAGAATATGTTCCTCAATCGCTCGACTTCGACACGTCGTTCTTCAAATTCAGCGGGTTCGCTGAGAAGGTCTCTGAACAAATCAGCCATTCGACCCCGACAAACTTTCATCACATCAAGTGCCCATGATGCGAGCGATGATTGAAGGACCAGGCCATCGGTTCCGAGTGCAGCAGCGGATTCAGCCATCCTTTCCGTGTACTCTTCAAGGTCGATTACTGCATTCCGAACCACGGTCGGCGTAAATCGTCTCTCCATACCCATTCGAATCCGGTCAGGTAGATTGTGCGCTTCATCGACAATGACGATCAAATCGGACAAATCCACTTCCATCGCATTGAGTGATGCTTCCCGAACTGCATCCACAAACAAGTGATTGTAATCGCCAACGAAGACATCTGCAGAAGATACTGCTTCTCGTGCCGCTTTCCAAGGGCATGTAAGTGTTGGAACTCCGTGTTCAGAATGCGTTTGTGCCATTTGAACAAGTTCATCGACATGCAACGGATCCGATAGAATTCGTTGACGTAACCCCGGGGCTTGCGTCAGATACGGTTTGCAGGAACGAGACGAGCGTGCCTGATTGCAAAGCAGAGAGAACAGAGGTGGAGATTCCTTGGCGAAGGGCTGAACACACATACTCGACTGACCGACCATGTCCACCAGGCGAACTTTCTCCTGAGCAGGTCCTCGAGCATTAATTCGTCGGACGGTATCGACGACGATCTTGTGCTGGCTTTGTCGAGATGTCAGAAAGAAAATAGTTCTCGGACCATTTGCAGTCCGTGCAGCATCGATGGCTGCGGCCAAGGCTGCAGCTGTTTTGCCGATACCGGTCGGTGCGGCGGCAAGGTGGTGGCCTCCGGCACGAAGTGCGCCGAGACAATCATGAATCATTTCCAGTTGACCTGGTCGTGCCTCTTCATGCGCAAGATAACGAATCTCATCCGAAAAAACGGGGGATTCGTCACCTGACATAATGAGAGAGCAATGACGACCCCTCTAAAGGATTCGTGTCGAAAGCATTCGCAGTTTGGTGTCAAGTGTGCCGTGGAGTGGGGGCCGCGACACGTGTGGGGTTTCCACCGTCAAGAGACGGGTGTGGAATCAGAGTCCCCCCGACCGTCATCCGGGGGGCTGTGGGGGTTGTGGTGTTGGGGGCCACAATGGTCACGTTGTGCACGACGGGCACGTATCCGCAAGGTTGCTAAGCCGTGCAAGTTGGACCGATCTTGCACAGCATTGAAGGTGGCCTCAGGAAGCGTTTTGTCTTCATTTGGCCAAATCATCCCATCCCCTCTCTGCTCTCACCGCTTTTCATTCGTGGTATTCCTTGCTTTTTTGAGTCGCACCAAGTGATTCGGTGACGACTTCATCGAGTTCATTTTGAAGCATCTTGGCATCAGCCAATTTCTTCTGTGTGTAAAGGAGCAAACCTTCAGAAGCGGCTTGCTCGTGAGAAACGCCGTACATCTCGTACAACGATGCGAGATGACGCTCCATATGTCGGCCGATTGGAATTCGGACGCTTTTCATTCCTGGCAGTTTTGCTTGACCATTGAGGAGTTGCTGTATTGCAAGTCGTATGACATCCGAGCGATTGTTCAATCCACTCTGGCCGATGAGCATGTCCAAACCTTGCAACGTATCTGCATCGAGACGAATCGATGTGAGTGTGCTTTGGCCGCTCATCTTGCTCCCCTGTTGTCAGTGGTAGAACAAACCAGCATATAACCGTATTGCAAATTGTATGACAATTGTATGACAGTAAGTTTGGACGAGTAATACTAAAACCTAACGCACAGTCCTGCGTTTATGCTCGCAGACACCACCGCAAACCGACTTTACCTACAACTGGTCGAGACCGCTCTCGAAGATTCAATCGTCACCGATGATGAGGCAGCAATCCTCAGAGTTCTTGGTGCAACACTTGGAGTCCAACCTAGCGATACAGCTCTTTGCCTTTCGATTGCAAGAGGTGAAGAATTGAATCCATTTGATGAATCTCAAGAGGTCGAATTGACAATGGGAACCGTCTCAACATACCAGTCTGCATTGATTGCAGCTCTCGATGATGAAATCATTACCGAGGACGAGTGGGCTCTGCTTGATCATCTTCGTCGCTTACTCTCCATTCAGCCTGACCAACATGCGATGATTGAGGAAGCAATCCATGCAATGGCGGAAGTTGATGAACAAGGTCAGCGACGAATCCAGAGGCTTGAGCGATTCATGACTGTTTGTCCCTTGTAACCTGCATGAATCGCCTTGAAGGCTAGTCAATCGATGGCAACCATTAGAAACACTTTGAGGGTCGAGAGGCTCAAGGTGGAAGCCCCTTATGCAAATCGTCAAAGAAATTTATGATGCAGTTGTCGCCCGTGATCCTGAACAACCTGAATTCCATCAGGCCGTTTGGGAGGTACTTGAGAGTCTAGGTCCTGCTCTTGAACGTCATCCTGAGTACGTTGATATCGTCAAGCGTGTCGTCGAACCTGAGCGACTCATCCACTTCCGAGTTCCATGGGTCGATGACAACGGCAACGAACACGTCAACCGCGGGTTCCGAATTCAGTTCAATGGTGCAATTGGCCCATACAAAGGTGGACTTCGATTTCACCCATCTGTTAACGCTTCAATCCTCAAGTTCCTTGCTTTTGAGCAGATTTTCAAGAACAGCCTGACCGGCCTTCCTATGGGCGGTGGAAAGGGTGGTTCAGACTTTGATCCGAAGGGGAAGAGCGATGCTGAAGTCATGCGCTTCTGCCAATCTTTCATGATGGAATTGTGGCGCCACATTGGACAAGACTGTGACGTCCCTGCTGGTGACATTGGTGTTGGTGGACGAGAAATTGGATACATGTACGGTATGTACCGTAAACTCCGAAATGAATTCCAAGCAGGTGTACTTACCGGAAAAGGACGTTCCTATGGAGGATCTTTGATTCGACCGGAAGCAACTGGATACGGTCTTGTCTACTTCGCTCGTGAAATGCTTGCAGCTCAAGGTAAGTCCTTTGAAGGAAAACTCGTTTCAATCTCAGGATCTGGGAACGTTGCTCAATTCGCTTGTGAGAAGGTTCTCGACCTTGGTGGCAAGCCAGTTACGATGTCCGACTCCAGTGGATTCATCCATGACCCTGCTGGTATCGACCGTGAAAAGTTGGCTTGGATTAAGGATCTCAAAAACAACCGAAGAGGACGTATCTCCGAGTACGCTGCGCACTTTGATGGAGTCACCTTCACAGCATCCGCGCCAGAACCAACTCCAAACGGTCTCTGGGGAATCAACGTTGATGTTGCTCTTCCATGTGCAACACAGAACGAGCTCAATGGTGCTGAAGCACAAATGCTCGTTGACAACAAAGTGACTGCTGTTGCAGAAGGTGCCAACATGCCATGTACGCCTGAAGCAGTTGAAGTGTTCCAAAAGAATGGAATTCTCTTCGCACCAGGGAAAGCGAGCAATGCAGGTGGTGTTGCAACTTCAGGACTTGAAATGAGCCAAAATTCTCTACGACTTTCATGGACTCGTAAAGAAGTCGATGAGAAACTTGATGCAATCATGGTCGGAATTCACAAGTCTGCATACGAAACTGCAAAGGAGTACGGCCGTGAAGGCGACTATGTCTTTGGTGCAAACGTTGCAGGTTTCCTCAAGATTGCTGAAGCCATGCAAGCACAAGGTGTTGTTTGATTTTAACCATCAGCAATCATTGTCACATACTGGCCTTGTGGTTGATGGTCCCTCTCATTCATTGAGAGATCGAATCACGTCACAGATTCTCCAACAGCATAATTCGTGATCTTCAATTCTTGTGTGGTATGGCCACCATTCGGTAAGTAAATGGAATAATACGCCGTAATCCCATTCTCATAAATGAACTCCGGCCCGCAGGCGTTGCCAGGATTGCCTCCATCGCCTGTTGAACCTCCTCCTCTGCCTCCATCAGCGATGACGAAGTAGCGATTTCCAGATTCCAATGTTTCTGGGATACCATCTTCTGGATCATCTCCAACTGGCCAGATTGTCGTGTCATCTGGCGCAGATGCTAAAAAGTCACCAAGATATCCATACCGTCGATGAATTACATCGTTGAGTTCACACCAAAGGACATATCCGATCTCGTTGGTGATGACTTCTTTGCCCAGGCTTTGGTATTCAATCATGAAAAGATAATCATCAAAATCGTCATCAATCCAACCTCCAACAAAAATAATCTGCGTATGAGCATCTTTTGTCGCAATACTCACTGTTTTTTCCGTTGTTTCGGCAATTCGCTCGAGTTGATTGAGCATAACGTATGACGAAGAAATAACTGCAATGAGCGACCCAATAAACACAATCATTGCACCGATGCCAACTTGTGCGAGGATGTCATTTTCTTCTCGCATAAAATCAACTCATAAGATCATGGCCTGGACGAACATCCGTTGGAATATAGAAATCCAATTCAGTCGTTCGGCCGTTTTCGACTGCAAGAACCAAGGTTGCCGACATATCCTCAACAAGATCGCACTCAACAGGAGGGCCTTGTGGAACTCTTGTGGGGTCGTCAACATCGATAATGATGTGATAGTAGGTGCCTGGAACGAATGAATCAATCGCAGCATCATCTTGTGCATTTCCTGATAATTCCGTTGCAGCATCAAAATCTCCGCTCGAGTAGACCAGTGTATGAGCAACTTTGCTGTTGACAGAACCGGGATCGATGTCCATGATATCACACATCATCGCCCACTTGACATTGACATCGGGTATGTCGCTACCAGCATAAGGAAACTTGAACATCATGTAGAGTTGATCATCCGTATTATCAATTTCATCGAACGTTTCGACCTCAAATACGAGGACCATAGGTATTGAATTCAATGTTTCAGATTGCTCCACAGATTGTGATTTGGATTGCATGAATGCTTGTTCAATCATCATCAAAGCCATCCCTGCTACAATGGCAGAAAAGAGGAGAATCATGATCATGCTGACCATGGCGCTTAGCGCTATTTCAGCGAGGTTGTCTCGCTGAAGTCTCTCCTCCATGGTTGTCTGAACAATCGGAGGAAAGTAAATCCTTGCCCGAGAAGAATCACATTATTGCGATTGTTCGAATGCAACCCATTGGTTCGATTGACCGTCAAGGTAGAACAAGGAACCATCCTCTTGACGTAGCCAGCGAACACCATTTTCTTCCCATTCTTGATTCCCACTCATTGCATCGTTCGTCTCGATGGTTGTTTGCTGTTCAAGCATTTGCGTTTCCATCTGGCCTTGTACGACGGGTTCTTGCGTGAAAGGACTCACCTTCTCAGCGTCCATCATCGAGTTTCGACGCATGACGCCGAGTCCTGCGAGTGCTCCCAAAACGAGTATTGCAACCAGCGTATAGATCAAGAATCCAGAACCGCCGCTTTCCGCTTCAGCTTTTGTTTGGGTCGGGTCATCAGGGAACGCATCCTGGCGGTTTGGTACACCGTCTCCATCGGAGTCCTCCCATTCCAGAGGGTCAAGAGGGAATGCATCGATGAGATCGTTGTAACCATCTCCATCCGCATCCAACTGCTCCGGTGCACATCCATCGTCATCAGCAACACTGGTCAGGTTTGTTGCAGGACAATCATCTTGATTGTCAAAGAGACCATCCATGTCAGTGTCACGTTGACTCGACACACATCCATTCGCATCCAGTGAAGGGTCGGGGCTGGTCATTGGACAGAGATCATCTGCGTTGCTGATGGTGTCACCATCATCGTCGAGTTGACTTGCAGAGCATCCTTGTGAATCCGGAGCCTCTCCTTGAGGGGTGGCAGGACAAATGTCTTCGTCATTGAAAATCTGGTCGTTGTCATCGTCAAGTTGTGAGTCGCTGCAGCCGTTTTCATCAACAAGGGAAAGAGGAGGTGTTCCCACACAGGTATCAAGGTCATCCGATACACCATCGGTATCGCTGTCTTTCTGACTTTCTGCACAACCATCGCTGTCAACAGTTGCACCATCGGCAGTATTGAAACAAAGATCGTCACTGTCAGCAACTTGGTCGTTATCTTGGTCACGTTCTTCAGCAGAGCAACCGAAGATGTTCGGTGTGCTTCCCGTAGGCGTGGTTGGACATTGATCAATGTCGTCTGTTATTCCGTCAGAGTCACTGTCTTTTTCTGAATCAGCACAACCGCTTGCATCAACAGTTGCTCCTAGAGGCGTTGATTTGCAGTTGTCGTAAGCGTCCTTGATTCCATCGAGGTCACCATCAAGTTCGGTCGAAGAACAGCCGTTGTAATCCACAAGCTCGCCTCCAGGGGTGTTCGGACAAATGTCGAGGTTGTTGGAAACACCATCGCCATCATCATCGAGTTGCGCATCAGAACATCCCGTTGAATCGACGGACTGACCAAACGGCGTGTTCGGACAGAGGTCTGGATTATTGCCGTTGGCGTTGTCTCCGTATCCATCTCCATCCAAGTCGCTCCATTGCGTGTTGTCGTTCGGGAACTTGTCGGCATTGGCACCGCCTTGGTTATCGCCGTACCCGTCACCATCAGCATCCGACCATTGTGTGCCATCGGTTGGGAAGGCATCAGGTTCGTTTCCTGCTTGATTGTCTCCGTATCCATCGTTGTCCTGGTCGGACCATTGTGTACCATCGGTTGGGAATCGATCACCGTTGTTTCCATTTCGATTATCACCATATCCATCGCCATCGGAATCAGCCCACTGTGTTGCATCAGCAGGGAATGCGTCAGGGTTGTTACCAGATTGGTTGTCCCCAAAGCCGTCACCGTCTTGATCGGACCATTGTGTGCCATCGGTTGGGAATTCATCCCCATTTGTTCCAGTAGGATTGTCTCCATACCCATCGCCGTCGGAATCAAACCATTGTGAACTGTCGTTGGTCCAGAGGTCCGGATTATTTCCGCTTGGATTGTCACCATAACCGTCGCCATCCATGTCACTCCATTGCGTACCATCGGTTGGAAATGCATCTGGGAATGAACCGTTTTGGTTGTCACCATAACCGTCACCATCTTGGTCCGACCATTGTGTAGCATCGCTCGGGAAATCATCGGAGTTGTTTCCGTTTGGATTATCTCCGTAACCGTCACCATCTTGGTCCGACCACTGGGATGAATCGTTGACAAAATCATCCATGTCGTCATTGACGCCATCGCCATCGGTGTCGCGCTGATTCGCAGCGCATCCAAATTGGTCAACGATGGCACCTGCTGGACTGGATGGGCATTGATCGAGTTCATTGGCCACGCCGTCAAAGTCAGAATCGAAGGTGAGTGTAAAGCACGAGATATCGCCAATCCGCTGTGTGCCATCCGCTTCGTACAACTCGGCAAAGGCACAGTAGCGTCCCGAGGTTGTAGGCGTGGTGTAGCTCCATGTGCCGAAACTCATTCCTTGGTAGGTTGCGTTAACAGTCGTCAAAGGTGATTGAGCAATCGTTGCATTCCCTGAATCCAAAATCTTGATTCTGTAGTTGTAGGTATCTCCAACAACAAGATCAAGTCCTCGGGTTGTCACATCATTGGTTGTTGAATTCACGCTTGATGATACACTGCTAATGACAATCGATGGTAATCTTGGGATGAACAAGTCATCTTGGAATGCAGAGAAGTTTTCGTTGTTCTCGAGATTAATTGTGGTTCCGTTCAGACTGAGTACGGCGAAGAACACGTGCAAGTTTGTTGTGGTTGGACCAGCCCAGGTTACGTTAAAATCTCGGGTATTCGAAAGCGCAGTAAACGTTGTTGTGTTCTTATCGATAACCGAAACATTGAGTGCATCGTAGACGCTGTTGTTGGAGAAAATCGCATTTGAGAAATTGGTGTAATCATAGACCATCCACACAAGATCGTAATTTGTTCCAATGCTCAGGTTTGTGAGATTGATTTCCCCCGTAGTTGAGGATGTTGCCTCAAGTTCCATGAGGTCAATATCAAATTCATCAAATCCAGTGGCAATCAGGTTCCCGTTTGCATCGTACAACAGAACAAGGACCTCGAGGGTAGATTGGTTGTTTTCCGATGTGTAATTCACACCAAATGCGTACGTTGATGAATTGGAAGAATTGAAGGTTCCATTTCCAAGGTTGTACGAAACTGAGGTGTTTCCAATCATGTTTTGCGTCAACACAGTTGTGTAATTGTAGGTGGTGTTCGATTGTAGTCCAGCAAACGAAACTCCAGCGTTCGTGCTGTTGAGAATGTTGACATATGCCAGTTCAAGGCTTTGACCACCACCCGGATTGTCGGTTTCGATGGTGATGTTGTAAGAGATAGGATTTGACGTTCCGCTAAACGTGTAGGGGTAAACTCTCACGTAGGAGGTAACGTTTTGTGTTGATGTGACCGTTAGGAATTCGTTATCGGTGGTTGAAGCACCGGAGGCCAAAAATGTGCCATTGATGTCATCCCATTCAACGTCGACGTCCTGGATTGCATCAATGAATGTGACATTGACGTAATAGGTGACACCGGTAACCAACTGAACTTCGAAATAGTCTGAATCCGTTGCTGTATGGAGTGAGAGATCGGTACACGAAATCGGAAGGATGCTTGCTGGGGACGCTGTCGATTGGGCATCGTTGACTTCGAGCGTATCTGCAACGATGTTTCCAGCTGCGTTCGTACCGCCTCCGATGCATGGATTGGGTATGCCAGAAGTTGGAGGAGTGGGTGGGTTCGAGGAACTCCAACCCGTCCATGTACCGCTGTTTGCGTTTCCATTACCACCAGAAGATCCTGAGTTTCCAGCCGATCCCGTTCCATAGGGTGAACCTCCAGCACCACCGCTTCCACCGCTTGAAGAGATGGTCGCACTCGGTGAGATATTGAGGTTCGAAGCGCTATTGGCTCGAATGTCGATGCTTCCGCCAGCACCACCTCCGCCACCTTGGCCGCCGTGAAGAAGGCCAACACATGGATTACCCGGTAAACAATCTCCGTCTGCTCCGTCGCCACCGTCGCCACCTTGGGCAAGGATGGAACCGCCACTTGATGCTCCGATTGTGAGTTCATTTGCTCGCATGATGATGCTTCCAGCAGAACCACCACCAGCTCCAGAGCCACCGTTCCCTGACCCATTTTGATATCGATAACCTTGTTCACCATCTTGTCCAGATGCATCAACCGTTCCGTAAATTTCAATCGTATCGGCATAAATGACGACTCGTCCCCCTCCATTTCCTCCTGCAGAAACGGTGTTGCCGTTGTTGTCAGAAACGCTACCGCCATTTGAACCGGTCTCATTTCCAATTCCAAAGCTTGAACCTCCGTTGCTGCTTGTTCCAGAAGAAGTGCCTCCATTACCACCAGATGCGCTGTGGCCAGCACCGCCTCCACCATCACCGAGGTAACTTGCAGACATTTGGGTTGATCCTCCCACACCTTGTGTATTGGTCGGCTGATCGTAAGCGATGATGGATGCTCCATTCGTGACTGTGAGTGTGTTGACGCTGAGGATGAGATCACCCGTGGTGACAATGGATCCGCACGATGATACTCCGCAACCGATGTAAAGGTCATCATAGGAATGAGAACCATTGAGATAGGTTGTATTCAGTACAGTGAGGTTCGTTGTCCCAGCACCGGGAGGTCCGTTGGTTGAGGATCCACCAGTTCCACCGCCACCCGTACTTGAGACGGTGAATTTGTAGAGCGTCAGCGACCAACTTCCAGATCCAGTAGCACGTGAGATGTTGACGTAAACCATGCCGTCATGCGGGACAGAAATTGAGCCGTTGGTGGTAAGCATGACTGGGTTGGTTGCTCCTGCAAGACCCATGAACGATTGTGTGTTGTTGTAAAAGCCGAGTTGGAATTGATTGTTGACGGTCGTTCCGTTACTGAATGTGGTTGAAGAAGGGAAGGAGAGGGTCGCTGCAAGGCCTTGGTTCGCATTGAGCGCAACACGGATGATGTCGTTGTCATCGCCATAATCCAATTCGCCAGAACCACTGTAACTGCCTGAGAAAATGTAATTGGTGATTCCAACGCTTGTGTTGTCTGGAAGGTCTCCACCAGAGTTGAGATCGTTTTGATTGGCTCCGACTGCTTGAGCTGCAGGAGCAACGGTGACCAAGAGCGATGCGAGTACCATCATCAGCGTCAAGAGAACGGAACTTGTTTTTGACGAAATCTTCTTTCTTGCAACGTACATATGTTGACCAAACGTTGGAAGTATATGACGACTGCGCCGGATTGAATGGTTTCAAATTGCAGTAGGTGCAACGTGGCCATCGCTTTTGTCGTCCGGTTTTCGGACACGAGACCATACCCCATTCATCAACTCATCATGATGATTGTTGCAGTAGTGGAAGCGCCGATAGGCTTCTCGGAATGAATAGGCTTTCTTGCCTGTGGCGACGAGATATCCTTCTGGAGAGAGCCGTGAGATGACAACACCCACTTCTCCACAACCAGGAAAATCACACGCCGGTCCGTCGCTCATACACATACCTCGCCTTCATACATCTTGAACTGTTGCTTCTCAATCCTCACCTGGGGTTGGTTCTGGCTCGATGACAACGAGTGGAACGTTGGCTTCAATCGCTTGTCCCTCTTCACAAGCAACGCTGATGACTGTTCCATCAATTGGCGCTTGAATCTCGTTTTGCATCTTCATTGCTTCGAGGATCAAAATGACTTGACCTTCCTTGACAACATCGCCTTCGTTAACTTCGACTGTGACGACTTTGCCCGGAATGTTCGCAGAAACTGTTCCAGACTTCTTCTTCTTTGAACCGCCTCCTCTACGTGCACGAGGCGCTGCTTGCGCATTTGGGATTTCGATGGTAAACGTCTGGCCTTCAACCGTTGCATCGTAACTCCCATCGTCGTTGAGCGTCATCTCAACTTCGAATTCTTCACCGTTGATCTTGACTGTACGCTTTTCTGTCATCGTATCATCTCCAAGGGCTTCTGTTGCTTCTGTAATGCATGAGCGAGGACTGACCCATGTTGATTCTTCGATGATCTTGCGACCATGCTTCACCACGTTGTCTTCCTCGTTGCGATGCATCTTCACCGCTCTCGATGAGGCTAAGCACTGCCGCAATTGCAGCCATTCTTCGTGTCGCTTCATCAGCCATATTCATCATCACAGTGGTATGTTTCCGTGCTTTTTTGCTGGCCGGATTTCTTCTTTTTCCAAGAGCATCAGTAGCGCACGGCACAAACGGGTCCGTGTTTCACTCGGTTCGATGACATCATCGATGTACCCCATTGCTGCTGCCTTGTATGGATTTGCGAATGTGTCTGTAAAGTCTTGGACCAAGCGTTGGCGTTCTTGTTCTTGGTTGCGAGCGTTTTTGATGCGACGCCGATGGATAATCTCAACGGCACCATCTGCACCCATAACCGCCAATTCAGCACTCGGCCAAGCAACATTGTAATCGCCGCGAATGTGCTTGGATGACATCACATCGTATGCTCCACCGTAGGCCTTTCGAAGAATAACCGTAAGTTTAGGCACTGTTGCTTCAGCATATGCGTAGAGTAATTTTGCACCGTGACGTATGATTCCACCCCATTCTTGATTGGTCCCAGGCAGGAAGCCAGGAACGTCTTCAAACGTGAGGATTGGAATGTTGAATGCATCACAAAATCGAACGAATCGTGCAGCCTTGTCGCTTGCATCAATATCCAAACATCCTGCTAGAACCTTTGGTTGGTTGGCAACCACGCCGACTGTATGTCCTGCAAGGTGACCAAATCCACAAACAATGTTCATTGCATAATCGGCTTGAACTTCCAAAAAGCCACCATCGTCAAGGACTTCTCGAATGACATCGGTAACATCGTACGGTTTGTTCGCATCTTGTGGGATCATGGTGTCCAAGGCTTCACAAATCCGATCTGGACTGTCGGACGTTTTGCGTAGCGGGGCTCGATCCATGTTGTTTGATGGGAACATATCGCAAAGGTCTCGAGCAAGTTGAATGGCTGCATCATCACTGTCCGCTGTGAAATGAGATACACCGGATTTCGATGCATGCGTCATGGCGCCGCCAAGATCCTCAAATGAGACAACTTCGTTTGTTACCGTCTTGATGACTTCTGGACCAGTGATGAACATGTGAGCGGTCTTATCGACCATGATGACAAAATCAGTGATAGCTGGGCTGTAGACTGCACCTCCTGCGCATGGTCCCATGATTACGCTAATCTGAGGAATGACGCCAGAAGCGCGAACATTACGGAAGAAAATTTCAGCATACGAACCGAGCGATGCAACACCTTCCTGAATCCGAGCGCCCCCAGAATCGTTCAAACCGATGACTGGGCGGCCCGTTTTGAGTGCCATATCAAGCACTTTGCAGATTTTAAGCCCGTGCATTTCCCCGAGAGAACCACCGTATACTGTGAAATCTTGGGCGAAGGCAAACACTTCCCGGCCGTTGATTTTACCATGTCCGGTCACGACCCCATCACCAGGAATCACATTTTTGTCCATGTCAAAGTCGCGACATCGATGTTCAACGAGCGCATCAATTTCTTGGAAGGTTCCCTCATCAAGCAACATGTCCAGTCGCTCTCGAGCGGTCATTTTCCCACGATTGTGTTGTGCGTCAATTCGTGCTTGGCCTCCTCCAGCCTCGCTTCGAGCCTTTCGAGCACGCAAGTCATTGAGACGTTGTTCTGTTGACGACACCCTTCTCACCAATACTCGGTTGTGCATGACGCCCTTATTCGTTACCCTTCATCGAACCGAAAAGTGGTGACTTCTTATGGACGAAATTGAACCGCTTCCCAATCATCCTTACCCGTCGGGGGATCTCTCCAATCTGGGTCGCCTGGTAAGATCAACCCGTTTCCAATTGAAGCCATTTGGGAGGCTAAATTTTGATGGGAGGCAATGAGATGGTCCCATTCGATTTGTCCGCTACGTAGTTTGAACCACAATCGGAGATTTCGCCATGATTTACTAAGACGCTGAAACAATTTGAGATGCAGGCGTGCTGAAACTGGCCACCACACCAGCAAAATCACCGATACAAGTGGCCAAGGAATCGCTGCAAGTACGGGAAGAATCAAACCTGGCAACTTGAAATCTTGAAGAGGCGATGATGCTGATGCAATAAACCAACCAAGACAAACCGCACAGAACATCCACCATATCGGATACAAGCCGATGGAATAGAGAAGTTTCATTGACCCAATTCCCGCTTTGTTTTCTCCTTTGCTTGCTTTCATGCGTACTAAGAAACGAACGATGAGATAAGGGACGCCTGTTGCAATCATAGCCGACCAGGTTACGAAACCAAGCATCCATGATGCAGACCAAACCCAAAAGGCGAAATTTTTGGCAAAGGCTTTCTTTGAAATCTTCTTTTTGCGATCTTTAAGTTCCCATGACCGGAGTTGAATCCGTTCCATCTCATCGTGATGGGAACGGAACTTGGATTCAATTTCTTGCGTACGCTCTGGATCATGGACTGAAAGATACTGCCAAGCAGCCCGTACACGCCTCGAGCCGAGAACAGCCTCATTGTAGTTGATCTTTGAAACGTTTTCACCGCTTCGTATCGTGTGAATCATCCGACGAGCACGCCACACCAATTCACGGTCTTCCCATGACTCTTGTGCATGACTGATGCGATTGATTTCTGTTTGCAGCATCGAGGTAACTTCGTGGCACCATGCCCGGTCATGTGCTTGGTCGTCGTATTGGTCAAGCTCCTCCGTGGTCGGTTCTGGTGCTCCGTTCTCTTTTGGCATCGGAGGGGTCTCAACAGCACGATTAATTTGCAAACTGACTCGTTCCCTGAATTTGTGCTGGTCACTGTAGTGGAGGCCAATTGGTACGAGATTCGGAGTTGGTTTTCCCGCTTCAACAGCCCTTCTGTGGGCCTCGAGATAAATTCGTGCAGCGCCTGTTTTGAGTTCGACTGCATACGATTCTGTGTGGCTCATACCCTCTGGGAAAATAGCGATACGCTCCCCATTAGCAACCAAATCAGCGAGTGTATCGATCAGTTTTGAGTTGGATTTTTTTCGTTCCTCAGGAGATTGGTCCGAATCCTGCTCTCGTTGAACGGGTTGGACATTTATCCATTTCATAATCCTCGAGAGTACAGGTATTTTGAACAAGGTTGATTTTGCAGCAAACGTCAGTCCTCCGGGAAGTGCAGCCATCATTAACATCGGGTCAATCAAGCCACCCGGATGCCATGCAGTGTAGATGATGCCGCCCTCTTCAGGTAGTGTGTCGACGTCCACAGTTGATATTTCTCTAAACCACGTATCCATGATGGCACGATTGACTCTGCGAACCCGAAGATACGCCTTGCTGGGTTTGACGTGAAGTGGGTCCTTCTCCCAGGTCATGGTGTTGCAGAATCAGACTGGCATTTGATATCATCCCCGAACGGGAGGTGCAGAGAAGATTTTCAACGACTCTTTCATAACCTTCAATCCAGTCCACCTGACATGGACCAGCCACTGCGTATTGTGATTGCTAAACCCGGCCTCGACGGTCACGACCGGGGTGCAAAGGTTGTTGCCCGTGCACTTCGAGACGCTGGCCATGAAGTCATATACACGGGATTGAGGCGAACGCCTCAGCAGATTATCGAGACAGTACGCGACGAGGATGCAATTCTTCTTGGTCTCTCCTCATTATCTGGAGCCCATGGCCATTTGTTTCCGAAGATTTGCGATACACTCCGTGAGCATGGCATGGGTGATGTCATTGTGTTCGGGGGCGGAATCATCCCAGAAGACGATTGGCCACCGTTGTTTGAAGCGGGCGTGCGCGCACTCTTCGGTCCGGGAACAAGTTCTGAAGAGATGGTAGAATTCATCGCAACAGCTGTCCAGAGGGACGATGCTGGAGTGGGTCATGGCGCTGGATGGTTTTGGAATCCAGCCCAATGAAGGTGAGAACTTGGATGAGAGGCTCAACGCTGCAAAAGCAGGAGATCGACGCGCCCTTGCTCGTCTTCTGACTTCCATTGAAAGTGGCAATCTTCGGTTTCGAGAACCTCAAAACGATGATTCGGATTGGAGGATTCTCGCGCTGACGGGTCCACCCGGTGTAGGAAAATCGTGCTTGCTTGATCGGCTGCTCCATGAATGGGTTGACCAAGGCCTTCGAATTGCGGTTTTGGCTGTCGACCCCTCATCACCGCGCTCAGGTGGAGCCTTGCTTGGAGACCGAGTTCGAATGAGCGTTGTTGATGATGATGCGAAGAAGGATTACGTTTTCGTACGTTCTGTAGCGACCAGGAAAACCAGTGGCTCCGTACCGCTCGTTGTTCGAGACATGGCATTTTGTCTCCTCGAGGTTGGATGGGACAAGGTTGTTATTGAAACGGTCGGAGCAGGCCAATCCGAAGTCCGCTGCGCAGCCGTTGCAGACCGTATTGTTCTGGTGGAAGGACCTGCCCGAGGCGATGGCGTTCAGGCAGAAAAAGCAGGATTGCTGGAATTAGCCGATGCCGTTATTGTCAACAAGGCCGATCTCGATGGTGCTCAACGCCATGCCAATGAATTGAGAGAGTCGCTAAATCTTGGTCTCGAACAAGCTCCAGAAGTCCTTCTCGTTAGCGCGCTTCATGGTAATGGGATTGCAGAAGCATCTGCGATGGTTTTGACGCTTGGACAATCCCTACGAGCAGGTAGGGCGCGATGGCGTGAACGATTGCTTTCCCATCATGAGCGGCTTCTGTTGGACCATCCCGAATTCGACACGGTCTTGTCGAATATTGAGGAAGGTTTGATGTCCTTTGAAGACGCATACGCGCAACTGAGGAAAAGAAAATGAGTGAGCAGGTTGAACTAACAAATCCTGTTGACCTCTCCGTCGGGGGAATGAGTGGGCATGTTCTTCGTCGATTCATACACCTTGGTATGTCGTTTTTGCCGTGGCTTTATTTTCAGTACGGGGAAGATGTTGCCGATTTTGTCTCATTAACCCTTGATGAGATTGTTTCAGCGTTCATTATCGTTGCAGTTTTGGGAGAAACACTTCGATTGCGGATGGGCTGGACAATTTTTGGTCAGCGCACTTATGAGGCCAGGCAAGTCTCTGCTCTCGCTTGGGGTGCATTTGCTGTTGGGCTGGTGTTCTTGTTAACGCCGAATCCAGCGTATGCTTATCCGCTCATTCTCAGCCTATCATTGGGTGATCCTTTGCTTGGAGAACTACGCCGGAAAGGTATGACAACCAACAACGTCATCATTCTAGGAATGCTTGGAATTGCGGTAATTTGGTCAGCATGTGCATTCTGGTTCGAAACACCTTGGCTTCTGGTTTTGTTCATCGCACCAATTTGTGTCGCAGCTGAGTGGCCTCGATTGACCTATATTGACGATAATGCAACGATGTTGTTGATTCCGCTCGCCGTGGTGCTTGTGCTCGAGCCATTTTTGGGTGTAATGTGAGACGTTTTCGCCGCCATATTTTAGAATCGGTTGCTCTAGGAGCGACCGTTGGTACCCATGTACGGCGACAATGATTCCAAAGAGCCACCTCAATCAATTTACTACACATTCTTCGGAATTGCAGTCATCCTGCTTGCAGTAACGGCATTCAGGTATCCACTTTGGTGATTCAATCAAAAGCAACGGTATATAGGCGAGAGCCGGGTTGTCGTTGTATGTGTGGCATATCAGGCATGCTTGGTGCACCTGAGCCAAGCATCGTCAAAAATATGATTCAACTGCAACACCACCGAGGACCAGACGGTTCTGGAATTTGGAGTGATGCATCCGTCTGCCTTGGACATGCACGTCTAGCCATTGTCGATCTTGAAGGAAGTCCTCAACCGATTCAATCACAGGAAGGAAACGTTCTCATTGCGAACGGAGAAATTTACAATTTTGAATCGATTCGAAAATCTTTAACCGACTATCCTTGGACAACGTTTGGCGACAGTGAGACCATCCTCGCACTGCATGAGAAGACCACATCCACAAATTCTTCATGCAGCGCACGTGATCACGCTGAATGGATCCGTCAATTGGACGGAATGTTTGCTTTTGCGTTATGGGATGCAAAGCAAAACCATTTGGTATTGGCACGAGATGAGATGGGAATCAAGCCCTTGGTTCGCTCAAAGATTGGCTCTTCGCTGGTTTTCTCAAGCGAAGTCAAAGCCTTGCGTGCGCATTCTGACTTTTACCCACAATTGGACGAGCACGCACTAATGGCTCGTCTGGTCTGGGAATATTCACTTGATGCAACCACACTCTTTCTCGATGTTCACCAGGTACGACCGGGTACAGTTGAGGTTTGGTCACTTGTTGGCGAACAGGCAGTTTTGATTGATTCCCATCGTTTCTCGAATCCACGGATTGCTCCCTTCAATGATTACGATGAACTTCATGGTGCTCAGAAACTTCTCGATGGGTTTGTGGACAGCGTCGGCCAGAGATTGATGGCAGATGTGCCCGTTGGAATCGTTCTTTCCGGTGGACTTGATTCGTCTCTTGTTGCTGCCGTTGCAAACGATGCTGCTCAGCGATACAATCGCCCAATACCTGAATGCTGGACGGTTGCTGAAAGTGAAGAAAATCCTGATTGGATGGCAGCAGAACTTGTCGCATCTGAACTGGATCTTCATCATCATCAACACATCATGGAAGCGGACGCATTCGCAAAACATCTTCCCTCACTTTCTTGGCATGGTGAAGACTTGGATGTATCTGTTCTGTTCTTCCAGCCGCTGTTCAAGACCATGGCTCAATCTGTTCGGGTTGGGTTATGTGGTCAAGGTGCGGACGAAATTCACGCCGGCTATCCACGGTATACAGATCTTGCAGCCCACAAACACGAGCTTGAAGCACGGATTGAGATGTTGAATCATCCATTTGCACGACAGTTTGAGAATGGGCAACTTGCTCTCGACGATGGGCGATGGTGGACTGAAAACCATACGCCTAAAGCACACTTGAATTCCTTACAAGAAACCTTGCAGTTTGAACTTGATCACGGTCAGTTGAGCAATTTTCAACTCCGATTGGTTGATCGTCACTCAATGGCTCATTCTCTCGAAGTTCGTGTTCCTTTTTTGGGTCGCTCTCACTTTCGCCACGCCCTTCATCTACCGATGAATCAGCGATTGCCAACAGATGGTTTGGAGAAAAAGGCACTTCGAATGGCAGCAAGTCAGACTTCGCTACCAGAGAGCGTTGTTTCTCGCAAAAAACTCCCTGCAGGAACTGCGACTTCTCCAACACTGCTCACTCGTTGTCTGGACGAATACTCAGCACAAATCGAAGAAGTCGCATCTCGATGGAACTTCTGTGAACCATTGCTTCGGCGACAACCTGAAATTGCACTGGGGTTAGGTCTCTTTGAATCGCTCCATCTTATCGAATACGATGGTATCCGGATAAATCGGTCGATTGATGACTTGCTTGCAGAGGTGATTTGATGTCCTTGGTCCATAACTTAACCGATGTCCTCACCCAAAAGCATGATGAAATTGTTGCTTGGATGAAATCGAAACGCTCTGAAATCGATGTACCGATTTATGGAAGCGTTGACATTCGTGACGCTGGATGGAAAATAGCAGTCGTGGACGCAAACCAATTTCCTGCAGGATTCAACAACACTGCAGAAGCAGATTTCCCTCACTTGGTCGAACGAATGACGGATCACATTGAGCGTCATCAACCCGGTTGCAAATGGGTGCACATCTATCCGGAGTCACATACCCGGAATCAAGGATATGTTGAGAATCTACGAACGCTTTGTACGTTGGTCGAGCGCGCTGGTTATCGATGCACGATAGGAAATCCCGACTTGGATGGTTTTGATGCACTGAATGGGATACACGGGCCACTACCGTTGGATCATGTTGAACTCTTGGAGGACGTTCTCCTCGTTCAAGGTCAACAACCCGATTTTATTTTACTCAACAATGATCTTACTGATGGTGGGTTGGAAGGGCTTTCAACGAAGAGCGTTTTACCAAATCCGCAGATGGGTTGGTACCAACGTAAGAAATCACAGCATTTCGATTTCTTGCGGCCGTTGGTTGAAGAAATAAGTGAAATCATTGGAATCGATCCTTGGCATCTCCTTTGCGACTCGTTTGTTTCTGAAGAAAAGTGCCTGGAGAAAGAAGGTTGCCGGATTCAGCTCGCAAGCGATGTTGATACTTTTTTGGCGAAACTTTCCCAACGCTATGACGCATTGGGTATCGACCGCGACCCCGTTGCATACGTCAAGAACAACCGTGGGACGTACGGCTTGGGGATTATGACGGTAACATCAGGTGAACAACTGTTGAACCTTTCAAATCGTAAGATGAAGAAACTCATGTACGGAAAAGGAGGTTCAGAAACGGAGGATTTCTTAATTCAGGAAGGCGTTCCAACTTTGATGAAGACTGAAAGTGGGGATCCGGTCGAACCTGTTGTCTACCTCATTGATGGGGATGCATCTTCTTGGTTTTACAGAATAAATCCAAAAAAGGACGAAATTGGGAACCTTAATTCACCGAGTGCTCGTTTCGTTACAGCAGAAGAAGATTCCACATTTATGACGCATGCCCACAGTTGGCATGCACTGTTATCGGAATTGTCCATGCTTGCCATGGGGCTAGAGGCTGCAGAATTGCCCAACGACTGACTGTTTGATTTAAACATTGAACGCTTAGCGATGTTATGCGTCGTGAGGCCCTGTATGTCCTGACGATTGCGATTGGTCTTCTCGTATCAGCGGAATACGCAGAATGGCCTGTGAACATCTGGTGCCTCGGTGTGTTTTCTTACATTTTTTTCAGAACCAATCGAAAAGAACGAATTGAAATGATTGCAGTCTTGGCGTTTGCAACACCGATGGAGTTGTTCTTTAGTGAGGTTTGGCTCATTTATGAATATCAACGGGGAATCATGCCATTGTTTGTCCCTGTTGGACATTACTTTCTCTTTGATCTTGGGCGTCGTATCGCAAAGCACATACCTGAAGGATCACCGATGTTCTTGATCCTACTGTTGGTTCCCCTGGTTGTTTATGGCGCAGTCAAAGGGACAGACACGTCTGCGGTTCTCCTTGTCCTTTTGACGCTTGGATTCACGCAATGGGGGCCTGAACCCCGCCTTTATGCATCAATGGTTTGGCTTGCCTTATTGATGGAATTGTGGGGCACCTATCTTGGAAATTGGGAGTGGGCTGCTGCAGTTCCTTACACTGGATTGACTGCGTGGAATCCACCGCTTCTGGTAGGTGCATTCTATTGTTTTGGAGATTTACTTGTTAACTTGAGCGTTGCTAAGTTTGAAGGCCAACCCATGTCTGTGGTGAACCATGACGTCCTCGGATGAGTTGAAGCGTCGCCGCGAAGAAGAGGCGAAACGCATTCGTACCAGTCTGAATCGTCAACGGGGTGTTCAACACGCATCCCTGAAAGGAGGGGAATCAGCGGTTGCCTTCGTCAAAGAAGAGTTGTGCATTGGCTGCGATCAGTGCACCATTGTCTGTGACGATGATGCGATTGAAATGTACAAGGTTGCGATGCGAAGCCCTCTCATCAACGTTGAAAGCAACCAGAAGGCCAAGATTGTTCGAGATGCGTGCACTGGGTGCCGCCTTTGTGTTCTCGCTTGTCCAACCGATGCAATCAGTATGATTGACCGATGAGGTGATTGAATGTCAAAAAAAGGAAAACAACCAACTGCACAACGATTCGGTGGAGAATTTGGACCCTATCGAAAAGAAGGAACGACCGGTGTATCGCTCGGCACGTTCAAAACACTTGTATGGACTTCCAACATTGGAGGGCTTGTGCTTTGTGTGATTGCACTTGAACTCCTTTTTGTTCAACAGGAATTCGCTTGGGGGCTGTTCAGTCTTATCGCAGGTGTCCTCATCGCACTCTTTCCATCAAACTATGAAATCGTCGGGATGGAAGATGACGCTCCACCTCAAGAGTAGGTTCAAGCTTCGACTTCGGTTTGAGAAGAGGCGGAGATCTCGCCTTTCTTTGCGTTGACTTCACGTGCAAGGAAGGAAACAACGTCGAGGATTTCGATATCTTCGTAGCGCTCATCACCTTCGAACTTGAGACACTCAAAGTGAGAAACACACTTTGGACATGAAGTCAACATGGTATCGGCTCCTGTCGACTTGATTTCTTCCATTCGAGCGACACGGAGTGCTCGGGCGTTCTCATTGCAGGACATCATGCTCGAGACACCACAGCACATGGCATCCTCACCATGGTGTTCCATCTCAACAAGATCGACTCCTTCAACGGCGTTGATCAGTTCACGAGGCTCATCATAGATACCCATCTGTCGTCCAAGTCGACACGGGTCGTGATAGGTCACTGTGGTTGCATCGGTTGAAAGTTGCATATCGAAACCGTTCTCGATGAGATATTCTGTTGTGTGCATGACTTTGACGCCGTCCAATTCGTAATCACGGGCAAAGGTTCGGAAACACTCGGCACATGAAGAAACGAGTGTGTCGATTCCGGATGCTTCGATCTTTTTCTGGTTGTATGCCTTGAGCTTGTCAAAGACTTCAGTAAGACCTTGCCACTTCTGGTCATGACCACAGCACTTGAGGAAGTCACGGCCGAGGTATGAAACGTCGTGTCCCATTTCTTCGAACAACGTAAAGGCCGCCGTGGTTGAATCACCGAGGTTCATCTCACCCTCGTTGACGTGTGAGAAGACCATCTCTTGGTCAAGGTAGTCAACACAACCAGGGTAGTAGCCGACATTTGAGGAAATTGGGTATTCCTCGACAGGGATGAAGTCGTCATTGGACGCTTCTTCAGCTTCAGCAGCAAGAACGGCCTGAAGTACTGTGTGAGGGATTTCTGCTGCTGGACCACCGACGATCAAGCTGCGACGTATGTCGACGTAGGAGTCGTAGTTCACCAATTGCGGACAAGCGTTGGTACAAGCTGTACAGGTCAGACACGAATACAGCGGAACGCCATCGTCCTCGTTGTTCCACGAATTGTAAATGATGTTGAGTTTGTCTCCTCCATTGAACAATCGCACAGGACATGCATCGTCACAGAGGTCACAGCCGTAGCACTTGTTCATCTCAAATTCGTAGCCACGTGCCATCGATCGCAACAGGACGATGACAACTGCACCAAAGGTGAGACATGGGATGAACATGGCATAGGTCAACTTGGCATCGAGTGCCTTCGGGTTGACGTGATAGGATGGGTTTGTGACATCGCTGTAGGTTCCGGAAGAGGCAGCAATCATCGCAGTGTCGCTCAGGTTCACGATTTTGCCAGCATGGGCACCAGCATTATCGTCCCAAAGAAGGAGTGGTTGGTACGTCTGTACGGCAAAGGTTGTTTCCGTTGTAATGGAATCGTTGAGCGCAAGAGCACCTGATACTGTGAGCGTAAATTCGTAACCGTATGTTCCGGGTTCGAGGTTGATTTCAGAACCTGCACAATCAGTAAAGGATGTGAGGACCTTTCCATTGCTATCCGTTACAGACATGGTGCTTGTAAGCATGGTTGCAGTGTTGACGCCGTCGATCTTCCGCTCGCTTGCTCGGTATTCGCAGGTCACATCGGTTGGTAGGGCTTCGCTTGTGTAGTCATCTGTGACCGTGAATGTTCCACTTTTGGTGTAGCCTTCCCCTCCAGTAAAGGTCACGGTTTCTCCAGCTGCATTTTCCCCAATCTCAGGAATCTGATGGTTGTTGGCATCACTAAAATCAATGATTGTCTCTCGGGCAGGTTGGAAGATTTGCCAATCCAGCCACGCTGCTGCCGGTACGACCCCATCGGTGTATCCACGGTCATCCGTGAATTCGTTCGTTTCATGAACGTGGACATCCGAAGGTTGTGTACGCATGGCCTCAAGTTCAGGGTAATAGTCGTGCGTTAGACCTTTGATGGTTAACAAACCACCTGCTTCCCAGAAACCGTTGTCGTAGGTGTCAAAGGTTGCAACAGAGGCACCAGCCGATACAACGAGTGCTCCAATAATCAAGCGCTTACCATGTTCCGGAGTAAATCCTGCACCCCATGCTTTAACCAGCACATTTCTGCCGATGAAATAGATGACAATCCACAGCAACAAGCCGGTTAAAATCCACGGCACTGCATTGAAAATTTCCGCAATCCATGGGGCCCTAGTCCCACACAACAGATCGCCGTGCGAATCAAGTTTGCAATAATCGGAACGATTTTTCCCGTACAACTCAAGGAAGATGTTGATCGAAAAGACCGAGATGAACCAAACGTGTGCAAGGTAAACTGCACCTGCTGCAGCAAACCACGGGTCTTCGACGGGTCGCTTCTCACGTCCGCCGAGGAAAGGTGGAAGAGCGAGGATGCCGACAGGGATACCTGTGAGCGCAGCGCCCCACCATGCAGCGTTCCAAGCAAAGACGGGTTGCCCAACAATATCGCCAATAAATCCGGTCGGAACGGTAAATTGAGGAAGATATTCTCCCCAACGCAAATATCCGTACGAGAACAATACGTACCAGTCCGGGAAAACAAACCCTGCTTGCGCATACGGGTCAGCTGCACCGTGCAATGGCGGTGGAATGAGCCACGCGTAGAACAGAAGAACTGCAGCCATGAAAGCAAAGAGAATGGTGTCACGTAGCACCTCGTGCGGCCAGAAACCGTGACCCATCCGAGTGCGCTTGCGCTTTTCTCCTGCTTCTTGCAGTTTGGCTTTTTCATCCATGTACGAGGTTGCAACTCGTCCTAAATTCTCCATTAATCCCATTCAAATTCCTCCGATCAATGCGGCTCCGCGATTCCTTGTACCCAAACAATAAACAAGTGAATGATGATCAATGTTGTCACAATCACTGGTAAGATAAAGACGTGGATGAAGTACATCCGTGTAACCGTTCGAGGTGTGAGAGATGAACCACCGAACAAGAGCGTAGCGATGTACTTTCCAATCAGTGGTGAGGAATTGGCGAGGTTGATTCCAATAACCGCTGCACCGTAAGCCAGACTGTCCCAAGGCAGAAGATAGCCGGAGTAACCGAAGACGATGGTTAATGCCATCAATGCGACACCAATAAGCCAGTTCAGTTCTCGAGGGTTTCGATAAGCGCCCGTGAAATATACCCGGCACATGTGCAAAAACACAGATGCAACCATGAAGTGAGTTCCCCAATGATGCACAGCACGAATGATGTAACCAAACGGTAATTCCAACATGATAAATTCCATTGAGGCATACGCAGGAGAAGGATCACCTTCGCCCCCTGGAACGTAATAGATGCCAAGAATTGTGCCCGTCAAGACAAGAATGATGAAACTTAGGAACGAGATGCCGCCCAAGCAGTACAATGGATACCAATACCAAATGATGCGCAGTTTGTACTTTTCAGCGTGCGTTAGCGGCATCTGACGGTGCATGTTGTAGTATGCTCCTTTGGACATGTTCCAATAGTCTTGGATACGGAATCGCGTATCCATCCACGAAAACACCCACAAGAAGGCACGTTCCGAGATGCCCATCCCACCCGTTGATTCAACAGCACGAAGAATTTCACGGCGAGGCATTTCCTCAGTCTCCTTACGGAGTGTGAAAGCCACGAGAACGATAATGAAGGCAATGAAAAACCAAAGAATCCAGAACATTGTCGTCATTTCATCACCTCAGTCACAATACGTCAACCAATCGACGTAGTCGGTTATGCCTTCAACCACATCATTGTTCAGTACGATAGGGATGAGCGGGAGTCCTACAGGTGCAGGTCCTCCGGCTTTGCGGACACCGGCATAGGTAAACGTCGCACCGTTTGAACGGTTACGATTGGTGTTCATCTCCAAAGCAGTCGTATCGAAACGAGAAGAGTGGCAGATGCAGAACAATTTGGTTCCTCCATCGTCGGTTCCTCCAGGAGTCCACGAATCGTCGGTGTAGGAATTGGATACGAGTTGCCACCCAGGAATGCAGCAAAGGTGCGTGCATCGCCCGAAAACCATGATCAAATCATCAGAGGGGTAAATTCGCTCATCCATTGCAACCATGTCTTCAAAGTGACCAATGTATTTTCCAGATTCGTCGTAACCCTCCATCATCTGGAATCGCGCCTTGTTGTTGTCGCTAGGGGAGCCTTGCCATTTTGAATCTTCAACATAGGTGACAACAACTGGAACACCGTTCCATACGCCTGAGGCACCTGCTGTTCCTGTGTTGGAATTCGCTGCCTCAGCAACGAAGTCTGCTTTTGTCATCGTTTGGAGGTGCTTTGCACCGTACCACGCTGTGTCTTCTCGCCCTTTGGCCCAGAATTTCACAGACAGGTCTCCTGCTGAACCTCCTCCTGGAGGGAGAAGAATTGCTGCAAAGCCAAGCACCCCGAGTGAAGCAGCCAGAACACCTGCAGTGGTATTGAAACCATAGCGTAGGAATTGTCGTCGATTGATGACAGTTTCACCAGCATTCGCCTTGCTGTCTTTTACTTCGGGAACAAAGAGGTTGTAATCTTTCGCCATTGGTATCACCACTTGTACTCCTTCCAATCCTTGGCATGCTCAGGGACGTATTTGTTTTGAGAATGTTTGACGATGATGGTGTCTGGTAGGATGTATTTGAGGTAGATGACACCCATGAGAATGAGCGTTGTTAGCGTCATAGCAAGGTGGAAGGCCAGTTGCTGCTGGTCCCAGCTCTTGGCGAGCCCATAGATGAGAGAAAAAGCCCAATAGCATGCCCAGAAGATGCCCCAAGCAAAGAAGAACATCGTGAGATAGGAGCCTCCGGAAGGAGCGAGGCTTGCGCTTACAATGGTTCCAGATTCGGCAACATCGTGAACGCCGTGATTGATTGCTTCGTCCATCTGTGCTTCGGTTAACTCAACGCCTTCGAGCGCATTGCGTGCGTCTTTGACGGAGATCGAACCATCTGCAACGCCCTTGAGCAAATTGTTGATTGTGTCATCGTACATCATTGATCACCTCTTCGCATGAGTTTGTAGCGGAGTCGCAATTGATTGCTCCGTCCTTCGTAAGATGTTGAGAATCCATAGCGGAGCATCAATCCTGCAAAAACAACGCACATGATGACGGCTCCGAAGCCTAACAGGCCGAGCCAGTGGGCACGCAACTTTGCACCCATGTGGTGCAAATCAGCACCATGTGATTCAGGTTCTGGGGGGGCGACATCGCCGTCGCCCGCAAAGACGGTTCGTGTCCCTCTTGCAAGACTGTCTTCATCGCCTTCAACGAGAGCGAAGGTGAGTTGATTCCACATGTCTTCGATGACGTTGCCGAGGCCACCGTCTCCGTTGACGCTGTTCCCTGTGATCCAGAACGTGACGGTTCCCTCTCCTTCGGATGGTGCAGTCCATGTGATATCCCACATTCGGTCGGATTCGGCGGCGGATGCGGAGGTGTGCGTGAGGGATTCGAGATCTCCTTCCCAATTGTCGACCCCGATTCCGCCGAGTTCACCGCCTGAGACGCGCATTGAAAATCCAGCAGAGTATTGGCCGCCAGCAGCGGGTCCACCGATAATGTGCAGTTGCAAATCGTAGGTTTCACCTGGTGTCCAGGCGTACGGAACGCTGTCCAAAATGACCTGGACGTTGTTGGAGGGCGCAGCATTATGGCAAAGACATCCTTCTTTGGCAACATCATCGATGTCGTTCTGTTGGCCACCGATTCCAGTAGGGAGCGATGTCGCGAGGCCGGGCAACAGCAAAAGAAGCAACACTGCAACGACAATGGTGCGGCGTTTTGTGGACGAGGTTGTCAGCATGGCTACACCCTATGGGCTTTCGACTTAGAAGGACCCCTTAAACATTGTCAGTCAAACGCAAGAATAATGCTTTGCAGTGTACCGTTTTCCGCCCAAAAACTAACAAGGCAAGAATTCATTTGATTTCCCTGTGTAGCAACTCCATGGCGGAAACACCGTTCGACAACATCTACGACCTCTCAACATCGCAACTCGAACGCTTGGATGAAGCCGAGGATTTGATGCTCAGAAATGATCTCGGTGCAGCTGAACGCCTGCTGCTGAGTATGCTCGAAGAAGACGAGGAATGCATACCCGTGTTGTCGAATCTTGGACATCTTTACGGCCGACATCTCTCTGAATTTGAAACAGCCGTTTCGTATTATGACAAGGTTTTGTATCTCGAACCCGACAACGCTTGGGCCCGAGACGCCCGCCGGCGTTACATGCGCTTTGTAGAAAAGTAAGGTAAGTTCAAGGGCGTTCTGACAAAGGGCCTTTCATGGAGTCAACCCAAATCCTCGTCACCGGAATCGGTGGGCTTGGTTGTACTTGGGCAGCCAGGGCTCACCAACGCGGCGGTGGTGCGTCGTTGCTAATGCTCGATGCAGATGACCGATTTCCAGAGGTCGACGGGGCGAACATCATTCGACTTGGTCACACTTTGGATGCGTTGGGGTGTGCTGCTCTACCCCCCCTAGCCGAACAAAGAATGCGGAGTCTGAGCACTCGAACTCGACCATTTCTTGAACAGGCTGAATTGGTTATTATTGTCGCAGGCCTTGGTGGCGGTACAGGAACAGGTGCATCGCATGAATTTGCTCGACAAGCCAAACTTCACGGGGCAACAGTCCTCTCAATAGCAGCCCTACCGTTTGGGCATCAACCTGCGAGGAAGCGAATCGCTGAGGCCGAAATCCAACGACTTGATCACCACTCCGACGTTTGCGTACAACTTTCTCTTGAACGACTTGCTCGACAAGCCCGAGATCGTGGAAAGGATTGGAATATGGGCTCGGAATGGGTTGAGGACCTCATCGATGGATTGGTTCGCACCCTTCTTTCGATGGGACTCATCAATCTTGATCTCATGGATTTGCGAGCGATTCTTCAACATCAAGGCGCATCGACAATGTTGGTTGGTACAGGACGGCATGACCAATTGCAAGAATTGTACGAAGCTACAATAAAAGCACCTTTGGCACCCATGAACGTCGCAGGAGCGAAGGGATGCCTGCTTCAAATCGAGGGCGGAATGGGGCTGACCATCGGCCAAGTTGATGAAATTGCAACAGCGTTGACATCCGCAGTCGATGCCGATGCTCAAGTCATTCTCGGGGCACGTGTTTCTCCGGATTTGGAAGGAACCATTCGAATTGTGATGCTTCTGTCCGGCATCGATGAGGATTAATCAAGCAATTCGATTTCATCGTCCCATTCGGTTTCATCACCAAGCGCTTCTGGTGTTTGATTCCAATCAACGGGATCGCCGATGCTCGATTCTGAACTCTTTGCTTCTTCAGGAGGCGATGAATCTGAAATGGTGTCAGCATCGATTTGTTGTTCGGATGGGGGTTCGTCATAAATCGGTAATTTCCCGACGGATTCGACGATTTCTCGATCGCTGTTGATGCGTTGTGTCTTATCCTCAAGCATGGTTCGCTGCGACCAGATGACCGTTACAACAACGAGGATGTGGCCACCGATGAGAACGGTTCGAACATCGTCCATGACGGACGTGATCATTGCGACACTTCCAGCATACGCATACCCAAACGCTACGCCCCAAAAGAGTGCGTTCTCTCGGGTGAAGAGTGTCGACTCCGACCCCTCTCCTTTGCTTGTAAGTGCCCAAATTGCGAGGAAGACGGTCACGATCATCAGGAGCAATTCTTCGATGAAAATCAGCGTGTCGGTCGATGCACTATCGATACTACGGTATATGCTCAAAACGTGCCAAGTGATGAACAATTGGGTTGCCCAAAACCACTTTCTTGCCACGGAATGCGTGGCAGAATGCATCGATGCTTGCTTTCGCTGACCCCATGTGACATAGATGCAAATTCCGTACACTGCAAACGAAAAGAGGTAAGGCCAGATGTTGAAGGATGTGTTACCTAAAAAGAATCGAAGACCCTCCGTTACTGCGAAAGTCATGACGATCACAAGTGTCGATGTCATGATGAGCGAAGGCAAAGGAGAGTACCCTTCTGCATTGCCTTCGCCTTCTTCGGGCACGACGATGGCGTTCATCGAAGCGAGTCCAAAGAAACGGCCTTGAGCGATTGCCCAGACAACAAACAGACTTCCGAGGAGGGTCGGTAAGAACGAACCTACTTGAGACAGAACTCCATTTTCACCAAAAACGAGGAAAATAAACAGAATCAACACAAACCCAATGATGAGTGGTAATAGGAGGACTTTCAATCGAGCGGGGATGGATTGTTTCATCGTTGCGTTGGATTCGTTCTTGTAGCGAAGGATGTCACCCATGCGTTCGTTCTTTGAGAGAGGTGCGAGAAGCAAGTATGCAAGACTGAAGGCAATGAAACCATACGCGGACCACACTTCTGCTTCCAATCTTGCGAGAACAAAAAATGTCACAGAGATTGCAGCCAACATCAGCAAATGAGGAAACGTTGAAGGTGAAAGCAAACTCTTCAGCAGTGACATTTTGGTCAACGGCTTGGTTTCCTCCATGACCGCCTGTCGAGGCTTGGGTTCTAAAGGCTGTTCAAAATTTGATGCCATACCTACATGAGGTAGTGTGGGATGGAGAACCATGGGAGGAAAGGTTTCCAAAGCCAAACGGCCCAAACGCCGCTGGATTGGCGTTACTGTCCCTTCAACGCTTGGTTCAAGATCAGAACTGCTTGATTACATAGCTTCATCCAACCTTTCCACGTTCGGTGTAAAGGTGTACGATTGCCACCTCGCTGGTAGTCAAGAGGCTCAAAAATCACGCGATTTCTGTCAACTCTCAGATGATGTTGGCGTTGCAATCCTATGTGTTCTTTTGCGTGATTACGACGAAGTACGCTCAATTCTTCAATCCGAGAACGACATGGGATTGTCCTCAATCTCATCCTCAGGGAAGATACGACTCGTTCGTGAACGAATGTGCCTACCAAAACCTTCGAGAAGGTAAGACACGCTTTTGACCCTCGCTCAATTGGATGCTCCATGGCCGGTGGAGGGACAGCGCCCCCGTTGAAGTTGGAAGACGTTCTATTACTCATCGGAGTTTCGCTGTTAATTGGAACGTTGTTTATCCAGGAGTGGGATCTTCCAACCAAGGTTGATGCTGGCGATGCTCCTATGGAGGGAAACTCTCGAACATTTTCAGGCGACCTTCTTGAAATAGCCGTCACGACAGACAATCAATCCGACGTCCGCATTGAAGTGTTCGAAGACGGAGTCGAGGTTCTTGATGAAAACCGTCTTTCCGACGATTCGACCCCTGCAGAGGTGACGTACAAATCGCAAGGTGGACAATTGTCCTGGAAGATCACCCTTTCTGAGGATACAGGTGGAGAGATTGACATCGATTTGCAACGAGCGTACTTTCTCAATTACCTGCCTTACATTCTAGGTGCCCTCATTACTGCTGCCGGTGTTGTCAAGAAAAACGCCGATGAATCGCCCAAGGATTCTGGTGTCCTCGATGCGATTATTGCGGATGAAGATTGACCCATTCAATATGTTCATCGTCTTCAACAGTCACATTCACGCCTACCCTGTTTTGGAGCACCAACGCGTTCGGTAAAACATCGATTACTGTGTAACTTTCCCCTCTATAGATGCATGAATTGAGTAAGAATTTAGAGGTATAGGTCTCATCGAAACGTTTTCTCAATGATGGGTGTTTCTGTTCAAAGATTGAGGCCACGACTGCATTGAGAATCGGGAAAAGTTCTGTGCTTGTGTGTCGAATGCCGGTTTCTTCAAGCGCCCCTTGGCCAAGGCTGAGTGTTTCCATCTGGGTATTGATTCCAACACCAAGAACCAGTTTCTGTATCTTTCCTTTGGAATAAGATTGGAACAGAAGGCCTCCGTACTTCCTCCATTTCTCCTCCTGCTGTGAACGGATTAAGAGATCGTTCGGCCATTTGACAATCGTTTGGTTTGCATGATTCTCCTTTAGTTGGAAAACTGCGTGAACCTCCTGAGCAACTTGGAGTTGGCGTAGCGGGTTGATTTCGGTCAGAAACTTTGGGTCAAGAAGCCATGAGCACTTGAAGGCGCCAGGATGGTCTTCCCAATCGTTCCCGTGACGTCCTCGACCGTCCGTCTGTCTTCGAGCCATGAGGGAATCACCCACGTTGTAAGAGCCTAGCAACATTTCCTTGTTTGTTGAGTCAATCTCAGCCATGATATGATGCTTTGAGGAAACAAAGGGCATCCATGTTGCGATGACATTAATCGTTTCTTGATCACCAAACGTTTCGGACGAAACAATTCGTGCAGCAAGACCGTGTTGGCGCAGAACATCCACACTACGTTTCCATCCAACATGTCCCCGGCAGACGAGCAACGCAATTCCGTCCAATTTGCACATACGGTTTGATGCCATACGTTTTGCAAAGACGCTGAGCAATCCTTCAGGATGAGTATCGATGAGCGCAGCTTCCTCCATCGGGCCCAAATGGTGCTCCTTGATCTCATTTGCAGGAATGTAGGGCATGTTCCAGATGACCATGTCGTACGCACCGAAGCTTAATCCGTCATTCATCCAGTTCTCGTGTTCAGGACCGACTCCTCCTTCGATGACATGAACTTCGAGTTGGGCTTCACGAGCATTCAAACGCGTCGCGGCAACAGCATATGGGTTCACGTCGCAAGCATCAACCGACCACCCACGCTTCGCAGCGGATAGAGCAAGGGCACCTGAACCTGACCCGATTTCCAAAAGTCTGTTTGAGCCAAATGGTTTCAAGGATTTGAGAACATCATAGAGAAGTTGTGTATCTTCTCTTGGAGGATAGACTGTCGGAGGGACAGTTAGTTTCAGCGAATTCCATTGGTGGATGTTCGACTCTTTTCTGTCAAGAAATTTGATCTCGTTGAGTGCATCTTCTGAATTGAACATAGCAACGCTCAAAATTGCTTGACACCCGAACCTAAATGAGCGTTTCTTCTATCGAACGATGTGAGTGTTGGAATCGGTAAAGTATAAGAATGGGGGGTAGTTCGGAATGAAAGCCCAAGATGCAACGTTGGGCCTGTAGCTCAGTCAGGTAGAGCGTCGGGCTTTTAACCCGATGGTCGCGGGTTCGAACCCCGTCGGGCCCGCCTACTGCGCCGCAGCACAACGTTGAGGGCTTTGCGGGGTGAAGTTGGATGGTAGTAAAGAGCGCAACGAAAAAACGGTTAATTGAACTCGGAGTCTCCGACGAACACGCCCACAAACTTGCCACGGACCGAAACATGGCCGACATCAAAAGTATGCCTGCCGATGAAATCGCAAAGATTCTCGGAATTGGAAAAGACAGCGAAACCTTCACCAAAATCATGCAGATTATTGCCGACCAGGGCAACCGCCGCTCCCGCATCAAAAAGAGCAAGAAAATCACCATCTCATCCAAGGCCATCGATGAATTCGATCGACCAGAGATAAGCATTCGATTCAACCCGCTCAATCACGAACTAGTTCCTCATCAAGAACTGCTCGGCGCTGCGAACATCTCGCCTGTAGAGCAATACAACATCGAACGTGACGAGCTTGAACCATGGGGTTTGGAAGAAGTTGACGAAGACGGCAACCTTCGTCTCGCAAAGGAGATTCTTCCGAAAGTTTTGATTTCGGATCCGGTTGTTCAAGCGATCAAGGAAGCGGCAGAAACCATCGATAACGCTGCACTTGCCGCTAATCCAGACCACAGGCCGTTGGCTGCAGGATGGATTGCAGATCGTGTCCTCAAGGTCATACGCCGATCAAAATCCGCAGGTACCGCAGTTGCCTACCGCCTCATCGTGGAGGGCAGTTGAACCTGGAGTTGATACCATGCAAGAAATAATTGAATCCTTTTTCCGAGAACGTAGCCTTGTCAACCATCAGCTCGCATCGTACAACGATTGCATACCTTCAACCGATAACCAGTTGTCCCGAATGGAGCGAATCATCCAGAACATCCGCGTTGGTACGGATGAAGAAATCATCGATGAACTTGGCGGCTACATCAAGCTCGACGTCGCTGACCAAGACATTGTCATTCGTATGAAAAACATCACACTGGGCGCTCCAAACATCCGTGAAGCAAATGGTTCGTATCACAACGCATCGCCGATGGAATGCCGTCTGCGCAAGTTAACCTACCAATCCCCAGTCACCATTGACTTCACAATTTACCGAAACGGAGTCGCTTCATTCCCCGAAGAAGGTGTCCAAGTCGGAGCGATACCGATCATGGTTCGATCACGCCGGTGCCATCTCCACCCAAGTCACATCGCCGATGGCCGAACCCTCGAGCCATCCAAATCCCCTGAAGATGCAGCATTACTTGCGAACCTCCTACGTGACAAGGGCGAGGACCCGCTTGACCCAGGTGGCTATTTCATCATCAATGGAACAGAACGTGTTCTCATTTCCATGGAAGATCTTGCACCAAACCGAGTTACGGTTGAAATCAACAAGCGAACTGCGAAGCGAACTGAGGTTGCAAAGATTTTCTCCCAGAAAAACGGAATGCGCAAACCACTTACTGTTGAAAAGCGCCGTGACGGTATGCTGATGGTGAAGGTAAGCACAGCTGGAACCACACCAATTCCAGTTGTTTTGTTGATGCGTGCTCTCGGTATTGAGAATGACCAAGAAATCTTCACCGCAATTTCGGGTCCTCAAGAGACGTTCAAGTACATCGTTGCGAACATCAACGAAGTGAACGACAACGAGGAGTTCTTCGTCAAGAGCGAACCTGAAGCATACGAGTGGTTGCAGAAGAAATTTGCAGCCGGTCAGCAAAAGGAGTACCGCGAGGCTCGTGTCAATCAACTTCTCGACCGTGAGTTGTTGCCTCACTTGGGCGACCAGGTTGAAGACAGAAAGAAGAAAGCAATTTTCCTTGGCCGCATTGTTCGTCAAGTTCTCGAAATGGCGCTCAACGATAGCGAACCAAACGACAAGGACCACTATGCAAACAAGCGTGTACGTCTCGCAGGGGACCTCATCGAAGATTTGTTCCGCGTTTCATCCGGACAGCTCGCACGTGACCTCAAATACCAACTTGAACGCCATCATAACCGAAAGCGAGAGTTGAAGATTACATCGTGCCTTCGTCCGGACGTTCTTTCTTCGAAAATTCTCCACGCCCTTGCAACCGGTAACTGGGTCGGCGGACGATCGGGAGTAAGCCAACTCCTTGACCGAACAACCTACCTCGCTTCGCTCTCGCACATGCGCCGTGTCACATCGCCATTGGTTCGAAGTCAACCGCATTTCGAGGCCCGTGACCTTCACCCAACGCAATGGGGACGTTTGTGTCCGAACGAGACGCCAGAAGGACAAAACTGTGGACTGGTAAAGAACGCAGCGCAGATGGTCGATATTTCCGAAGAGGTTGACCCCCAGGAAGTCCGCGAACGCCTCGATGAATTGGACGTATACCAGCCGAAAGACTGGACTGACGGAGACCGAATTCACGTAAACGGTGACATTTATGGAATGCACAAGAACGGAAAGAACTTGCTTTCTCAGTTCAAAAACAGCCGCCGACGAGGAACGATTCCATCCGAGGTCTCCATTCGTCACGACACAGAAAATCGAGATATCTTCATCAACACCGATAAGGGTCGAATCCTTCGTCCGCTGCTGATTCTTTACGACGGAACGCCTCGACTCGAAAACAGTCATCTCGTCGGTCTCGCAGATGGTACCATCACGTTCCGTGACTTGGTCATTGATGGAATCGTCGAATGGGTCGACGCTGAGGAAGAAGAAGATCTCTACATCGCACCACGCCCGTTCGTCCTTCCTGAAACCGTACCACAAGGACCTCTCGAAGGTCGACCTGTAACGCACGAGAAAATCCGTTGGACAAATCTTGGAGAACCTGGTGTAGAATTTGCTTCGATTGAGGCTGAGGTTCGAATGCCAAATGGTAGCATCGAAGTCGCCAAGTTTGATGTGCCGCTTCTCTACACTGCAGAGCACACACACGTCGAAATCGATCCACAGCTCGTTCTCGGTGTATGTGCTTCTCTCATTCCGTATCCAGAACACAACTCAACGCCACGTGTTACCGGTGGTACTGCAATGGTCAAGCAATCTCTCGGATTGCCAAGTGCAAATTACCGTATGCGACCTGACACACGTGCGCACATCCTGCATTATCCGCACCGTTCAATCGTCCGCACGGATGCCATGCGAACTACAAATTTCGATGAGCGGCCAGGAGGACAAAACTTCATCGTTGCAATCATGTCTCTACACGGCTACAACATGCAAGATGCAGTTATCATGAATCGTGCATCTGTTGATCGTGGCCTTGGACGGTCAACGTTCAACCGGACGTACAATGCTGAGCGACGACGATTCCCAGGTGGTCAAGTAGAAGAAATCGAAAAGCCAGGAAACAAGTTGACGGAAGTGAAGGGATTGAAGCCCGCTGAAGCATACTTCCATCTCGAAGATGACGGCCTGCCTCTCCCTGAAACTTACCTTGAAGGTGGCGATGTTCTTGTTGGAAAGACGAGCCCGCCTCGATTCCTTGAGGAATCAAACAGCGGAGCCTTCCTCATGGCGCAAGAACGCCGAGAATCTTCGATGCTTGTTCGTCATGGAGAGAAAGGATGGGTTGACAACGTCTACGTTACAGAGTCCGACAACTCCGGACGTCTTGTTCGAGTGATGGTGCGAAGCCACAAAGTTCCAGAAGTTGGTGACAAATTTGCATCACGTCACGGACAAAAAGGTGTCATTGGCCGACTTGTCGAGCCCGAAGATATGCCGTTTACACAAGACGGTGTCGTCCCTGATTTGATCATCAACCCTCACGCTATTCCGTCCCGGATGACCGTTGCCCACGTTCTGGAAATGATTGGTGGGAAGGTCGGAGCAATGGAAGGCCGTCGAATCGATGGTACCGCATTCCGTGGTGAAAAGGAAAGCAGTCTTCGTGACGGACTCGTACGCAATGGGCTTGCCCACACAGGTCGAGAAACAATGATTAACGGTGAAACAGGTGAAGCTTACCCTGCAGAAATCTTCGTCGGCTGTATCTATTACCAACGACTCCACCACCTCGTCAGTTCGAAGATTCACGCTCGTTCCCGAGGACGAGTTCAGATTCTCACCCGCCAACCAACCGAAGGACGTGCCCGTCAAGGTGGTCTACGATTCGGTGAGATGGAACGTGACTGCTTGATTGCTCATGGAGCGTCCATGGTCATCAAAGATCGTCTCCTCGACGAATCCGATGGTATTGACATGTACGTGTGTGCCCAATCGGGTCACATCGCCTGGTACGATCCAAAACGTCGCACGTACGTCAGCCCTGTCCACGGTGACGGTGCTGAAGTCTACAAGGTACAAACATCCTATGCATTCAAACTCCTGCTCGACGAAATGAAGAGTCTTGGGGTAGCCATGCGACTTGAACTGGAGGACCGAAGATGAGCCGAAAAACCACATTGATACCAAAGCGAATTGCACAAATCCGTTTCGGCCTGATGGACCCTGTTGAAATCCGTAAGATGTCCTCTGTTGAAGTAAAGACTCCTGACACTTACAAGGACGATGGTCACGCCTACCGTCAAGGCCTAATGGATCCGCACATGGGTGTCATTGAACCTGGTTTGGTTTGTCCAACGGACAACTGCAAGTACGATGAATCACCTGGCCACTTTGGACACATTCAACTTGAACTGCCTGTTATTCACATCGGGTTCGTTAACCTGATCAAGACTGCACTCAAGTCCACATGCAAATCCTGCAGCCAAGTTCTTCTTCACTCTGCGAAAGAAACACACCCATCAAATCCGGAACTTTCCGAGCAAGATTACTACCGCTCGCGAATCAAGGACATTATCACCAAACACGGCGTAGGTTCGACAGAATTCTCAAGCATCATCAAGGAAGTCGAAAAGGTAGCTTCAAGCAAGAACCGACGAACATGTATGCACTGTGGTGAAACCCAAGGCGAGATTCGACTCGACAAACCGACCACATTCAAAGAGCGTACTGAGAACGTCGGAACCGGTGGAAAGGAAACAGAGCGCAAGATGAATCCTCGAGACGTTCGAGAGTGGCTCGCGAGTATCCCTGATGAGCACCTCATCTTCATTGGAATGGACAAGCAAAACCGCCCTGAGTGGACGGTTCTCAAAGTCCTTCCAGTTCCACCTATCACCGTACGTCCATCGATTACCCTTGACAGTGGTGACCGTTCGGAAGACGACCTCACGCACAAACTCGTCGACGTTCTACGTATCAACCAACGCCTTCAAGAAAATCGTGATTCGGGTGCTCCGCAACTGATTGTTGAAGACTTGTGGGAGTTGTTGCAATACCACGTTACAACCTACTTTGACAACCAAACTTCCGGTGTACCTCCTGCTCGACACCGTTCAGGTCGTACCCTCAAAACGTTGACCCAGCGATTGAAGGGTAAGGAAGGTCGTTTCCGTTCGAACCTCTCCGGAAAGCGTGTTAATTTCTGTGCACGTTCCGTTATTTCTCCGGATCCCTATCTCGGTGTTAACGAAGTCGGTGTCCCTGTGAAAGTGGCCAAGGAATTGACCGTTCCCATCCGCGTAACGCTGCGAAATCGTGAACAAATGCGTCAAATGATTCTACGCGGACCAGAAGTACATCCTGGTGTCAACTACATCGTTCGTGGAGATGGTCGACGTGTTCGAATCAACCCACGAAGCCGCTTGATCAACGCAGGATTCCGATGCCACAACCCTGAATGTGAATCGGAACACACACTGCGTTTCGACTTGGATTCTGTACTTCCAGCACCAAACTTCTTGCCTGGACTGGTTGTTCGTCCTCTCATCAACCGTGTCGAGGGTAGCGATTTGACCGAATCCAGTTACATCGTCGATGATGAAGAAACGCTACGAAACCTTCGTGGCGAAGACGAGCATGGGCACCCTCTGCCAGAGGATGACCCACGAGCGGTTCTTCACTACCGTTGGATGCATGAACTTGCCCAAGCCGACAACCCGGACCCTGAGCCATTCCCAGAGCATCTTGAGATTCGTTGCCCACACTGTGGCAGCCCAGAAGATGATTACGAGATGCCAACACCCGTCGAAGACCGACTTTCGACTGTGGATATCCGCGGGAATCCGAAGCCCGGTATGCAAGTTGAGCGCCACCTCATCGATGGTGACGTTGCCATCTTCAACCGACAACCTTCGCTTCACCGAATGTCGATGATGGTTCACGAAGTTCGAGTCATGGAAGGTCACACTTTCCGTTTCAACCTCGCCGTTTGTACACCGTACAACGCTGATTTTGATGGTGACGAAATGAACTTGCACGTTATTCAATCTGAAGAAGCCCGTGCTGAAGCTAAGATTCTGATGCGTGTGCAAGAGCACATCCTGACACCTCGTTATGGTGGAGCAGTCATCGGTGGAATCCACGATCACATCTCTGGTGCTTACCTGCTTTCTCGTCCAGGAACCTTGGTTTCCAAGGCCCATGGTTTGGAAATGCTTGGAAGCATCGCTTACACTGGTGACCTTCCTGAAGTCGTTAAGGATGAAAACGGGAACGATGCTTTCCGTGGACAAGATTTGATTTCATTGATTGTTCCTGACAACATCAACCTTCACTTTATGTCACGAAGCCGTGATGAAGTTCACGTCAAGGATGGAAATGTTGTCGGAACCCTCGATAAGCGTGCAATTGGTGCTGAAGACGGTCGTCTTCTCGACGCCATCGTACAGAGCAACGGTTCCGAGAAGGGTGCACAGTTCCTCAACGAATTCACACGACTCTCCATCGCAGCATGCACATCCCTTGGATTTACGACAGGTATTGATGATGAAGATCTAAGCCGCGAGGCTCTCGACGCTATTGATGAAGCCAATGCTGCTGCACGCACACTCGTTGAAGAAGAACTCGAGCGTTTTGAAACTGCGAAAGGCGACCCTCGAAAGTATGAGCCTCGTCCAGGTCGAACCATGCGTGAGACCCTCGAGGAGAACATCATGGTCATGCTCGACGAAGGAAAGCAAGCCGCTGGTGACGTTGCAAAGGATGAACTGAATCAATCAGGTTCAACAAATGCTGCGGTCAACATGGCAATTTCAGGTGCACGTGGATCGATGGACAACCTCAACATGATGGCAGGTTCCATTGGACAAGCAAAAGTCCGTGGAAAGCGTCTCGAGCGTGGTTACGATGACCGTGTTCTTCCGCACTTCAAGCGTGGTGGACGTGGCGCTCAAGATCGAGGCTTCATTTCAGGTTCATTCAAACGTGGACTTGAGCCGACGGAGTTCTTTATGCTCTCAGTTTCAGGAAGAGAATCACTTGTCGATACCGCTGTTCGTACCTCGAAGTCCGGGTACATGCAACGACGTTTGATCAACGCAATGGATGATTTGAAGGTCTTCAACGATGATATGCTCTCCGTTCGTAACACAGCAAATCGAATCATCCAATTCTCCTATGGAGAAGATGGTATTGATCCAAGCCGAGGTGTTCACGGTGCAGCTTTCAACATTGACGTCGTCATTGACGGTGCTCTTGGAACCGATGGTGGTTCAAAGATTACTCGTGAAAGCATCGAGCGTGAAGAAACCGAGGAGGACCTTGGTGCTTGGGATGATGTTGAAGAATTCCACGATGGAGGTGACCTCTGATGGTTGTTAAGAGTGCAACAAAGAAGAAACTCATGGACTTGGGTATTGCAGAAAATTTTGCACATACGTTGGCCAACGACCGAAAGTGGGACGACGTCAAAGTGCTTTCAGCACAAGACATTGCTCAAGTTTGTGAAACCGATTCCGAGACTGCAGGTAAAATTCGTGAAACCATTGAAGGTGCACTGAAAAAGAATCGAGCCGCTGGTTCAGAGGCAACTGGCCCAACCACAAACGTTCGCCTCAAGCGCCGTGTTGGTTCCAGAACCCGTTCTCGTGCGAAAACCGCTGCAGATTTGGATGCATACAATGTTGAAAAGAAACTTCGTTCGTACGATGACGAATTCGCTGATGATCCTGTTTACAAATCGCTCAAAGCAGCAGTCGATGATTTGGGCACCAACAGGTTCAGTGGTAAAATCCTTCACGACATGACGCTGGCTATCCACGAACGTAACTTGAAGAAGTTGACCAAGAAGCAAGCAGCAACAGTTGTTGCTGATGCTTATGCTGCACTTGACAAAGCGAGCATTGACCCGTTCGAAGCGGCAGGAATCATCACCGCTCAATCCATTGGTGAACCAGGAACACAAATGACCATGCGTACGTTTCACTATGCTGGTGTTGCAACCGTCAACGTAACCCAAGGTTTGCCACGTATCATCGAAATTGTTGATGCTCGAAAGGTTCCGAGTACGCCGACGATGATCATCCGTTTGAAGGGTGAGAAAAAGAATTCAAGCGATGAGGCTCAGAAACTTGCTGCAGCGCTTGAAGTAACAACAACTTTCAACATCGCCAACATCGAAACAGACGTCGCGCAACGCCGTTTGGTCTTGAAACTCAACAAAGGCCAACTGAAGCAGAAGAATATGACCGGTTTGGAAGTCAAGGACAAACTTGAACGAGCACTGCGAACTCTCGTACAAACCGACAAAGAGAAGAATCCTGGAGTCTTGACAATCATTCCGGGTATCTCGAGTGAAGAAGAATTGGCTGATTTGCAAGAAAATCCACCTTCGTATACCATGCTCCTCCAACTTGAGGAAAAGATTCGAGATTTACGACTCAAGGGTATACCGGGCATTGAACGAGCCAACGTTCAGTTTGATGATAAAAATGGAGAATACTACCTCTCAACCATCGGTTCAAACCTATCAAGAGTTAGTGAAATTGAAACCATTGACCGATCACGAACCTACACCAACAACATCATCGAGATTTACAACTACCTCGGTATTGAAGCAGCACGTCAAGCAATCATCAACGAACTTGAGTCAACGCTGCTCAGTGCGCGCCTCGAAGTAGACGTTCGACACCTGTTGATGGTTGCCGACGTCATGACTTCTGAAGGTGAAGTACGAGCGATTGGTCGACACGGTGTCTCAGGAACAAAACACAGTATTCTTGCACGAGCTGCCTTCGAGGTTACCGTTAACCATCTGCTCAAGGCAGGTATCATTGGTGAGACAGACCGTCTCACTGGTGTTGCAGAGAACATTATTGTTGGACAACCGATTTCCCTTGGAACAGGTAGCGTCGAGTTGTTCTACATCCCTGAGGAATGATTCCAACCATGAGAAACACACGTGGAGAATGGAGGAAAGAAAATGGATTTAAGCCGACAACTAAAACTTGCGATTGCAACAGGAAGCCTACTTTTTGGACAACGACAGACGCTCGATGCGTGTGCGAAAGGAGATGCACGACTGGTTCTCCTTGCTGCAAACTGCCCGAGTGATTACATCGATGATCTTCGAGCCCGTCACCCAGAAGTGACGGTTCACCAAGCACCTGTCGTAAACCGTGAACTTGGTGTTGCGTGCGGTAAACCGTTCAGCATCTCAACCATTTGCATCCTCGATGCGGGTGACAGTGATTTGCTGCAACTCGATGATAACATCGCTTGAAAAAACAGCACATTCGATGAAAGGCTTGATGTCTGTAAAGGGTATAGCACGGCTATGCGCCCGAGTCTGAAAGCGTTCTCAGCCACGTTCCTGATTGCCCTAATGGTCTGTTCAGTAGCAGTTCCCAAGGCCGTAAACTTTGATGAACTTGATTCAATAGCAGAAGATCTAGTTTTCGAAACATCGGGTCGTTCCGTTGCGACAATGCTTGCAACTGGAAGTGGTTCGAACAATGAGGATGGGGAACACATCGAAGCATTTCCTGCCGGAGGATGGGTCGTTGGTTCGGAATTCTCTTCGACTCTAAATTATGGAGGATATACGCTCAATCCCACCGTTCCTGCAAACCTCGCACAATTTGGAGGTGAATTTTTCCTAGCTCTGCTTACCGATTCTGGGGCTTGGAATGGGTTCATCAGCGCTGATCATGGTACCAATGGAGGGGGCATCTCTTACCTTACGGATGTTGCTGTTGGATACAACGACGAGATTGTTGTAACCGGCTATTATTACGGAACGATTCTCTTTGGTCAACAAGGACAGAACCTGCAAATTTCAAATCTCAATTCTGGCGGTCATTTTGAAGGCTTTACTGCAATGTACAGTTTTGGACAAGGGTGGATGTGGGCGAACAACCTTTCAACGCTCGTCAATGGAACTGGCGAATTCAGTCGGGCCACGCACGCAGAACTGCATCCCTCTGGGGATGTAATCGTAGCTGGAATGTTCAGTGGAGAAACAGACTTTGGTAGCGGCTTTTCAATCAATGCGACCAGCCAAGATATCTTCGTTGCAAGATACGACGGGCAGTCTGGAGGTCTGTTGTGGGCTACAAGTGGGGGTGGAATTGATGCAGATACGGTATTTGATATGGCTTTAGCACAAAACGGCGAGATAAAGTTGGCCACTGCAACGACGAGTGTATCGCAATGGGCCACGTACAATTATGTTGCAAACGGAAACCTCGACGCTGTCATTGTCGATCTCGATGAATTCGGTATTGTCCTCGGAACTGAAGGCATTGGTACTTCTGGTCAATCAACCCTCGTCTTGCAAATCGAGGTAGGGCCAAATGGTGATACATACCTTAGTGGGACATTTGGCGGAACCATCGGTGCAACGGGCTGGACTGCAACAGCAACCTATGGCGGAAATGACATCTTTGTCGTGCGAAGTTCGAGTACACAAACAAACACCTGGGCCGTCGTTTCCGGTTCTTCAATTACCGATGAACCGCAAGCAATGACGGTTACATCGACAGGCTCTGTAATTTTTGGAGGTTACATCAATGCAACCTTCACTGCAGGTTCGAAAACCCTTCTGAATCAGAACCATGACGGATTTATGGTTGGTTTATCGCCAAGCGGTTCTGTCGATTGGATTGAAAAGTTTGGAGGTGCTGAATACGATTATGTCTTCGCCCTTGCAACAAACACGACCGATGTTGTCGGTGCGACAGGTTCGTTCTCCGGATCATTTACGCACAAGGGTGTGGCCGTATCGTCAGGTGGATTGAGAGATGTCTACGCTTGGTTGTTCGACCCTGCGAACCTTCTCGATTCGGATGGAGACGGAGTTCCTGACCCATCCGACAACTGTCCAAGCATCTCAAACCCGGTCCAGTCAAATACCGACGGTGACGAACAAGGTGATGCTTGCGATCCTGATGACGACAATGACGGATTGAGCGATAATTTCCCAGACAATTGTCCACGCAATGGTGAATTCAACTGGACCAGTTCCAGAGATTTCAACGATCCTGCCTCTTCTACCGATTGGGACAACGATGGATGCAAGGATGATTCTTCGGAAGACGCGGATGATGACAACGATGGAGTGTCCGATGTTGATGATGCTTGTCCACGCACAACGTACACGCCACCGCGTCCGACATGGATGTCGTCTTCAACAACAGACATTGATGGAGATGGTTGCAGAGATTCTGATGAAGACTTGGATGATGATAACGATGGATTTGAAGATGCTGCAGACGATTGTCCAACAGTCGTCGGGAATTCAACTCTCGGTACACAAGGTTGCATCGATGCTGATGGAGACATGTGGTCGGATTCAAGCGACGACTGTCCAATGGAAGCAGGAAATTCAACAGAAGGAGGCTTGAACGCTTGTCCCGATATGGATGGTGATGGTTGGGCAGATTCAATCGATGATCTTCCTATGGACCCAACGGTTTGGAGCGATTTGGATGATGATGGATATGGTGACAACCTCGGCAGCACACCTGCCGATGCATGTCCTGATGTACCAGGGACTTCAATGCTCGATCGATATGGTTGCGTTGATGCAGATGGTGATGGATACTCAACTCCAACCCAATCCTGGGGTGTTGACTCTGGTGCTGATGCATTCCCAAGTGATGCAACACAATGGGCAGATTTCGATGAGGATGGTTTTGGTGACAATTATGGAAACACCTCATGGATTGACCGACCAGAGAATTGGGTAGGGATGTTTGTGGATGGTGCAACAGAACAAGACGCATGCCCAATGCAACCAGGTACAAGTTGGCAGAATGGCATTCTCGGTTGTCCTGATTCCGATGGTGACGGATGGTGGGATATTCAGGATGCCTTCCCGACTGAGCCGACACAGTGGTCCGATGTTGATGGCGATGGATACGGTGATAACTCCACAGGAGTGGATGCAGATGCTTGTCCGAATCGTGGTGGAAACTCGACGGTTGATCGTCTCGGTTGTATTGATACGGATGGTGACGGTTATTCCGATGCTGAATTGAGCTGGACCATTGAAGATGGGGCAGATGACCCACTTTTCCGACTTGAGCCGACTCAATGGTTTGATTCGGACAGAGATGGATTTGGTGACCAACTTGACGGGTTTGAAGGAGACCAATGCCCTGACGTTCCTGGAACCTCACGACTGGATCGATTTGGTTGTCCTGATTCTGATGGCGATGGATGGTCCGATCCAGATGCAAACTGGACGATTGAAGATGGTGCGGATGCGTACATCGATGATCCGTTAACCCACATCTATGTTGAACCTGAAGAACCGAAGGAAAGTGAAGAAGAGAACTTCTTCACAAGCCCACTGATGCTCGCTGTTTACGGAATTGCAGTGCTTGTTCTTGCTGGACTTGCTTTTGTTATGACTCGCGGCTCAAAGGAACCTGAAATGAAGCAGTTTGCTCAAATTCCGATGCAGCAACCAATGATGCAACAACAGGTCACAATGCCCGCGGCACAAACCAATAATCCATACCAGCAACCTGTTCAAACACAAACCTATGCACAGGTTGCAGCACCTGCGCCGGTCGTTCAACCCGATCCTGCTATGGATTATTACAACGGTCTTCTTTCACAAGGATATACGCCTGAGCAAGCGTCCATGTATACGAAACAATACTTCCCTCAATTCAACAACTAGGGATTGTTTCAGTGCATCGCAGAGGGCACCGTCGCATGCGTATGTGTACTGAAACGATCCCGTTGAACACCATCGGCCACGTGGATACGTTCTGAAGAATGCCAGCGTTTCGTAACAGCAGGCTCGTCTTTCCATCACGGCCAGTGCTTTGAGAGATGAGATTGACCATATTGAGATTGTGAAGCAAAAGGTAATATCCTCACGCCCATTGGGAAAAGTATGTACTGCAGGGTAAACCACATACAATTTGAAGCCTCAAAAGGAGACGAAATCATGGAACTCCTCGAGAGCAAGCGAGCGACCATGGAGGCCCTTCCCGGCATCCAGTCTATTTGCACCATTGTGACCGGAGAAGGAGAAATCACCAGCTTCGCCGTCTACGACACCAAAGACAATTTCGACGCCGCAGCGGCTGAAGTCGGGAAGATTATGGGTGGCTTTGCCGCTTATTTCACGGCCCCACCGGTCAGCAAAGAAGGACCTGCGATTTTCAACCTCTGAAGACGAGACGGCAGTAGCACGACAACTCAACCGAGAGGGGCTCACGGGCAAGCGAGGTGGAAAATGGTCTGCTGGAAGCGTCATCAAGGTCAAGGACAATCCATTCCATGAGCGAAGGCGAAGGTTCCCAAATCCAGCAACATGGGGCAATAAGCCATGGCACAGGTGGCTTTGAATTGCACAAGGT
>CBFIJH010000011.1:0-73919 GCA_965662895.1 Candidatus Poseidoniaceae archaeon | reverse complement strand
CTTTGCAAATCCAAGTTAGAAACAAATCTGGGTGGATTATTTTTTGAGATTTTCCACGATGTATTTTCCAGTCGAATGAATTGCGACAACAATTGCAGCCACCCAGAACATATACGCTAGCCCCTGCATCGTATGGGCAGTATCTAATTCTAGATCTTCGATGTATCCCCAATACATCCACCAAAACATGAAACCAATTAGAACGAACATCCCGCTCAGCAACCCTCCAAATGGCGAATGTTCAGGAGATCGAATGTTAATGGGAACACGTGAGACACTAGGTTGGATGTTATTGGGAACACGTGATACAGTAGGTGGAATAATTGAACCACACTTAATACATCCAACCGAAATATCATCATACCAACCACCACATCTTCCACATTTAGGCATAATCATTCACCGCAGGCTGAATTAATCGGAACAGAAAATAAACTATTGCCCAGTAATTGAATTATCGGACAGATTCATAGGGCCTATCCGAATACCCATTGCTCAGTTATTGAGAAACCAAAGGGCTTGCAGTGGGTCTTGTCAGACGCTACCCTCTGATTACCATCTTGCAAAATTGATCTTTGTGTGCAAATACAGATTTGAACACGTTATTCGGGGCAAACCTTAGATGAAGAAAAGCATCAATGCAGTCATGGAAGAATTGTCCAAGGTTGGTATTGATTCGAAGCGAACGACGGCTGCTAGTGTTGCCATCGTCGGTTTGGTGGTCTATCTTTCGTTAATTCATTTGAAGTCAATTTTGATGCCTCTCGCCATTGCAATTCTTCTGTATTTTATGATCAAGCCTCCTGAACAATTCATCTATGAGAAGGTCGGAAATCGCTTTGTATCGTACGGTACAGTTCTTCTGACATTTGTCGTATCAGTCTACTTTACGTCGCTGTTTTTGTACGACAATCTGTCCGATTTTGTTGGAGAGATCCCGAGAATAACGGAAGCATTTGAAGAAAAAAGGTCGAACTTAGCGGATTCGAATCTCTACGGGCTTGAAGTCATATTTTCAGACGCTGAACTTCTTGCTAGTGTTGCATCACCGAGCAATATCGAAACGTTCGTCCTCGGAATTCTAGGCACATTAGGTGGATTCTTCAGTACGATGATTACTGTTTTGATTTTCCTCTTGTTTATTATCCTTGAAGAGCACACCATCGCTCAACGTTTTGGAGCAGCATTTCCAAATTCGTACGAGAGAGCAAAGAGAATTGTCAGTGAATCAACGGAATCAATCCAGGCTTATGTTGTCTCAAAGGTGACATGCAGTGCGGGACAAGCTCTTGTCATGGCCATCATCCTCTACGGATTTAATGTCCCTGGATGGTTTTTGTTTGGAATTTTGTGCTTTTTGTTGGATTTTATTCCAATCTTGGGAGCACTCTTCGCAACAATTCCCCCCGTCATTATTGGAGTCATCTTGCTTGAACCGGGAATGGCTCTGCTCATGATTGCCCTACTCATTGGCAATCAGCAAGTCTTTGGATCGTTTGTTGAGCCAAATTTATCCGGAGCCAAAATAGGAATATCCCCCTTCGTTTTGTTGTTAACAGTGATGTTGTTTTCTCAGGTCTGGGGAATTGCTGGTGCAATCATTGGAGCTCCAATCATCATCATTGCACGACTCATTCTAGATGAAAACGAGAAGACGCGCTCGGTCGCTTTGATGATGGCGAACAACATCGAGGAAGAATAGGATTCTTACTGACCTGCAAAGGCTTCAATTGCCTCAACAACTTCGGAATCATGCATCAGTCTTCGTTGCGATTTGGCAACATCAAAAAGATGAGCAACGAGTTCGTCAGTCACCTCGTAATTTCGTTGTTGAAGCCACCAAATAATGTTTGAACGTCCGGCCATATGTCCAATTCGGATCACTTGTTCGAGTCCAAATTCTCCTGCTGGAACACCGGAATAGACACGATCTGCAAGCCAGTGATCACCTTTCTTCATCGCCTTGATGACGGCTGATGCATGAACTCCTGTTCCAGTCTCAAAAGCATCTTGTCCAAAGACTGGGTAATTCCGAGGAAGTGGAACTTCAGTGAATTCGTGAGCTTTCTGCATGTATTCACCAAGAACAGAAAGATCGTTGTCAATAGCCCCCATAAGTTTGAGGTTCACCAATGTCTGATCGAGCGGTGCATTTCCTGCTCGCTCACCAAGTCCCAATGCTGTTCCATGAACAACGTCAGCACCGGCTTCAACTGCTGCAATGTTGTTGGCTACACCCAATCCACGGTCTTGATGCCCGTGCCAATTGACCTCGATATCACGTCGATCATAGCCGCCATCTTTGATGACTTCTTCATCAATAAAATTGAGCAACTTCTTCACACCATTCGGCGTGACGTGTCCGCACGTATCGCAAACACAAATTCGACGGACGCCGAGTTCCATGGCCCGCTGGTAAATTTTCTTGATGTCTTCAGGATTTGATCGAGTGGTATCTTCCGTAACAAACATCACGGGCACATCGTTGTCAACGGCAAAAGTGACTGCTTTTTCCATGGTAGAGAGAAGTTTATCCATGGTCCATCCTTCGGCATATTGGCGAATTGGGCTGGTTCCTAGGAACGCAGATGCCTGAATTGGAATTCCATGTTTTTGTTGAAGTTCGACAAGTGGTTCAATATCTTGCATCAATGTCCGAACTGCAGCACCAGGCCGTATTTGATAGTCGTTTTCAGTAATATGAGTGAGCATAGCATCGATGTGCTCGACGTGGAATGGACCTGCACCAGGAAGCCCCAGATCGACCTTCTGAATTCCCAGTTTTTCCATATAATCAAGAAGTTCAATTTTCTGTTCAATGGTAGGGTTTCGAGCAGATGGGCTTTGGAGACCGTCTCGTAAGGTTTCATCATCAAACCAGACACCATGCGGGTGATTGTTTGGATTTCGATTAAACTCATACTCAATTGTATTCCAATCGTAAATCAAGGAGCGCTCATCCATAACAATTCACCTACGAGGAAATCCCCCGCACGTACCAACCAGTCATGAATCATGTTTGAACTCGTCGATGAGACCGTATCATTCCTCTTCGAGGTTTAATTCCGATTTTTGGGCTTGGGCGGCTTCAAACTCTTCACGGGAAACAACACCGTCGCCATCAGTATCCATCGCATCAAATTCGTCCTCTTCGATAAGGTCTGCAGGCAGACGCGCAGTGAAAATGATTTCATCATCGTGCGATGTTTTATCCTTCGAACGTAATTCCATAATTCGAGTACCCTTGGTCGATTTGCCAGAGGTTTCCTTCGTTTGATTAACCGCCAATCGAATCATCATACCTTTCTTGGTAAGTACAAACAGATTATCGTTCAAATCAGGGATTCTTCGCACGCTAACAAGCTCGTCTGAGAATTCCTCATCCAACTTCATGGTGCGTACGCCTTTGGCGCCAGGGTTGGTCGAACGATAACCGTCGGTCATCATCTTGAGATTGCCATTGTCATCAAAACGCTCATTTCCATCACGGTCGAGGTCGGGTATGCGATCGGCAGTTCCAAGTCGGCTTCGCTTCGCCATACCGTACTTGGAGATGGTAAGAATTTGTGAATCGGAATCGCTCATAGCAAGCATTCCTGCAACGAATCCTCCGCCAGACCCTTTTCTATCGGCAACTTTGATTCCATAGACACCGCCAGAAACGCGACCTGAAGTCCGGATTGCTGCACACTTAAAGCGACTCGCGTAACCAGTGGTTGAAATCATAACGACATCATCCGAATCAACGCTCTGTTGAACATTGACCAAGGAATCATTTTCAAGCTTGAACCGAAGTGCATACTTACCGTTCCGATTGATTCGCACATATTCATGCAAATCGGTTTTCTTAATCAAACCCAATTTGGTTGCGAAGAGAAGGAAGTAGCCTGATGGTGGGCGCTTTTCACCATCTTCCAATTTGACCCTCAAACACCGTTCAGTGACCTCATCAACCATCTCCTTGGAAATTGGAAGAATGCTGACAATGCTCTCATCATCCTGAAGATTTTCAAGTAAATTTCGGATATGCGTCCCTCTGCTGTGACGGCTTCCCTGGGGTGTTTCCCATGCTTTCAGGCCATAAACACGGCCTAGGTTTGTAAAGATCAACAGGCGATCTTTGCTAAAACACGTGATGATCGATTGAGGTGAGTCCTCGTCTTTTGTCGCAACGCCCTTGAGACCCTTTCCTCCGCGATTCTGAACGCGGAATGTCTCCACAGGAACGTGTCGAATGTAATTGTCATCGGTCAGCGTGATGGCGATGGCTCGCTCTTCAATCAAATCTTCACGATCCATTGACAACGGCATCTTGTTGATTTCTGAACGGCGGTCATCACCATGCCGTTCAACCATCGCATCCAGTTCCTCTGTCAGAATGTTCAATCGACGAGTGCGCGAGGCGATGATGTCTTTTAGGTCTGCAATTTTTATTTTCAATTCGTTGTAATCGTTCTGAACCTTCTCAACATCAAGACGACTCAATTGATACAGTCGTCGCTCTGCAATAGCCTTCGCCTGTGGCTCCGTGAAATCGAATGCTGCGATTCCTGGCATGCTTTCATTCCCGCGAAGAACTGCTTCAAATTGTTCTCGACTCGAGCTCGCTTTTCCAACAGCAATGACATCATCAATACGATCCTGTGCTTTGACAAGACCTTCCAAGATATGCGCTTTCGCTTCTGCTTTTTCCAACTCGAACTCAGCACGACGTTCGATAACAGATTCTCGATGCTCGACATAGGTGTGAAGCATTGTCGACAGCGTCAACAAAACGGGACGCCCGTCGAGAATACCCATCATGTTCGCAGAGTACGATTCCTGAAGTCGACTGGACTTGAACAATTGATTCAAAACGGCGTGCGGGTCGGCATTGTTTTTGACTTCGATAACAACTCGAATCCCTTCTTTTGATGATTCATCGCGAATGTCTCGAATACCGATGACCGATCCTTTCGACACCAAGTCTGCAATGTGGACGAGCATGTCCGATTTTTTGACTTGGTAAGGGATTTCGTGAACTATGATGCGTTTTCCTGAGGAATCATCGATCACATCGCATCGAGACCGAACGTGGAATCGCCCCTTGCCTGTGGCGTACATATCGACGATACCATCAATACCATGGATTGTAGCTCCTGTTGGGAAATCAGGCCCCTTGATGTGTTCCATGTACTCTTCAAGAGAAACGTTGGGTTTTCCTGTGTTCTCCTCGCCTTCTTCCAAGATTCGTTGAACGTGGAGGTTGATGGCACCCGCAACCTCTGTCAAGTTGTGAGGAGGGATTCTCGTCGCCATACCGACCGCGATACCATCTGAACCGTTGAGCAACAGGTTTGGAAGCCGGGCGGGCAGTACTGTGGGCTCCATTTCCGAATCGTCGAAATTCGGCTGGAAATCAACAGTTTTCTTCTCGATGTCTTCCAACATATGCTTGGAAATTCGATCGAGTCGGCTCTCCGTGTATCGCATTGCAGCAGGAGGGTCACCATCGATGGAACCAAAGTTTCCTTGCCCGTCAACCAAAGGATACCGTAGCGAGAATTCTTGCGCCATTCGAACCATTGTATCGTAAATGGACTGATCACCATGCGGGTGATATTTACCCATCACCTCCCCGACAGAGCGTGCTGATTTGCTGAACTTTTTGTCCGAGGTGTGACCGCCTTCGTGCATACCATAGAGAACACGACGGTGAACTGGCTTCAGGCCATCGCGAGCATCAGGTAAAGCACGGCCAATGATAACCGACATGGCATAGTTGATGTACGACGTTTTCATTTCATCGTTCAAAGAACGGTTCAGAACCGTTCCGGTTTCAACAATGTCTCCGCTTTCCTTTATTTCTTCATCAGATGTCAAGGTTGGTCACCTCCTTTGCATGGCGTTCAATGAACGCTCGACGATCAGGAACGTCCTCTCCCATGAGAATCTCAAACATACGATCACTCTCTTCTGCGTCTTTGACAGTGACCTTGAGCATGGTCCGTGTTTCCGGGTCCATGGTGGTCTCCCACAATTGTTCTGGATTCATTTCACCAAGACCTTTGTATCGTTGTACGCCAATCTTTGCGTTTGGATTGTCACCTCGAAGTTCATCGAGAATGAGATCTCGCTCTTCATCGGTAAAGGCATACTTACTTACACGACCTTTCGACAATTGAAACAATGGAGGCTGGGCAATAAACACATGCCCTTGTTCGATCGCAGGTCGCATGAAACGCCAGAGGAATGTCAACATGAGAGTACGAATGTGCGCTCCGTCGACGTCAGCGTCCGTCATGATGATGATTTTGCTGTAGCGCAGCTTTTCAGGATCAAAACTGCCTTCATCCTCACTGTTGTTTCCTACTCCGGCACCGAGTGCCCGAATCATTGTTTGAATTTCTTGATTTTGGAAAACCTTAGCGGCGTTGTGTTTTTGCCGTTCAACGTTGAGGATTTTTCCTCGCAGCGGAAGGATTGCCTGAATCCTCCGATCTCGGCCCGTCTTTGCAGATCCTCCGGCAGAGTCACCCTCGACGAGATAGACCTCGCACTCTTTCGGGTCTCGAGATTGGCAATCAGCAAGCTTGCCCGGAAGCCCTCCTCCTTCAAGGACGCCTTTTCGTCGAGTTAAGTCCCTTGCTTTTCGTGCTGCTTCTCTGGCCTTTGATGCGAGAAGAGCCTTTTCGACAATCTGTTTGGCTACCGACGGATTTTCTTCGAAGAACTCTCCGAGTTTATCGTAAACGATCGTTTGCACTATTCCTGTTACTTCACTGCTGACGAGTTTGTCCTTGGTTTGGGATGAGAATGAGGGATCGGGATGTTTCACACTCACAACCGCAGCAAGACCCTCGCGAACATCGTCACCAGAAAGAGAATCACCCTTCAGCAACTTCTTCTTTTTTGCATATGCATTAACGGAACTTGTTAATGCAGTACGCAGCCCGGACATGTGCGTTCCACCGTCCTTGTTCCGGATAATGTTCGTGTAGCATCGAATTGATTCACTGAATGCATCGGACCATTGCAAAGCAAGGTCAACTTCAACGAGCCCTTTCTCAATCTCTTTCGAACCCGAGATGGTAATGACATCCTGGTGAAGTACTTCTCGACGTTCGTTGAGTTGGCCGACGTATTCCGACAGACCACCTTCGTAGAAATGTTCGGTTTGATGTGGCTCATCGCCACGAACATCGAGAACGGTGATTTTCAGCCCAGCGTTGAGGAAAGCTGTTTCACTCACACGGGTTTCAATTTCTTCAAGATCGAATTCCACGACATCTGTGAAAATCGAAAGGTCCGGTTTGAAGGCGATGTGCGTACCAGTATCCTCGCAAGTTCCAATCTCTTTGAGTGGCTCAACAGGGATGCCCGTCTCGTATCGCTGGAAGTACGCCACTCCATCGCGATGGATGGTCATCTCCATCCACTCAGAGACTGCATTTACAGCGGAGACGCCAACTCCGTGCAAGCCACCGGACACCTTGTATGAACTGTTATCGAACTTGCCTCCGGCGTGAAGTTTTGTCATGATAACCTCGGCGGCAGAAATACCAAACTCCTCATGGATGCCCACCGGTATACCTCGACCGTAATCACGCACGGAAAGTGAATGATCCGGATGCAGTACGATATCGATCTGTGCCGTGTGGCCAGCAAGATGTTCATCAACAGAGTTGTCAACAACTTCCCAAATGCAGTGGTGGAGAGCAGATCCGTCATGCGGGTCGCCGAGGTACATTCCCGGCCTTTTTCGAACAGCTTCAAGTCCTTCGAGAACTTGAATGCTCCCTGCATCATAATCTTCTTCCATTTCTCATCAAATCCAGTCAAAATTTTGGCGCTGTCGGCTGTTTTTTCTTTCAGTTGACACGCCACCCCTCTAACTGTTAAAGATGCTTGACGAGGGGGTATAAACCTACCCCTAAAGCAGTCTTCCGTCATGCGTTTTTCGTGGAGAAAATGTCGTTTCAAACGGCACGAATTTTGTCGTTTGCCACCATGAGTATCTTCCGTGAGCGTTAAGAAGATGACGAAAGTCGGTAGACCTATGCCTGAACCGACCATCTGCGTAGCCCTCGACTCGACGAACATTGATGATATGGTCGACGAGGCTGCCCGTGCCTCCACCGCTGGTGCAGACTTGGTGGAAGTTCGATTTGACCGACTCTACCTTACCAAGCCTGAACCGAACCTTGTCGAACAGGAAGACGGTGAAACAAAAAGCGTGATGCCACCTGAAACAGAGTGGCCCATTTCAGATGCCTCGACCCTAAACCCTGAAGAAAGCATCCAACGCCTCAAAGATGCGATTGCAGTTCCCGTAATCTTCACTGTGCGACCACCTCGAGAAGGAGGATTTTTCCCAGGAACTGAGGAAGAGCGAATTGCAATCCTTCACCAAGCCATTGACTCAGCGGTGACGTGGATAGACCTTGAATCCTCCATTGAACAGGATGCCCTCGACAGTTTGATGGCTGCAGCGAAGAAAAAGGGGTGCAAAATTGTCTACTCAAGCCATGACATCAATGGCACGCCAAATTCAGAGGACATCGCATCTTTTGTCCGAGACAACACTGAGAAAGGCGATCTTTTGAAATTCTGCTCAACTGCTCACTCACATCTCGATGCCTTGCAAATTGTCGATGCAGCAATCGAGTTGAAAGGAGAAGGCATCGATTACAGTGTTATGGCTGTCAACAGCGGCGGTGATTGGGCCCGTATCCACGCACCGATTCTCGGTGTTTCCATGGTTTACGCAACGATGTCAATGGAACACCGCATCAGCAACAAGGGTCTCATCAATGTCCGAGATTTACGAGATGCTTGGACACTGCTTGAGTACTGAATTTTATTGATTCATCGAAGGCATAAGTTGCTTTTCTGTTTCAATTTGTGGCTCCAATCCAGCGTTCATATAACGGCGATTGATGAGTATTGGTGCAAGCATAATCGACATGAAGAAAACAAAGAAAGTGATCGAAACCGTCCAATTTGGGAGCACGACGGAGCGTTCGACAGTTGAAATGGCGACATCGGCGACGAGGACTTTGTTTTGAACACCTGCATCGCCTCTCCTCGAGTTGTCCCATGCGTCAACGACGATGAAAAATTCCTGATAGGTGACGCCCGAGAACAACGATGAGTAGATTTCGGGGCCATCCAGAGAAACACTCATGACAACAGAGTCGGTGTTTTCATAGATGTGCGCATCCCTGTACGTTTTCCATCCCGTGACATCGAACGCAGCCCATTCAGGTGAGACCTCAGTGACAAATTCATCATCGCTTAAGCTTTCTCGATTAAACCACATATCAAAATCCTGACCATGCATGCGGTCGTACGACAACTCATAGCTATCGTATTGCGATGTTGTCATCAGATAGACGTCTGCGTTTGCAGGTACCGTCGAGTTTCCTACAACTCCTTGAATTTCAACACAGATGGTCGTTCGGTGTGCGCTTGAAAGATTGACGCGCAATGCTCCAACACTGTCATTTCCTATCTCCATCGTCGTGGCGATGTTGGTTGTCAGTTTTTTTACCGGCATCGGCGAATGATACGATTGGTACAACCAAGGTTCCTCCGGAGAGAGCAATGGATCGATGGTTGATTCTTCATTGGAATCCATCGGTTCTGAAGTACGGCCTCTGGTCTCGTCATCATCCCAATCTTCTGGAAAGTACGAACTCCACCAAGTGTTGTGAGGTACTTCAGCGTGGCGAGCAATGGTTTCATTCTCCATAATAGGAGACAAATCTCCTTTGCAATCATCGATTGCCGCAGAGGCAAACCCACTACTGGGAGAAAAGACTCCGCTTAAGAGCGGAACGATCAAAATCATGAGCAAAGCAACGGCTCGTCTTTGAATCACAGCTCTACCCCCCTGAGTGATGGTTACCCAAGAGGTTCTTGAGACATTCGTTTACTCGCGACGGCGTAACGGCCGTATGTAGCCGCTCTCATCATTTCGACGTTCTTGTTTGGAGAGAATCTTGGGCGCAGGCGGTGGTGCATGGTGATCCATACCCAACAGGCCTCCGTCGTCAGCGTGTTCAACGTCGTACGTTTCTGCATTCTGTTTGGCTTCCTCTTCAATTTCATTGGGCTGGCGCATGACCAACCAGCCGAGGATGAGCGCTGCGATGATAAGAGCAATGTAGCCAAGTGCATCGCTACCCGCATCGGACATCCACGACTTCCACTCGTCCAAACTGAAGTCCGAAAGCGATGGGTCTGCGTCCTGTTCTGGAAGAATTGTGACATCGATTTCGTGTATATCACAAAGATCCATGCCATCGCATACTTTGACGCGTAAAATTGCTTCACCAGGTTCATCCCATACAACAGTAGCGAGCGTGACGAGCGTATTTGTGGAAGTGAACCAGTCATTGTCCGCTATACCATCTTCGTCTTGGTCGGTGAGAATGTCTTGCTCCCATTCAATCATCAAGTCATTGCTAATGGTTTCATCACGATCGGAATTCGAACCATCGAGAACGTTCAGGTCTCTATAGAACACAAGGTCTGAGAGAGACTCAGCATCAGAAACATTGACGATGACTGCAGAGGAAAAGTCCTCGAAGATTTCATCGGGAAGATCAATGCCCTGAATATCGGGAGGTGAATCGATGTGTATGTTGAACTCCGCACGTGTGACATCTCCGGTTCCAAATGCATCACGAACGGTCAATTTCACGGTGTACAAACCAGGGCGCTCGTACGAATGCCAAGGCATTGGCTCGTGAACAATTGGCGTTGCGTCACCGAAATCCCACGTGTATTCCAAGAGGCCGTTCCAATCAGGAGACTGCTGCTCAAGAGGAACATACTTGCCCTCAAATTTCTGATCACCATCCCGGGTTCCGCTTGAATCAAAGTAAAGCATGGCACCAGGTATTGCAACATTTACGCCATTCTCATCAAAGGTTCGTGACCATTGATCTGGCAAACCATTTTCCGGGAACACATCGGTATCCATCAGCAGCATACCGTCAACCCAAGCGTCCAGAATTTGCAATTCGATAATTGGGAGAGGATTCGCAACAACGACGACAATCACCCTAGGAGCGCTTTGTTCCCCACGCTCATCGGTAACGACGAGTTGGATTGTTTGCTCACCGGGCTCAGTGAACGAAAAGGCAGGCAATGTTTTGTTGCTAAATGTCCCGTCCGGGAAGGACCAGTTGAATGTCAAATCGTTGTACGTTCCTGTTGTACCATCAATGTCAAAGCTGGTTCGACCATCGAATGTGTACGGAACGTTCACTTGCGCTTCTGAGACAAGGAAATCAATTTGCGGTGCACCAGTTGTACCGGATTCTTTCACGACGTAGTTCGCAACGGGCAATTGATTGATGACATTCACGCGCAGTTCTGCAGTCGAAAGACCTCCATCCTCATCTGTCACCGTGACAGTGATGTTCTTCATGCCCGGCGTGTTCCAAGCAGGGGAAGGATACAACGCAGCAGACGACGTTGTCGAGAAATCATCGCTGCGATCGACATCAACACCATCGAGGTTCACGCCATCGGGGAAGTTCCAACTAAGCGAGAGATTCATGCCATCATCATCCGTGAAGACATCTGGCATCAGCAAAGGCGTGTAGGTGAATGTGGTGAGTTCATCGGAGAAGATTTGGTACGGCAAACGGTTGTTGACGACAATCTCAATGACTTTTTGCCCAACATTAACGCCGTCGGAAACGGTCAACGTCAAACTGTACGTTTGATTCGGACCAACAACATCACCCCATTCATGATTGGTGGTGTACATCCCAATTCCCGAATCGACCGAGGTTCCATCTCCCCAGTCCCACGCAAAGTCGAGGAATTCCAATGGGACGTTGTCTGATGTTAGATAAGCAGAGAACACAATTCGTTGGTTGGTGAGAATTTCGAGTCTGTCCGTTACGACGTTGTTGTTAACTGTGATAATGGGTATGGGCTCCGAATTGTCGGTAATGTTGATCTGGTTGACACTTACATCGGACCAAGTCCCTCCAACATCCATGACACGCAGCGTCGTGTTGTACGAACCTGCTTGTGAAAATGATCGGAGTGGAGAACGAAGTCCTGATGTCATGTTGTCATCGAAATCCCAGGCATAAGCAATGGGTTGATCGAAATAAGGCAAAGTGTTGTTGTCCAAGGACAAACCCCACGCATCAAACCCATCGCCAGTAAACTGAATCTTCTCATAGGTTTGACTGGTGTTCGTTGATACCGAACCGTTTGCTGCAGGTGCCATGTTCGTCAGCGCTTGCGGTGCTGTGGTTTTTGTGTCAAGTACGGCACCAAGCATGTTTTTCATGGTAAACTGAACCGTGTACTGATCGTCTTTGTTTGCAGTGAAGTAAACACTGTTCGGAACATGAACACCTCCGCCTGCTTGAACCCGGGTTGAGATGGTATCAACAACGGTCCCGTTGCTGTTTCGAACAACGGCATCAACATCCAAATCTTCGAAAAATGCGTTTGAGAGAATGGAGTAGTTGACTTGCACCGTGTCGGCCGATCCATCACCGTCCCGGTCGCCGAGGGCCGTCCCGTTCAACATCATTGTAGCTGGCGACGTAATTCGCGCTGCTTCGATGTCGATGGTCCCTTGAGGATAGGATGGGCCGCAGGACGTGTAGTCGCAATCTGCGACAGTGCTTGCATACCAGACGATCGCATAGACTTCGTCGGTCAAATTACCAAACCCTTGGATGAGTCCTGTTGCGACGTTGTTGCTGAAGTCCAAATCTTGTGTCGACCAAAGGCCATCAGCCGTTGATTTGTAGACCAGAACTCCGTCAAAGTTCGAAACATCCGACGTCACTCGCAAGGTCAACGGTGCGGGTGAAGCAGCACCTGGAGTGAATTTGAAGGAACGAATGCCCCAGCCTTCCATGGTGTGTCCAGTAGAACTCCATGGCGTGGACCAATCCGAATTTGTGTCAGCTGGCGTAATTCGGCAGAAGGTTGTACCTCCACAAGCGGGGTTTAATTCAAGGTTGGAAAATCCGTAAATTCCTTGGTCAGAATCAATCGTCGCTGCAATAGAGAAATTGGCAAAAATCTCTCCCATCGTGCGCCCAATCTTGCCAGATTGTCCAGACACCGGCGAGACTGCTAAGTTCTCGACACCTAGACCTCCCGTTGCGGAGTCTTGGACCAACTGTCGGACGGCTGGCCCCCCTCCAAGATGATCAGCAAGGTACATTGTGAAAATGAACCCGGCCCCGTAATCTCCATTTCGTTGATTCCACCATCGAACGCTCAAATCGGATTGCTGCGTCCACCCATTCAGGTGACCAGCGAGGGTTCCATCAGCTCCGAAACAGAGGTAGATGGCTACATCCGCATTTCCTTCATCCAACCAGAGGTTTTCGTACGGGTCCTGCGCATTGTGGAGAAGATGTTGCAACTCGTGGGCGATAATGGATTTACCCCACGCAAGGGTTATGTCGGCAAAATCAACGTAAACAACTTCACGAGTTGCAGCGGTTCCAGGCGAGAAATATCCGCCGATGTTGAATGCCCCATCAATATCATAGATGACAATTTCAACTTGGCAATTGTTGTCGTTGTCCGGAGGTGCGAGACCGCGCCCGTCTTGGTAGTCCTTTCCGAAGTACGTCGTCATGGTCGGGTAGATGGTTTGGTCCCATGTTGAGGCGAGATTTTGGAGAACCGTTGAGGAGAGCGTACGGCCGGATTGAACAAGGAATGCAACACTCGCCGTCGTTTTGGCGACGTAAACATTGGTTGAACCGCCCGAAATTGGTACCGTCAACGTGTCTCCGACGACGTGTTGTGTACATGTTGAACGCGCCATTGAGGGTTGATATCGAATCTCATCCACGCCGGGACGACCTTCATCGATCCAAGCTTGTTTGATGAACGTCGTTGCTGAGACGACAGGTTGATTTTCTTCAATCAAGAGATATTCTGAGCCTGTTGCAACATCGAATTCGGTCAAATCGCCGTAGACAACACCAATCGAGTCAACGTCTTCTTCAGATTCAATTTCTGTTTCGTTTGCTGAGACGTGCGTGAGTACAGACGTCAACAAAAGACCAACAAGAAGGAGAGCTTTAATGGAGCGCCGTTCAGACATAAAGAAAACCTCATGAAAACGGCATACCATACCGTAATTTATTGTATTGAAATGAGGTATTTAATACCCCGCGTCAGTAGCATCATCAAACAGGAGGCAGAAAATTGAGAACAATGTGCTTCCTTTCAATCCTTCTTCTCGTCTCAGCATGGGCTCCAGCAGCATCTTCTGAGAACGTATGTTCGACCATCGAATCGCTCCAATTTGACGGGGAGAGAGCCAACGAGAGTGTCACAACTCAAGTTGAATTTGGTTACCGGACACCTGGCAGCAACGCATCAAAGGCGCTCCGAGATTGGTTCATGGAAACGCGTCCAGAATTTGATTGGCACCTCGACCCGCACACAAGAGACGGATACAATTTGACCAACTTGGAGGGGCGTCTCGTGCCGAATGATGCAGAAACGAACAGCACCGTTCTCGTCCTCGCTGCACATTATGACTCAAGAGATCGGGCTGAACGTGACCCCAACCCAAACATGACGAACATGCCAATTCCAGGTGCAAACGATGGAGGAAGCGGCGTAGCAGTCTTATGGGAACTGGCTCGAATCCTACCAACAATGGGGCTCGACCATGAGGTTTGGATACTCCTGACGGATGCAGAGGATCAAGGACCAGTGCCATCGATGCTCGGAGCCAAAGCATGGGCAGAAAACAGAACGAGTGAGGACATTGAGCGTATCGAAGCTTTCCTTCTGGTCGACATGATTGGTGATGCAGATTTGAAAATCTATCGAACGTATCCTCCGTACGAGAACAACAAAGAAGGGAACCGTTTGTGGAATGCTGTTGAAAACCTCTCAGGCCCTCTTGGATTGTTGGACAATGTCGAAGATTGCTTTGGGAACCCCGGACAAGATATTGTCAATTTCTCTCAAACTGACGGGGTGATTGATGATCACGTTCCAATGATTAATGTCGGGATACCCGCCATCGATCTCATCGACATCCGTTATGGAGATAACGCTTCTCAATGGGAAGGTTACTGGCACACGCATGAAGACACACCAGACAAGGTCTCCGCGAATTCGCTCGCCCACATTGGCCGCCTTCTTGAACTTGGACTTCGCTTAGGCTCATGGCTCGATGTTGAACAGAATCAGTCCTCTTCCATTCCCAGCGAATCTGAAAACTCCACTGAAGCGTTCCACCCCTTGGTCACGGGGTCAATCTTCTCATTAATTGCCATCATTGCGCTCGTTTTTCTGGGCCTCCATGAGAGCGTGCGTTTGAAACGGTAGGCCTGCGTACGCGGATACAGCGGGAAGCGAACGTTTTCGCGCACTGTGCACTCGAAGGGGTTTCATCATGGACATAAACGAACGACGTGAAGCACTTCGTGCACGTGTTCGTGAAAAATTGTCCGGCAAAGAAGAGGAGGACGAACTCGTCGTTCAAGAATCTGAAGTCGTCGCCTCAACCACGGAAGGTGACGATCTCCTTCTCATCGAGGAAAACAACGGAATCCTTGCTCTTGCATCATCGTTGATCTTTATTGGAAGCATCCTTGGAATTGTCACTGGAATCCTCTTGTTGCAAGGCAATCCAGCAGAGTTGCTGAATGATACGCTGAATCAAGACGGCGTCGTGGATGTCTATGGAATTGTTCTGGAATCGGATTCTGGCGATTCGATTGAGGATGTTGTTGTGGAACTGATCGATAAAGAAACGAGCAATGTTATACAAACGATGGAAACAAATTCCTATGGCTATTATCACTTCGAAAACGTTGCATCAAAACCCCATATTCTTCGCATTTCACTCGACTCGTACGTGACTGTTGAACGAACGTTTACACCCGAAAGCACCACACAAGCACCGTTCACACTCACCAAAGGAAACGGTACAATTGATGAGGATTTTACCCAAGACACATCCGGATGGTCGCTTGAAAATGCCGTAGCCCTTTCAACCGGAATTGCTCTCATTACGATCATCGCTGGGGTCGCTGGCATCAATGCGGCATACGGTGTGCGAAAAGCAACGAATTATCGACGAACACAATATCTTGCAGGTTTTGCTTTGTTCAGCCGTGGATTCATCGTTTTTGGACCGTTTTTAATCCTCTGTGGCATGGGCCTGATGATTCTTGTACGTGAGGAATTTCAAGATTATGAGGTGGTGTGATGTATCTCATCACCGTTGAAGGTGGAGATGGTTCTGGAAAAGGAGAAGCGGTCCGAATCCTTACCGAACTTCTCGCACAATACCCGTTCAAAGAAGTTCACAAAACCCATGAGCCGCGACGGCATAGTGATCTCGGCAAATTGGCTCTCGAAGCTGTAAAAGAGGGAAATAAGACGCCACTCGAAGAGGCTGGATTGTTCGCTGCAGACCGACTCGACCATTCCCATACATGGATCAAACCAAGACTTGAGCGAGGTGAAGTCGTCGTTTCCGATCGGAACATCCATTCCTCGATTATCTACCAAGGGGTTGTTGGACAACTCGGCATCAACACTGTTTGCAATGTTAACTCAGCATCGATGGTACCTGACCTTGTCGTCTGGATTGATTGCGACCCCGACCGAGCGATCGACCGAATCAAGCATGCAACGTTGCGAATGAGCAGTGATAAGCAAGAGTATTTTGAAACGCCTGAAATTCAAAAAACCATTCGTCAAGGGTTTCACGATCTGTTTACTGGTGAGTTGAACGTTGCACCACCCTTCGATAAATGCTGCATTGTCGGTCCCATATTGAATGAGGGAGGATTGGACGAATTGCGTCAAAAACTTCGAAAAGCACTGCGTTCGTTCTTCAATCGAAGACCTGTGCCGCTCAACGTCGATGCCGATAAAGTCGACAGATACTTACTTGACAAATTGGCTCACGATGTTCAACAACAAACCCGTTTGCCAGGAGCACCGATGGAACGCACATCCGTTCATATTGGCTGGCTTGGAGGACGCTCTCCTGCACAATGGATGCAAAGTGCAGAAATTGAATGGGATTCCAATCAAGCACGAAAATCGGATGTGCCGAACAATCCACTCGCACGTTCAAGTTGGTCAATTCTCGGAACGCTTTCGCTTATGGCTGGATCCTGCGAAATACCACGATTGCACAAATCCCTGGGGCCTCATCGAATGGTAACACAGCGCCACACCCAGAGGCTTGTCAAATGGTTGGAAGAGGCAAATTGGATACATCGCCAGCAAAATCACATCCCATTTGCAGAAGGACAAGTGTTCAAATTACGTGATGCATGGATAGGATTCGCTCGACTAACACTGGCCATGTGGCCGTTTCGAGTTGCACTATCAACGTGGCGAAAAAACAATCCAAACAAGCCATGGGAGAAAGCACTTAAGGAAATACTTGGTCAAGCCAATTCGCATTCCACAAAAATGGTGGCAAATACGATTGAGCGCCTGAACATACTCACCAGTGGACACGAACATTGCCCAATTCCTGAGAATGCACAGGAATTGTTGGTCTGGTGGTCAATGCCTCCACCTGATCATTCCTCGTCTTGAGGCGGTCTCTGAAACCGGACATTGCCAGGTAGCAGCACCTGACCTGGGCTGCTGAATTTGTTCGGTCGAGCACTGTATGCAGCTGCGAAGAACAAACCGAGTCCAAACCCGAACGGTATCCCAGTTGCGAGCCGAAGGAATGCTGTTGATTCCCGATCGGTGAGAAGTTGAGTGAAGCCATCCAAGACAAGTGGAACGGTGCAAAGGAGACCCAATCCAATAAAGACGAGCGTCCTACGGTTGGAAGCGTAAACAGGTTTCAGATTTTCATCTGGAAGAATGGACAGAAACGTGTCCCGAATCGTCCAGCGGTTCACACCTCGACGCGAATAAATGAAACCACCGAGAGCAAGTCCTGCGAATATTCCAACATCACGGACACACACGGGCATCTGGTTGCCGTTGATCGACCAAGAACGCTCATGCTTGTTGTGGCAATTTAGGTCTCCGAATGCATAGATTGTTGCACTGTAAACATTCAACTCTGTCCAAGTGAAGTTCTGGTCGTTTTCTTTGTGAAAATCCAACATATTTGCTCGGCCCGACAATTCGCTAATCGTTCCTTGTTCGACCATTGCAGGAGCAAGAAAGAAAGAGACAAGAAAAAAAAGACTGATTCCTCCAATCCAGAGACCGACCTTTCGGTCTCTACTTCTTGAGTCGAGACCATTTCGTTCCATGGGACGCCCAATGAATCGAGTGATTTAATCCTTGACCCCATCGACGGGTTCTTTTTGTGAATCCATATCAGGGACGTATGGCGGAGTCATCAACAGAGCCTGTTGGCTTGTGGTTAGGACTTCAAGCCGGAGCATTTCTCGGGCTGTATTTCGGTTTCAGCCTTGCTCTCGTTTCCGCACTTACAAATCCAGAGGAATTCATGCGAATCGTCTATCTTATCACGATTTTTCCACTTATCGGAGGGATTCTTTTGGGCCCATTCCTGGCAAGGAGAGAACGCCCCGTAGAATCTGGAATCCCGCCGATTCAACGCACAATGGAAGCGCTTGAGGGCATGGATGAGGGCCAAGGAAAATGGAGAGCGCTCAGTCACGTCCGCAGCGATGGAAGAACGGTTCGAGTTGATCTTCATGATTCAAGCCGAGTTGAAGAAATCATAGAACGCACGACTCCCCTCACGGATGAATTCCCCGTTCGGTACATGGTTGGCCGAGGTGTTGGGGGAAGCAGGCAACCCGAATTACGCGCAAAAGTTCTTTCAATCTTGGACAAGACATTTCCAAAAACAAGGCAGTCAAGATATACCTCTGCGATTGAAATTGCCCCGGAATTGCCGGAACGGTTACGAAATCAGAGGAAACGAATCAACATTCTCTTGGCCATTTTTTTGCCGATAGCAACCTTCCTCGGATGGTTGGAAATGAGATGAACCATACGTCGATTCACTTATGCATAGTGACTCGGAGAGAATACCATGCGGGAGGTCTCATTTTTTTGGCGTGCTGACCGCTTGGACGCTGTTGGAATCGGCCCAATTCTGGAAGTTGCTCGAAGAATTGAATTCCTCTCCTACATCAAGCGTGTTCCCAAAGACATTCGGTGTTTGTTCAAATTTCATCTTCACGAAGGAAAAACAATCGATGACCTACGGAATTTTGAGTCTCTCAAAGTTCTTGAAGTGATACAAGAATCCGAACAGAAAGATGAGGGGCACTTGATCATCTGTCAGGTGATTCATCCGCTTCCGACCCTTAATGCTCGGACCAATGGAACATACACGGTAGCAGGTTCTCGACTTGACGAGAGTGGATTAACGTATATTCTTCAGGGGTCGTCCCTAAAATTGCGGCTTCTTTCTGGTGTTCTTCGTCTTATGTCGAAACCCGATCGAACGAGTGCAAGGACGCTTAAACTCACACCTCAGCAACATGATTCAGTGCTGACTGAGAGGCAATTGAAACTTGCAAAATTCGCTTACGATAGGGGCTACTATGATTTGCCAAAGCGAATAAAAATTACCGAACTTGCTGAACAACTCGGTCTTGCAAGGGCCACAATATCTGAACACCTCACCAAAATTGAAGGCATCCTGATGGACGATATGTTCTCATCGATGACGGATGTACGACTCACAGCAGAACAAGCTCGGTCCATTGTTGAAACAATGGAAGCGGATATGGAACAAACCAAGGAATACCAAGTTGAATCGTTTGCTGGGCTCATTCATCGAATCAAGGAAAGTATGCTCAATGAACCACATCATGATGCCGAGAATATGTCCGCCCTCGATATTAATCAGAAACCTGAAGAAATTCTCAAGCACATCCAGGAAGATTTGACGTAATTCGCTCATGTTTTTATGAGTCAATGTGCTGAGTAGCGTATGGAGGAGATGAAGGAACTTCTTGACCGAATTTCCAAGTCGGGTATCGAAGTCCCTCAATCCGTCCGAAACGCCATGTATGAACTGCATCTTCATCAGTTCACGAGTTACGATTTTGATGGGTTCTTCCACGACCGACCCGTGATTTTCATGGAGACAGAGAACGGAGGTGTGAAAACCATCTCTGCCCCACACATGATTGTTACTTTATTGCATCATTTGGAGCTCGAGGAAGGCCAAGAAATCCTGGTTGTTGGTTCAAAAGGTGGATACATTGCTGCCCTGATTGCGACAATGATTGGGGAAAGTGGCCGAGTCATCCTCATCGACCCATCGTCTGAAATTATTCGACACACAGCCAATGCTCTTGCGGGATGGCCGACTGTTGACATACGGCATGTTGAATCGATCGATGTTTCACCCATCGAATTGCCGGGAGAGTTGAGCCGAGTCTTGATCACGGGCAGTTTAGCCGAAATTCCAGAATGGATGCAGCAACGGATTGTCGAAGGCGGTTTTGTTCTTGCTCCAATTGGTGATCAACATCACCAGGAACTCATGAAAATTGAACGACAGTTGGACGAATTCCACCCCACGTCGTTGGGCCCAGTTTCATTTGGACCGGTTGATATCGTTGAGAGTGAACCCAAGCCGCTTTCCGCCATTGAAATTGCCGATTTGATTGAAACCTTAATTGAAACGTGTCATGAAATGGAGTATTGCGGTGCTGAAGAACTTCAACGCTTGGGCACAATTGCCGATGATTTGAGGGACATGCAGAACGCTGAGGAGTACGAACTTGAAGAATTCATTACCGCAAACATGCAACACTTCGTTCAATTGTGGCCAATGATTCAGTTAATGTTCGCACCGACGCTTGCCCGTCCCGGTGATGTTGATTATGATGATGAGATGGGTTTTCACTTTGATGAATTCAAACCGTGAGGTTGAACAATGGCAGCCAGCATACAATCCGCCATTGCGAAATTGAAACATAAGGACGTGCGTCAGCGACGACGAGCTGTCCGGATACTCTTCGATTCTGATGCCCATGAAAGTGTGGAAGCGTTCTCGCCTTTCCTTGAGGACGACGACGTTTGGTTTCGAAACAAAGCAATTGAGGCATATCGGCGATGGGCACCGAAGCATGCACCCCATCTCCTCAACGATTTGGCCAAAACGGGCCTACTTGATGGTCAGCGATGCGTTGCGATGGTGTTGGATTCAATTGCTGATGAAAACCATGCTGCAGAACTTGCCAGACTCTTGCTCGACAGTACCGACTCCGTTGTTGCTCGCCGATCCGTGAAGCAACTCCTTTCCACGAATCAAGCAACTTCAACCGAACTTCAACGCTTCCAATCCTCGGATGACCATGTCGTTCGGGCAGCCGCTGCTTCGGTGAGTCAAGAGCCCTCTGAACTGCTCGCATACTTGGAGGATGCACATCCCGATGTACGTCGCCAAGCAGCTGCATCGTTGTTGATGTTGAAATTGGATGCTGAAGGAAACAATCGACTTCAACAATCACTTGAAAGCGATGAGGCTTTGTGGAAACTTGCAGTACCCATAGCACTTGAACACGCAAAACCGTACGCTGTCGATCTCATCAAGACGAAGAAAGATACCCAACGGAAGTTCCTTGTTCAGACTCTCAAAGATACAATTGTTGATGCTGATGACCCACGTCTTCAGATGCTCCTTGATGCGGATTGTACGTCCATCGTCGCCCGTTGGCTCATTGGCAAAAACGACACGAAGAGCGATGCATTGCGAGAAGAATTGTTGTTTGATGAACGAGTTGATAGCATCGACAAATCAAGACTCCTGGAACGATTATTGCACCGACAAGGTGAACCTGCGATTCAGACGATTGCAGAACTGTTGGTACAAGAATCAACCGATGAACTTGTTCTGAGTGCAGCACAGAACCTATACACTGAATAGGTCAACGTTGCATCATGACACGTTCAGATATCGTCTACCGCATTGATGCAACCAATGGCGCAGATCAGCGCCTGGATGTTGAAATCGAAGTGAGTGCACCCTTCACATCTCCTTCACTCAAACTCTCGTTCCCTCGTTGGGTTCCTGGGTCGTATTTCCTACGAGAACCTATACAACACGTCTCAGACTTGAACGCATGTGACGAGAAAGGTCACGCCCTCAAGGTTCTTCGAAAGGATGTTGATTCAATCATCATCAGAGGCGTTCAATCGGTAGCGAAGGTCTGTATCTCCTACAAACTTCTGTGCGTTGACAATACGGTCCGTTCGAACCACTTGGATGAGACACATCTGCACCTCATGCCTCCATTTACATGGTTCCTGCCAACGGATGGTATCGATTCAAAGCGAATGAATATGCAGCATCGAGTTGAATTTCTTCTTCCAGAAACATGGAACGTTTCAACTCAGATGCAACTTGAACACTCTGCAAAACAAAATGGTACCCAACTTCACACGTTTCAGGTCGAACACCGTGATGCCTTGTTGGATGGTATAGCAGAATGCAATGCAAACAAAATTCACACCTTTACGGTTGGTGGACGAAACCATTCCCTCCACTATTGGGATTCTGGAGGACACGCACCAAACGAGATTATGTTGAATCGATTTCTAGAAGACATGAAAAACATCATTGCCGAACATCATGCGCTCTTTGGACAATTGGAAGAACCCTATTCCACAATTCTCCATCTAACTGATGGTGGAAGAGGCGGACTCGAACATACCAATTCGCAAACATCGATGGTTCCGAGAACGTCCCTCCAACCAGGCCATGTTGAAGATTATCGTGACCTTGTGAGTCTGTTCAGCCATGAGTATGTTCATCAATGGAACGTGAAGCGGTTGCGACCAAAACGATTCCTTGATTACGATCTCCAACGTGAAGTAAACACTGATTTGTTGTGGTGGTTTGAAGGTGCAACCTCATGGATTGGCGACATCATGTGTCTCCGCTCAGGTGCTTGGAGTGCTGAAGATTATTTTGCCGACATGAAGCGGAAACTTAAGCGGCATCATACCCGAAGTGGATCTTCATGCCAAGCCCTGTGTGAGGCCAGTCATGAAGCGTGGATTCACCTCTATAGAAGCAACCCTTATTCTAGAGAGACCCAAATCTCATATTATCTTGAAGGTGAATTAACCATCTTCGCTTTGGATGCGGAACTTCGTCGAAGATCCAAAGGCGAGACGGGTGTTTGCGATTTAATGAAACTGTTGTATGAACGTCACAACATCCATGTTGCTGATGAAGCATTACGCGGTGTGAATTACAACGACATTCGCAAGTCACTCACCTCGCTTCCGGGAGGAAAAAGACTTGGTTCATTCCTCGATTCGGTAACAAAAGAAGCCGGTCATCTGGATTTGAACAAAGCGTTTTCATCGTTTGGATTAACTTACAAACCATCTGATGAGCCAAAACGAAAAGAAGGAACTGATACCGTCGTATGGGAAGGGTTCGCTCAGGGCTGGCTTGGTGTTCATATACGCACGCAAGGCAACAAACTGAAGGTGACCAGCCACATGCAACATTCACCAGCTCGAGAGGATTTGCAGGTTGGAGATGAGATCATTGCTGTTGATGGCGTGCGCGTCGTCAATGCAGAACAATTGAAATCGAATCTAAAAGGGAAAGTTGGAACGACAGTACGCATCTTATTTGCACGCAATTCTGTCATGCATGAATGTGTTCTCAATGTCGTCTTGGAACCAAATTATCCAAGTGTCACAACAAGCGATGGAAATCGATTGTGGAAATCTACGATTCGGTCTCTGCAGGCTGACTCGGCGTGAGAAGCGAGAGCCGACTGAGGGGAACGTGGATGGGCGGTAAATAATCTGAAATTCGATGTCGTGTTGTTTTCGGCGGATAGAGATCGTCCGAAAGCGCCATATCGATCACCTCTTGCTTTGTAATGGATTCAAGATTTGATGCAGGCCATAATTCCAGTTCAACTGTATCGTCCTTGAGATAGTCGATGCATACGACTGGTATGCGGGCGAGTTCCAAACGACGAGCGACTGCATGACGATGATGTCCATCGAGGATTGTCCCCGTACCTTTGTCTGCAATCAATGGTTTCGTGAATCCGTCCCATTTCAAGGTCATTTCAAGGAGCTTTTCCATATTTTTTGGTTTGATTTCCTCGTGCGCTTTGAGCCACTCAACTGGAACCAACCGCACATCGTCTTCTGTCCAAGACATGCTCCGTCCAACCGGATTCACAGGATAATGCTTTGTCTTGTATGGACACGGAAGGATGAGTGTCGAGTATGGACCCAGTGCGTGGAATGGAGGAATTGCCACTTCTTCCAGCTCTCTCTCAGATGGTTGATTCTCTTCCAGATAGTCTAATTCAAATCATTGATTGGTTCCAAGAAAACAATGCACATGTTTGGATTGTTGGCGGTGCAAATCGCAATGCTTTACTCGGTACGAGAGTTGACGAGTACGACCTTGCAACAACAATGACACCTGATGAAATGAAAGCATATCCAGATACAATTCCAACCGGTGAACGATATGGAACAATCACTTTTCGAAATCAAGGGCATAGTTATGAAATAACAACCTTAAGGACAGAATTTGGATACAACGATGGCCGAAGACCTGATGAAGTCGAATGGGGCGATTCTCTACTTGTCGACCTCTCACGTCGGGATTTAACCATGAATTCAATTGCAGTCAATGTTTCCAGGCGAACATACTATGATCCATTCGGAGGATATGACGATTTGCAAAAGAAACGATTACGATCTGTTGGAGAGCCGGTTCAGCGACTCTCTGAGGACGCTTTACGTATCCTTCGATCGTACCGATTTATGGATCAAGGCAATGCAGGAATCTGGTGGCCTGAGCAACAATTAGCGGATGCACTCCGCAAAACAAAACCAATGATTGATCGAATTGCGTCAGAGCGCATATGGTCGGAACTAAAACGAATCCTTCTCGGCAAACATGCATCAGAAATCGTCCAACGTATGGCTGATGATGGTTTACTAAAACAAATTTTTGCGATCGATTGGATGCAGGATGATCTTCGGATTCAACTTCTCAACCAGATTGCTGGAGATGATGTACTCGACCGATTGGTCGTCCTATTGCGCGATTATGATTCAAACGATTGTGAGCAAGTAGCAAAACGGTTGCGGTTGAGTAGTGCAGAAAGAAAGCGCCTCCTCTTTCGTCACGCAAAGAGTGGCCACCTTCCGGACGACCGAGATTCAGCAATCCGAGTATACGCTATGGCTCTAGGAAAATGGAGCCATCAACACCTACACCTTGAGCAACTCTTTGCCAAAAACGGTCACAGCCAGCACACTGAGGATGACATTCAGAAAAGGATTGAACGAATAATGCACGTCAAGATCGATTTTGATGCAAAACCGCTCGCAGATGGAGACTACATCATGCGAAAAACAAGCGTTCCTCAAGGTCCAAAATTAGGGGCCCTCAAGGAGTGGTTGTTTTACGAACAAATCGCTCGTAATCTTCGTTCTATTGAAGAGATTGACACGCTTTTATGCACCCTTTCTTGGCAGGCCGCGGATATCACAAGTTGGCCAAAAGTTCAATTCCCCTGACCGATTAGTCTGCGTGTACCGAGCAGGTCAGGGAGCGATTGAATGGCTGTCAAACAAGCGCTACAAGCAAAAATGAATCAACACATTCAGGAAATGGTTGCAACCAATCCGATGATTGGTCAGTTGAATACACAATTCACGAGTTGGCTTCTTGGGTCAGGATTGACCGGAGCAGAGATCATCAAAATGATCGATTCGAATATGGATGCTGTTATCCAGCCGACGGAACTCACAAGCGCGCTTGAAAAGACCACTGGAACCCAACCACCAGGCTGGGTCATCAACGGTCTCATGTCCGTTCTTGATATGGATAAGGATGGGTCTGTCACTGTGGCGGACCTTCACACATATTTCGAAACAATTGGGTTGCCCAGTGGAATAGAAGAGGTCGAAAACCCCGAGCCTGAGCAAGATGAGTTCCAAGAACTTGACAAAGAACTTGAAGAAGAGGCTCGACGACTTGCAGAAGAACGTATTCGCCAAGAGGAAGCTGAGAAGCAACGCTTGCTTGAAGAGCAACAAGCGAAAGAAGCCGCTGAACGAGAGGCCGCTGAAAAAGCAAAGCAAGAAGAGGCGGAAAGAAACAAACCTGATGCTCTTTTACTCAACGAGGATGGAACACCCATTGATCACACCCAATTTATTGAATTGCTTGAAGGCATGAAACTTACGAGTGAGCGCCGTCATGCAATTTCACAATCACCGATCCAACCATGTTCTGTACAAATCGATTCCATAGAGAAAACACTTGTCGGAACGGGACCACTCAAGAACGGGGTGACCGTAATTGGCAGGCTTCATGGTGAACACGGCTATGAGGTTGAATTGAGACTTCCTTCCGAAGCAACGGAAAACGCACTGAAGTTTCAACAGAATCATACCATCGAGGCGGAAGCACAAATCTGCGACTGGAACACAGGTCGAAAACGAGCCGTGCTTGGCGCCACAACGTTTCGGTATCTATAGGAGACTTCGCGCAACGACAATCCGCTGGACTTCTTGCGTCCCTTCATAGATCTGTGTGATTTTCGCATCTCTAAAGAACCGTTCAACTGGGAATTCTTTGGTGTACCCATAGCCTCCGTGAATCTGAATTGCTCGCTCTGAAACCCACATCGCAGTATCACCTGCGTAGAGTTTCGCCATACTCGCCTCCTTCGTGTGCCGAGGTCCATCGTGTTCGTAATGTTGCTGTTTTGACCATGATGCTTTGTAAACAAGGTGTCGAGCAGCGTCAATCCGTGTTGCCATATCTGCAAGGTATCCCATAATCATTTGATGATGAGCAATTGGTTTCCCGAAAGCTTCTCGCTCATACGCATATTTCAACGAGGCTTCGTATGCCCCCTGGGCAATACCAAGGGCTTGCGCTGCAATTCCAATTCGAGAGTTGTCCAGAGCGTTCATCGCAATCGGGAAGCCGTTCCCTGCACCCTTGATGACGTTCTCGATTGGAACCTTACATTCCTTGAGGACAAGCGTGCATGTATCCGAGGAACGAATTCCAAGTTTGTCTTCCTTTTTTCCGACTGAAAATCCTTCAAATTCAGAATCGACAATGAATGCAGTAGTTCCACCGTGTTTCTTTACACCGTATTCTGGATGATCGACATCCTTGGCAAACAAAACAATGATTTTTGCTTGTGCACCGTTCGTCACCCACATCTTCTCGCCGTTGAGAATATAGTGTGTACCATCTTCAGAGAGTTTTGCTTTGCAGGTCATGGCAGCAGCGTCTGTTCCTGCCCCCGCTTCAGAAAGTGAGTATGCACCTACATGGCCTTCTGCGAGACGAGTGAGATAGGTTTCTTTTTGATACTCGTCTCCATGAAGTGCGATGGTTTTCGCACACAATCCGACATGGACGCAAAACATGACAGAGAACGAAGGGTCGATACGGGCCAATTCTTCGACGATTATCGATTCGGATATGTCATCAACTGGCATCCCCCCGTATTTTTCGGGGACGGTAACGCCTTGAAGACCGAGTTCAAGGAACTGTTTCCATTCTTCAGACGGTGGTGTCTGGGTCTGGTCCCGATGTTCAACTGTAGGTGCCAAAACAGTTTCAGCGAAGTCCCGTACCATCTCTCGGATCATGTCTTGTTCATCGGTTGCTTTGAAGTCCATTCGCTCGCCGTTCCTTGCTAAATGGGGCCCTCTCTTAATGAATGTGCAAAAGCCATATCATTGCAGGAATAGCGATGATTCATATAGGAGATGTTTGAGCCGCGTATAGGTGATATGACTTGGAAGAAGAAGTTGTTGAATTTAACATCGCACACAACCGTAAATACTCGATTGACCATCTTTGGTATCAAGAAAAAGACGACGAGAAAATAATGGTGGGCATTAGCGAGTTTATGGGCGTTGAAATCGGAGACGTCCTTCGTATCATCCTGCCGCAAGCTGAAACTGTTGTTGATGAAGGACAAGACATGTTTTCACTTTGGACTGCTGATGACAAAATTGCATTTACGGCACCGTTTTCCGGCACGATTACAGAAGTCAACGGCGAAGTCGAGATCAATCCCGATCTCGTCAACGAGTCCGCTTACGACCTCGGCTGGATTTTGGTCTTGCAACCGTTCCAATTTGACATGGAAAATCTACTCGAGCCAGACGAGTACGTTGAGTACCTGTCGGAACTTTGAACTCTGAAGTGGAACCATGTCAAGCCCGTTGCAGCGAGTAAAGGAGTCACTCCTTGCTGCACCAATCATATGGAAAGGCGATTATCCGTATTTCATCCACCCGTTGACCGATGGCGTCCCCCGCCTCGACCCTGATGTTCTCTCAGCGGTGGTGGAACTTATCGAGGGAAGAGTGGCTTGGGAATCGATCGACCTAATGCTTGGCATCGAAGCGATGGGCTTACCGCTTACGAGTCCTCTCTCAATGCGGAACAACAAACCTCAGGTTGTGGTCCGAAAGCGTTCCTACGGGCTTGATGGAGAGGTTGCTATCGATCAATCAACAGGTTACTCCAAAGGTTCGATGTTCCTTAACGATATCAACGAGGGAGAGCGTATCCTCATTGTCGACGACGTTCTTTCGACTGGCGGAACACTTGAAGCAATCATCAACGGTGTCGAAGCCATTGGAGCCAGCATTGAATCAATCATCGTCGTCGTCGAAAAAGGTCCTGGTTTGAAACTGTTGCAGGAGAAGTACCCGCACATTGAAATTTCATCGCTCGTACGAGTAGAAATGATTGAGGGCACCGTTGCGCTCATTGATGAGGTGATATGATGGATTTGGACCGACATGACTTCCAACTTGAAGAATTGATTGAGCGCATACAGAAGAACGATAACCGACTTGTTGCGCTTCAAGTGCCTGAAGGTTTGAAGATGCAAGCACTTGAAATGATGGATGAAATTGAAACCGGTTCAGGTGCCAAGGTTGTTCTTGCTGCTGACCCGTGTTATGGTGCATGCGATCTTGTCCATGACAAGATGAAAATGATGGGTGTTGAGCTTGTTGCACACATGGGACATTCACAAATGAACATCGATTCAGGAATGCCAACACAATTTATCGATGTCACCTATGATGGAGACCCTGAACTTGCACCGGTCCTTCCGATGCTCAATGCACATCGAGAGATTGCTAAGAATCGAATGGCTGAACAACCTGCGGAGAACGTATCCGAACAAGAGGCTCAAGAACGATTCATGGATGCAGTTGGACGCTTAACACCGCTCAAAGATACAAAATTAGGATTGGTCGGGAGCATCCAGCATCTTCACTTGCTTCCAGAATTTCATGACAGGCTTGAGCAAGCTGGTTTTGATGTCACCATCCCGATGGGGGGAGCACGGCTCACTTTCCCTGGCCAAGTGCTTGGATGCAACTACTCCGGTGACGATGACACAATTGGTCATTACTTGTTTCTTGGGAGTGGTGATTTTCACCCGATTGGCTTGGTACTTCACACGGGCAAACCACTTGCCATGCTCGATCCCTATTCTGGCGATGCCATCGAAATGTCCTTTGAACGGATTGAGCGCATCTTACGACAGCGTTTTGGCTTGATTATGTCTTCAATGGACGCACAAAAATTTGGAATTCTCATCGGTGAAAAGCCGGGCCAAATGCGAAGAACACTTGCGTTGCGGATGAAACGATTGCTCGAAAAACACGGAAAGAAGGGCTACCTTCTTGCGCTTGAACATGTTGGGCCCGAATTGATTGATTTCTATCCTGTTGATGCTTTTGTGAACACTGCATGCCCACGAATCGCCATCGACGACGCCGTGAAGTATGCCAAGCCCCTTCTCACTCCATTTGAGCTCGAAGTCGCACTTGGGGAAAAGAAGTGGGAACTTGGATACCAGTTCGATGAAATCCCCTGAAGTTTGACTCGTTTTCGTTCGAGGACGAGCGAGTGTTCAAGAACGGTTGGCGTCAAGATGTACACAGCATGAGCGACTATCTTGACCGAATTGGTTCTGGGTTTATTCTTTTGAATCCAGACCCACTTGACTTCGATTACATTCCCGAAGTGATGGTTGGTCGTGAGGCAATTCAAGAAACGCTTGCAGCAAAATTCCATTCAATTGCTCATCCGAACGGGAGCTCAAATGTCGTCATCACTGGACCAGTCGGGAGCGGAAAGACGCTTCTAGCCCGAACGTTTTGTCGCGATATCCGATATCATCTGCGAAACAAACGCCCCCTTCAAAGCGTTCACATCAATTGTCGAAACGCAACAACAAACGTTCGTGTCGCACAACGCATTGTTCAGTCGCTCGATCCTGGCCACCCCGACCGCGGGCTTTCAATGGGAGAATTGTTGGGTAGTCTCAGAAAGATGCTGAAAAGCAATGGACGCCATTTGATTGTGGTTTTGGACGAAGTCGATCATCTGCTACGGAAATCGGGGAACGATCTCATTTACCAGCTGCTGCGAATTGATGAAGATCAAGAAGGTAGTGGAACGCTTTCACTCATCCTTATCAGCCAAGAGCAGGTTCTTGACGTCCTCGAAAATGCCGTCATTTCCCGATTTGGTCACACCAATCACATTCCTATCCCACCTTACGACATGAAAGGGCTCCTTGCCATTGCACGTCAGCGTGCGGAGCAGGCACTGAACCCCAAATCATGGAACGAGGATATCTTGAGACTTATCGCAACCTCTGCTGCTCCGTCTGGAGATGCTCGACAAGTCATTGAACTGCTTGGGGCTGCTGTCGAGCATGCCGAATCGGATGGTCAGAAAAGCATCATGCCTGAACACGTCCAAACCAAAGCAAGAGATGTTCCTCAAGTGATGCCTGAGGACGTCCTTGACGAATTATCGGGTCACGCAATGCTTGTTTTGCTCGGAATTTGTCGGCGATTGCGAAAAGCAGAATTCATGACAAGCAAAGATGTTGAGTCCATCTACGCGGTTATTTGTGAAGAGTACGAGATTAAACCCCGCAGTCATACAACCATTTGGAAATTCTTGAAGCAAATCGAAGCCCTGAACATCATCGCAACGCGTGTGGATACAATCGGTGAAGGCAGAGGGCGAACAACTCACATCTCCATGCCTCATGCTCTCCCTGTGGATGTTGCAGCACGGATTGAAGGCCGAGTTGCAAAGAAACTGAAGCGCTGACGAACAAATAGCATGCGGTGAGGCTAAATAGGGGTCGTTTGTCGCTAGGTTGCTAGAGGAATGCTTCATGGCTGATGGAAATTCATTTGTTGCAGTGGTCAACGATACCACAACCAAGTTGACCCGTACCACCAAGAACGGTAAGGAGAAGACCTATTCACCGTCCTACAAGACGATTATTTCCGGCAACAACCATGCGCAATTGCTCGGTAAGAAAATCGGTGATGTCATCGATGGTATCTTCGTTGGCGAAGGAGAGTCAACACTGACTGGTTACAAACTCGAGATTACAGGTGGATCCGATAAAACCGGAACTCCAATGCGTCGAGATCTTGAAGGTGGTTCCCGCCAAGCAATCCTCGTCACTGCTTCAACTGGTTTCAAGGGACACAATCTCGTCTCAAAGACAAAGAAAGGCGAAAAGAAGCGTTTCCGATACAAGCCAGAAGGTATGCGTAAGCGACGTGTATTCCGTGGAAACACGGTGACACAAGATACGCGTCAAATCAATCTCAAAGTTGTTGATGCTGGAAACATTGGCCTCGACAAATTGCTCGGTGAGGAAGAAGCTGCAGCGGAGTGAAACCCGAGAGGGTTGAATCGGTGAACAAGGAGGAATGGAAGCATGGCACGAACGCTTCCATCCCAACCTGAAGTGAACATTGGCCTCGTCGGCCACGTCGATCACGGTAAAACGACCCTTACACAAGCCCTCTCAGGCGTCTGGACAGACACGCATTCGGAAGAACGTCGTCGTGGCATCTCAATCAAACTCGGATATGCAGACACTGCATTTTACAAAACTGATTCTGGCAAGTACTATGCAACAGGTCGCCGCCCTGAAGGTGGAGATGATGTTGAATCTGAACTTCAACGCGTCGTATCCTTTGTCGATGCTCCTGGGCACGAGACACTGATGGCGATTATGATCACAGGTGCATCCATCATGGATGGAGCAATGTTGATGGTTGCAGCAAACGAAAAATGTCCACAACCCCAAACACGTGAGCACCTGATGGCCTTGGAAATCGCAGGAATCAAGAACATCGTCATCGTTCAGAACAAAATCGACTTGGTGACGAGAGAACGTGCCATGGAATCCTACAACGAGATCAAAACATTCCTCAATGGTTCCATCGCTGAAGATGCCCCAATCATTCCTGTTTCAGCACACCACGATGTCAATCTCGATGTCCTCATCGAGGCGATTCAGGAGACAATTCCAACACCCGATAGGGATTCAGATGAGCGGGCTGTCATGCACATCGCCCGTTCATTTGACGTCAACCGACCAGGGACACGGCCTTCAAAATTAAGTGGAGGGGTTATCGGCGGTTCGATCGTTGAAGGGACCTTCCGAGAAGGTGATGAAATCATCATTGGTCCTGGTCGAAAAATCGAGAAAGGAAACAAGTCACACTGGGAACCGATTCATACGACCATCACAAGCATGCAAGGTGGTGGTGGAAAGAGAGATGAAATGGCTGCTGGAGGATTGTGTGGTTTTGGAACACTCCTCGATCCGTCGATTACAACTGCAGACAACCTGTCTGGGCAAGTTCTTGCGAAGAAAGGTGATTTACCTGAAGTTCGTACAAAATGTGCGATTGAAATACACTTGATGAAGAACATGGTTGCTGGTGAAGGCGAGCAACCAGAGAAGATTCATCCACTTCGAAACAATGAGATGTTGATGGTGAACGTTGCAACTTCGACTTCCGTTGGCATTGTGAGAGGTGTTGACAAAGGTAAGGCAAATCTGGAACTTCGACTTCCTATATGTGCTGATCAAGGACAACGTGTCTCTCTGTCACGGCGAGTTGGTGCACGATGGCGACTTATCGGTCACGGAACAATTCAGTGAGGTGACTTCTTGGGCAACGTGCTCATAGACGCCTGCGGCTGGGTTGCACTCGTTGATGGTTCGTTCAACATCGACGTCGCCCTATCGAATGTCGTTGGCCCCCCTCACTTCATCCTCCTTGATTTGGTACTTGAAGAGTTGGAAGAACTCGATGCAAACCGTCCTCACGGCAAGAAGCTCATACTTGACCTCTTACTCCAGCGATCAACCATGGTTGAATATCCTGAAATGCACACTGACGATGCATTGTTGGAAGTCGCCAAACAAAGGAACATTCCTGTACTGACCGTCGATGCGAACATGAAGCGCCGGGTCCTTGATTCAGGACTTGGAGTTTTGGAAATTGTTCAAGGCAAAAAGATACGCCTTGTCAATGGTCTATAGAGAATCCAAATAATCCGACACCACATTGTCAAGTCTTTGCGATTAATCGTCGGTGGACGTTTTATATATTCTACAATATATATTCTCATATATGCCAGAAGAATCAACGTCAGACATGCAAAATCAATACCACGAACTACGACAAAGACTTGTTCAACTCGGAGCAAACGTGAATACTGCTAGCGTTCTGCTTTGCCTGCACAAACATGGTGCTTCAACATCGAAACAATTGCAGGAACGTTGCAATATCCGTCAACCTGATGTGAGTATGGCAATTTCTGAATTGCGTGAAATGAATCTCGTGCACTACGCTCCTCGTTCCGAGCCCTCACGTGGCCGGCCTGCCCACGTCTACAGATTACGAATGGCCCTCGAACAAACAATCCAACCTTTTGTCAGCAAAGCCAGAAAACAAGCAAAAGAAATCTTGAACAAAGTTGATGCAATTAACAATCTTGTAACTGACATTGAACCGACGGTTGAAGTCAGTTTTATGGCAGCGTGAAAAGAACGTCATCGCCATGGCCATCCAGAAGCCTTAGTTTCACCCCTGCATCAATCCAAGCATGGGCGTAATTTATCGCTCCAAATGCTCTGATTAGATCGCCTTGATCAAGGAAATATTGAGCATCATTCGAGTAATCGTCCGCCATTGAGAGCAATGTTTTGAGCATCAACTCCTCATTCGGGGTTGATGCCATTGGTGTTGCCTTTGCTCTTGCTTGTTTCGTGATTGAAAGATAATGATTGACACGCTCAATGGTTAGAGTCTGATTAGGATTCAGTTGAATCACCTCCTTTTTGCCTTCGAAGAAGTCGCTGGACATCCTCCTTTCTGCCCAACGCCTCATAGAGTTCAACAGCTCTGGACAATCGTCCTTCGTCTTCTGCAGCAAGGGCTCGTTGGAAGAGTTGGCGACGTTCGTCCCAAGATCGTGCAAGTTTTGCATCTGCAGCCTCTCTCTGTCGGTGACGACGTTGTTGTTCAGCAAGATGGGGTGCGACCCATCTTCGAATCAGTCCATCACGACGACAGGTTATCATCGAATTTGTCCCGAGTCGAATCAAAAGATCACCGAGATCCATTCCTTCACCAATTCGTGCATCTTCGCCGCCTGAACTCATATGATCGAGATGCCCCTCAATACCCAAAACCCACCAGCCGTCTCCGACCCGGGTGGCAACAAGCGGTTCCAGCGATTCAATCTCAATTCGTTCGAGTGAATCCCAACCATACGGGTGAGGAATACCATCCCAAAGTTGTCCGTCTGCTGATTGCAACAGTATACGTCCATCAGTAAGTTGAGAAACCCAACTCCATACCGTGGAATCAACGACTCTTCGTTTGTCTTGTTGAGCAATTTGACCACAATAAACGACACCACTGGCATCTTGCCAAAGCAAGTGCTCACGGTCCAGCCATCCAATCAAGCGACGTACATTACCGGATTGAATGCGACGTATTCCAATTCCGCTCGCATCAAAAAGATGCAAATTACCATCACGGCCAGCCAAAACCCATCCACCACCTGGACGATTCAATAGATGCGTAAATCCTCCTGGACTTGACCTGCCCTCATGGACCATTGATCCATCAACAGTATTCAGTAGATAGAACGCATGTGCAGCAAGCACCCCGATTTGGCCATCTGCGCTGCATATGGAATGAACTTTGAACGGCATACTTCGTTCCCATTGAAGTTCATTTGATTCATTGAAGAGAGCCAGTTCAAGCCCATACGCCACACAAAAATGTTCACTTACAGATTCTATTGCACTGATTCTTGAGGGTGACTGCCACGACCAACTCACAGACCATGTCATCATTCATCACCTCCAATGATGCCCCATGCAATCAACTGGGCGAGGGCGCTCCTTGTCAGACCAAACATTCGCGAACGACCGACCATGCGGGCATGAAGGATTCCTGCTTTGTGCAGACGATTGCAAATTTGGGAAAGGCGTGATCGTTTTATCGACAACTGTCCCAGTAGCGCCTTGTCTGAAGGTGAGATGTTTCGGTTTTTGGCTTCTGCAACCACAACCGATTCTGATGATGTGAGGGAACTCAAAACAGCAATGCTCAGAGTATGCTCTTCCTTTTGAGTAAATCGTGGTCTTGATAGTGCGCGGAGTTGTTCAACGAGTTCTTGGCTTCCTGTGACACCATGTTTTGTGGGCTGGAGAATTTGAGCCAAAAGATGTGACAAGGTCTCAACTGCGTTTGTATCAATTGAAGCATCGATTGGCGGTTGCAGTCCTTGCAAGTCTTCAGGATCGAGTCTCCTCTGAGTTTCAGGTTCAAATTCCTCTCCAATGTGAGGTTCATCTTCTTCGACGACCTCAACATCAGGAATTGCCAGCGCTTCTTCAGCCGACCAGAACGCCGTCCCTTTTTCAGTTGCCTTGAATTGACCTTCAGGGGTTGAATCCAGTTCGTTGTTGACGATTTTTCCACGACCTCTCAGCCCACCAAAAACACCTGCAAACGGTAGGCTGTCCTGCGTCACATAGGAATCATCGTCACTCATTGCTTCATTCGATTCAAACGATGGCTCTTCTTGTGTTTCAACTGGTTCTTCAACAGGCTCATCAAGAAGCTCAAAATCTAGGTCAAAACCTGTCGCCTCGGTCATTCCAGGTGTTTCTTCCCATGGCACTTGGTTCACCTCATCGAGGGTTTCATCCATCTCAACATCCAAATCTGATTCAATATCATCTTCGGCAAGCGACGGTAAAGGGGATTGAAATTGTTCTACCTCAGGTTCGAATGGTTCGGGTTGTAAGGGCAATGAGGAGGATTGTTTGTCATAATTCCCAGAAACAACGTTTCGAAGAATCTTAATGAGTGCACCAGGCTGACCGGTCTTGCTTAATTGAAGCAGTTTTGTTGCATCATCGGTCGACATTTTGTAGGGTTGTGCAGATACTTTAGCGATTCTTCGCTCGACTAATGCCTTGATCCCATCAATATCCAAACTCGGCATTGTGCGTAACTCAAACCGCTGCAACAATTGTTCAGATAGGAGGGACTGTTGCCGCGGGTTGATAGCGATAATAATCAGTGCAGGTAAGCGCTCAAAGAAGTGCAGTGAAGAACGAAGGCATGCTTCCAAAGAAGAGACATCTGTCATGTCAGCATCAATTGTAATCAGTGGAAGCATTTGTCTCGAGTCGTGAATCATACGATGCAAATCTCGACTCAATTTTTGATAATCGTGAGGGGGCGAGCCGTCGATCAATTGCGCATACATATCTTTGAGCAATTCAACACCGGGTTCTGAAAATGCAATCCTATCGATGCTCAGATGCAGGTTTGTCCGCTCACCTAAGCACTGCATAAAGGAAGTTTTTCCGGATCCGAACTCACCCACAATCAGAATTCTGTCTGCAGATTTGAACGATATCTTCCTCTCAAGCTCTTCAAACATTGCGTGCCGTCCAACCAGCAAATCAAATTCATCTTTATCGAGGGGACTAGAGGAAAAGGGATCTTCACTCATTGAAGGAAAACCAAAATCAACTGTGTCCCCACGCATAAGGGCAGAACTTTGAGGAAGTATATGATGTTTCACGAACAAAAGGTGTTTGACAAACCTGTTATGAGACGTTAATCAAAACACCGTAAACCAGGCATCAATCAAATTAACGGATGTTTAACGCAAATGTAACGCGTTAATTGAAGCGTTAAACCCGTTAGTTTCTTCCGATTGGTTCATGGAACCAATCCAACTAGCCACACTTGAGGAGAACGTATGCCGGTCGACAACAGCCGTCTCAAAGGATTCTACAAACTCGATGTTCACCAACGTCGAGAAACTATCGCCCGGCTTGCGAATCTCAACGATGACCAGGTTGCTGCCTTGGCTGCATCTGGCGATTTGGAGGAATCTGCTGCAGATCGTATGATTGAAAACGTCATCGGAACCATGTCACTTCCTGTTGGAGTTGCAACCAACTTCATACTTGACGGAAAGCATTACGTCGTCCCATTTTGCCTTGAAGAGTCGAGTGTTGTGGCTGCAGCCTCGAACATGGCAAAACGTTGTCATAATCACGGCGGCTTTTTCTCGAACAACGACAAACCAATCATGATTGCTCAGATTCAACTTCTCGACATCGCCAACCATGCGGAAGCAGTTCAGGCCATCGAAGAAAACAAAAACGACTTAATGGCCTTAGCAAACAGTTTACCTTCCACCATGATTCGCCTCGGAGGAGGATGTAAGAACATAACAACTCACCCAATAGAGACACTATCTGGGCCAATGCTGATCGTTCATATTCACGTTGATTGCAGAGATGCAATGGGTGCAAATGCAGTGAACACAATGGCTGAACTCCTCGCTCCAGAACTTGAAAGAATCACACATGGGCGTTCATTGTTGAGAATCCTCTCGAACTTAGCCACACAACGTCTCGCTCGGGTATCGGGTACGTTTACTCCTGAAGAAATCAGCAATACAGGCGATCGAGCCGACGGAGAGGAAATTATTCAGAGAATACTCGAGGCGCATCACTTTGCCATGGCAGACCCGTATCGTGCTGCAACACACAACAAGGGCGTCATGAACGGAATTTCTGCGGTCGCAGTAGCGTGTGGACAAGACTGGCGAGCTGTCGAAGCGGGTTGCCATGCGTATGCTGCATATAGCCAAGGAAAGTATGGCTCGATGACCAACTGGGAATCAGATGCGGAGGGAAATTTAGTTGGAACCATCGAAACTCCAATGGCTGTCGGCATCGTTGGAGGTGCATCAAAAGTCCATCCAGTAGCACGTGCAAATTTGGAGATTCTGGGTGTTGAGTCCGCACAAGAGCTTGCATCCGTCATGGCTGCAGCAGGACTTGCACAAAATCTTGGAGCGCTTCGCGCCCTAGCAACGAGTGGAATTCAAAAAGGACACATGCGCTTGCATGCGAAAAACATGGCAGTGAGTGCAGGCGCTACAGGAGAAGAAATCGAACAGGTTGCTCAACTACTGATCTCCGAAGAAGGACCAAAAACGCAGACAAGAGTCGTAGAAATTCTCAAGGATTTGCGGAGATAATCACTCTTCAAGTGGTAACGTCGACTGTATAAGCCCATCCTCACCAACATCTTTCAACGCCTCAGATTCCATTCCATCGAACAATCCCGCTTCAGTAACTTGCTCCCTGAACCATTTCCGAACTTTACGCAAGTCGGTGTGTGGGCATCCAAATGCTTCGGAGAATCGGCGGGTGGTCGTCAAGCGTCGCGTATTTCCGTCACGGCGTCGCATGATCATTCCATATTGAGAAAGTTCACGGACGTAATCGTAGGCTTTCTGCCCGAGCAATTCGACAAGCCTCGATTGTGGCATTGGTTGATGGTAGGCGATTAATGCCGCTGCTTTCAGCAATTTTTTGGGCATTTCAGTCTTGGTTTCTTTTGGTAGGTGTTCAGCAACACCCGAATGAACCTCCATTGCCCACTTGCCTCCAATCTCAACAATACGAAGTGCGCCACCTCTTCGACGTTTCAACGTACCTTGGAGTGAAAGAAGGGCTTCAGAGACTTCATCCTCCTCATAACCCAAGGCTTCTGAAAGATCTTTGACAGAGAGTGACTTCCCAGAACCAAAAAGTGTTGCTTCAAGAAGTGTTTCTAAGGCTAATTCAGACATTTCATCACCTACTCTACCAACCACTCATGGGCATCCAATTCTTCGGAAACCTTCTGTTGTTCCTTTTCAAGCTTCATTTTGGCTTTTTCTTCAGCCTTGCGAGCCTTCTCTGCACGCTCCAAGAGCCTCTCGGCGTGCAAAACTGAACCTGTTTTGGAATCCTCTCGAGCGACCTGAGCTTCTCGTTCTACCTCCAACGTCGCTTCAAGAACCTCTTCAAACGTTGCGAGATGCGGCCACAAATCCTCAATCATAATCACATCATCAAGTTCATTGCCTTGGGTAATGGAAGCCATACCCTTGTGTGTCAAGAACAAGCCAGCAATGAAGGAACTCACCCGAGCGTCGTCATCATAACCTTCTGGAACAACCCCAAAGGTTGCTTCGAGTATCGGTACGAGGGATTGAATGACAGATTTCAAAGGAACATTGTTGACACTCATCTTTTGGGTTGTTTCGCGTAATGCGTTCCAACATCGCTCAATGTCACCATCGAGATCTTCATTGTGCATACGCCCCCCTACATTTGAGACCATTTCTTCAACTTCAATCGCATGAGCGATTCGATTCTTTTCTCGCAGTTTGAGGGCGTCAGCATCTTCTGCTGCATCTTTGAGGGCGGAAAGCAACTCACCAAGCGTCACTGGACGTCCTTCATCACGACGAACACGTTCATCAAAAAGATCCTCGAGAACTTCGTCAGCATCCCCTTGCAGGATTGTATTGGTGAAATGGAATTCATGGTCATCGTACTCAGCCTCCCATCCAAAATCCAGGCTTGCATCCCAATCATCGTCTGCATCTTGATATTGAATTCGATCAAAGAGATGAGCCGCTTGGTAATGCAGAACCTCCCAAGCCATCCGAATCAAGCGTCCACATGCAGGCAAATCCAAACGATTGGCTTGCGACTTGACCCGTTTCATGAATTGCCGTAAAAAGGAGGTCAAATCGATGTTCCATGCGTCTAAACCTTCACTGTTAACCAACGAGAGGACCAGAGCAACACTCCGATCGAACGGATCTTCGAGCGTTTGATGCTCTGCTTCTTCGGTTTGAGCAATCATCAAGATTCGGTCCGCATAAGCGTTGATTCCTTCAAGATCATCGTCCCCGCTTTGCAGAAGTTGGTCGATTACGTCTTGCCGCAAAAACCACTGATCGAGCCCTTGCTGAACCATCCATCTCACCTCAATCTTCAAGTTCCACTTGTTCTTCGGCCATGACTTCTTTTGACTCTATTTCAGAAATAGATTCAACAAGCGATGCTCGTTCTTCAATATCTTCATTGGTTTCTGCGGTTCGCTCAGCGAGGGAAGCAAGACTTTGGTCATCGTCCATATGCTTGAGCAGACCGCCCAGGCTTTGCGGTGCAGGGAGCGCATCCGGTACTCGAGGCATCTCTGCAAGCGTTTCTCGTTCTTCCTTTGCCCGCTGAGTATTCTTGGCAACTGCTGATTCTGCTTCTTTGAGTGCTTGTTCACCAAGTGCGATTGCTTGTTCCTGATCGAAGTCAATGATTCGACGACTGCATCCATCGCCACCGTGTGTAATTCCAATGTGGTGATCGGCAAGTTGCAAGGAAACCTTTCGAAGAGTGACCATGATGAATTGAGCCGCTTTACTTCGCTCTCGACACATCTTTGCAATACACTCTGCGTTTACACTGTCGAGATTTTGGTCGACTTCGTCAAAGTAGTAAAATGGGCTTGGGTCGTAATCCTGAATTGCAAAAATCAGAGCAAGAGCAGCGACGGATTGCTCACCACCAGAGAGTTGATGTCGAGTAACATTTGACGACTTACCTTTTGGTTGAGCCCACAACTCGAGGCCACCCTTGAATGGTTCTTCCTCGTTTTCGAGGTATAGTTCACCTCGGCCACCGTTACTCAAAGATTTGTAGACCTTTTTGAAGTTCTCATTCACCTTCTCAAGGACATGAATCAACCTAACCTTTCGTTGTTCTTCAAGTCGTTCAGCGACATCAACCAGATGCTTCTTTCGATCTTGTAATTTCTTGAAGTCGCCCTCCATTTCCTCCAAACGCTGCTCAACAGCATCGTATTGCTCAATCGCTCGCATGTTGACTGCTCCAAAGTCCTCCAAACGTCGTTCAAGACGGCGAATTCTTCGATCGATTTCTGCAACTGAATCAAGTGCAACTCCGTCTTCAGCAGGTTGAATTCCGATTGCCTCCATCTCCATTTCGACATCGTAAAGTTCCTTGCGCTTCGCTTGAATCGTTCGCTCGAGTTCTGTTGACAGGTTTCGATGACTTCGAGCCTGATTTGCCTTTTGGGTAATTGTCGAGTTAAGGCTTACGCGTTCTTCAACAAGTTCAATTCGTTCGTCCTCAAGACCTTTGTTCTCCTCGAGGAATTGAGCACGCTCTGCTTCCTTTTCCGCAAGAATTGCTTCGTTTTCAGTCACACTTTGCTTGAGTTTATTGGCTTGCTCTGCCCGTTGTGAAACAGCAACATCAATTTGGTTTAAGCGATCCTTTTCGCCACCTACCGTCGAAGTAAGTAGATTCTTGCGTTCCGAAATTGAGCGGAGAGAAACCTCAGCATTGGAACGAATACCTTCTGCTTGGGTTCGTTGAACCGTACACTCATGCAAGCGATCTTTGAGATGTTGAGGGCTGGCATCTTCGAGAGCGGTCTGCGCATTTGTTCGAACAATAACGGCATCGGCAACTTTTGATTCAGCATCGTCAAGCGATTCGAGTTGTGCACTTGCCAATGTTTCCAATCGACGAAGATCTCCTTTCAGAGTTTCAACCACGCCGATGTTTTTCGAATGTGCTTTCTTGAATGTTGAAACCTCGGCACGCAAAGTTTCTCTGCGTAAGGCACCTTCTTCGTTTGCAAGTTCATTGATTTGCTGACGCAATGTTTGTTGTTCTTTACGGACATCTGCTAATGCAGCAGAGACCGTATCTGAAATAAGGCGCAATCGCTCGATTTCCGAGCTCAATCGTTCGACCTCTTTGGCTCCGGCAATACCACCGCCAAAACTGACCGACATTCTCAGCCTCGAACCACCGACCATGGCGCCTCCAGCTTCTGTAACGTCACCACGCATTGTCACAAGACGTACACCACCCATGTTTTGCCGGGCAATGTCCATGTTTTGGACGATGAGCGTGTTGCGCAATGCGAATTTTATTGCGGTATCGATTCGAGGGTCGTATTCGAGTAATTCGTAAGCAAATCCGATAACGCCTGGCTTGCGAGCAACCATCATCGCTTTGCCGCCTGCTCTGCTGGTCGAGAGTTTATTCAGTGGCAAAAACGTTGCACGTCCTGCCTTTCTTTGAGCAAGCCACCGTATTGCCTCGGCTGCAACTTCGTCAGAATCGACGACAACCGAAGTCATCGCACCGCCGAATGCGGTTGCTAACGCAGTTTCGTGCTCGGCATCGATTGGAGCACATAATTCAGCAATCGTACCAATAATGCCTTTCAGCTCGCCTCGATCTCGAGCACCAAGAATTGCTGCTGCACCACCAGCCATGCCTCGTGCATTCGATTTGTTCTCCAATTCTGCTCGGGCTGTACGTAGTTTTCTTTCGGTTTCCGTCATCTTTCGTTCGACTGCGCCCGCTTCTTCGAGGAGACGGGATTCAGCACGCTCCGCTTCGAGAATGTTCTTTGCAAGCGATGAACGGTCGACTTTCTTACCTCCTGTTAATTCTTTGAGTTCGGCCTCTTTTTCTTCAAGTTCAAGTCGAGACTCTTCAGCGGTCTCCTGTGCTTTTGCAAGATTCGCCTCGATAAGTTCTGCTTGCGCTGCAGTCCGATCAACATCCGATTGTGCTGATGCGACTGCTTGATTCGCTTTCTCAAGTTGTTCAATTGCAGCGCTTAATGCTCGATTGAGTTCAGCATGATTCTTGCCAGAACCTTCGAGTAGTGCTCGGACTTTTTCTTCTTCGACCTGAGCGGCCTCAAGCATTTTCTCTGCTTCTTCCATTTGACTCTGACTGGTTTTTGCTTCCTCAAGAAGAGCTGCGAGAGCCGCTTCAGCCTCTTGATATCGCTCAAGGACATGCCCACGTTCTTGCTCGTCCTCAACATTGGCTTGGATGGCATCTTCAATTCGATCTTTATCGCGGTCAAGTTGGACACGTAAATCATGAATTGCCTTTGAAAGGCCATCACCTTCATCACCAAGCAAGGCATCGATTTGTTTCTGTATATCTCCAATACGGTCATCAAGTTCGACCAATTTTTTGCTTCCCTTTTTGACTTGCTCTTCAAGTTCTGTCGCCTCTTCAACGAAGCGTAATTGTTCCGCAATTTGATGCTCCAATTCCATTCCTAAACTCGCAAACATGGCCTGGTAGCGTTGTGAACGTGAGGTGGTGAGTTCGTCCGTAATGGATTGCGCCTTCATGGCGACTTTCCGTTCTTCCTCAAGTTCCTTGAGGCGTACTTGCTGCTCCTCCTGGAGCATCCCAATCCGTTCAAGATAAGAGTCAACACTGTCCTTCTGTTTCTTTGCTTTTCGAAGTTCGTCATCGTAGGACGTGACACCCGCGACACCATCGAGAACCTTTCGACGCTCAATCGGTGTCATTCGTGCTAAACCCGTAACGTCGCCTTGGAGAACAATGTTGTACCCATCTGGGCGAGCGTTCGCAGCATTCAGGAGCCGATGAAACGATTTTTGCGATGATTCTTCTCCATCGAGTAAATATGTTGAAACAACATTGTCTGAAGCAGTCAAACGGATTTTTCTCGTCATCCGAACCTCATCGTTCTCAATCGGAAGCCTTCGGCGACCGTTCGACAACACGGGGTTTCCAAACACGAGGGTTACAACACATCCACGCGCAGGTTTGTAGCCTTCAGCACCGTTGAAAATGAGTTGCTTTGTGTTCTGAGCACGGATGGTTCGCGTTGATTTGGGCCCCAGAACAAATTGAATGGCATCTCCACAATTGGACTTCCCTGAACCGTTTGGCCCAGTAATTGCTGAAAAACCACGATCGAGAGGAATGACGACTTCGCCACGAAATGATTTGAAATCTTCCATCTCCAACGCTTTTAGAAACATCCCAATCCCCTGTTGGTCGACACTGACCTTAGGTCAATCACCGGACATCGAGGACATTTAAACAATCGGTTGATTATGCGTCGGAGCATATCGTTTTCAAGGCTTGAAAAAACTGCCGTTTCTTCAAACAACACCCGTCATACGACACTCTTTGCATCCGCCTCCTTTGCAAAATGGGCAGGTTGCTCGAATTTTAGGGGAATTCCGGGTCCGGAAAGGAACAAGATGAGCATCTCGATCGATAAGACGGCTGCGACGAGCCAGTCCCTCTCTTGAAGCCGACATCGAACGTGCTTTTTCATTGAACACCTCTTGGATGCGATGTTCGTTTTGTCGTTCGTGCTCGAGTCGCTGATAATTCTCTTCAAATTCAGAGAGTTCATACTTTGGCCCTCGCATGAGCAAAGCACCGATGACTGCGAAGAGAATTTGTACCATCCAAGGGTCCAACGGCAGCGGCATCAAATCGGAAATGCTTTGCGAATCCGCCGAGGTTGGCAATGCCTGGAAGCGATCAAGAATCGCCAAACCGAACAGGACTGCTCCGGATGTAAACATCACACGGCGGATGCGTTTTGCAAGACGAGGATCGGATGGCATCCGGAACCGTCCAGCCGTGACGATGAGGATACCCCAGAACAAAAGGAGGATGTCTGCTGTACCCCACGTTCCTTTTTCACTCAAGCAAAACGCTGTACCTGTTTCTTGTATTTCCTTTTCCATTTCAGGAATTGTGCACCCCGGGTCGGCGAGGCGGAGGATATCAAGTCGGCTTGATTCTGCACCTTCAACGACGCTTTCCGCAACGATTCCGAAGTGAACGTTTGCGATAACAAAGGCAATTGTTGCGAGGCCGAGCAGACCAATGACTTTTCGCAACATGATGCTCGCAAGAATCCTCAACAAATAGCCCTATCGCTGGGCAAACCGATGTCATCAAGAACAAATAACGTCTGGAGTGACCATGCCTCGTGCACTCATCATCGGCACAGGCATTGCGGGGTTGTTTGCTGCCTTGCGTTTAGCGAACAACGGTTTTGAGGTTGAAATCATCACAAAACAGCGGCCAAAGGATTCCTCGACCAACTGGGCGCAAGGTGGCATCGCTGCAATTTTGGATAAAACGAATCTCGATGAGATTGAAGGTCACATCAACGACACCCTCAATGCTGGCGATGGCTTATGTGACGAGGAGGTTGTCCGAATGGTGGTTGAAGAAGCGGGGGAACGAATTGAGGATTTACTCTCCATCGGTGTTGAATTTGAACGGGATGATGAGGGTGCATTCCAACTTGCGCAAGAGGGAGGCCATACTTCGAGACGTATCCTTCATGCCAAGGATGCAACCGGAAAAGAAATCGAACGCGCCCTTACAACTGCCGCACGAAATCATCGTCGAATTATCATGCGACCCAACACATTAGCCATCGACCTCATCCAACGCGTGCACGAATCACCAGAAAAAGGCGTATGTGGCGTTTGGGCACTCGATCAGGAAACCAATGAAGTCATGACCATCCAGAGTGATGCAGTCATACTCGCCACTGGTGGAGCTGGCCAATTGTGGGAAAAAACCACCAACCCTTCCGTCTCGACCGGAGATGGAATAGCGATGGCCTATAGAACGGGGGCCTCTGTGGTTAACATGGCATTTGTGCAATTCCACCCAACCGCTCTTGTGGTTGATGGAGAGCGTCCTTTTCTCATCACGGAAGCATTGCGCGGCGAAGGAGCGGTTCTCCTCGATCATGATGGTTATGAGAACTGGAAATTGAGTGGTAAAGATGACCCTGCTCCCTTTTCATTCACGCTGGAAGCATCCAAACTTGGTTCGATGGCAACTCGAGATGTTGTCGCTCGATCGATTGATCAGCGATGTGCAGAGTCAGGTGCAGCACATGTTTACCTCGTTACCGAACATTTGGACACACAGCACTTGAACGAGCGTTTTCCAATGATTTCAAACCGATTACGTAGGGACGGCCTCGAACTTGGAATTGACCCACTCCCAGTAGCGCCAGCAGCGCATTACATCGTAGGGGGTATCGAAGTGGATGACGTGGGTTCAGCAATCCTCAACAATTCAACAAAGCCAGTACCCGGTCTTTTCGCAATTGGAGAGGTTGCATGCACAGGTATGCATGGTGCCAACAGACTCGCTTCAAATAGCCTTCTCGAGGCCGTAGTTTTTGCCCACCGATGTTCATCCCACATCATCGAAACTGGAATCAATGCCGAGGATGCATCACCTCCGAACTGGCGTTCTGATGGTTTGAATAAGCTTCGAGAACACGGACCAATAGCCCACGATCGTGCAGCCTTGAATCAAACCATGCGATTTGAAGTCGGAGTTTCAAGACGGTTCTCTAGATTGCAACGAGCCATTCGAAGACTTCAACTGTTGGAAAAAGAAATCGATGTTATTTGGAAATCGAGCCTACCTACACGAGAAATTGTCGAATTACGAAACATGATTCTCGTAGGAATTCTCGTTGCAAAAGATGCGAACAGTCGAAGCGAAAATAGGGGACTTCATTACAACAAAGATCTCATCGAAGATGAGCAATAACCGATGCGAGCATTTGGTTGAGTGGTGTTGGGATTCCAAGTATCTCTCCACGACGACAGACTTCAGCATTGAGAGAATGAATTTCAGTTTCACGGCCTGCACGAATATCCTGCAACATGGAGCAATAGTTGTTCCCTGTTTGTTCAAGAACGTCACGTAAACGGTTGACCAGCGATTCATCGTCTTCAATGCTCACGCCTTCAGCTCGTGCAATTCTTGCGCCTTCAAGCATAACCGAGACAGAGGTTTCAAACAATGCAGGTTCCATGAGTGCACCGTTTTCTTTTCCGAGCAATCCAGCAAGCGGGTTAATGGCGATATTCAGCAACATTTTGTTCCAGAGCATGACGCGACCATCCTCCTCCCATCGAGGACGGAGGTCTGCATCTGAAAGGAGCTCCATAAAGGAGCGAAACGACGCTTCTGTGTGTGAATGCATGAATGGTCCGATTGTAACGTGACCGGAACCTGCCCAGTGAACAACTCCAGCTTGAGGCCTGTACGCTCCGTGCGTTGTGGTCGATGCAAGTACTCGATGTGCACCGAAAGCATGCACCAATTTCTCCTCATGGCCAAGACCGTTTGAAAGTGTGCACACATAGCCATCGTTTCGCAAAATATGCTTGGCAACCTTCAGATGGTGATCAAATGCAGATGCTTTACCGCACATAAGGACAACATCGCACGAGGATTGTACTGTATCGGGTATTGGTTGTTCCTCAAGAAGAACTTCCCACCGATTCGAAGGGGTTTTTTGGTCAACCAAACCCTCGATTTGAAGGCCATCCGCTGTTAGATGGGCTGCATGAAGGCCACGTCCATAGAGGAGAATGTCACACGTCGTCTTGGACAGGCATCCAGCAAAGAGGGAACCGATTGAACCTGCACCTACAATGCCAACTCTCACAGTTCGGCCTCCAAATAGGCACCAAATGTGATGAGAATCGCTCCATCTTGATGCGTCAATTGGTACGTATTCAGGAGTGATGAGGGAACATCGATTGTGAAATTGTTCCAACCGGAGGATAAGACAGCAGGTAGAACCTCGAGATTCCAATCTTTCTCTCCAAAGGATGAATGGCGCAAAACCACGTCGTCTTCATTGCTGTTGTAAAGAGCAAGTTCAAGTTGATTTGATTCAACTGTCAATGGGGCGTCCCATAAACGAATTGATTCTTGTTCAAGATGGAGAATGAGGTCAGGTCCTTCCTGAATCACGAACCTGGTTGCGTGAACCTCTTCTTGATTGCAGTGAACGTATGAATCAGGTTGCAACTTGACGTTGAGGCGCTCACCGGATTCGATGGATGGCAGAGCTTGACTTGGCCATATACTCAAATCCCATGACCAATTTGAAGAATCTGAACGACGCGGGGTGCTCAAGAATTCGTTTCCTGTGCATGAGGAGGCATTCTCCTGATACAACGTCCCGCCTTGATCAAATGGTGGACCCCATGTATGGTTTTCATCAACGAGCCAACCACGTTCGGATGCTGAGACGACGTGGGGCCAAGTTGAATCAAATCCAACACTGAACGATGAATTTTCAACGGTGACGTTTTGAAGCATCATACGAGCATTGTACGGTAATGCCTGGTCCACGCCATCCAAACATACCTGTTTATCTTCAGAGGAAAGAGACTGGGTAAGCCCTGCTTGGCCTTCAAACCATATGTATGGCAGCCATTCTGTTCCTACATCGGGTAACGTGATGTTCATCTCGTTTGATTGCATAACATTCACGTCGAGACAAGACAGAACCTTGTCATTCATTCGGACATGATACCACTGTGAACCAACCGTAACATTCAGGTTCGGATGAACCGATCCTATTTCTTCAAACGGATCCCCTTCGTCAAACGATACGTCGATCTCATAATCGATGAATGTTGGCTCATGACTCGTGTTTGGATGCGTCAAGTTGTACGCAATCGTTTTGCTTTCACCCGGTTTGAGAATGCCATCGCATGCCTGAGCATCGCATGAAAAGGCTGCTGTCCACAGCAATGATTCAGGAATCTCGCCTGTCACCGTGTAGTACCGGTTTTCCATGGATGGATTCTGCAGAGTAATTTCCAACGAAGCGCCCCATACATCGTTAAGTTCAGCGTACTCTGGAACTCCTATGGAGTAGGTTGCATCAGCATCCCATCGCTCAACTGCTTCCACGGGAAATTGTGGAGGGATAGCGAAGAGAACAGCGATGAATAAGATGATACCAATTCGGCGGTGGTTGTCTTCAGAAAGCGGTCGATCACCATCGATCAGCACAGGTATTCGAGAATCACCGCCCATCAACAGCAAGAGAGGAATTGTGACTGAGAGAACTGGAATCCAAATAGTAAATCCATTAAATGCATCAAAAATGAAGAATGCAGCAGTTATTAGAAGCATGAACATCAGGATTTGTGTTCCTGAACTTCTGGCTTCATCAAGCCCCATGCGTGCTACGAGCAATCGGCCTCCTGGGAACGTTGGAATGGGCAACATCAGCAACCAGCCAACAAGGGTAAGGAACCCAGCAGCAAAGAAAAATGGATGCCCCCAATCGAGCGTCGATTGGAATGAAAGGTCAAATCCGTTCCCGATGAGTTCAATCAAAAACGGAGGGTTTGCTCGATACGGTTCTCCAGAAAGAGCGTACGAGTCCGGTGTCAAGAACAGTCCAAGAACCCACAAGAAAAATCCAGAAACGAGGAAAACAACGGGGACTGTCATCGAAGTCCAAGCCAGTGATTTCCGATCGGGCCAAGGGCGTGCGTCCATGCGAGGTAACGTTGGAATGAAAAAAATACCGAATGGCCAGATAAAGTACGAAGTCGATAAACCTGAAAACAACCACAAGAGGACTGAAGGATCAGGAATAGGAAGAATGTGGCCGCTTCGAACACCGAATTTTGCAGAAATCCGTGTTTGGATGTAGGATGCTAAAAACAACGAAACGAGAATAGGGATTGTGAATCCAATCAAGGCATCGAGATAGATTGAACCAGCAAACCAGCCTCCAGCCGGCCGACCATGATCCATCCATCGCACAGCTGAAAGAAGGAGCGTGATCAAGGATGCACTCCACATGTAGAAGTGAATTCTTGAACCTGGAAATTGACGATGTGGGAGCGGTAGTGTCGTTAACTGATTCACGTCACCACGACGAAGTCGAGCCATCCACCCGAGTCCTTCAAGATAGCGATTAAGTTCAGTCAGTTTTTCTTCAAGTTGGTCCGATTCAACTTCCCATGTCGGCCACAGTCCACCCACATGCGATCGTATGGTGAGATAACGTTGGACAATACCTTCGAGGAGGTCTTTTTGATTCCAAGCATCCTTGTGGACAGCGAGTTGCTTCAGTTGAGTTTCATTCACTTCGGACATAAAACTCTGGCCCCCCTAACAAGAACTGCACACCCCTCCCACATCAATCATGCCCTTTTTTCAGAGCGAGAGTTGGACTCACTTGTTCTTAAACCGCTTAAGCCGGAATGTCTCTTCGCGTTCCATTTCTTCGAGTCTGAGTTGAATGAAGACCTTGGCTTCCTCAAGTTCAGGTATGACCTTGAATTCCAGAGCATTGACACGACGTTTTGTCGCTTCGATTTCTTCAAGGAGTCGCTTCAACGTTGCTTCCATTTCAGAAGCTTTGACGATTTTTTCAATCAATTCGCTGAAACTATCGCTGGCCTCATCGATGTAGGGCGATGATCCGATAAACCCGACACCACGTTCTGCGAACGTCGACTTGAGATTTGTTCCGCTTACACTCGGTACAACGACACCCATGATGTTACGGCGTTCAACTTCGACTTCAGGATGTGCACTGTTCGCAATTGCTGCAGCACGCACCGCAAGACCACCCTCAATTGCATTTGCGAGGTCAATTCGTTGCTTTGCAAGACGGAAAGCCTCGGTAATTTCACGCTTTGCTTCAATCATTTCAGCCAAAAGTTGCCGGAACTCATGGAAGAGACCGTCTCGCTTCATTTTGAGAAGTTTGTACCCATTCTTGGTTTGCTTGATGCGGCCCTTGAGTTTAATCAACTCACTACGGGTTGGTTTAATGTCAAGCGCCATGGTCTCACCTCAGGATTCAGGCCTTGTTCTCAGGATGGTACTTCTCGATCCACTTTTGGTCAAGACGGACAAGATACTTCGTTTCAATGGACGACATCAATTCCCAGCACAAATCAAGTGTTTCATCGATGGAACGGTCCTCGTCACGAGACTGACGGAGGAAGCGGTCTTCGAAGACACCTGAGAAGTCAAGCAGTTGCTTGTCACGTTCGTTCAATGCGTCTTCACCGACAATCGCAACAAGTCCACGGAGTTCACGACCTTGTGCATATGCGGCATACATTTGATCCGATACAGATTTGTGGTCTTCACGGGTTGTTTCAGCACCAATACAGGAACCCATCAGTCGGGAAAGCGATGGCAAAACGTTGATCGGTGGATAGATACCTTGTTGATGAAGCTCACGAGAGATAACAATCTGTCCTTCTGTAATGTAACCAGACAGGTCAGGTATTGGATGTGTAATATCGTCACCAGGCATTGTCAGAATTGGGAATTGTGTAATCGATCCCTTCTTCCCCTTAACAATTCCAGCACGCTCGTAAAGCATTGCAAGGTCCGTGTACATGTAACCAGGGTATCCACGTCGACCAGGAACTTCTTCACGAGCAGCACCGATTTGTCGAAGTGCATCACAGTAGTTGGTCATGTCCGTGTAGATAACCAGAACGTGGTAATCATGCTCGAAAGCAAGGTATTCAGCGGCCGTCAGAGCAAGACGAGGCGTAATGATTCGCTCAACTGCAGGGTCGTCAGCAAGATTCACGAAAAGTACAGCGTTCTCAAGCGCACCGGTTCGCTCCAAGTCGGAACGGAAGAAGTTGTATTCTTCAGCAGTAATTCCCATTGCACAGAAAACAACGATAAATTGCTCGTCGCTGCCCTTCAATTTCGCCTGTCGAGCGATTTGGAGGGCGATGTCGTTGTGCGGAAGACCCGATGCGGAGAAAATTGGCAACTTTTGCCCACGTACAAGTGTTGTACAGCAGTCGATTGCAGAGATTCCAGTCTGAATGAAATCGTGAGGACTCTGTCGACTAAAAGGGTTGATTGCAGCTCCAATGATGTCAGCGTTTTCTTCAGCAACGATATCAGGTCCACCATCACGGGGTCGACCTGCACCATCGAGAATTCGACCAACAAGGTCTTCGCTTACAGGGAGTTTGAAAACGTCACCCATGAAGGTAACGCCAGCAGTTCGGTCAATCTTTGCTGTTCCTTCGAAAACTTGGACGATTACAAGATCGTCGGAGGTGTCGAGAACTTGTCCATTCTTGATGGATCCATCAGCAAGACGGATGGTAACAATTTCACCAAAGGCAACTGGTTCTGTTTTGTTCAAGAAGACAAGTGGTCCCTTGACGTCGGTAATGGTTCGGTATTCTTTTCCTGTCATGATATCACGTCCTAGTTGTCCTCCACGGTATCGGCAATTTCATCGACCATGGCCTTGACCATCTCTTCGATTACATCGATGTATCCCTTCTCAAATCGACCACGCATGAGCGTCGTTCGTGCTGGTACGTTGACAACATCGTTGAGTTGTGCTCCAGCAGCCATTGCATTCTTGGCAGCTTCCTGGAAACTGAGAATGGCCTTGGACATGGAGTATTGCAAGTGGATGTCACAGTATGCATCAACTTCGTGGAATCCGTTTTGTTGCAGGAAGAATTCACGAATCATACGAGCGACTTCCAGTGTGAGTTGTTGGTCAACGGGAAGTGCATCCGAACCAACAAGTTGGACAATCTCCTGCAATTCTGCTTCAATTTGCAACAAACCACTGATTTGGGTTCGAATCTCAGGGAAGTCTTGTGCAATGTTGTCACGGAACCACTGATTGAGGCTCTGTGGGTACAGAGAGTAAGAACTGAGCCAGTTGATGGCAGGGAAGTGACGTTGTCGTGCAAGACCAGCGTCCAATCCCCAGAAAACCTTGACAATTCGGAGCGTACCTTGAGAAACAGGTTCCGAAATGTCACCACCTGGCGGGCTAACAGCCCCGATAACGGTAACCGATCCGTCTTCACCGTTCTTGGTTTCAACACGACCAGCACGTTCGTAGAACTCCGCAATTCGGGATGAAAGATAAGCTGGGTATCCTTCTTCACCAGGCATCTCTTCGAGACGAGAAGAAATTTCACGCATTGCTTCGGCCCATCGTGACGTTGAATCTGCCATTAGAGCAACGTCGTAGCCCATGTCACGGAAGTACTCAGCGATGGTAATTCCAGTGTACACAGATGCTTCTCGAGCTGCTACAGGCATGTTGGAGGTGTTGGCAATCATGACCGTTCGGTTCATCAGAGGCTTACCGGTGTTCGGGTCAATCAGGTGAGGGAATTCGTCCAATACTTCTGTCATCTCGTTTCCACGCTCACCGCATCCAATGTAAACAACGATTTGAGCGTCAGAATACTTGGCAAGCGATTGTTGTGTAACTGTCTTTCCTGAACCGAATGGACCTGGAATACCTGCTGCACCGCCTTTGGCGAGTGGGAAGAGGAAGTCAAGAATGCGCATCCCAGTGATCAGTGGTGTATCAGGTGCGTACTTCTGGCGGTAAGGACGAGGTGTTCGGACTGGCCACTTTTGCATCATTTGAATTTCTGAGCCATCCTCAAGCGTACAAACAGATTCTGTAACGTTGAAGTCTCCGGACTTGATATCCTTGATCACACCGTTCATGGTTGGAGGCACCATAATCTTGTGAACAATGGTTTCAGTTTCTTGAACGTGACCGATGACCTGTCCGCCTTCGACTTCAGTTCCCTTCTCGAGAACCGGCTCAAAGGTCCACTTCTTTTCAAGGTCAAACGCATCTGCATCGACACCACGAGTAATGAACACACCCATGACTTCTTCCAATGTTGGAAGAGGTCGCTGGATACCATCGTAAATTTGCGTCAGCAAACCTGGCCCCAATGCAACCGAGAGCGTCTCTCCCGTGTTGATGACCGGTTCACCAGGTCGAATACCCGATGTGTCTTCGTAGACTTGAATGACAGCCTTGTCACCGTGCAATTCAATGACTTCTCCCATCAATCCTTCATTGCCCACTCGGACAACGTCATACATTCCTGCGCTCATTCCAGTTGCGGTAACCACAGGTCCTGAAATTCGGTAAATTACTCCTTCTTTGCTCATGCTCTTTTCCTCCATTTTGGAACATCATTTCCATAGGTCGACTCCGATTGCTCTTCGAATTGTTTCTCGGAGCGTGTTGTCTTCATCCGTACCGATTCCAAGAACCGTCGGCGAGACAGAACCAGATAATTGCGAACGCAACCGGTCTGGCAAGGATGCGAGAACTGCGGAGTCAACAACAACAATTCCAACATCCTTTGCATTGAGAAGGCTACGGAACACTTTGACGTGTTCTTCTTCACCTTCTGGATTGTAAAGGTTCGAGATACCAGCGAGCTGGAATCCGAGTGTAAATTCTGGTGATCCTACGACTGCAATTTCCATGTTTTCACCTCATAGAATGTGAGCCTCTAGGATTTCAGGCGGCAAACCTGCAAAACGACCACGGACAATCATACGGAGATCTGTGACCTCCTTGACCTTCATGGCAATGTAGTAGACGATGGGCAACGCAGATACAGGATGGAGGTAGCTCATCTTTTGCATCTGCGCATATTCTCTTGCTTGCAACCAAGTTACGACCGAATCAAGAGAACGCTCAGCCTCTGACTTCTGTAGGGCTTCTTCAAAACCAGCAATGTCGAATTTTGCATTGCCTCTCAACACATCGAGCATGGCAGCCCTACCCCCGTTTGCAACAGCAGACAGGGAACGCTTCGGTAACAAACGACCACCTGGAAGAAGTTCTTCCAGCAAATCATTCCCTTGTATACCGAATGCGGATGCTTCAAGGATGTTGAGGATGTTTCGATGGTCGATTTCTGTTCCGAGGATATTTCGAAGATATCGTGTATCGTTGCTGCTGTGCGACAGCGCTTTGAGCGAGGTTGCGAAGTAGTGTCGATCGAGCGCATCTTCATAGTGCGCAAGTCGAGCATCTTCAGGAAGACTGAGCAAAGCGGATCCAAACGACTTGCGACGCATCTGCTGCACCGCTGAACGAAGGTCTTCCGAACTTTCAAGAATCTTGATCCACGGTGTGTTGATTTCATTCAAATCTGGAAGAATGTCTCTGCTAAGTTTCTCTGCTTCGATACCGTTGGCAACCGCTCGTAACACCGCTTTTGCGTTTTGATATTCATAGCGACTTGAGTAAATCTCAACCACTTTCCGAACTTTTCCGCGACAGTGCGACAGAATGTTGTCAAGTTCGTTCTCCAAATTGTGCGTCAGTGCCGCTTCAACAAGATCGCTGCCAGTGTATCTGGAAGCATAGAGGTTGATTTCGCTTTGGTAACCACTGTCGGAAACCGTGTTGATCAGTTGTTCGGTCGATTGATTGATGAGTTGACGAAGTCGGGCTTTGTCCATCAGTGCTTGTCGACGAGCCTTTGCTCGTGATGCAACATAAGGTACATTCCCTGACAACATCTTCATCCCTCATCCAAACAGTGTTTCATTGATCGCTGCACGCTCTTCAGTCCATGTGCGGTTGAGAAGCGATTCAAATCGGAAGTCGTACGAGACCGAACCATCTGCAGCTTCCATCATAAATCCGCCCATTCCATCGATTTCTTCTCCGATGGTTCGAGAGCCTGCTTCTTTTTTCAACGCAGCAACATCGACAGAGACAGGTCGAAGAACGAAGTCTTTTCCAGAAACATCATTCGCTCGCTTGAGGAGGGACTTAAGGAGCGTTGCACGCCCTTTCATTCCCGGATCGGCGAGTTGTGACTTTGCTGCATCCAACGTTGCATCAAGGACGCTACGTCGAGCGATGAGCAGTTCTTTCTGGTTCCCTTGTCGAGCGCTCGCAACCATCTCCTGAGAGATTTGCTCTGCTTCACGCTCAGCACGGGCTTGGGCTTCATCACGGATGGATGCTGCCTTTGCTTCAGCTTCTTCGACAATTGTCTTTGCTTCTGCTTTCGCTTCTTTAAGCATTGCTTTCGCTTGTGATTCAGCAGATGCTGCAATGTCTTTCGCAAGTGTTTCAAGTGTCATAATATCATCTCCTTCGGTACAACAGAACGGGTCTGTTTCGGAGCCAATCTTCAGAGGAAGAGTGGCAATGCACCGAGAATAACAATCGACTCAGGAAGAGCCGTGAAGATGAGTGCAGGTCCGAATTTGGATCCGTCTTCTGCAATCATACCGACAGCAGCGCTACCGATTGCGGCCTGGGAAAGGCCAGCACCAACCGCTGCAAGTCCGAGAGCAATACCTGCTCCCAAGTACTTGGCCCAGTCGTCGTAGTTACCATCTGTATCGACATTGGCTGCAGCAGCGCCCTGAGCAATCAGGACAAGTGCGCCAAGTACAATCATCATTCGTAGGCTTGTTTTTAGGGTATTCTTGTTCATTTTTTCTACCTCCATTTTATGTCCAGTGGACTATGCTTTCCCCTCCACGTGGAGAGGTTGGCCACCCAGCGGGGAAAAGACCCTGCCGGAGCCATCGTAAAACTTGCCCATCCATTCCACAAAGTGGAGACGGGCTGCGTGAATGCTTGGTGAGAGTAGACCGAGGGCAATTGCAAATACTTGAATGCCGATCCAAAGAATGAAGAAAATTGGGACGAGGGCGAAATCGCCTGCAGAAAGTGCATCCCTCATGGATGCAAAGCCCATATTGTTGCTGATTTCGGCAATTTTCACACCTGCAACTCCAACGGCCATAATTCGCAAGTAAGAAAGCGTGTTTGCAAGAAGTCCGAATGTTTCGATTGGCCCCATGATGATGCCACCGCCCCACCCAAAGCCTTCAAACACTGCGAGGGCAATAATGAGCACGACAATTCCGAGGAGAACAATCAATCCAGGAATTGTTCCTTCAAGGACATCGTTGTTCCCCTTCATGAACCCGTAGATGTGGAGGAATCCGCCAACCAGAATCATGAGCCAGCTTCCCTTCTCGAAGAATGCTGCGACGATTCCGTGACCTTTCATGACATTGAAGAACCCGATAACGAATCCCACGAAGAGGTGCAAAACACCAACATAGACCGATACAAGAACGTAGTCGGTGAGGGCGCTATCGGCTCGATGGAAAGGAACATAAGTATGCGTCAAACCAAGCGCTTTTCCAATATCGCTCTTCTTGAAGGAATACGTTAGGTCTTGTGTCCACTCATAGAATGGAATCAAAGGGGATGAATCGCCCATCACGTGACCCGTACCATCCCAAATGAAGCCAAAGCCTTCTGCAAACAAAAAGCCCCAAAACATACACCAAATGCCCATCCATAAGAGGACGGTTGTTGCATTTTTGCCCATGGGTTCCTTAGCGAACGGGAGAGAACGAAGCCAAAGGGCAAGCAAAACGATGACAAATCCGTACCCAAAGTCACCGAGAATCAGTCCGTAGAGAAGAGGGAGTGTGATCATAATCAGTGTTGTCGGCTCGAAGGTGCCATACTTCGGCCGGCCGACGAGGTCAACAACGAGTTCGAACGGCTCAGCGGTGCTTCCGTTCTGATAAGCGATTGGAGGTTCTGGTTCTGCATGATGATCGTCGTGGCCATCGTGGTGATGATGGTCGTCGACGTGCTCTTCGATTTCGAGGTGTGAAACCAAGTTTTTCAGACCAGAGCGTGCTTTTTCAGAATTCTCGGTCGGTATCCATGCATCGAGTGCAAAGGCTTGGTTGGAGACGGCGAGTGAAGTTGGAGAAGTAAAGATTGCATCCTCGCGCTGGAGGTATTCTTCAACGATGACCAGATCAGATCCATGCTTTTTTGCCCACGCATCGAGTTTCTTGTTGGCCGATTCGATTTTTTGCTCGGCTTTTGCAATCGAATCTCTGGCTTCTTTGGCACGCTGTTGTGGCTTTCCTTCGCCCGACGGCAACTGAATTGCTTTTGCGTTAAGTTCAGCAAGTGCAATCTGGACTTCTGCTGCCATGTTCGGAGCGCAAGCAACGGCAACCAGTCCTGCTGGCGCTATGAATTCAATGTCGTTTTTGATATCTGCAAAAACCTTTGATGCCTTTGATGAATTGGCTGTCTCTGCAACATAAACCTCGAGACCAGAGTAACCTGAAAGGAGATCGAGTGAGATGTTGAGAGGGGCGAGTTTCTCGTAAATCCGAGCCTGATCCGATAGCGTTGCGATTTCCGACTCGGCTTCTCGAGCGGTTTCAATCAAAGCGAGGGCGTTGTCGAGTTCTTCCTCAAACTTCATCGAGAGGGCCTTTGCAGATTGAGCAGATACAGGTCCTTTGGAATTGAAAACAGAGAGGGTTGATCGAACCGACCGAGCTTTCACGAGCATTGCACTAATCTGATTTGCATCGTCGTTCTGAATCGCATGCCCAACTCCGATGCCCTCTTCGAATTGTGTGTAGTCTTCGATGTGCACGCAGCCCAAGTCAGAGCATGCTCGGACAACATCAGCCATGACGTCAACAGGTGCTGCTAACGTCAATCGTGACATTGGTACCGTCGAGAACATAGTATCACCTCATTGATTGAGCAACTTCTCGACGATAAGTGCAACAGCAGCATCTTGTTTGGAACCAGCACCTGATTCAATTGACTCAACGTCCTTAGCGCCTTTTTTCTGAACAGATTTCACGTCCTTCATTGCGGCGTCTTTTGCCGAATCTAGTGTGGATTGGGTAGATGCTTGCGCTTCCTCGGCTGCCTTCGCAACGATTTCAGCAGCATCACGACGAGCATCGCTTAGGATGCGGCTTGATTCGGATTGTGCATCAGCGAGCGTCTGTTCAGCAGCCTGCTCTGCTTTTTTGATGCTTTGGAGGACTTTTTCCATACCCATGACAACCACTATGAAAAAGTCGACAAGAAGGGGGTTTATGAGGCTAATGGAGTCCTTCGTTCAAAGAATCTTTGTGGCTGTTGTTGCAGTATATGCCGTTGAAATAGACATACACCGTGAACCTGTGCTTCGATTGCTGCGGCGTTTCTTGAAGCTTCCCATCTCCAGAGGCTTTTGAATAATTTTTACGCCTTAAGAAAAGTGAAAAATGCTTTGTTACTCCAAACAGCCTGATCAAACCTTTTGGAAAACGAACGTCTTCTCGCCCCGGTAAAGCCCGTAACGAATGACGTCTTCACCCTCAGCCGTAAATTCGTTGATTAGTTTAAACCCACCAGCACTTATTCTTTCTCGGAAATCTTCACCATAGTATCGGACGTGATCGCCTTGTCCAAAATGCAAACATCGTTCTTCATCCGAGGTTATCGAATTGTTTTCATAGGTCGACTTCCATCCTTCAATGATTGGAACTTGGCATACCAAAATCCCACCATCAACAAGAACACGCGATAATTCTCTTGACGCTTTTTTGTCATCCACGTGTTCAAGAACATGATTCGCAACGATAACATCAAATTGCTTATCTCCTAAATCGATGCTTTCCATATCGAGTTTAAGATCAGCATCCTGATAAAAGTCTGCAGTGACATATTTCTTGAACCGACCTCTGAAAACCTGCTCCAAACTGGATTCAGGAGCAAAATGCAGAACTGCGGAATTGTCGTTTTCGAGCTGGGGAATATCGCCTCTTTGCACAGCAAGAATCAGTAGCCTGTGCCGTTCCAATGAATGACACTTTGGACAGAGCGCGTCGAGTCGAAGGGGGCGGCCAATAACGGAGAAATAACCTTCATAATTGCAAATATTGCACTCTCTTTCTCGAAATGGTTCAGTGGCTATTTTGACCAATGAGAATGTATGCAAAAAGTGTCGTACTTTTCGAGGCAAGATCCGCTTCAATATTTTTTTCATCGAATCCTTCTCCCTGACACAGATATGGGGTGTCGCTGCGTATTGTACTTTGGGAGGAGACAGTCGTTCCAACTATCTCTCGTTCCCTACGTAATTATCGACACTTTTCGCTAGATATTCAATGTTCCCTCATACAATCTTCTGTCACTTCAGAATAGAATAGATGCTTTGTTTCTTGTAAAAGTGTCCCCCTTCACGCGGCTTTCCTGTGTCGAGGAAGGAGTCATGCCACAACTACAGGGGTTTTCGTCCACGGAATCGGCTCGACATCATGAATGGATAGAGAAGCCGGCCGGACACTTCCTGAAAACCTACATCTTTCATCATATTTCTGTAGTATTTGTTGGTACCGTAATGTGTGTAGGATCGAGCTAAGCCTTTCCAGGGATGATCCTTGCTTTTTGTCACCCATCGAGCCATCCATTGAACCACAGTGCTCATCCAAATTCTGCCAGTGAGACCATGGAGATAGTTCGCCTTTCCAGCGTCACACATCACCAGTTGGCCACCAGGTTTCAAGACGCGAAAGATTTCCTCTAATCCTTTCTTTTTGTCTTGAAAATCACGAAAAGAAAACAGACAGAAGACCATATCAAACGAATTATCCTCAAGCGGAATGTCTTCGGCGAGCGCTTGAACGTAGGCTGCTGGAGCCTCTCCACGTGATGCTCGAGCGCCATCAACCCGTTTCTTTGCAACTTTGAGCATCGCTTCGGAAGGGTCGAGGCAGGTCACATCAAGACCGACGAGATCTTCTGCAAAACTTCCAGGGCCACAACCAACCTCGAGAACCTTCATCCCCTTCGTTGCATGATTGCGAACGTTTCGACGCCATCGCTTATCTTGTCCAAAAGTCATCAATCGATTGACACGATCGTAATTTGGAATGGTTGCTTCAAGTTGCTCTTCCAATTCGGTCCAAGCGTCCAAATCAATTCCTGATGGGTCGTAACCACCCGTCGCTGCCCGCTTCGACATGATTCAACCCCAACATTCGCCCTCTTTGGACGTGTCGCTTCGTCCACAAAACACATCAAGCGATACGTTCGACGGTTTCTGGCGTAATTCCTTCTTCTGGCGTAACACGGAAGACCAGCATTTTGAGATTTTCAGGAGCGTTTCGGAATTTCGATACGATCATTGAGGTTTCAAAATCCGAACCAATGGTTCGTACACCAAACGTGAGGACCATGTCAGCAATGCTTGAAAGTTCTTGGCGTACTGAAGCTGGTAAACCATTGACTGAGACCATAATCAACAACAGACCACGATACATTTGTGTGTGTGCTTGAAGCATTCGAATCATTGCAACAACTCGACCTGGATCGTCTCGTTGTAGGAAGAAATCCAGACTATCGATTCCCGCTCTGAAATATGGCCCAAGCGCCATGATCTCGTTCGTCACTTCTGTGAGATAATCCTGTGTTGAATCCTCAACGAAACGTGTTTGTGCAAGCCGTTGGATGTCTTCAAGTCGGAATCCTTCAAGCCGGTAGCGACTAGCGAGAAGTTCGCGCTCCAAGACGTTCGCATTGTATTCTTCACCAATTGTTCGGACATTGATGTCGAGTGGCCAACTGTACTTTTGAAAAACACGAACAATTTCTGGTTGGGCTTCGTTTGTTGAAATGTAAAGTGTGTTCTCGGATTCTTCAGCAGGTGAGACGAATTGTTTCGCAAAAAGTTCTGCTCCTGACCCTGTTTCAGTAAACGCGACCATGGTAAAACCTCGAGGAACACCGCCGCGCATCTCGTTGTCGAATTTCGGAACGCCGAATGAGCCAACTTGCCCAAAGAATTCTTCATCGTCTTTATCGAATGTGATGTTCTTTCGCATGCTTTCCACTCCATCAATGAATGACAACCTGTCCACGGTCAACCAAATCTGTACAGTACAGGTCAAGATTCGAAAGAACGAGAGGAGGCGTTTGATCCGGTACATTGAGAATAACTGAAAGAACCTCACGCTGTCGAAACGTGTTGATGAACGTGTGCAGATACTCGGCAAGCATTCGGTCCTCATTGTAAATTGCCAGTGCGTTCACGCTGTCCAAGAAAACAAAATTTCGCTGCGTTGTTGTCGTTCGCAAAATATAGAGTGTGCGTAGCAGGACGGATTCGAGCATAATCGGGCTATCGACAAAATGGATGTTTGGGTAGGTGACATCGGTTCCGCCTAGGATACCTGAAGAAACCAAATCAATGAATTGAATGTTGGAAACATCAACGCCGATGGATTCGAATGCCTGAATGATTTCAACTGCCCCTCGACTCGCAGAGATGTAGACTCCTCCCATCTCAAACATCTGCATAAGCGGGAGCATTGTGCTTGCAGTAACCATGAAGGCATTTGAATTTCCACACCGGACTTGCACTGAACTGTTGAGCGAGATGGTCGACAGTTGCTCTGCAATTCGTTGATCGAGCTCAAACATAATCAAGCACCCCACTTCGTTGTTTTATCACTTTGAGCACCCCACTTCAGCATCGGCGTTAACATAACACCGAGGGGTGTGAGTTCGATGGCATGTTTCGCACGACTGTGCGCAGTACCACGCATCTTGACAACTTGAAGAAATCGCAACAAATGGCCCATACGCTCGACATCACCCATCACGACAATGCCGTCTGCAATTGCTTCTTCAACACCGAACGACGACCAGTGAGCGTTTTCTGTTGCGGATGTAATTTCTGAGATGAGGATGGTTGTGCAACCCAATGTTGCGAGTTTTTTCCCGAGCGTGAACAGGAAATCTCGAATCAATTGTTCGGATTTGATTTTGTAACACAGCGTCGTAACCGAATCGATGACGAGGCGAGTAACACCAATCGTATTGACGATGTCCGTAATGGATTTAATCAATGCATGGACGTCGTCCAAATCAAATGTTGATTTGTCCAAACCGAGCCAAGAGTACAAAACGTCCATGTCAAAAACGTTGATCAATCCAGTGTCAACCATATTCATATCGAAAAAGGCGTATTGACGGATATTTTCAAGCAATTTCACCGAGGGTTCAGTCGCTGTAAAGTGCGCACATGCTTCACCAGCAAGTGCGCCTCGAACAAGGAATTCCATACCAAGCGTTGTCTTTCCAGAACCGCAGGTTCCGGATGCAAGCACTGTTGAACCGTACGGGATGCCGCCACGAAGAATCTCATCGAGACCATGGATGCCGGTCACACAGCGGTCTCTGGAATATGTGGATGCGGCTTGCACGGCTATCGTTTGACCCAGTTGCATCGAGTTCATGAAGCATTTGATGGTTCAGAAGAACACATCGCCAGGCGTGGGGTTTGATTGAACCGACCATGACGTGGAAGATGTTGTACTTCCACCCTCCCAAACGATGACCTGATTCAATCCCATGAGCAGGCCGGTTTGTCCACCCCATTCAGCGATGGATACAGTGATTGGGGTAATTTGACCTGGGCGAGTAAACTTTAGTGCAACCGTTCCAGCACCATCATCAAGAAGATTCATGGAGCCTGTACCAAGCAAACCGTACTGACCCAAGTCAAAGATTTGAGAAGCATTCCCGTTCTCTTGCGAAGTTATCGAACCTGTGAAGATTCCAACAGAATATCCTTGCAGAACACCGCCTTGAAGAAGTATTTCGTTGGAGGTTGAAACGGAAGTTGCATTAACCGACCAGCCGTAAAGGCTTGTTGCGAATGCGTTATCGTTGTAAATTTCAACCCATTCAGGTCCGCCGCTGACTGGTCTTGCCATGACCTCCGTGAGAATGAGGTTTTCATTTGTTCGTCCAGCATCATGCACTTCAAGCGTGACGAGAGCCAGCTCCGAGCCCATGCGAACCGTACTTGACGCCGTCGAGGCCATTCGAGCAGTGTTCAAACTTGCACCGCCCTCGAAAAGATTCACCCCCATACGATCCTCGTCGTTGGATGCGTGGATAGAAATTCGCAAAAAGGCAGTCATGCCCTCATCCAATCCAAGACCGTTCGAGAAACTCGTCAATGTAACATTGGAGAGCGCAGAAACTCGATTCATGTCCAGTTGGTTGTTCAGCATTAAACCGGTCTGAACCCGACCCTTCTCCAGTGCTTCTGCTGATTGCAAATGCCAGTCCTCTGTCGAGTTGGAATAATCGTAACCTTCGTTTCCGTCACTCGGTACAAACCATCCAGAGTTGCTTGTTAAACGATCGAGCCCTGACACAACCGCCTGGTCAACTTGATCGATTTCAGTATCATTCGAGCCCATCTCGAGTTGGGCGAGCGACATAAACGCAGTCAGAATCATGAGGAACAATGTGAACGCCGAGAGGAATTCTATGACTGCTGTCAAACCATCTTCATCATCTCGAAGATGTGTCCAACTGCCTCCTGTCATGCGTTGACCACGACAAGGTATGTCATGAACGTTGCCAATATTCATCACGTTCCGAACTGGTTGTTTTCACCCTGATTCATGCGATGAGTCTTTGAATCATCCATGCGACCATTGTATGATGACAGGAGCGGAGCCCATGGCTGTTGCAAAGGAAAAAACAGGCATTAGCCTGATTTTGCTCATGACAATATCGCTCTTCTCGGCTGTTCTTACCGTACCAAATGCTGCAGCAGTTGAACAAGTCGACTTGGCAATTCTATCTGAAAACGCTCCACTTGAAGACAGATACTACCCGCCTTTTGATGCGATCACGTTCTCAGTCCAAGTCGAAAATCAAGGTTACAAGGCGCAAGATTCTGTAAGAATCATCGACTGGTACATCTGTCAAGACATAAAGTCCGCATCAAATTGCATCTCGACCAACCTTGCGAATGGCGAAATTAGCGTGAATGGCCTCTCAAACGGTGATGTTGGTAACTTTACCAGCCAAAGCCAATGGTTCCCAAATGGAATCATCGGCAGTTACACAGTCGTTTACAAATTTAGAGTTGCAGACGTCGATTCGACGGATGACAGTATTTCATACAACTTCAACGTCACCGACCAATACAGCGACGTTTCAATCAACCAGAATCAAGACCCACGCGACACGCTTGCGAACCTCAACTCCTACAACGGTGAGTACGTTCTTAACACCGACCAGGACTACGTCATGAGCATTTATGGGATTGTAAATTCTTGCAGCTCTTGTGGATTCATTGGGTACATGGGCTGGAATCTACTCTCACTCAGTGGGGACCTTTTAGCAACCTCGAACGTGAGTGTATCCAATTTGCCATCAGCTGGTTACGGACAACCGTTCACAGCCACACTTCCAGCTCTCAACTATTCTGATCCAGGAAGGTATGTTTTTGAGTTCGGGCTCATTGATAGCACAAGCACCTTCCAGGGAGACTTAATCGAAGAAAACAACCTCAGGCAAATTGAGATTGTTCTTGACAATACCCTGGACCTGCGGGTTGGAAGTATGTACCCTTCCCACAACGCCTTCGCACCGAATTATTTCTACGGCGAAGACATGCTTTCTGTCGAGATTGAGAACGTTGGCAATATCTCTGCGGAAGATATTACCGTCACATTTGAGTTGTTTGATGCCATTGGAGAATCCGAGTATATTGAGACGTGCAACTTGACAAAACTCAATCCGAGCGAATCCTCGACATGTATGTTTGACTTGTACCACACAGGCGACGGAAAGGTGTTTCGAGTCGATATTCCGACTGTGTTTGATGGACGGTCCGATACCGGTCCTTCGGACAACACACTGCTCGAGACCACCTCAATTCAGGCCGGGCAAATTCTTCCAATCATCACCATGAACTCCAATTCAGCAATTTTCACAACAGCGGACACAATCATTTTCTCAGCGTTCACCAACGATGTTGCACCGAAACCCCTCTTCTATCAATGGAAATTGCAAGGTGTGTTTGAGATTGGCGACAACCAATCAATCACGTTGAATGCCTCGGATTATCCGCTTGGTGAGTACGAGATTTCACTTAAAGTCGAAGATGTGTTAGGCAATGATGCGAATACCACAGTTATGATTCGAATAATTGATGAAATCCTCATTCAAGAAGAACCCCTCATGACCGGTTCAGCAGTATCCTTTGATGAGGCGAGTTTCTTCTACGACGTCCAATACCCGAAAGATGGTATGAATTACAACACTCCGGGTGGAAAAGAACCCTTGATGTTGCTGAAATTTGAACTTCTGCAACTCGATGATGTACAGCAACCTGCTCAGGTTCAATCGATTGACCTTAACATCAATCTTTCTGAACTTCTACCTGACACGATCCCTCACGAGTCTGTCGAAATTAAATCGCTTCCTTCGATTGATGCCTCGCTTTGGTCAAACCTTCAATTGCCCGATCAATTTGAATATCTCGGGGATGGGAACTTGAGTGTTCGCATCCATTCGAACATGGTCTTATTGGTCGTTGGATCGTTGCCACTACCCGACATATCACTCGACAACCTCTCACACAACAAACTGGCAGGAGGAACAATTGAGCTCGTATGGAATGCCCAAGGAGAAACAGAGAATCCATATTTGGGTGGATTCAAGATTTTCAAACTGCTGAGCGTTTCTCAGAACGATGCCACCTTCCCTGATCCCGCAGTTGAAACAAACGCCAATGTTTGGGAAGAGTTACTTTCAGTCGAACCTTGGGATTCAATTTCTGCACAATCGGAAGCGTGGGTCGACCCAACACCACTTCCTACAGGAACATGCGCATCGTATGCCATTGTTCCTTCGAACCGAGCAGGTGTTCTGGATATGTCTCGAATCCACGTTCCAGTCGAATCCGGAGAGTCGCGAATCTGCGGTGATGCAATCGCACCATCGACGCAAATATCTTCGTTCTCACACACCTATAGATTTACCAATTCGACAGATTGTTTCAACATGCAGCGAAACTGGAACGCATGTTACGAGCTAAACTTGACTTGGGAATGGCCAGCCAGCGGCGAGTTGGATGGAGTCAAGTGGAACCTGTATCGCATGGAAGTCCAGCCAAGTACGGTTGATCTCAAACTCGCAACTCCAATTCAAACCAATCTCGAAGGGACACCCGGAGAACAGGGGTCGTTTAATCAGTCTGGATTAGAAATCGACGGAATTCGCCCGCTGCGAACGTACTATTACGTGCTTGCACCAATTGATTCCAGCGGAAATGAAAACACGTTTGATCTTCCGAATGGAAACATATTGAGAGTTTACATGGAGGATCAATGGTGGAACTACAACCAACACATCATACCCGAAGAACCAGAGCCTGAAGAGCCGCCTCTAGGTATGCAATGGTTGCAAGATTTCCTCGATTACACACAGGTCAGCGAATTCCAAACAGCTGGTCTCGCTGTGCTTGTCCTCGTCGTTCTCAATGCCTTGTTTATTCCGATTACAATCAAGCGAGGTGCTCGATTAAAGCGTGTTATGGAAGCACGGAAACGTAATGCTGCGACACGGAATATGGCTGATGATTTCGAAGAGTTCTTCGATTGATTTCGTGGATTTCCGAACCGTCATATTCATGACTCAACTGCTGGTGGCTCGCTTCGCTGCGGTGATCGCATAGCCTGGCCATTGCGCTGGATTGCTAATCCAGTGGGTTAAGTCCCTCGGGAGTTCGAATCTCCCTCACCGCGCCACTTAACCTAACGGACCAAGGATTCCCAACCAGTTTGGTGGGACGAACGAGATGATGACAAGAGAAAAGAACATCGCTCCGAGGTAAGCAAGAGAACGGAAGAAGGACTTCGCAGCTTTTGGCATTCGTCCGTTTTCATCAAGCGGCTCATCAACATCGATTTGCCAAACGGATTGGGCATACCAAATCGTGAGCCCCCCTGCAACGAATGCCCAGAGGAGCGGAAGACCCGACTCTGGCCAAAAACACGGCACTGATCCGAGCAGAAACAGTCCTCCACAGTAGACTTTTGATTCGGTCAACGTCCGTTTTGCACCTTTCACTTCATTCATCATCGGGACATTTGCTTTTGCATATTCTCCTGAACGATACAAGGCAAGTGCCCAGAAATGTGGAGGAGTCCAAAAGAAAATCAAAGCGAACAGCATCCATGGAATTGGTGAACCAAGATCGAACGGATTCATCGAATTGATTGACGCTGAAGCTGCTCCTGCCCAGCCAATAAGGGGCGGAGTGGCACCTGCTGCACCTCCGATAACGATGTTTTGAGGTGTTCTTCGCTTCAGCCACATGGTGTATATGAACACATAAAATCCAACCGAAAAGAACGACCAAAATGCAGCCTTCCAATGAAGCAGAAGGAACAACGAAGAACCCGTTATTGAAATAAGAACTCCAAACAAAAGAACGGTCCTAGGCTGGAGTTGTCCCCTCGGAAGAGGACGGTTTTGTGTACGCCGCATCTTTGTATCGATGTCTCGATCGTACCACATGTTGATTGCATTTGACCCCCCTGCTGAGAGTGTTCCTCCCACGAGCGTTACCAATGAGGCCCACAGCGTATCGAGCCACGTCCGTTCAATGTCAATGAGATCATAACGTGCAAGCGAATCGTGTACAAGAATCGCACAAATGGCCGTAATTTGGAGGAGGACAATGACTCGGAGTTTCATCAAACGAATAAACAGCGAAACCAAAGAGGGTTGATCTTCACTCATTCTTGCTCACCGACGACATCAGTTTTGCGAAGATATGCTAGCCTGAGCATCATCAGCGTTACCGCAGCAGCAATGAACGAGGTTACACCAAACACCAGATGCAGCAATGAAATGAATTCTGGAAACTCTTTCGCATCAGCAAGAACGATGTACATTCCGCCGACAAATACATTCAGAATCCAAAAGCCGGTTACAACCTCTGCTGCTCTTGAGAATCCCTCGCCCTCTCCGAAGTCACGCGCATCAACTCGGATTTTTGCTGCAGTTAAAATCAGGACAAGACCAACGATTGCCGCACCAAATCGATGCACCATTTGAACAAGGATACCTGGACCATCGATGCTGGGTAGAATCGAGCCTTGACACTTTGGCCAACCGTCTGGGAAACCTATGTTACAGGCTTGATTGTAATTTCCGCCAGCTGTGCTTGAAACCCACGCACCGAGAATCAAGAGAATGAAAACAGAAGCAGTGATGTTGATCAATCGATTCTTTTGTCGATTTATGAACTCCGTTGAAGTTGAAAGAAACGCCCAATTCGCTCCTTCATGAGCACGCATGGCAATGTACTGCCAGACGAGCAATGAGGTGAAGATGCTCGCCAAGGAAAGATGCATCGCAACCGTCCAGTCAGCATTATCGAAATAGACAGTAATGGCACCAGCGATGGCCTGAATCACCAGAAGGATTCCTGAAACAACAGCAAGATTTCTCAAACCTTCACCGTATTCTGATTTGAGTTTCTGCGCAACAATCGCATTGATGAGTATTGGAACAGCGATGATACCAACGAGGAGGCGATGGAACCATTCAACAAAAATTTCGAAGATTGTGTAACGATGATCTGCCCCTCGACTGTCGATTTGATCGGGATTTGCATCCCAATAAGCAGCCTGTTCTGCTTCATCGACCATGAATCCCCAAGTTCCGAAACATTGAGGCCAATCCGGGCATGACTCTCCCGCATCGTGGATACGTATGGTTCCACCAACCACGATAATGAGCAACGCCATAACCACGAGAACAAGAGGGAGCGTCGATGGTCGCTTCCACCAAGGCTTGTCCATGTCAAGCCGTGAGGGCAGCCCTCTTTTAACAAGACCCTACGTCCACGAACCATGAGGAAGCCAACTGTATTGCTGGCAGCGTTGCTTCTAACGGTGGTTCTTTCTTCTCAAACCGTTGCCCATATTGGCCATTTCGGCGAATATGCTCCAGCAAAATTGTACGATGTGCGGACAATTGATGTTGGTTGTGCCCTTTCAAACGAGACTTGTGACGCTCAAGAAACAACCCATTTCATCGAGTACTTCTCTGCAGACTGGTGCGAACCTTGTGCCTTGGTTTCAGAGGAGTTGAATGCGCTCAATCGCACCGATACAACAATCGTGCAACATCACCCTTCTCCTGCCGACCTCCATTTCTATTCAGAGTCCAACATTCGATTGTACGAAACGTATGGATTTTGGGGCGTTCCTGATGTAGTCCTGAATGGAGAAGGATTGCTTGTAGGCCCGTCCCAGTCCAATGAATTGAAGGCAACACTCGACAATTTCACCCGAAATTGGAGCGGATTCCTTGAAGTCAAACTTACCAATGGAACGCTTTCTTGGCAAGCCGATGATGGACATATTGTTCACGTGTGGATTACGAAGAACCGTCCGCATGAATTTACATCCGTTAATCAGGAATATGTTGTCACCAATCACGTCTATGCGAACGTAACAAACGAGGTCTTCAACACCACCAACGGTACAAATGAGACCGAAATTCCATATCACGTCTACAACAGTTCAATGAACATCTCACATCTCTTGGATGATGACGTGACAAGCATCGTGGTCACACTTGAAACTCCCGGTCGAATTCCGCTCACCCGTGCTTCATCGCTAAGTTCGCAAGGCTACGACATGGTCGATGAAGGGCCAGACGATTTCAACGCAGATCAATCAACCGACGTGGGAGAGCCTGATCTCGCCATCGCAGTGTTCGGATTGTTGCTCGCAGCAATCATTCCAGCGTTCATCATGTACATTCAAACCACAAGAAAGCAAAAGAATCTGTATCGTGAATCCGAATGAGAACCCTCCGATGGGTTGAAGAACAGGACCTCAGTCGAAACACTGCGACGGTAGCGTCGTAAGGTGAAAAAATGGTCAAGCCAGCACGACTCCACACGCGTTTTGAACGAGCTCGAATCATCGGTGCACGTGCACTCCAAATCGGAATGGGCGCCCCACTTTATGCCAAGGAAGATGAACTCCGAGAAGAGTTCAAGGCCGAACTCATTTCCCTCTACGGACTCGAAGAAGCAAGTGTCCGCTTCGTTCTCGACCCACTCAAGATTGCTGTCTATGAGTACGACAACGAACTTATTCCAATCGATATCGATCCACACCTTGATGAGTGATTCTCGATTGGGCGAATCAAGTGACATTTGATTCAGAATACGAACCTTTCTTTCAGCCACCAGGTTGGGTTGTTGGTCCTGTTTGGGCCGTTCTTTACACGACGCTCGCCATCAGTTTCACGTCTGTTCTCAGCAAACAGGACGAACTTCAGCAATTCAACCTCATTGTCGCCTGTTTCCTCATCCAACTCGCCCTCAACCTTGCTTGGCCATCTGTGTTCAATTCGGAACAATATCTCATCTCTCTGTTGATGATTATCGGGATGATCGTCTTTTCCTTGGGTTACGTCTACCTTATTCACGATGTTTCACCCTTCGCATCGCGACTCATGTGGCCCTACATTGCTTGGGTATCCTTTGCAGGAGTCATCAACACTGCATATTTGTTGAATTCAATGAATTAGCCAACAATGTTCGCCATATTCTTTCGAAGAAGGCCAAAATCACATGATGTCAATTCTTACAGGGCTTGGCGTTATGTTCTCTTCATCTGTGGTTGTCTTCTGATGGGACCTGATCAGCACTGTGCAAAGTACAACGCACACCACAAGTGGCACCAAAAGGGGTAGCAATGTCGTCAGCGATTGTTGTATGAAGATAGCAACAACGCCAATTAGTCCAAAGATGAATCCTAGCCCGTTAAGGACAGGAAACGAAGCTTCGTCGTTTGTTTTTAGGTTCAGCATAATCCGTGATGGGTGTACAACCATATATGACAGTATGTTTATTGAAAATCAAAAGTCGTGAAAATAAAACCGCGGTTTATGTATCTCATCAGACGATGGTGTTACAAAAGCCATTGGATTTGTTACGAAAATTGTGCCATTGATGAGCACTTGACGTTCGACGCATGAACATGGCGAAGGCAAACCACAGCAACCAAATCATTGCACAAGGGGAGACAACGGTTCGTGATGCGTTCTCTACGTCCTCCAATTGAGCCCCAGGACCACCCTCACAGCCAGGAGGTGGTGGACCAATACCTGGCCCCCATGTGACACCATGCCCAGAACAGTCTGCTCCACCGCCACCACCAGCATCAAGTTCTGCCTCTCCATGGTAGCAGATCAAAAAGTAAGGGAAACCCATGGCGCCCTCTCCATTGACAATCGTTGAATGATAGTGATAAATCCCTTCAGGGAAATCAGGAGTCGGCCCATAGTGGCCATTACAGACGTCGAGATGGCCTAATCCCGGAACATATTCGTAATCATCGATACCATTGTAGCCAGTTTCACCAGGCTTCAAGCGATATGAACTGGTCATCTCAACGATGTTCATGTCATCATCATAACCCCAGAAACCGTAAATTGGATACCCATCCATTGCCACCCCAATGACCGGAGAATGGTTTCCATCGTACGTATTGTTGGCCACGACAGTAGGCGTACTGATGTCGTAATCATACATATCTTCGCCTTCCTCAGGATGCCAATGCAAACAATTTGCATCTGCATGATAGTGGTAGGTCCCACCTTGACCAGCATGAGCATGACAAACACCGAGTTCAATCGGTTGCCGATCTTCAACATAGACACCATGGTGACTGGCAACTGCATCACCACCGGGGCCATCCTCAGGACCATAGAACGGAACACCATTGATGGCAATAGCTACCTCACCCAATGCTGCAGCACACTCGTAGTTTCCTTGCGCTTCAGGACAATTTGTTGCATCATGCCCACCGGTTGTATCGTTGACAGGAGACCGTGGAATCGTCCATTCATAGTTCTGAGCTCGAGCACAATCGTTCGCCTGCGAACAGGCCAAAGTTGACTCGAAATCATGATCGGGAAGTCCATTGCTCGTGATGGTAATGTGCGTTTCATTCATCGTAATACTCACGGAACATTCCAACGCTTCCGTTGCTGTGGTCGTCAAATCGTCAACGGGAACGACGTTTTGACCTGGCTGACATCGGAAGACATCCATCCAAAATTGACCCATATCCGAGGAATTATACACTGGACCAGTCGGTTCCTCTGGCTCCTCTGTCTCATTTCCACCATCATCCGTATTGTTTGTGTTATCTGTTGTGTTACCATTTTGACCATCATCGGTTTGATTGGATGTAGTGTTCCCTTGATCGACTGTCTCGTTCGTTGTATTGTTCGTATTATCACCGGTATCATCGTTGACTGGAGGCGTGCGGTCAACCTCAATCGTTGTCACTTCTGAAACAGTATTCTCTGTTGTATGGCTTGCAGTAACTGAAATAGAAACAAGACCTTCTGCATCAGACTGAAGAAAAACTGACCATTCTGCTTGGTCATTGACTGAAACACTCTGTTCAGTACCAGAATTCACAGATACGGTCACTGTAACTTCGGATGGATGTAGATGTGCAACAACCCCGTCAATAGCAATGGTCGAACCATTATCGACCACATTCGTAATCGTCAATGTTGGAGCAGGGTGCGTATGCGCTTCATCATGTGGATCGATAAGGATGCAATCGTATCCATTTGTATTTGATGTATTTTCAACAAGAGCCTCGCCTTCTGGACAAGTAATACGTTCGACATCATTCAAATTCGGATCCGTATTCTCGTCGGAGTTTAGTAAAACAAGAACACTGCCCCCAAGAATTAGTACCAGAACAATCCATACGAGGTCACGTTTCATCAGGCCGTCTTCCTCGAGGAAAACATTTGAAGGTTCCGAACTCTTGTGAGTCTGAACCCAACCTTGGTGAGAAAAAATCTATACAGATTCAATCAACAGACGCCATCAGGGTCGGTCCAGTCAAGGAATGATATATCCGAGTACTGGGAAAGATCCCAATGAAACGATCCGCCTGTGCTGGTTGTAATGGAACCCTCGTTTGAATTACTGCCGAAAGCCCAACTAACATTATGATTGTTCGAGGTTCCAAGACCGAGAATGTACACGTCTAGTGTGCCATACTGGGACGTATGAAAGTATGCGTCCGCATTTACGTCACAAACATAGATCGTTGAGTCACCATAAATACCTCCATCAAAGAAAATCAAAGACGCATTTGGTAATGTGTGATTTGTCGTCTCAGAAGTACCATCGGTAATCAGAACTGACTGACAATCCGATGAATAAATTCCACTAACCAAATTGAGCATCCTATCTGTACATGCGGGTGGTTGCTGGCACGAACCTCCTGCATCCGTTATGAATCCAAGCGTGCACGGTAATTCCCCGTTGATTTTCACTGGAATCACATCACCCATAGTAAAGTAGTGAGGTAGGAGTTCCCCTGTGGACCAAGTATTCTCATAAGGCGTAGTCCAGTCATCATTGAGCCGACAATCATTAACCCTACAGACCGAGATGTATAATTCACGATTCGTAGCTATTGAATTGTTGAACAGATCCAAATTTGGGTATGTCAGAGTAGCGTTAAATTGGT
>CBFIJH010000010.1:0-73974 GCA_965662895.1 Candidatus Poseidoniaceae archaeon | reverse complement strand
AAATGGACTCCTATCTTGTATTCTCCATCCGGGGCATGATCGGTCCAAACAACGTTTTCAATCGGCTTCTTTGACTTCGGGCGGACGTTCATGTCAACATCCAATTCGCCTCCACAAGCACTTTTTCGGTTGTTGAAATAAATGCGTTCGCCTGATGGACAAAAGACGTGCATATCCAAATCGTTGTAATCGTCCCACGCAAGGCTGATCTGAACAACACCGGATTTCCCTCCTTCACGAGCGAGTCGGTCCATTAATTCGCGGTCTTCCTCATCCGTAAGGCGTACAGAAATTCCAGTTCCTACTTCTTCTTGAGCGACAAGGTCTGCATGCGTGTTGAGATTGTCTTCGTTCTCGGCAATCCAAGTCGATCGATCTTCGACCGACTCTTCTTCCTCATCTTCTGTTTCGACAGCGTCTCGTTCTGGAATGAACAGTTCATCCATTACCAACTGCAAATCTGTGTACTGGGACACACGACGCTGTTGTCGTTGCGCATAGGCTTGTTTCGCTGTATCGCTGAGTTGGTCCAGTTGCAAACCGCGAGAAACGACATGCCGACGGGCATTTCGACGATCGTTTCGTTGAGACCGCATGCTCGACAACGGAGCACGACTCGCATTTTGAAGGGCAAGTTGTTGTTTCAATTCTCGTCGTTTTCGAAATCGGTTAACGAGATACAGAATCAAGAAAAAGAGTGCTGAGCCACCTGCGATGATAATTCCTAAGAGGATATTCTCGTCCACAATCCTCACTTCTTCCTGCTCCCTTTTAGGAGATTCGTTGCATCATTGATTCAAGAATTCTGCGTTAATGGTTTCAAGCATCGCTTTTGATGGTCGGAGTTCATCATCACCAACATCGAGAAGCGGTGTTTCAACGAGCCCAAGGTCTTCGGCGAGGGAAGGCTTGGTTGCATCAAAGTAGAGAAGCCCAGTCACGTGCTTTTTGTCAACTTCTGCTTGATGGAGAGCGGTCAGAGCGGCCATTGAATCGCTTGGGTCATGATCCGATGAAATCGTTTCAAGACGAATCGTTGATCCATCATGCAAGGTAATATCCGTGAAGTGGCCTTCGGGAACCTCAACTTCAGCCATTGGCTCGAAGTGTGGGATGTAATCCGCCATGTGGAGGGTAATTTCGTTCTCTTTGACGTATTGGTAGGAGCGCATGGATTCGTCGTTGTTGTTGAACGTAACACACGGTGAGATGACGTCGATTAATGCAAATCCTTTGTGCGACATTGCAGCCTTCAAGAGCGATGTCAGTTGTTTCTTCGAACCGGAGAAGGAACGAGCAACAAAGGTGCAACCAAGATTGATGGCAAGTGCACACAAATCGATGGGTTGCGTTTCGTTGACTTTTCCTTTTTTCTTCTTGGAACCTATATCTGCCGTTGCCGAATATTGTCCCTTGGTCAATCCATAAACACCGTTATTTTCGACGATGTAGACCATGTCCATGTTTCGACGGATGGCGTGGATTAATTGTCCGATACCAATCGAAGCGGAATCACCATCGCCTGAAACTCCGAGATAGAGGAGGTCTTTGTTGATCGCATAAGCTCCCGTTGTCACCGATGGCATACGGCCGTGTACGGTGTTGAACCCGTGGGATTGGCCCAAATAATAGGCCGGTGTTTTTGAAGAGCATCCAATGCCCGACATCTTCGCAATTCGATGAGGTTTGATTCCATTCTCCCAAGCAGCGGTCACAATGACATTGGAAATTTGGTCGTGGCCACAACCAGGACAAAGGGACGAAGGACCGCCAGTGTAACTGTCCTTTGGCTCGTTGATAACGTTCAATTTAATGGCTCGTGCAGGTTTGTTGCTCATTGGCTCGCCCCCTCAATTGTTTCAAGGATTTTTTCAGCGTAGATTCGAGCCCTTGGGGGCATACCGTCCGAATACGCCACGGAATGGACCTGTCCAACAATGTCGTTGGGAAGTTCGCGTCGCAAGATACCCCAAAGTTGGCCATCGCGGTTAATTTCCAGGACAATGGTCATTCGATGGCGGCGAATGAATGCTTCAACCTCGCTGTGGATTGGAAGCGATCGAACACGGCATTGACTGACCTTCAAGCCAGTTGCTTCAAGAATATCATCGATTTCTTGGATTGTGTTCTCCATGCTACCGTAGTAGATGACACCAACATCGCCTTCAACTTCCTCGCGTAGCAATGGCTCAGGAAGGTTGTCACGAGCACCGTTGATTTTGTCCTTTAGTCGCTTCATAAGGGCGAAATAGTCGTCGGGCTTTTCGGAATAAACACCGTCTGGGTTGTGGCCAGTTCCACGGTAGAGAATGGGAGCCATTCCGCTTCCAGGTAGCGTTCTGTAGGGGATGCCATCACCGTCAAGATCACGGTATCGGCCGAAATTCTCCATGGCATCAAAGACATCCTGTTCTCGAATGGTCTTGCCTCGGTCCATGGGTGTGTCCGGATAGGTGAAACCTTCGCATGCCCAGCGGTTCATACCCAAATCAAGGTCGGAAAGTCCGAAAACTGGCGTTTGATAGCGTTCAGCGATATCGAAAGCCCTCCAGCCAAATTCAAAACACTCTTCAATCGTTCCAGGAATGATAACAATGTGTTGCGTATCACCATGGCTTCCCTCGTAAAGCATCGAAAGATCGGATTGTTGCGTTCGTGTAGGGAGCCCCGTCGATGGTCCGACACGGTTGACGTCCCAAAAGACGGATGGAATCTCAGCAAAGTAAGCAAGACCGATGAATTCCTGCATCAATGAGATACCTGGTCCCGAGGTTGCGGTCATTCCTCGGCCACCTGCCCAGCCTGCACCAAGGACCATACCTGCAGCAGCGAGTTCGTCTTCTGCTTGTATGACTGCACAGGTCGATTCACCCTCATCATTGCTTCGCAGTCGAGGCAACCAACCAATGATGCCCTCAGCAAGACTTGATGATGGTGTGATTGGATACCATGCAAGAAGTTGAACACCACCAAAGATGCAACCAAGTGCGACGGCTTCGTTCCCTTCCATGAAAAACCGCTTTTGTTCAATAGCACGTGATTCGACGACGTAAGGGTCGCTCTTGGTAAAATTCTCTTGTGCATATTCACGTCCAAGTCCAAGCGCAGTCGTGTTGAGTTCAATCGCCGATGCTTTTCCTTTGAATTGACCAGCAACGGCCTTGTGCAAGGCTTCGTCTGTGATGCCAAGAAGTTCAGCAAGCACTCCAACGTAGACAATGTTGGTCACGAGTTTGGCGAGTTTTGGACTGAGTGAACGAGCAAGTTTCGTCATTGGGACCGGATAGGAGACCACGTCTTCACGATCCATTGGCATTTTCGAGTCCATGTTCCATACGACAACAGAGCCAGGTTCGAGTGCTGCAAGATCCTCAGCCCAAGTTGCCTTATTGACAAGAACCTGAATGTGCGTTCGGTCGCCAGGTGCTTGGTACCCTTCATCGGAAAGACGAACAATGTACCACGTCGGTAGACCTGAGATGTTTGATGGGAAGAGGTTCTTACCAGAGACTGGAACGCCCATATCGAAAAGGGATTGTAAGAGAATCAAGTTGGCTGATTGAGAGCCAGTTCCGTTGGCGGTTGCGATGTTGATGGTGAAGTCGTTGGCGATGGTTTCCATCTCGTGTGTCTCCTGAGGCTACTGCGACCCATGTCGCGGCCTCTTAGTTAACGCCCATCGCTTTCATCACTTCAATATGTTGTAGTAAAAACCTCATTGTTCTTATCCGTGAAGGTCAAAAATAGAAGTCGGTTCAGGACGACCATGGCGGACGATGCGTTGAACGAGGCTTGGGAAAAAGCAGCGAAAGACATCACGAAAGGAAAGAACGAGGGCGCCCTTCAAACCTTGAGGGCAGCCGATCCTCAAGCCATCGAACCAATGACCGCTCGGTTGGTCGGTGAAGCAACATGGAACATCGCAAAATCGACGGGCTCGAAATCCGACTATCGAACAGCTGCAATGTTTTTGCGAGAAGCGAGCAAGAAAAACCCAAAAGACAAGAAAACGGGTTCTCTTTACAACAAACTTCTCAATGAAATGCAAGACAAGCGCATCAGTGAAACTGTAATTCCAAGAATGTTCAACAATGGGGGACCAACCCCTGCAGGTATTTTTGCAATCTTCGGTGGATTCCTCCTTGTTCTTGGATTGATTACGATTGCAAACACAGAATCGACGGCGACAGACATTGTCGAGTTCGATGTTTCTTGGAGTGAAAATGGTGCGGCAAAGAGCGGAAAAGTCACCATAGAACTGTATCCTGACGCTGCTCCAGTCCATGTTGAGAACTTCAAGCTACTTGTCCAGAATGGAGATTACGATGACACAGCGTTTCACCGCGTCATCGGTGATAATCAAGACACTCCTGCCTTTGATCCCTTCATGATTCAAGGTGGTGATTTCACACGAGGTGACGGTACTGGTGGTCACGCTGCGAAGTGGTTTGGCTATTGTGACGGTACGAAGATGACATCCGAGACTGAATGCACGCAAGGTGAAACTGCTTACACCATTCCTGACGAAGCAGACAATGGCTTACTCCATGAAGAGTGCACAATTTCAATGGCCAAAACCTCAAACCCACACACCGGTGGTAGTCAATTTTTCCTCATTCCAAGACAAAGCGCTCCGAATTGGTTGGATGGAGTTCACACAGTATTCGGCCAAATCACAAGCGGCTGCGACCATGTCTCAAATATCGCAGAGGTGCCAACAGATGGCAGTGATCGCCCGATTGAAGAAGTCACGTTGGTGTCGGCTACTTTTGTCGGTTCGGAAGAAGTCGATCCATGGTACAAATTCTGGTGAAGCCTTACAGAAAATTGAACAGTTCGGTTGATTAATGGGGCGCGAGTCCCTTGGAATGATGAGCGAATTGGACCCGTTTTTAGCGAAGCGAGAACTTGCCGTGGGCGGCACATATTACGCCCTTTCAGCCCTTGACGATGGTGGAATTCCCACCAAGCATCTTCCATACTCAATGCGTGTCTTATTGGAAGGCGCTCTGCGTAATTGTGATGGCTTTTTGATTCGAGAAGAAGACGTCAAGGCTATTGCTGGATGGGAAGCCACTGGTGAGCGTGGAGAAATTCCATTCCGTCCTTCTCGTGTCATTTTGCAAGATTTCACTGGTGTCCCTGCCGTCGTTGACCTTGCTGCTCTTCGTGATGCGATGGTTCAGATGGGTGGAGACCCTGAGAAAGTAAATCCACAGGTCCCTGTTGATTTGGTCATCGATCACTCGGTGCAAGTCGATGTCTCCGGTGCAAATCCAGATGCTTTGCAACTCAATCTCGACATTGAATACCACCGAAATATGGAGCGATACACATTCCTCAAATGGGGTCAACAATCACTTGCCAATTTCCAAGCAGTACCTCCTTCTCGAGGAATTGTCCACCAAGTGAATCTTGAATTCCTCGCCAGCGTAGCACGAGCTGAAAACAACATCTGGCTTGCCGATACGCTTGTCGGAACCGATTCGCATACGACCATGGTCAACGGACTCGGTGTCCTTGGATGGGGTGTTGGTGGAATTGAGGCCGAAGCAGTGATGCTCGGGCAACCAATCTACATGCTCTCGCCGGACGTTGTTGGTGTACGCTTGACTGGAACACTCAATGAAGGTGTTACCGCGACCGACATGACACTTCGAATCGTTGAAATGCTTCGGGAACACGGTGTTGTCGGAAAATTCGTTGAATTCTTTGGTGAAGGAATGGCTGCGCTTTCTCTTGCGGATCGAGCCACCATCGCAAACATGGCGCCTGAATATGGTGCAACCTGTGGATTTTTCCCAGTCGATGAACGAACCATCGAGTACCTTCGATTGACGGGTCGTGATGAAGAAGCGCTTGCTGGTGTTGAAGCATTCTCCAAGGCTCAAGGTCTATGGTACGATGCAAGCGATGCTGAAAAATCCTATACGGATGTTCTTGAATTGGATTTGGGTACAATCCTTCCTGCTCTTGCAGGACCGAAGCGTCCGCAGGATCGAGTTGATCTGAAAGATATGAAATCCCATTTCATTCACTCCCTCACCAACGATCTCGGATTTGAAGGACATGGCCTTGATGCGTCGGAATTAAACAACGGTGCCATTGTTGAACACGATGGAGAAATCTATGATTTGAATCATGGTGATGTTGTGATTGCAGCGATAACCTCCTGTACGAACACCTCAAATCCAGACGTTATGCTTGCAGCAGGGCTTGTCGCCCGAAAAGCACGTTCCTTTGGTCTCAGCGTCAAGCCTTGGGTTCGCACCTCACTAGCCCCAGGTAGCCGAGTTGTCACCGAATACTACGAGGCGACCGGCCTCCAGGACGACCTAAACGCCCTCGGCTTCAACGTCGTTGGTTACGGATGCACGACCTGTATCGGAAATTCAGGACCTCTCCCCGAGGAAGTTGATGCGGCTATTGATGAAGGGAACTTAATTGTTGGAAGCGTCTTGTCCGGAAACAGAAATTTCGAGGGACGAGTCCACGGGAAAGTCAAAGCATCCTATCTTGCTTCCCCGCCTCTTGTCGTTGCTTATGCTTTGGCAGGAACGCTTGAAATCGATTTGACAACTGAACCAATTGGTACAGCAACCGATGGATCTCCAGTCATGCTTTCAGATCTATGGCCATCAACTGCGGAGATTGAAGCGGCCCGCTCTGCGATTACGCCAGAGATGTTCAAACAACGTTATGCCGATGCAATGAATGAGCCACGATGGGATTCAATTCCTTCCGAACCAAGCCCGCTTTATCCATGGGATGAAGATTCGACCTACATTCGTCTGCCGACATTCTTCCAGAATCTCTCTGCTGAAGCCGACCCGATCGAACCGATCACCGATGCAAAGGTCTTGCTGAAACTTGGTGATTCCATAACCACAGACCACATATCGCCTGCTGGCTCTTTCCCAGAAAGCGGGCCTGCGGGGCAGTGGCTGGTCGAGCGCGGAGTAGCAAAAGCCGATTTCAATTCATTTGGTAGTCGCCGAGGCAATCATGAAATCATGATGCGTGGAACGTTTGCCAACGTGCGAATACGAAACCAACTCGCACCTGGAACTGAGGGCGGTTATGCTCTCAACCATGCGACCGGTGAAGTGACCTCAGTGTACGATGCCGCAATGAGCCACGATGGCCCAATGGTCGTCTTAGCAGGCTCGCAGTATGGAACAGGCTCTTCACGCGATTGGGCTGCAAAAGGGACCTATCTTTTGGGTGTTAAGGCCGTTCTTGCAACATCGTTCGAACGTATCCACCGATCCAACCTCGTCGGAATGGGTGTTTTACCGCTGACGTTTAATGAAGGGGAATCGCATGAAACCCTTGGACTGGACGGAACGGAATCGTTTTCGATTCCAATTACAAACGACGTGCAACCTCTCCAAGAACTTACAATCACGGCAACACGCATCGATGGTACAACCGTCGATTTCAACGCATCTGTGCGGCTTGATACACCGGTTGAAGTCGAATACTATCGCAATGGTGGAATCCTTCACACCGTCCTGCGACAGCTCGCGGCGACCTCGGAATCGACATCTTGAAATGAAACCAAATGGAGTCGGTGACGTGTCATCCAACGATGTTCAATACACCTTTCGCTCCGATGAACTCGATGTGAATGTGACCATTGAAGGCAAGAAAGCTTGGGTCCAATCCATTGTCGATGATCTTGGTCTGTCGGATGTCGGCACGATGATGTCTCTTGGAAAACCGTCCTCAAATGAGATCGCTGGGGATTCAGAAAACGACGAAAGCGAGGGGGCAATGCTCGCTCCTCCAAGCGATATGGGGCCAGAGCCAGATCCAAGCCGTATTCCTGTCGTAAAACGCCCAATCGGGGCTTTGAACATCGAACTCGAAATCGAGAAAATAGGGCTTGAACCACCAAGTGCGAACGACGTTTTCGAACTGATGGATGCTTTCTCAGAACTTGATGAGCCGCGTCCAATCCAAGGCGAGATGAGCGTCGATCCGATGGCGGAGGCATGGCTGAAGGAATTGATGCGACTTGTTGTGCGAGAAGGGGGTCGAACCGCTCTTGCAACCGAGACCATCGAAGAGGTCGCAGGAGCCAAGCTCGGTGGGCGTTCCGGTGTTGAACTCAGCGTATGGCTCGATTCGCTTTTTGCTGCGGGTAAACTTGTCAAGATTCACGGTGGAGATGCAACCGGTTGGGGTCCTTCTCCTCGGTGGCTTGGTTAAGTTAGAATTGGCGAGCATTATCGCACATTCGCCTCCCTTTTTGCGAAGCGTGGCATCAAAGGGGTTATAGTGGAAGTATGGCTGGCTTAGATGAGTGATATTGATGCAAACAAAGACAAACCAAATCGGGTCAAAACTTCAGAGTATTTTCCTCGTTCTCATTATGGTTCTATCGACGACGGCTGCATTTGCAACCAATGCAAGCGCCTCCGCTGCCCGAAATTACACAACAAATCGTGATCCGATTGACATCGGTATTGCCGACTTCAATTGCGATGGTCACAACGACATGGCGATTGCAACAGACGGTACGCACACCATCTCCATTCTCCTCAACGATGGTAACGGAGATTTCTCTGAGCGCTACGACGTATGGGTTTCGAAGAACACCTCGCGTAACGCAGAATGGGATGAGTTCTCCAACGTTCAATTCCTCGAAGTCGGTGATTTCGATGGCGATGGTGTGGCAGACATCGTCATTTTCCAGAGAAACAACCCGTTCAAGAGAGACGATAACGGTGCGCCGGCTGGCGAACCAGGTAACTTGACCATCCTTGAAAACGATGGGTGCAGCAGCAACTCCTTCACCATCGGCCAACGATTCACCCACTTTTGGGCATGGGACCTCGCCGTCGGGGACGTTAACCAGGATGGAAACGATGACGTCGTTATCCTCGACCTGCTCAACGATATCTCAAATCAACGTGTCGTCACCTACCTCGGCCCAATCGGAGCGAGTACAACGCCACTGACAACATCGTTGGGAACGTCGAACACGAACGCCTACAGAGATCTCGAAATCGGCGATTGGGGCGAAACACAAGGGATTGGAACCACCTGCGTCGACGAGGACATTTGGCTCCTAAGGAGCGAAGGTGTTGACTACACGACCGGTCAAACCACAAACCCGGGTAACGACGACAACGTTACAATCATCGAATTCAATTGTCTTTCAAACCAATTCCCAACAACCTATGCTTACGGAACCAATCAAATCGACACTCACGTCGTGAACATGGCCAACACGTTTGGAGCATTCGACATCGGTGATATCGATGACGATGGAACAATCGACACCATCGCTATGACGCAAGGGAATCTGGAGAACATCACGTATTCAACATCATCAACGGTTGGAACCTGGTCGAATCCCACACTTGCTTACTTTGGGCCGTACATCTCCTATGACGTCACTGTCGCAGACATCAACGGCGATGGCGAACCAGACTTCGTCAACCCAACCGTTGCTTACCAACAAAACACATCGGACTCAGCTGGGGGTTCAACATCCTCCTTCTGGCTCAACTTCCCAACAACTGTTCAAGTCACCCTCTCCGATGGATCGGGTGGCTACGTGACACCACTCTCCTACGAGGCCGGCCGTCGACCAAACATCGCCGTTGTTGGACAACTTGCGGGTGCTTCGAACTCTGCACCTGATATCGTTGTTGGACATGCGTCCTACAGTTTCGGAAGTTGGATTGATAACCTTGGATGGGATGGTCAGTACGACTATGTCACTGTTGTCGAAATGGACAACAAAGACATTGCGATTACTGGCATAGACATCAATCCTGTTGACCGTTTCTTTGGTGCAGTCGGTGAAGGTACTCGTGAAATCAATGTCACCGTCACAAACACTGGAATGGACACGCTCACACAAACAGCGACGCTCGATGTTGAACTCAAGGTCGTCGACGAAGCCAACTCATCGAATTCCACAGTATTTACGCACGACTTCGATACTCCTGCAGATGCAACAGGTTGCGGTGGAGGATGTACGTGGTCCTTTGACGAGTATGTCGATCAATCCTCGAGCTGGATTCTTGAAACGAACAATTCCGTGGGTGCAACCGACGGAAACAACGCGCCGAACCTATCTGCGAACTACCAGAACCCAACCGACTTCATGTGGGCAGGGGAATACAAGACCAACAGCAGTGGAGACCTCTGGTCTGGTTACGGCCGACATTGGGACGATGCCTTGACATTGACAGATGTTGATTTGACTGGCTCTGACCGAGCCTTCCTCAGCGTTGAGTTGTTCCGCCACCTTGGCTTTGGAGCCTTGGGTTCTGTTGACGCTACAACTGGACAATGGCTCATTGGAGAACTATGGGACGATGTGGCGATGATTGAAGTCGGGTCTGACGAAACTGGATGGTCGGTCATCGCATGTCCAACCTCTGCACAAGTTGCTGGTGCTTGTCTTTCAGGCTCCACTCTTTGGGGCGGGTACGACAACGATCGGGCGTTCAAGATCAACGGCATCGGAGGTGTCGCCGAAGGTGTCTACTATTACGGCCTCTACAGCTCCGGTACATATTATGGATGGGACAACTTTACGCAAGATGGCGTCGGTGAATTCGATCTTTCACCATGGGCCGGTGAAACGGTCGACATTCGTTTCCGACTCCGTTCCGGGTTTGAAGGTTCCATCGCTGATGATAACGAGTCGCTGTGGACCGGTCGTGATGGATATGCCATTGATAACGTTACCATCTACAAACAGAACACTGCATATTTCCCGAACCCACAAACGCTTCAGCGCCAACTCAGTCTCCAGAATCTTGGGCCGGGTGAAACAGAGACTGCAAACATTTCTGCAAATCTACTCAACGATACAATCTACCGAATTTCAGCAACACTGAGCAATCATGCATGGGATGAGCAATCCGTTAACGATGACATCATCGGCTACGTACAACCGTTCAACCTCTACGACCCTACCATCGAAGGAATCGAGTACTTCAATCCTGGTGGATTGTATGCTGAAGGGCTGTTTGACATCGATGTTGTCACCAACAACTGGGGCAATACCATGGTTGACTTTGACATTGAAGCGACAGTCTTCTCTGCAACACCGTCCGATGTGTTGTGTAGCGCACCAGCGGTTATCTGTAAGGAATCGTTCGAAGGTGGAGCTGAAGGATACGTCTACAGCGATGATGGCAACCCACAAGGAGCAATCTACAACGAAGCCACGTGCAACGATCCAATCTTCAACAACAATGCGTATTGGTTTGGCCACCCCTGTGATACTGCTACGCAAGGTTATGGCGACCTCTGGGAAAATGAAACGCTCACAATTCCGAACGTCGATTTGACAGGAATGTCCGGAGATTTCGTTTCGTTGAACTTCGAGTACTACGCTGACACCTTCTATGGTATCGATGTCGATGGAACCTCGATTGTCGACGTGAACGACTACGCATCGATTAACGTCGACTTCACCAAGGGTTCAGATTCGTACTCAGCGGTTCTTCTCGGACAGTGGAACGATTACGACGAGGATGGCACATGCCGAAACGACGACAACGATGATGGGGTAACAAACTCAAGCGAATCCGTCAATCAAGCAGAAATCTCATTCATTGGCGATTCATCAAGCACGGATGGCTCCGGTGGAAATTACAACGTTTTCTTCAACACAGACGATCTTGTACTTACCAGAAGCATTGACTTGACGCATCTTTATGTTCTCAACAACACAGCCGCCGACAGCCTACAGTGGTTCCGCGAGTGCATCTCATTAGCAGGTTCAACGGTTGACATCAACTTTGAATTCCAGAGCGATGGCGATGGTCGAAACGGGGTCAACGATGGCTTCAAGGGTGTGGCGTTTAACAACATCACACTGCAAGAATTTACGTTCTTTGAAGAAGCCTCCTACACCACGTCCCGCACCAACGTTGATGCAGAAGACGTTGCGACCACAACCGTTGCAAACCACGAATTCTTCTCAGGCGTTTACATGATTCGTGCTGAAACGATTTTTGACAACACGACAGCGGGAGTCCCTTGGTTTGGTGACAATGAGTTGAGCGATTCGAACAACATCGAACAGGTGATTTTCAACGTCGAATCTGTCGACATCACGCTCGGTAAACCGAGCACACTTGCATGTCTTGATGATGGTACCTACGAGTGTGTTCTACCAATCGATGGTAGTCTAGCCCACAGTTGGGACCTCAGGGCAACAAACGGAGTGCTCGGCGGAGATTACATGTTCTACATGACGGTCTTTGACGAAACTGACGGAATGCAAGTCCATCAAGCATCATCCTCTTCGACGACCACGGCACTTGCCTCAAACGAACGAATTGATTTGACGTTCCCTTCCTTCAACAATTGGATGGATGGCCATACCTACAACATCAGCTTCCACGCAGAACTTGCAAACGGAAACCCGAGTGGAAACGTTCGTTATTTCCACGCGACCTTTGCCGATCAGATCGATGTTGCTATCCTAAGCGATTCAACCGCTCGAACCTCCACCATCAAGGAAGACTTGCAAACGCTAGGAATGAGTTACACACAGTTTGCAATCAACGATTGGACCACGTATCTCGATTCTGGATGGATGACGCATTACGACAAGATTCTCCTTCCATGGCAGGATGATGTAGCAGCGAAAGACGTTGAAAGCGGTGGCCGTGGCTATTATCAAAAATTGGGGTCAACTGCCAACCGACAGACTCTCGAGTCGTTCATGTCCGCTGGTGGTACCGTCCAAGCACACCTTGGTCCACAAGGTACGCAAATTTACGGTCTTGATGTCGGATTGAACGGTCGATTGCCGTTCGGAATGGACGTTCAGAGCCGAGACACACCCGGAACGAAGATTCTGTACACAGGTCTCGACATCGCTGATCCGTTCCACCCAATCATGGACAACGTTTCAACGACAGCCTTCCAAGGATTTGAGGGCGATGGAACGGTTGCAACTGCGGTTCTCAATACGAACTCGGTCAGCACACAGAATGTTCCTGGTGTTTGCAACGGTTACATGGAGGACGGTGGATACTTCCAGAGCCTCTTGAGAACAAGCGAAAACAGCAAAGACGTCATTATGGGTACGTGCAGCTACTACCAAGGTGGTATGATTGTCTCGACCATCGATGTTGCAACGTATTCCTCACGAGCCGACAGCACAACCTTCCCGCTTCTCGGAAACATGTTGGAATTCTCAGTAACGCCGTATCCTGAAGGCTTTGGCTCGATGGGACAAGATCTTGGCCTCAAAATTGACGATGAGATGCCAGGTATCGACCCATCGACCGGTGGATACGCAACGCATTACATGAAGAGCGATGCGACGGTCAATTTCGCTTACATGACAGGGACCTCTGTACCATTAACTGCAGACTGGATTCTTGATGGCCCAACCGACTGGATGGGACAGACGATGGCGACTGGAACCGATCATATCTCCGAAGCGTCCCCGACAGCAACCTTCTGTAAGACCGACCTGTCTTCAGCAACAGGTTGTCTCCAGGGTGCGCAATGGACTGTGACGCTCATGCTTCATGATGAGGCAGGTCACGCTCGAATCATCTCGGTAGTTGTTGAAACAAACGATGTACTGGCCGATGCATTTGCACCTGAAGCAAACATGAGCATTGACATGCGAGATGAGTATGTTGACAACATTGAGTTCACTGGAACGAAGACCGTATCGAGCGCGGAATGGGACGTCAACCGAATCATTTTACCTGAATCTGGTGAACTTGTTGTTCACTTTGATGCTAGTGAATCCTTCGATGCGGACGCTATCGACGGAAGCAACGGTATTGTCACCTACGAATGGAAGATCTTCTTTGATGCGCCTTATGGTGACACATCGTTCAATTTGGAAGGTCACACATTCGAGGAAACCGCTGCAAGCAATGGACTCTTCTCCTACAGATTCAAGAACGTAACCGTCGATGATTCAGGAACAGCGGAGTCTCAAATCCGTATGGAACTGCGCGTTTACGACGCATCCGGCAAATTCTCTGACAAATACAGAATGTATTTCGTCGTCGTTCCTGATGGTTTTGGTGATGAAATGCCTGAAGTCCAATACGATGATTTCTCAAATGAGTCCGGATTTGTTTCCGATCAAACCTACACCATTACTGGAACCATACTCTCAGGTTCTGAAACTGGTGAAGTCTATGTTGAAGCAGCATTCAACAAGGATGATTTCAAAGCATCTGCAATTGAGAAGTACAATCTTCAATCCAACAACAGATTTGACCGAACGGAAGCTCTTTCCGACTCAGAATCGTTCGAATTGTCGCTCTTCATCGGCGACCGATACAGCAACACAAGCGAAGTAGTAGAGATTTGGGTTCGAGTGTACGAAGGTGATGACGAGCGTTGGTCGGACAACCTTACCAAGTCGGTAGGAGTGAAATTGAGTATCTGTCGTGGCGTTCTTGCCAATTCAAGCGCTGCCCTTGCCGGCGGTGGTTTCGTTTGGAACACTACCACCTTGCAGTGTGATTGGATTTCAGAAAATGGTGATTGGACCTACGACCCAGAAACCGGCGAGTGGACTGAACAGTCAAACAACGAACAATCAAGCGAAGAAACAGAAGACGATAGCATGATGCTCATCATAGGAATCATCGCCTCAGTCTTGGTGCTCCTCGTTGTTTCCGTACTCTTCCTCCGTGGAGGTAGCGGCGAGAAGATCGACAACTTGAGTGCAGCTGCTGCTGGTTATGGACAAGAGATGGACATGACTGAACAGTATGTGCAACAATTGATTGCTCAAGGATATCCTGAGGAAACCGCACGAGCTTATGCCGCTCAGTATGTTGGACAGGCTGCTGCGGCTCCTGCCGCTGCTGCTGCACCCGCTGCGAGCAATGATTTGTACACGCAATACTACAATCAGTACTACCAACAGTTCGTAGCGCAAGGTTACGATGAGGCAACGGCTGCACAGTATGCTCAACAATATGCTGCTCAAGCGCAACAGCAACAATAGCCTCCCCAAAGCCCCATGGTCGTGAAGATGGGTTGAAAAACCCCAAACGACCGGGCAGGTTATGGAAGGTTTGGATACCGGTGACGGCTACGCTGTCCGAGACATTGAGCTTGCTGAAGAAGGATCACTGAGAGTTGACTGGGCACGCTCAAGAATGCCGGTGCTTTCTGCCTTAAGAGAAGAAGCAGAACGAAGCAAGCCGCTCGCTGGCATGCGAGTGGCTGGATGCCTTCACGTGACCAAAGAAACGGCTGTCCTCATCGAGACGATAGCAGCAGCAGGTGCGGAACTCTCCTGGTCTGGCTGCAACCCTCTCTCGACACAAGATGACGTCGCTGCTTGGCTTGCTCGTGAAGGATACTCAGTTTATGCATGGCACGGACAAAGTGTTGATGACTTCTATTGGTGCATCGATAAGACGCTCGAGTTCAAACCGACGCTGACTCTTGATGATGGTGCAGACTTGATTGTTCGGGTTCATGGTGACCGCTCAGAATATGCTGAAGGTGTCATCGGTGGAACTGAAGAGACAACAACTGGTGTACATCGTCTTCGAGCTATGGCTGCTGCAGGTGATCTCAAGTACCCTGTCATAGCTGTCAATGACGCCATTACAAAATGGGATTTTGATAACGTCTATGGGACAGGCCAATCAACAATGGACGGTATCTTGCGAGCGACCTCAGTATTGATTGCAGGAAAAACCATGGTTGTTGCAGGATATGGGCATTGTGCAAAAGGTGTTGCTATGCGTGCTCAAGGGCTTGGAGCGAACGTGATTGTCACTGAAGTTGACCCCCTTGCAGCACTACGTGCTGTTATGGACGGATACCGTGTTATGCCAATGGATGAAGCAGCAGCCTTGGGTGACATCTTCTGTACAGCAACCGGTATGGAAGACATCATTGTTGATCGTCACTTTGCCGTTATGAAAGACGGAGCAATTGTCTGCAATACAGGGCATTACGATTGTGAAATAAAAATTACAGATTTGGAAGCACAGGCTGAATCTGTCCGCACCATTCGACAAGATAACGAAGAATTCCTCATGCCTGATGGTCGTCGAATCTTCTTGCTTGCACGGGGTCGTCTGGTCAATCTTGCCGCTGCTGAAGGACATCCTTCAGAGGTGATGGACATGTCGTTTGCAAATCAGTTCCTCTCTCTTTGCCGTCTCGCAAAAGACGGGAGTTCGATGGGTCCTGAAGTCTACGATATTACCAGAGAGCAAGATGAAGAACTTGCAACAACAAAACTCGCAACACTTGGCTTCCGAATCGACAAACTAACCGATGCCCAAATCGCCTATCAGGATGATTACACCATCGGAACCTGATGTTCAGTTGTTGTCCGAACCTACCATCAATCCGCATCCGATGAAGTTTGGATTCATCCTGGATGTGGAGCAGTATCGAAGAGTACACCTACAGCAAGTCTTGAATAGCGGATGGGATAGGGGCCATTTATGGCACAAAACTGGTTGTTTACCTCTGAGTCAGTGGCTGCAGGCCACCCTGACAAATTATGCGATGCTATTTCTGATGCCATTGTTGATGCTTGTCTCTCACTTGACCCAAAAGCGAAGGTTGCTGTTGAAACTCTCGTAAAAGGTCGAGAAGATCGTTCACACATTGTGCTTGCTGGTGAGGTGAAACTTGCAACCGGTATCGATGCTCCAGATTATGTCGCCATCGCCCGAAAAACTGCAGCCAACATTGGATACACATCGCACAGTATTGGTATGGATGCAACATCAGAAGAACTGTGCGAGGTGACGGAATTAATCACAAATCAATCTGCTCATATCAACCGTGGTGTTGTTCAGTCCATTGATGAGCAAGGTGCTGGCGATCAAGGACTCATGTTCGGTTATGCATGCGATGAGACCGAATCTTATCCCGAACATCAAGGACGTTGGATGCCTTTGGCTATTGCACTCTCTCAAGCGTTAACTCGTAAAGTGAGCAAAGCGGGTCTCGATGGAACACTTCCATGGGCTCGACCTGATGCGAAATCTCAGGTGACACTGATGCATGGCACGGACGGTCAACCGCTTTATGCCGATAACATCGTTATTGCAGTTCAGCATCAAGATATGATTGCAGAATTTGGCTCAGAGCAGGCAGAACAGGCTTGGATACGTGAACAAGTCATTCAACACATCATCGAACCTGTTGTCCCATCAACTCTCATCCTTGAAGAGAAGACGACAATTCACGTAAATTCAACCGGTCGGTTCGCAGATCCAGGTGGTCCTTATGCAGATGCAGGCCTAACTGGACGAAAAATCATTGTCGATACGTACGGTGGTCGTGGACGGCATGGTGGTGGAGCGTTTTCTGGCAAGGACCCGACAAAGGTCGATCGTTCTGCTGCTTATGCTGCCCGCTGGGCAGCGAAACACGTCGTAGCCGCAGGGCTATCGACAGAATGCGAGATTCAACTGGCTTATGCGATTGGTGTTGCAGACCCTGTTAGTATCCGTGTTGACACCTTTGGAAGTGGTAGAATCTCAGACGATGCCATCGCTCAACTTGTTGATGCGCACTTTTCGTTCAAACCGGGGCATATCATTCGTGATCTCGGGCTCGCAGCACCTATCTACGGTGTTACTGCTGCAGGTGGTCACTTCGGCCGTCAACCTTCGGGAGCGACCTTTCCTTGGGAGAAACTAAAACAAGAAGTCATCGATGCATTCCAAGCTGCGCTCTGAATGCGAGCAACCAAAGCATGAGAGGATTATTCCTCTTCGAATGAACTGAGTTCATCCTCAGAGTCTTCTTCCCAGAAAGGTTCCATATCCGTAATATGGGAAGAAAAATCGGGGAGTTTTGGTTTCCAATCTCCCTTGAATGTCTCTTTCGATTCTACAATCTTCAGCATGCGTTCTTGAAACGCAGGTGGTCTTCTGCTCAAGATAAACATGGACAGTTTGGAGATACGGATTTCTTCAGGAATGACGACGTATCCGGTTGCGGTTTCGAAGTCCATGGCCCGTAGGAGATTGAATGCAGGACGATTCAGTCGTTGGAACCATCGTCGTGAGATTCGCATTCCGATGATAACCGTGAACAAAATAAGTGCGGATGTTAAACAGAATCCTCCAAAACTCGAACCAAAGACTTGAGGCGCCATGATGACTTCAAGCATCAGAATAGGTGTTGTAACAAGAAGGAAAATCTTCGATTCACTAATCGGAGGTTTGTTCATTCGCAATTTGATTGCTTCCCAACCATCGTGATGCTTTTCCCACGGTTTGAAGTGCTCAGAGGAGGGTTGCTCACTGGCCAATTGACACATTTGATGCAAACGAGCGACCCGTGCGTATTGTGTTGTAGCAAGATCCATATTCTCATCGAAGATGGATTGAAGTCGTTCACTCGCTTCTCCGTAAAGTCCCATATCTGCCAATATTGCTGCTTGCTCAACGATGGGTGTTACTTCGTCAGGTGCATGATGTCGAGCATCCTGCCACCACTGAAGGGCGTCCATATACAGGCCAAGTTCATCTGAGAGCAAACGCCCACCGCGAACCCACATAGCCAAATCATCAGGTTGAAGGGCGACAACTTTTTTTGCGGCAGAAAGAGAAGAAGCCGCCTGCTTCAGTGTTGGCTGTTTCCGTTGACCAGGAAGGCTTGCATCAGAGATGATTCTCCAAGCATCAGCATGCTCCGAATCGAGCTTGACAGCTTTTCGAGCATGCTTCAATGCTTCATCTCGTTCATCCGCTTCCAGTGCTTCGAGTGCATCGAGATAGTGTGATTCTGCTGTCACGTTTTTTCACCTCAATCGTCTTGATCTCTTCGTTGATATCGCCGCGGCCGGATAGGTTGTGGACCTCGATTGTGTGCATGTCCAGGTCGCTTTCCTCGAGCCTTTCGATAGCGCTCATTCGGACGTTGATTGTCACGATCACGATTTGACCGACCTCGTCCTGAATCTCGATCACCTCTGTTTTCTCCAGAGTTTCGCCCTCTGTCTCGGTTTCCACCACGACGGTCGGAATCACGACCGTCTCGATTTCCTCCAAAGTTTCGCCCTCTGTCTCGGTTTCCACCACGTCGGTTAGAATCACGTCCTCCACGGAAACCACCACGACGGTTGGAATCACGTCCTCCACGTGAATGTCCACCGCCTCGACCCCCTGGTTTCGGTTTTCCACATTTGTTGCATTCCGTTCGGAATGAGAAATTGATATTGTTGCATGCAGGGCATTCCCAGTCGTTCCGGCCATGGTTTTCCTGACGAGGCCGTTCACGGCGATTGTTGGAATGGTTGTCATTTCTGAACGATGACTTGTATTCTTTCACATTACCATCTTTGGATTTACCGCAACTGTTGCATTCCTTTCTCCATGAGAAGTTGACATTTTCACACGATGCACATACCCAATCGTCTTTTTGAGCGTCATTTCTTGAACGGCCATCTCGACGGTCAAAGGAACGCTCATTTCGTTCTTGTCGACGATCGTTTCGTTGCTCATGACGAGGAGGGCGTTCTTCACGTTCTTTCTTGGCTCGAACGATGACAGTTGAACCCAAGAAGGATGCATTGTCCTGCTTACGATCGAGGTGAGCAACATGCGCTAATGGTGAGTCTGTTGAACCGAGAACAGCATCAATTTTGCCAATGTAATGGCCATCCTCTTCACGAACGATAATTGATCCGAGAGCGGGTGATGAACCACTGAATTTCACGAGGAGGCCACCTTCATGGCTTGAGCGGTCAACAGTGCCTCGAAACATAGCCCTCATTCCCGCTCTGTCTGCCAACCATGTTTGAGTCTGTTGGTCAAGTTCGGCGGGATGAAACCCATCCTGCCGCTAAAAATCCAATCATGAGGGTTGCAATTAATCCCGGTGCAGGGAGGATGTTACCCCCCTCTGCATCAGTATCGGAATTGCTTGAGTCATCGCTCGCATCACTGCCTCCTGTGTTTGGATCAGCAACTTCGATGGTGAGGGTGGTTTTTTCCAGTGACTCATCCTCTGCGATGATGGTAACTGTGTATGGTGATTCAACATTATTCTGGATGCAATTTGCAATCGAAACTTGAATTTCCCATGCAAGATTGTCTCGATTGAAATTCGAAGTTTGACCGTTGCAAATACTGAGCGTCATGGTTACGTCCTGGCCGTCTGGATCAATCACATTTCCATTGAGTGTAAACTTCAATCCATCGAGTTCCCATTCAGCTTCTTCTCCCTGAAGGTTTGTGTTGATGGTAATGGCAGGAGGTTTGTTCATTTTTTCGATTCCTAAGTCGAGCATGAAGTTGTAGTCAAGCATACCATTTGCGGTAGCCGTGCCCATGATCATGACATCTCCGGGTGAAAGACCAGACATGGACAGTTCCATGACCACACCGTTCGCATTTGCAACAGCGGTTGCATCAGGTCCTGTCTTTGACATCTGGTGAGCATGTGCCGTTACGGTCACGCTGGGAACAAGACCTGTCGAGGTTGGCGAAAACTCAATGACATCTCCATCGGTTGACAAGACTGCACTCGCGTCCATCACTTTGCCAAACGTGTAGTTCCGATGTTCTTCTGTTTCGGCACCATACGCATCAACACCTGCGCATTGGGCTACGGCTGAATCACCGTTTGCCGTTACGAACAGTGCGGCATTTTCATCCATTCGAACATCCCAACCTGCATCTGCGAAGTCGCATTGCAAACTCCAACCACTTTCATCGATCACCCACATGCCTGCAGCTTCAGTTGCAAGCATCTCGCCATTGGTTGTTCCGACAGGGATGATTGTCCCATCGGCAGGAGCCGTAGCACTCCACACTGGGTTATCGTTCGTGAATGGCGCCATTGTTGTAAAGTCAACGAAGAGATTTCGTATCATTGGATAGGAGCCAAGAGGGTAATCAACATCCGCTACGATACGTAGTCTTCCATCAGGAAGGAATTCGCTAACAGGAGCTGCAAGGTTTTCGTTGAGCACTCCGTCATCAAAGAAACCCATTTCGGCAACTCGAAGGCCTTGCTGAACAGGGAAGGTCATGACCAATCGTGCGTCGGTAATGTTGGTAATGTTCATCGCAAGCGTAAAATTCGAACTCCCTTGATTCGGAAGTTGGTCAAATCGCACGTTGTTGTTTTGATCGTCTGCAAGGAGGAGATGAATCTCAAGATCATCTGTTATGGATACTGGAACCTCTTTGCATCCATCATCGGAAAGTAGGGCAGTACAATCTCGTTCTTGCTCGTGTCCTGCAGGAACGAGGTTTACTTCGTCAAGTGCAATACCGTCTTCAACGAACTCAAGGTCATTCCAATCGACATTGCCTCGATGAGATGGCCCCTCACGGATTCCAAGCCGTGTTTCCATGTCAGCAATACATCTCGGGCCAATCTGGCGTACTGCCTCTCGCTCGTCGGTGGAAATCCAGTCATCATCGCCACCGGGAACGCCTTCGAAGAGGCTGTCGAGGTTATCTCGTACAATGGCAGATTTACTCCCGTTGACCCAGGCTTTCGCATCCATTACGCCAGTCGCCCAATCGTCGTTGACGTCAAGAGTGAAGAGCGCAAAATTGTATTCAAACAGGTCCTCAAATGTGTATCCACTGCAATCAACATCGAGACTTCCTTGACGTCCGGATGTGTTTTGTACAGCGTCGCCATCTTCCAAAGTGGACATTTCAATCGATGGGCTCATTAGAGCAAGGAGCATCATGATGAGAACTGGTATCATGGTTGTACGACAACGACTTTGTTCATCAATGCTTGGTTACGAATCGTCATGGAACGAGCCGATTCATCCTTCGCTGGAAGAAGTAAAGTGGAAGTAGTGTCCAAAGGACAGCAGCAATGTAGGCTCCGAAGGCGGAGACGCCACGTTCCACGCCATCCAAACGGGTCTCAAGCAGGTGATGATACACACCATTTGGAGAAAGAAGGTCCAATCGACCCTCAAATGCGAGGAAACTCTGGTCTTGACTGTCCCCTACAGGTACGCCATTGAGGGCTGCGAGAAGTGTTGTGAAAAGAACCCATAGTAATGTAAAAAGAAACCAAAGCCCAATCGAGAAAGCGATTGCTGAACCCTGCTCTCTTGCAATACTTGAGGCAAGTAGAGCAAATACCGTGTACCACAGCAAGATCAACATTGCTGCGACGATGTAGACGACAGCATCAAGAAGTGGGATGTACATTCCACTACGGTAGCCAACGAGAAGCATTGAGATGACAAGAAGTCCCGTTACGGGGGCTGCAATACTCATCCAGTGGCCTGCAATCAAAGTGAATCCCTGTCGCCAACGAGGCATAGGTTGCGAGAGGCGGATTTCGAGGACACCACTTGCTCGATCTCGACTTATGCCATCATGTGCGATCAGAACCGCAGCCATCGTTCCTGCGAACACAATGCCTATGCTTGCAAGGAACATCGTTTCCGTCGCATTTTCAGGGATTTGATCCGCAGGCAGTTGGATGTTTGGGTCCGAAAATCCCCAAGCCATCCCAGGAATAAAGAGGAGAAGAATCGGCAACATGATGAGCATCCGTGTTGAGAAGAAACGCTCCCTTGCCAGCGCATAGGTGAGGGAAAACATCCGTTTCGTGGGGGTCATTCTTCTTCACCTCCGACGGGCCTCAATGGAATCATACTGCTTTGTTCAACATCCATGCCAATCGATTCTCGATCAAGTCCGGTTGCAGCACAGAGCAATTCAATCAGTGTTGGAGGAACAACCCGCCATGTGGAGATATGAAAACCATCTTCCACCAATTGGTTGAGAAGTTCTGGATGTGCTGACTTGATGATGTAGCGATGCTGCTTTGTAGTCTCGCTGTAATCGAGTACATTCAGTGTATTCTCCATTTCGGATGGGATTTTTCTATCAAGAACCAGTTCAGTCACACGATCAAAACCAAGCGATTGTTGAAGCGATTCAACCGTTTCATGGGCCAACAATTGGCCACGATGAAGCAAAGCAATCGTATCCACGAGACCATCCAATTCGGTCAAGTGGTGGCTTGAAATGGCGATGGATATCCCTTTTTTCGCCATGGTTCGTAACAATCGTTTGAACGCATCAATCGCCACTGGATCCATTCCGTTAAACGGTTCGTCAAGTACGAGGAGTTCAGGCGACCCGAGCAATGCGACCCCAAGCGAGAGGCGTTGTCGCATTCCTTGGCTCAGTGAATCAAGCGAAACGTCGGCTCGGTTCTTTAATCCAACAACGTTGAGGACATCCGTCGCTGATTGGACTGAGCAGCCACGTAAATGTGCGAATTCGATAATTGTCTGACGCACGGTCTGTTGGCCTGACCAGCGAACTTGTTCAGGCATGAACCCAACGATTGAACGTAATGTTTCGACTTCAAGAGGGAGGTCGTTTTTGGAAGCGTTCCCCTCTTCAAGCGGTAATATGCCTGAAATCATTCGCAAGAGCGTGGTTTTTCCCGCTCCGTTTGTGCCAACCAGTCCTACAATACTTCCCTTGTGGATGGACAAATCGACATGTGAGATGCCTGCCCCTTTGCGTTTCTTGAACGGATCGTACCATGTTGGATCTGAAATTTCATGGCGGTACCCGATGGAGGTAAACTGCAAAGCAATACCATCCCCCATGCTACGGCTTAGGAGCCACATGTCTCAAATGCTTTGTTTTTCACGGCGTACTCCCAAACGCATATGATGGTTGATTTTCGTTCAATCGGCATGGGAGTGGCTCTTGATGCAGTTGGCTTTCTCCTCATTCTCGTTTCGATTCCCCTCGCATATGGCGTCATCCGGCTTCGAGTGAAAGACGAATCTCTCGAGATGTCATCGTTCTTGGGAGAAAAAACTACCAGGTACGCATTTCTTAGTCTCATTCTTTTGCTCGTTGTTCCATATGGAACACTTGTCGTTCTCCCAGTCGTTGTTGCGCTCTCCTTCGCAAGTCCTGCTGGAAGGATGGATTGGAGCGAATTCCGGAATCGGCGAATCATCACTGGAATGTTGGTCTTGTTGATGCTCGGCGCCTCTGGATTGATACCTGCTGAATCCCCTAGAGCTCCAGAACAATGGGGCGAACCGTTCGCAACAGAGAACCCCTATGCACCTGCTTGGCCAAGCAGTGAACAATACACATGGATCTTCGTGGAACCATTAGATCCGACAAATTTCGAGGTTGTTCAGAGTCTTTCTTTACGCACGCCTCATCAACAAAACTCGTTCCTCCAAGTTGAATCATCAATCTGGATTTCTTCTCTACTTGGCATGCAAGAATCAAGAATGCGTCTAGCCATCGATTTGGTCGATGAGCGCGTTCCGATTCGTATCGATAGCGAAGCCTTCCGACTTGATCAAAAAGAGGATGCTCAGCCACATACGTTCCGGCCAAGTTCAGGCGATGTCGAACTCAACGTTTGGGTGTACGATTGTTACACCACTTCAGGAACAGATCCAGATGGAACCAGAGTTGCTGAGGTTGTCGTCGTCGGGCAACCGAATTGGGGTGGCACCGTCGAGATGCTGGTTGTTGTTCGCCCGTCTTTCCACGACGGTCTCACCACGGACCCATACGCAGAATCCTTGGTGAATGCGTGGATTGATGCGTAGTTTTAGGGAACCCTAAAATTATATACTTCAGTTTTTTAGGGCGACCGAAAACGGTGAGGTGATGATGTGGAAAACGGCAAAAATATCGATACTGCTCGCCTTCTTGATTGTTTTAGGATCGCTTGCTGGCTGCATTGGGGACGACGGTCAAGATTCCGAACTTGAAACCCTCCGAATCGCATTTGAAATAAAAGACGACTATACAAATGTCGATGCCAACCCACAAATTTTTGCAGATTTTGTGAGCGAACAGACCGGTCTTGAAGTTGAACTCTATCCGATCACTTCAGAGGGAGCAATCATTGAAGCATTGCGCTTTGGCCATGCGGATATAGCGTTCATGGATGCAGGAGCTGCATGGATGGGTTGGCAACAATATGGATTGGAAGTTCTCGCAGCCGATACAAAATCCGATGGCCGTAGCTATTACAATGCGCATGCAGTTGTTCTCAACGGTTCAGATGCAGCAAACGCTTACCTCGATGACAACGCTTCAACAGACCCGTTTGCAACACTGGAAGGAACAACGCCTTGCCATACAGGATGGCTGAAGTCGGCGGGAATGTTGCTTCCAATGGGTTTCCTTATCTCGGAAGGATACGCACCTGTTGTCGGTCCTGAAGATGACATTGAATCGCTCAGATCAACCATCTTTTCGTACTTCAGTGAGGATGCAAGCATTCCGGATTCGGGCACACCATATTCGTCCTATGGTGGTGCCCTTCACTGTTTGTCGGATGGGACAGGTGATGTTGCGTTTGTCAAGGATTCATCGGTTTCGACCTATTGTGGATTCGACGACCCTGCTGCGAACGAGGATTGGTGTCTTGGTTTGGATGAGTACATCCTCTTACCGTCCTATGGTCAAGCGCCTTCGCATCCAGTTATGTTTAATCCTGATTTCCTCGATGAAGATGAGCAACGTCTCGTACTTGATGCCCTACTTGCACTCAACAATGAGACGTACATCGAAGATGGCGTCGTTGGTGATTCCATTGTTACTGGATGCCTTGATGTGAATGAGAACAACGTTGATGAAGACACATCTCGCTCACAATGTGGCGATTACATCCTTTCGAACATCCTCAATACGAATGGTTTGGTTCAAGCAGATACGGAAACACACCTCGGAATATATGGTTCACTCATCGGTTCAATACCTGGAATTTCGAACTATTTCGATACGAAATACGACATCTCATCATGAACAAGAGGTTGATGCACATGGCTGAACCACTCCTCACCATTTCGGATTTGAGCATCGGATTCAAGGAAGATTTGGTTCGGGATATTTCATTGGAGGTTCACTCTGGTGAGATTATCGCTGTTCTCGGCCCATCAGGCATCGGAAAGACCACGCTTGTTCGAACCATTGCAGGCTTGGTTCCTCCACGACAGGGTACGTTGGAACTTCAACTTTCATCACAAGGTGGACTGGGCTACATTCCACAACGACTTGGTTTGGTTCGTCACGCAAGCGTCTATCACAATGTAAATCTGGGGGCACGAGCCAGTCTTCCACTGCTGAAAGGGAAGCGAGAAGAGCGAATGGAACGAGTTGTGTCAGCTCTTTCCGCGGTCGGCTTGAAAGAGAAAATCCGTGAGCCTATTCGGCGATTATCAGGTGGGCAAATGCGAAGGGTTGCAACAGCTCGTGCTTTGGCACAACGGCCAAAGCTCTTGTTGGCTGACGAATTTTTGAGCGAACTCGATCATTCAACCGTGGACGTTGTTACCGAAGCAGTACAAACCCTCATCGAATCAGGAAATTCGATCATAATGGTTGAGCATCATGAAGAGAATGTTGAGATGATTGCCACAAGAATTTGGTTGATCGAAGACAAACAACTTCTCGACATGTCCATCGAACAATGGCAGAAAATGCAGGAGGAAGAGGAATGAGAAAGGGCTTCATCGCCGCTGCCGGCGGTTTGTTGTTCCTTACTCTTCTCGTTCTCAGCGATTTGGCTGGTGATTGGGGGCGATTAGGTGGAGGATTTGACAACCTGTCAACCTTCATTCATGACAGCATGTGGCCGCCGAACTGGTCTGTTTTGGAAGCACAATCGTATCCCGTTTGTGAGAAAGACATTGAATTGCTTTGTTCGGTTGGATACGTAGGCATGGTTGAAACAATCAAAATCGCCTTTGTTGCCACAATTCTTGGGTTCATTGGAGCACTTTCTCTTTCCTCTTTTGCAGCAAAAAACCTGATGCCTATGCCCATTGCTCTAGTATTCCGAATTGTGCTATCGGCCATCCGAAGCCTCCCGTCACTCATCTGGGCAATAATCTTCGTCATCGTTATCGGCGTCGGTCCTTTGGCGGGTGTTCTCGCCATGACCTTCTACACGGTTGGCTATCTTGGAAAATTACAGTACGAGGCCTTTGAGGGCATGCCCAGTGATTCTCTTGATGTCAGCAAAGCGATGGGCATTTCTCATCCAACCATCTTCACTTCCGTCGTCATTCCCGAGACGGGGAATCATCTGCTTAGCCAACTCATGTTTATGTTTGAATACAATGTTCGACATGGTACAGTGATTGGTCTTGTTGGAGCAGGGGGTATTGGTTTCTACATCAATACGTATCTCAAACTCTTACAATACGACAAGGTGCTTGCTTTACTCATTCTCATCTTTATTGTGGTCATCATCATTGACTTGCTTTCGTTAATGATTCGTTCATTCGTGACGGATGACGGAGAAGTACGCCAACCAAAATGGCTGAACTTTCTGATGAAGTCTAGAACGGCAGATGAGGCTTCGGAGTAATTTTCTAATCTGCAGCGATGTGAAGTGCCCCATTCTTGTAAAAGACTTGAATCCGCAGTGGAACCTTTCGTGTCAAAGCAGCAATTGCTTCGTAAATTGCTTCTTCTTCAACGTAGAATTGCTTTGCAGCCTTCTTTGTTGACCAAGGTTCAACATGGAAGTTGTTTTCACACAACCATTCAAGCAGGCCCTCTTCAAAATCGGTCAAATCAGAGGAGTCGTCATCTGACATGTTTGGAGGATATCCTACCTCCATATGAGGAAATCGGCCTTATCCCAAGAGAACCATACGGCGACAGCATTCTTCTGCTTCGATTGCCCCATCAAGAAGGGTATTGAGCGCTTTCGTAAACGGAATCTCAATTCCTTGATCGATTGCGCGGTCTCGGAACATTCTCGCAGCCCGTACGCCTTCAGCCACCATGGTCATTTCAGCGAGTGCTTGCTCCAAATTCTTACCAGTTCCAAGTTTCTCACCCATCGTCCTGTTCCTACCATAAGGGGACGTGGCGGTTACGTAGAGGTCGCCGAGGCCTGCAGGGCCAAATGCAACCTCTGCTCGAGCTCCGAGTAAGGGCAAAAGGATGCATCCTTCCTTGAATCCTGCACTGAAAATTGCTGCCTTCAGATTGTCTCCTCCGAGCGTTCCTATCGTTTTCAATCCGTCAACTAGTCCACATGCAAGGGCAACGACATTCTTGAATGCACCCCATAATTCAGCACCTTCTGGATCTGATGCAGCATGAAGGAGGAGTGTTGGAGTCGACAGGGTATCTGCAAGACGTTCAGCAACGGAAAGGTCTTCTGATGCGACCAGAGCAGTTGTCATAACTCCTCCAGCGGCTTCTGGTGCAATCGTCGGACCGGTAAGGACCGCCATTGGGTTTGAGCAATCAGCTTCTCTCAGAGCTTGATGAATCGCCTGTGAGATGAGCCGTTTACCTGGGGCAAGACCTTTTGCTAAATCGAGCAAGACATGCCCCGGACGAAGATATGGGATGACATCGTGAACGACATCCAAGATGACGGAAGATGGAATGGCCAAAACAACGATTTCGACACCATCCACTGCCTCTTCCAGATGCATTGTTACTTCCATGCCCTCGACTGAATGTTGTGGAAGGTACTTTCGATTGACTCCATCCATTGTAATCGATTCATACACTTCTTGCTCAATCGTCCACCCTTTGACATGATGGCCTTCCATCAACCAGAGTCGACCAATTGCAGTCCCCCAATTTCCCAATCCTAACACCGCGATGTGTGCCATGACTCGGGACTTCGAACTCTTTGTCCTTATGTGCATTCCCTAATTGGAAGGGAGAAATCCTCTTTTTTGCTCAAGAATTGAATCGCCGACTCAAAATAAGTCGTCATCGTCTTCTTCATCAAACGAGAAGACGTCTTCTTCTTCTTTCTTCTTTGAAGCGGCCGTCTTCTTTTTTGCCTGTTTCTTTTCCTTGACAGGTTCAGGTTTTGCTTTTTCAGCCGGCTTTTCTTCAGGTGCACCTTGTGTTCGCAATTTCGCCATTTCTTCTTCACGACGTTGAAGATCTTCGACCGATGTTCCTGTTTGAGCAGCGAGCGCACGGCGACGATCCTCTCGAGCCTTGCGTTCAAGTTGCTTGTGTTTGGCTTTGTCGATGTTTTGTAGCATATACATTGCATCGTGTTCCAAGAGAGGTGAATCTGATATCAGGGTGATGTCCAACCACCCACCGTCCTCGACAATGAACTCCGCTAACGGTTCAAAATTTAGGTCAGATTTCTTAATCTGCGTGTAATGCATTGCATTTCCAGTTCGGTGCTCAACACCTGAGAAGTGGCAATAGAATTCCTTGGTACCAATCGACTCTCGAACCATGTCAAACAACTCGCCATAGTCTTCGGAGGTCTTCATTCGTCCGTGGCCACGGGCGTGAATGTGGGCGATGTTGAGAACGGGAATGGTCCCTTCAACGTGATTAACCACTTCGATGACTTCTTCGAGGGTACCCCACAATTCCTGGCGACCGGATGTTTCAATGCCAATTTTCGAGGGCGTTCCGTTTTTTATCCAAGGGAATACGGGAAATTCGTCCTCATCATCGTGCCAAATATCGTGAACACGTTCAACAATACTGGAGAAGATGTTGGCAAGTTGTTCGTTCGCAGCAGTGCCTCGCCCAAAATCACCGTAGTGTCCAGTGTGCAATGTAACATGTCGTGCGTTAATGGTCCTTGCTGCTTGCAATGTCGCTTCTATTTTGGCAAGAGATCGACCTCGTTCAACTCGATTACCAAGGAGTTCCGAATAGTATGGTCCGTGAATGTTCATCTCAAAATCTGCTTTGTTGGCGAGCACGCCTGCTTGCCAGTATTGTTCGAAGTGTTGAGGTTGGATGAGTCGGACCGTTTGCGCTTCCATTGTTTCGAGTCCGAGAGCAATAATGTCGTCCATGCCTTCGACGATTGTACGTCCTTTACAAGACAAAGGTACGCCCGCTGGACCTAGTTTTACACCCATCATTCCACCCCCGCGAGTACAAGCCAAGCCGTTCCCTACATTAACCCCTTTCCGTCAATCGTTTGCCGGAATTCTGTACATACATTGCAATACGACGGTTCATGAAGGTGAAACAAAAGCACGGACTATGGCGGAAACGGTGAAAGCAGCAATCGAAGCTTTCCGTCGAGGCGACCCGGTCTGTTTGTTTGACTCGGACAAACGAGAAGGAGAAACCGACCTTCTGTTCCCGGCTTCATTTGCTAAGCCTGCAACCATGCGACAACTTCGCCAAGATTGCGGGGGGCTCCTCTTCCTTGCAATCGGCCACGACGTTGGCGAAGCATTTGGATTGCCGTTTTTGCAAGATCTGCACACGCATGATGCCTTGACCACGGAATACCCAGTTCTCGCTGAACTGAAAACAAATGATTTGCGCTATGATTCACGGTCAGCATTCACACTTTCGCTTAATCATCGTGAAACATACACCGGCATTACCGATCATGACCGTGCGCTTACAACCCGGCGTTTTGCTGAATTAACATCAATTGTTTTTGAGGACAACCTTCCAAAGAGCGAGGCTCAGCGTCGCATGGGTGCGGAGTTTCGAACACCTGGTCATATTCCGGTCTGTCGAGAATCCGAAGGTGGTTTGCTAACCCGTCAGGGTCATACTGAACTTGCAGTCGGTATTGCCCGACTTGCGGGGCTTACGCCTGTTGTTATTGGTGCAGAAATGTTGCAACCAGATGGAGATGGTGCACTCTCAGTTGGTGATGCCCGTGCATGGGCGAACGAACGTGGAATTCCATTTTTGGAAGGTGCAGAAGTCATCGCAGCATTGCACGGTTAACATCAAGAACATGATTCAATTGCTGTACTTTGGTGGACACGATGCGTAAGGTCATGGCAGTTGGAGTTTTTGACCTCCTTCACGCTGGCCACTTACATTATTTGGAACAAGCCAAAAATCTCGGGGACCACTTGACTGTGGTCGTTGCGCACGACGATACAGTTCGTAAGCGAAAACACGAACCTGTCACCAACCAAGACTTGCGACGTCGAATGGTTGAAGGTTTGAAGCCAGTTGATGTTGCTTGCGTTGGGAACCCACCCGATGTCCCCATTTTCGATATTCTTCCAGAAATCCAACCTTCGGTGATTGCTTTAGGATACGACCAAGAACATGCAGAAGATCGAATCCGCACAGCCTTGGAAGAACGAGGCTATTCATCGATTGATGTCGTTCGGGTTGAAGGTCTGAGCGATGATTTGGATGGTACGCGGAAGATTATTGCTCGTATTGTTGAGCGAGCGAAAGGCGGTGAATTCTGATGTTCACGGGTATCGTTCAGGGCCGGGGTGAAATCGTTTCCATCGAAACTGGAAACGAGATTACAACGCTTCGAATTCGCGTCCCATCAACGGAAGGATTGCAGATTGGAGCAAGTATTTCCATCGATGGTGTTTGCTTAACAGCAACAGAATTCTCAGACAACATTGTTTCGTTCGACGTCATCCCAGAAACCCTCGAAAAGACAACCTTGGGCCAACTTGAACAAGGCCATTCTGTGAATGTGGAGCGATCATTGCGATATGGAGACGAGATTGGAGGACATCTGCTTTCAGGACACATCATTGGACGAGGTCTCATCAGCAAAGCGGACGGTGTTGGTGATGGTGCCCAGTATTCGATTATTGTACCTCCAGATGTCCGAAAGTACATCGTCAGCAAAGGGTACATTGGAATCGACGGTATTTCTCTGACCATAGGCGAAGTTTCAGAGAACCACTTTGACTTGCATTTGATTCCAGAAACGCTTCGACTGACGACCATCGGTGAGAAACAAATCGGTGACGCAGTCAATCTTGAAATCGATTCAACAACCATGATGATTGTTGAAACCGTTGAACGAATGATGAAGGAGAAATAAACATGACAAATATCGTAGCAGTATGTGCAATGTACCACTTGGATGAAATGGAGAGAATGTTGACAATCGCTAGCTCTCAAGCAGAAGATTTGGGGTACAACCTTGTCGATGTTGTTCGAGTTCCAGGCTGTATGGAGATTCCTCTGGCACTCGACAGAGTCCTCTCGAGTGAGGACATCGATGGTGCATTTTGTCTCGGGATTATCGAAAAGGGCGAGACAGACCATGGTCTCGTGATGGGCCAAGGCGTTGTCAAGACGATTCTTGAATTGCAATTGGTTCACAACAAACCAATCGGTTTGGGTATTATCGGACCAGGTGCATTACCTGAACACATCAACCCTCGAATTGGGCCACATGCAACAGCTGCAGTGGACGCACTACGTCCCTTTCTCGACGAGTGATTGCTTTCGTTTCTTGTAAAACACATACGACCATATTGCGAGGATGATCGCAAGATTCGTGAACCAAACCCAAGGTGTACTCCAGCGATATCCATCAACTCGTACGTCACTAAACGGCGCCAAGAAGGGGGTTGGGAAGAACTTCGCAGTGTGTGTCGGAATGTCGTTGAAAATATGAATAAACCAGGGAAGCCAAAGCCAGATTGCCGCATCTCGCGCCGAGAGTGCATCGTTGGTGAACAATCGCTGGGATACGCCTCTCTTCTCGAAGAAAATCCATGTGAAAAGAAATCCAATCGTTGCCCAAACAAGGCTATGTGTGACTTGGTATGCTTCCCAAGCATACCAACCAAAATCTGCAGTTATAGTTTCATCGGTTATTTCAGGTCGCTCATCCAACAAGAAGGAATTTGGAATGAAAACCAAAAGATCTGGAAGGACGCCCATGAGTCCTGCTACCCAGAACTTTGTCCGCCCGTTCGTGGCACCCGAACCCATCAACCAGTGTGATGCGACATCCATGAGCAATGGGAGAGATGGGCAACGATAAATTGTGACATCACCTATGACTGAGATACAAGAGTCGAGTTCGAGGTCGAGAAAACACAGGGATAATGTTCAAGTCCATCGGGGTGTTGGTCGTAGAGTGAGTCAAATGTCGGATGTTCACAATGTCATTGTTATCGGTTCAGGACCTGCTGGATACACTGCCGGTTTGTACGCTGCTCGAGCCATGCTCGAACCGCTCATGTTTGCTGGATACATGTCTGGCGGCCAATTGATGCTGACCAGTGATATCGAGAACTTCCCCGGCTATCCAGAAGGAATCGGTGGCCCTGAAATGATGATGCAACTCCGTGAGCAAGCAGAACGATTCGGTTTGAACGTTCAGGACAAAAATGTCGAATCCGTTGACACATCCTCTCGACCGTTCAAGGTCACGGTTGAAGGTGAGGATTTCTTCGCCCATTCTCTTATTGTTTGTACAGGAGCAGAATCCATTTGGCTTGATGCTCCGGGTGAGGCGGAACAAAAAGGTCGTGGAATATCGACGTGTGCAACTTGTGATGGTGCTTTCTTCCGGAATGAAGAAGTCCTCGTTGTGGGCGGTGGCGATTCTGCTTGCGAAGAAGCAACGTTCCTCACACGTTTTGCTTCAAAGGTGACACTGGTTCATCGTCGAGATGTCTTCCGAGCCTCGACAATCATGTACGAGCGTGCTGCAAATCATCCCAAAATCGAGATTAAAACCTTCCGCCAAGTTAAGGAGTGGCTGAGCGATGAAAAGGGATTGACTGGGGCAATTCTTGAAGATCCAAGAGATGGCTCTACAGAAGAAATCGCTGCCACAGGGGCATTCATTGCCATCGGTCACAAACCCATTACAAGCTTCCTTGGTGGACAAGTTGAAACCGATGAAAACGGCTACATCCTTCACAAGAGCCACACCATGACTTCGGTCGATGGTGTGTTTGCAGCAGGCGATGTTGTTGATACCCGATACAAGCAAGCCATCACGGCTGCTGGAATGGGATGCCAAGCCGCTATGGATGCTGAAAAGTGGCTTGAAGAAAATGTTCATTGAGCAACGATGTCTATTTGATGAAGCATCAATACGCATCAACATGGTCGATATGCAACGACACGCTCGTCATCTTGTCCTACCGCAGGTTGGAGTTGAAGGGCAAGAGAAGTTGGCGAAGGCCAAGGTCTTCGTTGTTGGTGCGGGTGGACTTGGTAGCCCTGTTCTCCTCTATCTTGCTGCAGCGGGCATTGGTACGATTGGTATCATCGACGATGATCGAGTCGATATTTCGAATCTTCAGCGACAAGTCCTCCATCGAACCGAAGACGTTGGTCGGATGAAAGTGGAATCTGCAAAGGAGAAACTTCTCGATCTCGATCCAAACGTAACCATCCTCGAATATAAGCAACGACTCAGCCCTGAAAATGCACTTGAATTGTTCAACGGTTGGGACGTGATTGTCGATGGAACCGACAACATTCCAACTCGATATCTCATCGACGATGCTTGCCATCTGCTTTCGATTCCTTGGGTGTATGGTTCAATCCATCGATTTGAAGGCCAAGTCTCGTTTTTCTCGACAAAAGAAGATCGTCGCTATCGAGATTTGTTTCCTGATGCACCTCCGGCTGGAGCGCTGCAAAACTGTGCCGAAGCGGGTGTGTTTGGTGTTCTTCCCGGTGTTGTTGGTAGTCTTCAAGCGACGGAGGTGATCAAACATATTGTTGGCATGAAATCAAGCCTCATCGGTCGCTTGCTCTTGTACGATGCCGAATCGATGACCATGCAATCGTTGCAATTTGGGGCTTTGGATTCAAAACCCGAAATCACAGATTTATCGTTCGCACAAGCGTTGTTTGATGACCCTGCTTACTGCACTCCTCGCCCTCAGCAAGTTCAAGAAGACGATGTGACAGGGAAAATTATGATGCAATCCATGACCGTACCTGAATTGAAATCCAAACAACAAACAGGATGGGAACCATTCATTATTGATGTGCGTAGTGACGAAGAACTCGAACAGATCCGTCTTGCAACCTTTGATTTGCATGTTGTCCACGATGTTGCGAATTCCGCAATTGATAGCATTCCTCACGACCGTGACGTCGTCGTCATGTGTCGTAGCGGCATGCGTTCTCAAATGGCAATTTTGTTGCTCAACCAATCGGGTATTGACCCAAGCCGATTGTACAATCTCACGGGTGGAATCATGGCATGGAGTCAGATGGCTCCAGAAGACGTTGTTCATGGCTGAATTGAGGGTGAGGTTCAAAGAGCCGGACTCTTCGTTTCATATTGGTCATCATGGGCAAAGTCATTGTTGCTGACGAGAACCAGGGCCGTCGAACCCTTCTCGCATCAACACTTGAACGTGAAGGATTTGACGTAACGCGAGCAGGTACCTTGCGACAAGCGGAAGGTACAGCGCTTGCGGTTATGCCAGAGGTTGTTTTGCTTGATGGTGAGTGGAAATCAGGTGATGCGATTGATGCAGCTCAACGATTGATGGGCGACCCCGAGTTTGCTTTCAAATGTCGCATCGTCCTCCTTTCACGTTCCACAAGTCCTGACTTTATGCTCGTCGCTGCGAAGGCAGGAATCCACGAGGTCATCGGTAAACCAGTTGATATGAAGGCACTGACCGAACAACTTTGGAAACATGCTCGCAAACAATTTGTCCCGCCGCCAGCAGATGTGACACTCGAATCCGGAGGGGGCTCGTTTGATGTTGCAGTTATGGCGGGTGGAGGAGGATGGGCTCTTCCCATGCTCAAGGGTCTTGTCGGACCCGATCGAATCAATGAATCATTCATCAACGATATTCTTGCACAAATGGGAGAGCAAGGAATGGAGGTCGATCTTGACTTGGAAGCAACAGATCTCTCCAATCTGTTGCGAGTTGCACTGAATCAATTGGTACAAGATGGGAGCGAAACTGGCGATGCCAAAGGACCTTCGTTTGAAGACTTGAAGAAGAAAAAATCGCTCGGTAATCTCAACGAACAACCAACACCGCTTTCGCAAGGTGGAATGGAATCCATTCTTGAACAACAAGCTGCGAACATCGCTGATGAAATTGAAGCAAAGATGGACGACATTCTCGATGAAGCTCCTGAACAGGTTGCACTCCTGCCGGATGATGATTTGGAGAGAATCGATCCGCAAGTTCTTCGAATGACTCGGTTGACGACCGAAATGGTTCACGAATTGATGTGGGATCTTGGGCGCCCAGGTGCAGTTGCTGATACGACGCTCATGACACGAATCGAAGACGCAGCAGAAATGCTTGGTGATGTTCTTTCTTCTTTACCTGAATCAGAAGAGGAGTGAAAAGTTTGAACAAACGTTCACAATCCTCTGTACCTCAATTTCCACGTCCCTCCGAACTCCACCTCATCGATGGTCGGAAGAATCTTCAGCAGATGAAACAACAGAAGGTCGGCGTGTATCAATGGCGTGCAGCGTTTGGTTTAATCGCACTCATGTTGTGTGGAACTGCTGGGTACTTCCTGTTCCAAGATGCTTCCAACATCATTGACTGGTTCAAGGGATTTGGAATTTGGTCTCCAGTCTTGTTTACGGTTGCCCTTTCTCTTGGAATTGTTCTTTTGCTTCCAACACCATTCGTTAAGGTTGGAGCAGGAGCCATTTTCCCCTTCTGGATTGCAGTGGCAGTGAACTTTGTCGCATCGATGGTTGGCGGTTTCTTGGCCTTTGTTCTGGGAAGATGGTTGTTTCGTGATTCGATTCGAGAAGCCATACAGAACGACCAGCGTATGTTGAGCATTGAATCTGCTTTGGAAGAGGATGCGATGCGTATTTCTGTACTGGTCCGTCTCTCACCAATCCTTCCTGATGAATGGCTGAATTACATTATGTCAGCAACACCCGTGTCGCTAAGGGTGTTCTTGATTTCAAACACCTCGAGTTTGATCTACTGTCTGATTTATGCATATTATGGACATGCGCTCGGTTCTCTTGCTCTTGGTCAGTCAGGAATGAGTGGATTAACGCAATCAAATAGCGGCCTTGTTTTGCTTCTGGTTGGGATTCTCGCTACTGTCATCGTGACGGTTCTTGTCACGAGAACTTCAATTCGTGTCCTTAAACAAACCATTGGAGAGGATGAGTAATTCTTCCACAATTTTGAATCCATAGCCTTGAAACAAGGGGCTTCTTCGCAAGAACGGGGCGGGGCTATGACACAGGGTGCACAGCCGGAAATTCATGGAGCGGACTGGAAGCCTCGTGTGGCGTTAACCTTCAGCCAACCTCTTCTTTTTGATGCTGCACGAGCTGAAGTTATGCGTTTTTTTGCGGAGCGCCATGAAGGGCACGTTTTCCTTGCTGCAAACATATGGGATCATCTCCACGCCGATGGTCAACATTCTTTCGATGGTGAATCATGGCATGCGTTTAGTGAACGGTTTGTTGATGCATTCAAACGGGGATTTGAAGCCCAAAATTCGCACAAGATCTCAACCATTCTCGATGCAGAAGTTATGCCGCGACGTAGCATAACTGAGCATCTTGAACGCCGAATTTCGCATCTCATCGTTGATCTTCGGCTTTGTCTCCGTCGTCTTGCTCACTACATGTCGACAACGATGGACCATCGTCTTGAGTGGCAGAGGCTCATGACCCGTACACGGGCGATGGATGCGCACCTGAAAGAGGTGTTTTTTTCCGGCATGGAAACTCCCGATGGTTCTCGATTTGGGGGTAAAGGATTTCGATCAACTTGGCAAGAGGGTGTGGTCGCTGTTGCAACCGCATTGAAGCGAACTGAAGAACCAAACAAGGCGCATACCCCTGGAAATGGATACGATGGGGACTTGGTTGCACCCATGATTCGAGATGTCGGACTTGGTCTTGCGATGGGTGATACAGTGGTTGATGTGATGGCCGCCCAGATGGGTAAAGCAGGATCGAATCAGAACGGTGGTCACGAAGGAGCGGGTGGACGAGATCTTCACATTGGTGCTTGGCACGTTGGTGTACTTCCACCTACAGCACCTCTTCCCATTGCCAGTGCAACCATGACAGGTCTTGCTTTTGCGGGCTGGAAACAATCGCTTGACCGCTTCCACGTTGCATGCATTGGAGAAGGAGCCTCATCCTCTGGTGAGTATTGGGAAGCGATCAACTTAGCGGGTGCACGAGGACTACCAATCTGCTACATTCTTCAGAACAATCAGATTGCACTCGATACGCCACCAGCGCATCAGTCCGGCGTCGAATTGTGGGCTGACAAAGCTGTGGCGATGGGTTTCCCTTCATGGACAATTGACGGTTCAGATCCAGCAGCATGGCATGCAAGTGTCGCGACAGCTCGTGAATTTGGACTTGAAGGAGGTGGGCCAACCATGATCCATGTCGAAACCATGCGTGGGTGCGGTCACGCCCATCACCATGACGATCTCTATCTTGGTTCTGAAACAGGTACGCCACCTGGATATGTTGATCGTGATTTATTGGAATATTGGGCCGATAAGGATCCGATTCCATCGCATCGAACCCTGTTAATGACACTCGGAATAACCGAAGAAGAACTTGCTCAAATGGAATCTGAAGAGCAAGAACTTGTTGATGAAGCACGAACAATTGTTGAGCAGATGGAATGGCCAAAACCTGAGACTGTTACCAAAGGAATCACTTCGCTTCATGATGCACGAACCCACGAGGACCATCTTGCTGCAATGGAAATAAGCACGGATGTTGCATCCATCGCATCTTTCAATCCACTCGATTATGTCGAAACCGGAGGATGGACATATGCTCGTGCGATTCAACAAGCGATGGTCGATATTGCGCATTCCTATGGAGAGGATTGCGTCTTTATTGGTGAAGATATGGAAGTTGCAGGGGCCTTTGGAATGAATATGGCTCTCAAAAATGCAGGTCATCAAGAGAAACTTGTTGATATGCCTCTTTGCGAAGCGATCATCGTTCATGCTGGGGTTGGAGCAGCCTTGTCGGGTATGCGCCCCATGGTCGAGATACAATTTGGAGGCTTTGCTGCACTCGGATTCAATGCCCTCATCAACAATGCAGCGATGTTGAGATGGCGTTGGGGCGCAGACTGTCCCATGACCATTCGAATTCCACTTGGAGCAAAAACGCGTTCAGGACCATTTCATGCGAACATGATTGAATCATGGTTTGCAAATGACCCAGGTTTGGTTGTGCTTGCACCTGCAACTCCTCAGGATGCATACGATTTGTTGATTGAAGCAGCACATCTTGATGATCCGGTCTTGTTTCTCGAACATATTGGATTGTACGGATTGCGAGGTGGAAAAACGGGTTGGGGCCAAAACATCAACCAAAAGGTCGATACAAAATCTGTCCACGATTCGATTGAGAAAGGGGAACGTCATTCAATTGGTCGAGCGTCCCTTCGTCGTGAAGGTGATGACGTAACCCTTGTCACGTGGGGTGCGATGGTACACCTTGCTGCAGAGGCCGCTGAAGAACTTAGCAAAAGTGGGATTGAGGTTGAAATTCTCGATTTGCGAACCCTTTTGCCGTTTGATGCAGCGTCTTGTATTGCCTCTGTGCAAAAGACTGGCCGACTCGTTGTCCTGCAAGAAGGACAATGGCACGGAGGTTTGGGTCATACCATTCAATCCCGGATTCTCGAATCGACGTTTTACCAACTCGAAGCCCAACCGGTCGTTATTGGTGCTTTAGATACACCAGTACCATTTTCTCCACCACTTGAAAACCACACCATTCCTTCGGTTGAACACGTAACACGAGTCATTCAGAACTTGGTGCAATGAACCGCTCTGCTGCAACTGCAAGCAAAGCCCCAACTATCGTGCAGACAAAGTAGATGGGTATAATTGTCACATCACCAGATATGAGATTTGGACCAAAAGTTCGAGCTGGATTCATACTTGCACCCGTATATTTTCCAAAAACAAAGGCAAGAACTGCTACGGTTGAACCAACGACAACAGCAATTGGAAACCATTCATCCGTTTGACGAATGATCCATAAAATCGATGCCATCAGAACAAAGGTGATGAGAACTTCAATGCCAATTAGGTTCATCCACGATGTATTTCGCGTGGTAGGACCCGCACCTTGAAGAATCAAAGCGGCACAAAGTGCACCAATCAATTGACCCAACACGTGGGCTGTTGCATCCTTCGAAGCAAGGTCTCCTCTGTACCAGAATGCAATGGATACTGCAGGATTAATGTGCGCTCCCGTCCATCGTCCGATGGTTAAGATGACGATGGCTACAGAGGCTCCAAAGGCAAGTGAAACCTCAACACTTGATCGTTCTAATGCAACGCTTCCACATCCAGCAAGAACCATGATGAGGGTTCCAAAGGCTTCGATGCTTCCGCGTTTCCACATCATTCTATCGAAAACAAATCAGAACATCATCTTACCTCCATAGAAGGACAGAAGCATCAAAACCCATAACCCATGGGAGGATTATGGAGCAGAAGGATGAGTTGATGGGAATTCCTCAACTCATACACTTCAACGCTATGTTAATCACTGGTGCTCTCTTCTTTGCGATTGTCCTTCTCAAATATCTTGGACAATCAAACTCAATGCTTGTTGTGAGCATCATTCTTCTGCTTTCCCTCGGTTTGCTCATCACGAGTGCTGATTTTTTCATCGAGGGGGCGAAAGGGCTTGCACGTCGCGCAGGTATAGCAGAAATCGTCATCGGGTTAACAATTGTTTCAATCGGGACTTCCCTTCCCGAAATCCTTGTCTCTGGAAGTGCAGCATACGAAGCAAGCCAAGGAAAACAAGGAGCGGCTGACTTTGCAATAGGAAGTATTCTGGGTTCAGTTCTGGTTCAAATCACACTTATCCTGGGTATCGTTGTCATGACTCGAGCGGTGAAAGTTCGACCATCGTGGCTGAATCGCGATGGCGTAATCATGCTGCTTGCGGTCATCCTCATGCTGTTTTTTGTCTGGACAAACAACTCGCTCGAGCGATGGGAAGGAGCCATCCTTGCATCGCTCTATGTCGTGTACATTGTTTGGTTATTGATGAAGCGAGAGGCAATCCGTCAGGAAGAGGTTGAAGAAGCGGGTGAATACGAAGTTCGAGGGTCAAACTGGAGTTCAACTGCTTACATGATTATGATTTTTCTTGGACTTGCTTTCGCTGTCTATTCTGCGAACATCCTCGTTGAACAAGCCTATGAGCTCGCAGAGCGACTGAAGGTTCCACATTCTGTTATCGGAACAACAGTGTCTGGAATTGGAACCTCTCTCCCAGAATTAACAATCGCTATTATGGCCGCAAAACGAAGCAAAGGCGTTGCTATTGGTACACTGATTGGGTCGAACATTACCGATCCGCTTCTTTCCGTTGGTATCGCTTCGATGATTCATCCTTTATCTATCTCGCCGTCAGACAATGGTTTGACCATGGACATTATCGCTCCTGCAACCGTTCTCGGTGTACTCCTCGCATTGTTTTTCATGCGGCGAACGTACAGGTTCGAACGCTGGGAAGGTGCCTGTATGGTTTTGTTTTATCTCATCTTCTTGGTCGTTTTGCAACTGAATCGTTGACTTGATTCCAAATCAAGACTTATGTCCGACTTCCATGTGGGCATGGTATGGTCGACTTCCAATTGGATGAGATGCAAGAGATGTTGCGTGAACTTGCTCGCGAATTTGCACGGGACGAAATCCGCCCACATGCAGAACATTGGGATGAGGAATCCATCTATCCGAAAGAGGCTATACAAATGGCCCATGAATTGGGTCTTCTCAATCTCCATATTCCTGAAGCATATGGAGGGCCTGGTCTCGGTTGCATGGAAGAAGTGCTCGTCAATGAGGAATTGGCTTGGGGCGATCCAGGGTTCGCCACCGCTGCTTACGCTACAGCCCTTGCATGCGCTCCGATTATTACCGGAGCAACAGAGGAGCAAAAGAACGTCTGGTTACGCAAAGTTGCAGAAGAAGGAGCGCTCGCTTCGTACGCCGTTACAGAGCCAGGCGCTGGTTCAGATGTTGCAGCAATTCAGACTACGGCGGTTCGTGACGGAGATGATTATATCATCAATGGATCGAAGATGTGGATTACTGGAGCCGGATACGCAGATTTCTTCTTCGTACTGGCCAAAACCGATCCTGATGCAGGATATCGAGGCATGTCCGGATTCATTGTAGAGTCCAATGCTGAAGGACTTTCGCTTGGTAAGAAAGAGACCAATATGGGGCAACGTTGCAGTGACACACGCAGTATAACCTTCAACAACGTTCGGGTCCCTGCGAACCAACTGGTCGGAGAGAGTGAATCAGGTGGATGGATGAATGCAATGAATGCATTTGATTTGAGCCGACCCAACATCGCAGCCCATGCAACCGGGCTTTCACGTGCAGCTTACGAGCATGCGCTACAGTACAGTCACGAGCGCCAAACGTTTGGGAAGCCTTTGCATAAACATCAGGCGATTCAATTCATGCTTGCAGATATGAAGACCAACATCGAAGCAAGCCGTATGCTAACCTGGAAATCTGCAGCGGATGCAGATGCAGGTGTCAAAAACACTGAGTCTGCAGCCCACGCAAAACGATTTGCAGCCGATACTGCCATGCAGATCGCTACCGATGCAGTCCAAGTCTATGGTGGATATGGATATTCAGAGGAGTATCCCGTTGCGCGACTTATGCGCGGTGCAAAGGTGATGCAGATTTACGAGGGAAGCAGTCAAGTTCAACGTATGATTATTGGTCGAGAAATCACCAAAAATTTGTGATTAGATGTTCATTCGTTCGTAACGCTGCATAAGATCATCTTCCAAGTCTTGAGCCCAATTACTGCTGCCCAATTCAAGGTCAAGATGTTCAGGCTCATGGACTGGGCAAAGGTGTTGGAAAAAATCCTCGTATTCGAATCCTTCATCAAAACTCACATCAATACTTGGACCACCATTTTCAATCATTTCTTCAGTCACAACCATTTCATCTTGAAAGATATGGACATTCAGGAGTTCGTCCCTTGGGCAAACAATAAACTGAGCGACGAGTGCAATGTCCATTGCCAATTGAATGTCGTTATGGAGGCTAAGTGCGAGGGCAGCGAGTTGATCCCCTAATGGGAGATGCTCCTTTTCGCGATGGATATTCAGACACAGCTTTGCCGTGTAAGCACGCGACTGCTCCGACATCAAGTCACTTTTCCATGCTGCAGCTGTGATTTCCGTCGTCCACGGTTCATCGACGAGGATTCCGACTTGACGTGAGGCTAAAATCTCATAATGACGTCTTGAACGTCCTCTCACTCGAACCGTGATGCTTGGAGTCGATTCTGATTCGGTTAACTCAATGCCATCCATTGCGCAAACATCGCGAAGAAACCGCAGAGATTTCTCATGTGGAGTAGGTTCGATGTCTTGAAGCACAATTCCATCTCATACCCACGGTATATGAACCGAAATTGTCAACATCGTTCCGTTCATCGTTGGAACATGGGCGCCATCGATGTGATTCTCATAGCGGCTGGTCGCTCTTCTCGTCTCGGTCAACCAAAGGCTCTTGTCGATGTCCATGGCCAGTCCTTGATTCAACGACTTGTGAGCAGATTGCTTCGTCTGAAGTATGTTGAGGTGACAATCGTGACCAACACCGACCTTCTTGCAGACATTGTGCTTCAATGTCCCTCTGCTCAAGTTGTTCTGAACCCTGACCCTGAAAAAGGTCGAACAGGGTCGATTCAATGCGGACTTGCAAGCATTCTCGAGCGAAATGGCCGATTGCCCCGAAAGGTGCTCATCGCACCTGTAGATCGACCAGGTTGGAGTATTGAACTAGTTCAAGACCTGTTGAAGTCGGACATCAGCGCTTGTCCAGTATGGAACCAACGCGGCGGCCATCCACTTGTTCTTGTAGGAGAGGACATCAATACCGTTTATCTGGCTGAACGTGATGCCCCACTCTCCTCTTTGGTCCGAAGAGAGCCTCTACTTGTCGAGTTCAAGTGGCTTCACCTCAACATCGACACTGAGCCTGACTTGACGGCCCTTCTCGCCGCATCAGAGGAAGATTGGTTCTAGCGCAAATCGTATGTGTGTGTTCATGGAGGCGCTACCATGACGGCGAGGGTTCTAGCATGGATGTTGGAACAACTGCAAAACAATTCGCCCGTTGTTCTCGCTACCGTTGTTGCGACCAAAGGAAGTGTGCCTGGGAAATCTGGAGCACGCTTGGCCATGAATCGGTCCGAGAACTGGGTAGGAACTGTGGGAGGGGCCGGTTTGGAACATCGAATTCTCACTCGCTGCAAAGAATTAATCCATCAATCAAAATCGACATCTGAGGTCCACACCTTTGGTCTGAATAAAGGGGCGAAGGGCTATGAAGTGCAACCACTCGACTCACTTTGTGGTGGACAAGTCACCATTTCTCTTGAGTTGATGCTACCGATGCCACACATTCTACTGATGGGAGGGGGACACTGCTCAGAAGCCATCACCAAACTCTTGCCAAAAAAGGGATGGAATTACTCTGTTCAAGACACTCGTGAACCGTTCACAACGAGTGAACTCTATCCAGAGGCTATCGAACGATCTCATTCAACTGTGGATGAATTTTTCTCAGGAGAAACGGTTGAATCAATGATGCGATTTTCAGATGTTCTTTTGCTTGGGCACGATTACTCCGAAGATCTTGATCGACTGCAACGGCTACTCCAACTTGCAGAGGCTGCGGACGTTTCACCCGATGGCAAGGCTTTTCCTCGCATTGGAGCTATCGGTAGTCGGTCAAAGTGGAAATCGTTCACGGAATCGTGCATCGAAGTTGGAATTCAATCCTCAACGCTTGACAAAGTACGATGCCCAATTGGATTGAACATTGGTGCTGAATCGCCTGAAGAGATTGCCATTGCCGTTCTTGCTGAAATATTGGCAATGCACAAAGATGCCGACGTACATGCTCCAAATTGGCGAGACCAATGAGGTCATTGTATGGTTGCAATGGACGAATCATGGAAACTGCGAAACGGTTTGATGATTCCTAATCGTAGTGTTCTTGCTGCGATGACCAACAAACAAAGTCATGCTGATGGAACACTTTCAAACGAAGAAATCCGTTTCCTCACACGCCGTGCTGAGGGAGGATTTGGCATCATTACAACGGCGGCATCGCACGTCCAAGAATCAGGTCAAGGATGGGAAGGGGAGTTCGGAGTGTGGAGCGACCACCATCTTCCAAGGTTGACTCTACTTGCATCTCAGTTGAAAGAACATCCATGCAAATCGTTCGTTCAAGTCTTCCATGGTGGAATGCGTGCCCCTTCATCGATAACTGGGCATCGAGCCTGTTCCGCAAGTGAGAATTTTATTTCTGAGCATGAGGGGTTTTCGAGAAGCCTTGAATTGAGCGAGGTTGAGGAGACAATCAACGCCTTTGTCCAGGCAGCAAAACGTTGTGAAGAAGCAGGATTTGATGGCGTCGAACTTCATGGTGCTCATGGATACCTTATCGCTCAATTCCTTGGTTCAAAGACCAATCGACGCCAAGATGCATTTGGAGGCGATGTTGAACAACGTTGCACCTTTCTTCTTCGCATTATTCGCGGTATTCGGGATGTTGTTAGGGATGAATTTGCCATCATGGTTCGTCTTTCACCAGTTTCCGATGAAATAGGAATCACCATGGAAGATACGAAGCAGGTCATTGATCTGCTCATCAAGGAGAAGATCGATGCACTCCACATCTCGTGCTGGGATGTCTTTGAGAAACAAGACAACAATCAAACCATTACGAAGGAACTTTGTTCCATCTATTCCGAATCCATTCCGATCGTATCGACGGGTTCAGTATGGACTGCTGAAGATGCTCAGTTCGTACTCGATCAAGGGGCTCAAGCAGTCGGCGTTGCTCGAGTTGCACTGCCTCATCCGGATTGGGCTTCCATGGTCAGCAATCCAACATACAGTCCTTCTCGACCACCATTCACGCCAAAGGAATTGCAACAAGCCGATTTGAGCCCGACGTTTATTGACTACATGCGTCGGTGGAGAGATTTCGTCACGGACGGTCGATGAACAGATGTTCTCGGAAGTGAACGAGTTCAAACACAGATTCTCGGATATCATCGAGAGCAAGATGCGCCCCTTTTTTCTCAAACTTGGGTAGCTCTGGATACCAACGTCGAGCCAGTTCCTTGATGGTTGAGACATCAACCATGCGATAATGCAAGTAATCCGCTACCTTGGGCATCTCTTTAGCGAGAAATTGGCGGTCGTTCCATACTGAGTTGCCACAAAGTGGTGCGGTTCTTCTTGGAACATATTGCTGGATGAACTCAAGTGTTTGGCGCTCAGCCTCTTCCAAACTGACGGAATTGTTCCGAACTCGATCGATTAATCCACTTCCAAAATGATGTCGCGTATTCCACTCATCCATCCCTTCAATGAGTTCCTCAGACACTGAAATCGCAAGATTTGGTCCTTCTACAATGATGTTGAGTTCAGAATCGGTAATGATTGTCGCAATTTCAATAATGCTTTCACGTTCCAAATCCAAACCAGTCATTTCAAGGTCAATCCATACCATTCGTTTGTTGGGGTCGTCCATGCTTTTGCGAAGAGAATTCGGTTCTTGAAGTCGGCGTAGGCTTCTTGATGGTGATGTCACAGGCTTTGGCATGGTCGATGCTGCTGATGTCCTACTTGATGTCGGTGTTGAAGTGTTTGACTTCTGGGTTTTCTTTGCTAAAATACGTACGTTACTCGTTGTCATTCTTCTCGGTCTTGCGGGCTCATTGGTTTACTGGCAAATGACATGGGATGATGCGGATGAAACCCAAAGCAGAAGTGGAGAGGCTAACTTAGATACGGATTGGAGGCACTACTCTGTTGTAGCACCTGTTGATACGGGTATCAACGTTTATCACGATCATTTCCGTACCGACGAGGTCTATCCAAACTGGTTGCTTGAATCGCTTGGTGTGACCAAAACGTGCTACATCACGCTCGAAGGTTCATGGGAAGAGCGATATCAAGCCGATAAAGAATACTGTTGGGATAACATCACGACATCCGATATTGTGTACTTTTACGGAACGAAAATCATTGGAACATCGCCTGATGGAGGCACGGATATCCACATTCTTGACGACCCTTCAGATGGACACGGAACGGCGGTTACGGGTGCAGTTTTGGACGCAAACCCAGATGCAGTCATTTTCTTTGTTGAAGGTTTCTCAACCGAAGCCGTTCTGGCCGCTTCGAATCAACCCCTTGTTGACATCATTTCCACGTCGTTTGGTGCGATTGGTTCGCTTCCAGTACCAGGAATTGAGACAGGGACATACGAAGCAGTTGTGGGCAACAACAAGATTCACACTGGTGCCGCTGATAACACACCTTCACCGGCCGTTCAAGATGCAACTGCGGGTCCACCATGGTCCATTGGTATTGCAGGATACGCTGAGGAAGGCGACGACCAGAAAGAGACCATGAGTGGTTCCTATCCAGATATTGCAGCCGATTGGACACAAGTGTTGCCAAATCATGACGATACAGACGGTTACCACGAGACGTCAGGGACGTCCTTTGCAACGCCTCGAACCGCTGGTATTCTCTCCTTCATTCTTCAAGAACTTCGAGAAGAATTCAATGATGTCAGTTCTGGTGCTTCGACAGAACGAGGCGGTTATCTCGTTAACGGAACGACGAGTGATGGTGAATCCTTCACCATTCGAAACGCAGAGGTTCGTAATGCATTGAATTTGTCTGCATGGTATCCTTCGTTTGCAACGTGGGATCCCCTGTCTGGAACCACGCCAGTTTCACCTGTTGCTCCATGCACTCAGGTGGGTTGGGGTGTTGTCAACATGTCCAACATTGAACCAATGCTCATGCATCTTAACGGAACACAAGCGATGGATGACCGGCCCGGTGATGTTGTTCTTTGCATGAACATCAATCAAGAAGCCCGTGAAGCCTACTGGGGTCTCTACCCTACTGCAACCGTTGAGACTCTTGTCTCAGATCGCATTGCAATCTTCAAGGATGAATAATCAAATTGGTTCAAAGTCGAGAACGATTTGTCCGAGCATGTTGACTCGAACAACCGGTTTGAACCCTTCATGAGGTGTCATTGCAATGGTTCGAGTGATTTGTTCGATCGATTCCTTTGGTAGACGGACATCGAATCCTTCCATGGTCTCGATGTAACCAATGTTTTCCGTGGTTGCATTACCAATTGGCTCGATAATTTCATCCAATTCGTCTTCGAATGCTTCATCCAATTCGAGGATTTCCTTTTCTTCAACAGTCATGTTGTTTTCTTCTTCAACAACCTCTTCTTCCTCTTCAACAACCTCTTCTTCCTCATCTTTCGACTGTTTTGGAGAGGATTGGCGTTGAGCTTTCGGAACAACATTACCAAAGACTTGTGGAATGGCAACATCTCGCACGTCGTAAGTTGACCTTCGCTGCATGTAAAGGAAACCATATCCAAGCGCAAGCAAGCCGATGATAACAAGTGTGAGGTACTTGAACAATACATCATCGGAGTTCTCATCCAATCTCAAAAACAGCATGAACAATGTGAGGACTGAACCAAACACGCCGAGTCCTCGACGCCAGCGTACTTCTGCTTGTGATTTATCAAAACCAGTGATGGCGAGTCCTGTAAGAATCAATGCTGTAAGGAAGAATGCAAGGTTTGTTTGGTCCTCTCCAAAGGCGTAAATGACACCCGTCAATGCCGACGCAACGCCCGAGAATCCCATGTACTCAATGAAGTTGAAGAATTCATCATCGTCCTTCCATTCGAAGATCTCTGAATCATAGATGCTGTCAGTTCTCGAAGAGAGATAGATCATGACAGCACCTTCAATGAAGAAGATTCCACCGATGAGGAAACTCTGCATCGACTCGGAGCCGATTTCAAACTGATTGATCAGATTCGCAGCTGTCAGACCGTCGATGAGTGGTAGGAAGAGAATGGATATCTTGTCGCCTTTCTGAATGGCTTCATACGTTGCCCAGCCGCTTCCTGCCAGCATACCCATGCCGTTGACGACATCGAAAGAAAGGAGAAGCGTGGCAATCGTAAGGAAACGCAATTGCGTATCGAGAGAGTAAGGCATGAGTGCATCCAATCGAGCTTTGTCAACGACGTTCATTTCCATTATTCCACGGGAATTCGCGAACCAAAGCAGGTAAATGATGATGCCAGAGAAGAGCATGGAATAGCCAAAGATTTCTCCAGTGAAGTATCCTCCATCTGTAAATCCAATCATGAACGAGAAAATGATTCCAACTGACAGCAGTGGTACAAGATTAATGTCGCCACGAACCCAAGAGTTCAGGAGGCCAAAGATACATGCGACGAGAGGCAACCATGATGCAGTTGGGAGAACAGCCCACACTGCAAACAAGAACCAGACCATGGGTAAGAACCAAGGGAATGGGTTTTCCACATATTCGTCCTTTTGAAGGTCAAGAATGCTCCATGCCATTGGCATCAACATGTGTGCAGCAACAAGCATCCCAGTAACACGCGTAAACCAAAGGACTCGAATCTCTGAAATGTGATCCGGATTTGAGAAAATGAACGAATCCAAGAAAGAATATACGAGGCCGTGGTCTCCTAGCCAATGCATCGAGATGGTCGCTATTGGTGCCAGCATCGTCACGCCATGATGTCGGTATTGGAGCGCCACTAAGGCAACAAGACCGTACATGCTGAGGAAGAGTAAACCGCCGGATTGGTCCATCATTCCGATGACCAAAAGGACGCAAAGCATGACCTGATCGGCGGGGCGGCTGAGATGATCTCTGTCAAGTCCTCGTTTGTTGATCAGGACGAAGGCTCCAATCGGGGCTGACAAGAAAATGAGGTCATACAAAATACCTGCCCGAAACAACCCATCTGAGGGATCAACTTGGAGCATCATTGGCATCGATGAGGCAGCAACAATGAGCAACATAAACGCCCCGACCATCCGGCTTTGCGAGGAAAGGACGTCCATCGAATTGATTTCCCAAAACAGGATACCGATTGGTATAATGTACAACCCGACGAGATAGAATGTGTCACCTTCCAGCAAGGAGGAATCGAGTGTGCTGATACCAATTGTTACTGCCAACAGCGAAAATGCAAGTGAAATACGGCCAATCGATCCGAATGAACCCTCTTCAGTCGCTGCCACTTCATCCTTTTCTTTGACGTGCTTCTCTTTGATGTACCATGCATTTGTCTCAGAATCGTAGGTGTATGCTCCTGAAGCCTTCGTTTCAAGAAGCGATAACAATCGACCGATGTCGACTTCGACATCGCGAACAGTGTTGAAGATTGCATATACAATCACGCCGAGGACCAGGTATTCCAGAGAGAGGCCATTCAATCCAGCAATTTGGTACGCATCTGGAATTTCGAGTTTCTTGGCCAACAACAGTCCTGAGCTTACAATCAGGGACGTGAGAAGTGCAAGCGTGGCATTACGCTTTTCCATATCGTCTCCTTTTCGAGCCCTGAGCATTGACTCGTAGACCATGCCGAGAAGGTAAATCACGAACAGCCAGGTAACAAACCAATACGGCGAATCGAGAATTGTGCTGCTGAGTGCGATGAATGTGACGGTTTGTACACTGCTCCAAATTGATACTTTTTCGAGTCGCCGAGCCGTTTCGGCGATAATGACGATGCCTATTGCAATCGCAGCATCCATCTCGACTTGGTCAACACCGTATCCGATCTGGTCGCTGAAAAGGTAAGAGAAGGCCAGAGCAGACATGGTAAAGTTTGCAACCCATTTTCGGGTTGCTTCGGCAAAAAAGAGCATGTACGATATCATAACCATGGAGATGACCCAAGGAAGAATTGCTTCATCGCCATTGAGTGTCCACAACGAGAACGCCAGTCCAATTGGCATTGCAGGAACCCTGTTTCTGTGCGTTGCGGGGAAATAGGCGCACAAGACGGTAATCCAAAGCGCAACCGGGAGGGTGACCAACGACGCCAAACCATCGCTTCCAAGTTCGTTTGGTTTGAATGGGCCAAGGATAAGATTCCAATTTTGAATGCTCGCGATGAGCATTGCAATGACAACAGCTCCAATCATGAAGAAGGACATTTTCTCAGCCAGTGTTTGCTTCAAACGTTCATTTCCTGCAAGATATCCTTGAATGATGATAATGAAAACAAGCAGCGAAACTGCGCCACCTTCGCCGCCAGGAGGTGCGTTTTCGTTGAGGATTTCATAGAGGATGGGAATAAATCCTGAAACGACGCTAACGACTGCGAAATTGATGGATTTATTCGACATCAATGCGCTGTACATCGCAAGACCGCACAAACCGACAATCGATATCCCAAGCGGGTAGGAAACTTCGTTATTGGCCCAATCAATCCAAGTGCCAACACCAACGAGCAACAATCCGAGTGGGATGTAACTTGCCACTGCCCAACCAAAAGACGTGTCACCTTTGTATCGATCAAGGATTCGTCGATGCACGAACCACATCGCCGCAGCTCCCAGTGCCTGAACGTAAATCATATTCGGGCCGGCAAGGAACATCTCGTTTTCTGCATCATCGAAACCAACATCACCGAGGAAGGTAAATTCACTTCCATCGAATTCAAACCCTTGTAGGGTAAAATATCCTCCCAAGAATCGAAGGCCCCAAAGTGTTCCAACTGCCATAAAGAAGAACGAAACACCCAAGAGATAATTTTGAGAAATCATGAGTCGATACTCGTTCTTCTTTGCTTGCAACTCGACCATAAACAGAGCAATAGCGGAGGAGGCAAAACCTCCAATGAAGAGAATCATGAATTTTTCTTCACCCACATTCTCACTGAATGCGATTCCCAAAAGTCCTGTCCATATTGCAAGCATTGCAACGCCAAACATGATGATTTCAGTAAATCGTTCGAGTGAATCGCCTTTCGTATCGCCTGGAGCCCGGACGATGACGGGCTTGAACGGTATTTCTTCCTCTTCACTGGCAAAAATAGCGTCGTTTGCTATTGAGACCATTTGCTGGGGTTTCCTCTGTGGTGCCGGCATTTGAATCGGCAAGACATCCGAGGTCAAGGATATAAAACAACACCCAGCATTAATACCCCAAGTAGCATTTCAGATTGAATTTTTAACACTCGGATTGAAAGAGTTCAAACCTTAGGAATTCTTGGCCTAAACATGAGCCGTATGAAGATGCCACGTTTGACGTTACCAATTCTCTGTCTGGCCATGTTTGTACTTCCGACAGTTTTGGCCACAGTACCTGTTGCAACCCCTGAAGAATCGGAAGAAGAAGGCTGGTGGGTAGAGACGACCGTCGACCGAGACGGAAACGGAATCGGTGACATGATCGAGGTGCACCAAAAGAATCCACTCTTCCTCGATGATGAAAAGACGCTTCCACTCATCATCGATTTCTCGTTTACGCCTGGTGATGCAGAGATTGCAATGCTGCAAGAACATGTTGACTATCGACACCAATGGACGCTTGAGGGAATTGATGCCCTTGCAGGTCGTGTTCCGGTAGGCAATGTTCTCGAAACTTCTCAGTTACCTGGGGTTGTTATGCTCGAACTTGATGGAATTTTGACGGTTGCAAACGGTGATGCTGCTGTGCTTCATGGAGTTGATACCGCATGGGCTCAAACAGGATACGACGGTTCTGGAACGACAGTAGCGATTATCGACACAGGAATCGATGGCAATCATTCCAGTCTTGACGACCAAGATGATGATCCTGCCACATACGATCCGAAAGTCATCGCCTTCTACGATCCAGTCAACAATCCTAGCCTGACCAACGGTACCGAGGTGTACCCTTACGATGACCAAGGCCATGGTTCGCACTGTGCTGGAACGACTGCAGGAACTGGTGCACCAACTTACGAACATCCTGGCATGGCTCCACAAGCCTCGTTGGTTGGTGTTAAGGTCCTCGATTCTGGTGGAAGCGGTTCGTTTGCCACTGTCATGGCCGGAATGGAATGGACCGTTGAGAAGCGATACGAATTCAACATTCGCGCTGCATCAATGAGCCTTGGAGGCCCCGGTGCAATCGAATGGACATCTTCTGAAGAGGACAGCGTGAACCGTTATGCAAACGAGATGGTTCGCGCCGGCATCGCGCTCTTCATTGCAGCAGGAAACAGCGCTTTCTCTGCTCAAATCGGTACTCCCGGAAGCGCAGAAGATGCCATCACAGTCGGAGCTTTGGACAAAGACTCAAGCATTGCCATTTACAGCAGTCAAGGTCCAACAGAAGAAGGTCGAATTAAACCAAACATCGCCTATGTAGGCTCAGACGTCATGTCAGTGGCCCACAATACCGGTGATGGTTATGTCGCATTCAGTGGTACCAGCATGGCAACACCCGGGGCTGCTGGCGTAGCTGCGCTCATGTTGCAAGCAAATCCAGACCTCTCGCCATTTGACATTCGCAATATTATGCAAGAAACAGCGACATACCGCCAATGTCACTACATGGCTGCCAACGAGCCTTGTGCTGAAGATTTGATTCCAAAGAATCGACAAAACAACGTATACGGACACGGAGAAGTTCGTGCACTTGACGCGCTTCTTGAAGCTGCAGAACGTGATTATGTGTTCAATTCGAACCTTAGTGTAACGATTTCAACGCCGACAACGCTTGACAACCGAATCCATCTTGAGCGTGGAGATAGCATCTCTTTTGAGGTGAGTGAGGACATGGAAACAGTGCAATGGAGAAGCAATCATCTTCGCGATGATTGGTCAAACATTCACACCTACGAACCAGGATCGCCGACAGGTGAGTTGTCGATCATTGACATCATTCACCAAATCGAGCATTTGCCCGGCATTGCCATCATGGGCAACCATACGATTTCACTGCGCGGCGTCCAGTACCAAGATGGCACAACCTCAGCATCACCACTTGTAACTGCAGAAATCATGGTGATGAGTGACGATACGAGCCCGGTGATGCCTGCGTCAGAAGACGGATTCTCCACAGGCGCCATCGTCGGTTTTTCTGTTGCTGGAATTCTCCTCTTCCTCGTCGTTCTTCTTTTGGTTTCGACCATTTCATCACGCGAAGAAGGCAGCCTCGCTGGTAAAGGCCTCAAGTCCTATCTTGATGCGCAAATTGTTGATGCTGTTGATTCAGACCTGTCAGAGAATCCATTCTGGGATGAAAAGGCATAATCGTTGCAGTGGAGTGAATCCTTACATTCATAGACGGAGTTCTCAAGGTTAACACAGGTGCGTTGTATGGTTGGAAAAGAACACGTCACAATGATCCCTTCCGCTCCAAAGTCCATATGGTCTGCAGTCGTGAACGGTCAAGAGGTCCAAGCCATTGCACCAACAAATGCAATTCTTCTTGATGTGTTGCGAGACGAAGTCGGAATGCTTGGTGTCAAACGCGGTTGTGATTTGGGCACCTGTGGCTGTTGTGCAGTGATGATTGATGGTGAACCGAGACTGTCGTGTCTTTGCCTTGCTGGTCAAGTCGAAGGGCAAGCAATTACAACTGTTGAAGGTCTTGCCGACGGCGCCCATCTTGCTCCAATCCAGACCTGTTTTGCAACACATGGTGGTTCACAATGTGGATTTTGCACTCCCGGATTCCTCATGAGCGCTGAGGCGCTTCTCAATGAAAATGAAAATCCAACCCGAGAAGAAATCGCATGTGCTATCGAAGGAAATCTTTGCCGTTGCACGGGATATCAACAGATTCTCGATTCGATTGAAGCAGCAGCAGAAATCAAACGTGGTGATGCGCCTGCACCTGCGCCTGCAACTGACCCGCATCCAAATCCACATCCTGAAGGGCCAGATGAACCGTCGATGCCCCCAGGACATGCGAGGTGATTTCATGGCAGGGGGTTACCGACAACAGCCAGGCGCATCCTCGGGTGAGACCCGAAAGGATGGAAAGCGTGTTGCAGGGAAACAGAAATTCCCGCCACCTGGTTCTGGAGGTTCTCGACCAAACATGGCTCCTCGAGACCTTGACTCGATTCCTGAATCTGTTGGAGGAAAAGAACCCCAACCCGCAGGTTCACACATCCATGACCGATACCGAACGGGAACGGAAGTCGGAAAGCCTCGTGCTTTGGTCGATTCGCACGCCAAAGTGACAGGGCAAGCATGGTACGGGGATGATGTTCGATTACCGAATGAGATTATTGGAAAAATTCTACGTTCTCCGCATCATTATGCAAAGATCAAGTCGATTGATACGTCCAAAGTTGAAGCCTTGCCGGGCGTCTTAGCTGTCGCCACTGGAGCGGATGCGCCGAATACGTTCGGAGTTCTTCCAGTGACCAAAGACGAGCATGCAATGGCGGTTGAGAAAGTTCGTCACGTAGGGGATTTAGTCGCATGTGTTGCAGCTATCGATGAGGCAACTGCAATGGAAGCGCTCAATCTGTTCGAAATTGAATGGGAAGTTCTCGATCCTATTTTCGACCCGCGAAAAGGACTTGAAGATCAAGACGAACCGATTCACTGGCGTGGAAAATACCACGTCGGTACAACCAACGTCCAAAAGCGGGTTTTCCAAGAATTTGGTGATCGCAGTTTGGTTGACGATCCAACCGCATCATCGCATGGAAAATGGCGGATGGAGGGTGTCCATCATGGATTCACAGAACCTCATGCTGTTGTCGCTCATTGGGACCCGAACGGACGACTTCAACTGTACACGCCCCAGCAAGTTCCTCACTATGCGCATCGAGCACTTTCGACTGTGCTTGAAGTTCCAATGCATCAAATCAACGTCATTCGAACCTTCGTTGGCGGAGGTTTTGGTGGAAAATCGGACCCATTCCCACACGAGATGTGTGCTGCAATTCTCTCTCGAAAGGCAGGACGTCCAGTTCGAATCAACTTTACACGAGAAGAGGTCTATTGGATTAATCGTGGACGTCATCCAAGTTACATCGAAGTGAAGATGACAGCTGACGAAGAGGCTCGAATATCGGGCTTTGATATCGATGCATTGATCGATGGAGGTGGTTTTGCTTCCTTCGGACACGTCACATCCTATTACAACGGCGTTCTCGCAACCGCTCCATATGAACTTGGTTCGTTCCATTACACGGGTGCTCGAGTTTGGACAAACAAACCTGCAAGTGGAGCCATGCGAGGCCATGGAGCAGTCAACACGCGATGTGCTGTTGAAGTGGGTCTCGATGAAATGGCAGAACAAATGCAGGTTGACCCCATCGATTTGCGTCTTGCAAACTTGTTGCCACCACACAGCCGAACCATCTCAGGTTTCCGCATCACCTCAAACGGGATGAGGGAGGCGCTTGAACGAGTGAGAGAAGGTTCGAATTGGGATGAGAAATTCCGTCAATTGCCTCTTGGAAAGGGCATAGGAATTGGTTGTGGTTTCTTCATTTCAGGGTCGGGTCTTCCTATTCACTGGGACCCGAACCGTTTCCCTCATGCCACAGTTCACATGCAAATTGACATGGACGGTGGAGTCACTGTTCATACAGGCGCAGCTGATATCGGTCAAGGTTCGACAACAGCGGTGGCTCAAGTTGTCTCCGAGGTCCTCGCACTTCCAATTGAGATGATTCACGTCCGTTCTCACGAAAGCGATACCAGTCCGGTAGATCTCGGCTCCTATTCGAGCAGAGTCACCTTCATGAACGCAAATGCAGCAATTCGTGCTGCGCTTGACATTCGCGAAAAGCTTCTCAACGCAGCGTGGGAAATACTGGGTTACCACCCAGATGTTCTGGTCTTGAACGATCGGCGAATCTATTACAAACACGACCCTGCCGTTGGAGTTTCCTACCTTGAAGCACTGCACAAGGCACAAGAGGACAAAGGCTCCTTGATTTCGAGCGGTGCATATCGCTCTCCACCGATGGGTGGTGTGCACAAAGGTGCTGCGGCTGGCCTCGCCCCTGCATATTCCTTTTCAGCGTATGTTGCTGAAGTCGATGTCGACGTCGAAACCGGTTTGGTCTCGTGCACGAATGTCTGGGCTGCTCACGATTGTGGAAAAGCGTTGAATCCGCTTGCAGTTGAAGGCCAGATTATTGGTTCGTGTCACATGGGATTGGGGCAGGTGCTTTCGGAGAAAATGGTGTATGGTCGAACAGGTCACCTTCAAAACCCAAATCTCCTAGAATACAAAATTCCATCCGTTCATGAAATGCCTCACGTGACGCCAATCATTGTCGAATCCTCCGATCCGGAAGGGCCATTCGGAGCAAAAGAAGCGGGCGAAGGACCACTCTTACCGATTCTACCGGCTGTTGTCAACGCTGTCTACGATGCGATTGGTGTCCGAATTCGAAGCCTACCGCTTACACCAGACGTTGTGTGGAAAGCAATATCGGCGAAAACCAAGGAACTTGGTGGTATTGATGAGGCAGAATTGCCCACGCCTCGACTTGAGCACAGTCCTCTTCAAGCAACCTTGGTCGAACGTGGTACAGAGCACAAAGAGCGGGACCGTCGCCGGCAACGAAGCGAAGATACCACTGCTTACGTAAACGGCGTATTGTTCGGATTTGACCCCAATCAACCACTCGAGGACCAGGTTGAAGGATGGAAATCCGCAGTTGAACCAGTTCCAGAACAATTGGCAGAACTCGGTCTTGCAGGAAAGGCTTGGTTGAAGAAAGAACAACGACAGATGGAAGGTGATCAATGATGCTGATGCCACCTTTTAATTTGCATCATCCGAAAACTGTTGAGGAGGCATGCGAACTTGCCGCAACCTTCCTAGCAAATGAGGAAGCGTTCGATTGGGTTGCAGGAGGAACCGACCTGTTGCCGAATTACAAGTGGCACATCAACGTGAAGAAACACGTTATATCTCTCGCTCAAATCGATGGAATCGATACGATTTCAATGCATGAAATCGGTGCTATGGCTCGATTGGGAGCATTGACCTCGTCCGATGCAGTTCATCCTCTCATTGCGAAGGCAGCAAGCAAAATCGCCTCGTCCTTAATTCGAAACAATGCTACACTCGGTGGAAACATCTGTTTGGATACGCGGTGTTTCTGGTTCAACCAAAGCGAAGACTGGCGACGATCAATCGATTGGTGCCACAAAGAGGACTGTGGAACAGGCTCGGATTGCCGCGTCATTCCGAATCAAAATACGCTCTGTGTTGCAACGTATCAGGGCGACCTTGCTCCATCACTTATGGTTCTGGAAGGAACGATTCACATTATTGGCCCAAACGGGCAGCGTGAGGTCCCCGTGGATGAATTCTTCCAGCTTGATGGCATAACTCGCAACGTTCTTGAAACCGGTGAATTTGTGCTCAAAGTTACATTCCCAGAGGGCGTTGAAGATCGGATTGGGTCCTACAAAAAACTGAGAATCCGGGAATCTTGGGATTTCCCTGAAGCCGGTGTGGCCTCGTCATGGATTCCTGGCACCCCTTCGTCCCTACGCATCGCATCGACTGCTTTGGAATCAATTCCAAAATCGCACCAAGCCGAGATTGATGCGTTTGATGAAGCATTTTCCAGCACGTTGATCAATCCACTTTCAGAAGCCGTGATGAAATCTGTTAAACCAGTCAACAACACTGCATTGCCTCCAAGGTATCGTAAATCGATGGTCCGAGTTCTCACAAAGCGTAGTCTTCGAGAAATTCTTGGTGATGAAGCATGAAACGAGGAGCAGTTTTGGTTCTTCTGATTCTTGTGAGTGCTGTGCTTCCATCAACATCGGGGCAGTTTCCTGGCAACAATGAATGGGAATTTGGTTGGGATTCTGATGTCGAGCCGAGCTACGATCTTGCTCTTGATGGTGAAAAGTGGAAAATCGAGGATACGCTCGTCTTCTTCGTTGATAACCCACGAGTCAACGATCTCAGTCTCACGATTGCTGTCGAATTTGATGGCGATATTGATTTCCTCGAACCGTCCTATGAAGAGTCCATTACAGTCAGTGCCCAATCGAACGAAACGTTCTCGATCAATCTTTTGACATCGAGCGCAGACGATGTGCGAAGTCATGATCCAAATGAGAAAATAACCATCAAAGTTACCGCAGAAGAAAACGCAGCAGGCGCTCCCGTATCGCCGAAAGAAATCGATGCGAATCTCAACGTTCCTCGGTATCACAATCTCTTCCCAGAAGTAACACTGGTGGCAAGCAACGTTGATGCAGGGACGTGGATTGAAGAAACCCTTCTTCTCAACAACATGGGCAACACTGTCGATGCTGCGACCACAATTGAAGCCGATGTTCGCAGTTGCCCACTTCTCGATATCGAAGGTCTTGAAGCAGGACAAGACACCCAAATCCAACCAACAGGTCTCAATGGGAATGAGCCATTTGAGGTGAGTTTCAGAATTGCCCCTTCGACTGCACATTCATCCAGCACTTGTGATGTCACGATCGTCGTGACTTCAGAAGGGAACGGCTTGGAGCGCAGCACGTCGTTCAGTATTGATGTTGATGAATCGGGCGGGAGCACAGATTCGAATTCCGGAGATTCCGGTTCGAGCTCATCAGAATCAGCATCCGATTCGGATGATTCATCCGCCCTTCCTTCGCTTGGTGCACAAACGCTGATTGGCGTGCTTGGAATTGTCGCTCTTCTTCGACGAAAACACCTCGGCGTTGACTGAATAGGAAGGGATAAAATGTCCTCCGAGACATAAAAATCCTACTAAACGTCAAGGGAGAATCATTATGTGTGTATCGTGATTCCGTAGAAAAGAACATACTGCGCTTGCCGCAAAATGAGGTGATATTATGGCTGAAACAGAGAAAACAAAACTCTCTGTTGAAAAGAAACTCATGGTGGGTTTGGTCGTATCGATTCTCCTCTCAACTGTTCTCATTGTTCTTGCTTCCTCATCCAAGGAAACAGTCTTTTCCCCGTACGTTCGAGATGCTGATGGAGACTATCAGTATCAGCAACTTTCGAAAATGCGAGACACGCTTGGAGAAAGCGAAGATGGGAAAACCGGAGAGAAATATTCAATCTACAACACAATGTCGACACCGATGCTTGTCAACGATTGGCAAGACCCTCACCGAACCATGCTAATTATCGCCGCACCGGAGAAACCATTCGATGCCGCTGAGGCACAAGCCATTCATGACTTCGTCACCGAAAAAGGCGGTAAAGTCATTCTTGCAGCAAATTCAACCAATGCCAAGCGAGTCGCAGAAGAATTCGGCGTCTTGTACTTCGATGCACCGGTTTCTGATGGAAAATGGTTCTACGAAGTTACCGATGAAACCGGCGCTCGCCTCGCTCCGCAAGAAACCCGCTTGTGGTCCGTTGCATCAGTAAGCGAAGATATCGATGTCATGGACGAGGCATCGCTAAGAACACCGTGTACGGAGGCTGAGGTCTCCTCAGGCGTCACCGACAACTGCCGGATGCCCGTTCTTTTCCACTCACCAACCGCCATTCAAGTTCTGGACATTGAAGACGATACACGAGACGTCAATGTCCTTGCCTCTGCAAGCGATCAAGCCTTCGTTGCCCGTTCTGGATTCGACATCAACAACGTCGCAAATCCAAAGACAGGAAAAACAGACCTCATCGTTCGAATTGATTATCCAAACATCGAAGCATACGATACCAAGTCCGACGGTAACAACGGAGAAGTTTCTGTTACCGGAAGCATTGTGTTTGTCTCAGACCATTCCGTCTTCGCCAACCACCTCTGGGATGCTGGAGATGCAGATTTGACTGGAAAACAACAGTGTGGTTCTGACCTGTACCAAGAAAACGGCCACACCTGCTGGAATTCAGATCCTGACGGTCTCCTTGCTGCTCAAGGCGACACTGCTTGGAGAGGAAACCAGCTGTATTTCCGAGCGCTTATTCGGGATATGATGGAATTCGACAACGATGAATTGTCGCTCCAAATTACAAGAAACACCGATGAATTCAACATCGTTTTCGATGAAAGCCGCCACATATCAAGCGTTGCAACACAACCCTTTACAGAAGCCATTGGAGCAGTCGTTCTTTTGACAAGTGACGCATACCTCAAGTGGTTGATCATTCTCAACTTGTTTGCCCTCCTCGCTATCGCCATTATGGTCGTTCCAGAAAAGGAGAATTGGCGCCATGTCTTTGATTTGACCCGATTCCGTGAACGTCCAAACAAAGTTGACAGTTCATTGTACCAAGTCCGAACCAGAGAGGCCTTTCTCTCAAAGGTTCGGCAATTCAACGACCTCACACGGGACGAATTCGCCCGAAAGACCCCTGCTGAAATCATGCAGATGGTTCGTGACCCACGCCTTGTCGAACTTGTAAGTTCGGCAAGATCTTATTCCAACGAAGAACTACGGGACATTATCCCATTGATTCGTCGTTGGGGAAACTGAAGAAAAAAGGAGGAAAATGACATGCAACCCCCCGCACCACCAGCAGCCCCGCCCGCGCCAGCGCCAGCAGCGCCAGCGGCACCAGCGCCACCTGCACCTGCAGCACCTATGCCTGCGGCACCAGCCGCACCTGTAGCACCTGCAGCACCAGCAGCGCCTGCCGCTCCTGCAGCACCGGCCGCTCCGGCCCAGCCGAAGCACCAAAGCACCCCAGAAGTCCGTGAGCGACTTTCCGCCGTCGGCGCCATCGCACAAGCGATCAGCGCTGAGGTTCAGAAAGTCATTATCGGTAAGAGCCACGTCATCGACAACGTTCTCATCAATATTCTCTCCAACGGTAACCTTCTCTTCGAAGATTATCCTGGATTGGCGAAGACATTGATGACCAATACGTTCGCTGACGCGCTCGGTTGTGACTTCAAGCGTGTTCAATTCACGCCTGACTTGCTCCCTGCCGACATTACTGGTACCAACATCTACGATGCAAAGAAGGGTGAATTTACGTTCAAGCCAGGACCGTTGTTCTGTAACCTACTTCTCGCTGACGAGATTAACCGTGCACCGCCAAAGACACAAGCTGCATTGCTTGAGGCTATGCAAGAGAAGCAAGTGACCATCGGTACCGTTACGCACAAACTCCCTGCTCCGTTCATTGTTATGGCAACACAGAACCCAGTCGAGCAAGAGGGTACCTACCCACTTCCTGAAGCTCAACTTGACCGTTTCATGTTCAAGATGAGTGTCGGTTACCCAGACCGTGCTGATGAAGACGAGATTCTCGCTCGACGTATCACACGTGGTAAGGACGCCGTCGATGTTGACGTTATTACCGACCCACAACGTGTTATCGCTATGCAACAGGCTTGTGAAGACATCTACGTCGATCCTGCCCTTCGCATGTACATGGTTGAAGTCGTTGCTCGCACCCGTGAAGATCCTCGTGTTCTTGTTGGCTCCTCGCCTCGTGGTTCCCAAGCATTGCTCAAGACTGGTCGTGCAGCAGCCGCAATGCGCGGTCGTGACTTTGTGACGCCTGATGACATCAAGTCGGTTGCAGAACTTGCGATTGCACACAGAATCATCCTCAAGCCTGAGCACCAAATCAAGGGTCTCGAGGCTGGCGAAGTTATGCAAAGCATTCTACGAGAAGTTCCAGTACCTACCGTTTGAGATCGTTGAATCATACTTGAATAGAGGTGTTCACGGATGTGGAGTCGTAAATCAGCAATGCTAGGAAGCATGGCGGTTGCCATGTATCTTCTCGGCCTAACGCTCAGGAATTCACAATTGGTCACAATTGCTGTTGTGATCTTTGTCTTCCTGACATGGGCTGCCTTGTTTGGTGGCCATGCTGACGTCGCCTCCAGCGGACGACGAGCCGATGAGTGGACAGGTGAAGAAGGGGTTGCCTTAGGCAGCGTTCTCGCCATGCGCAAGCTCTCAGGTTCACGCATCTTCGAAGACGGTGAATTGACGGTAACGTTACGTATGCAGAATAATTCTGGCCTTGCGAAGATTCTCGAAGTTCGAGATCGCGTTCCAGAAGTCATGCGAATCAAGGAAGGTTCCAACTACATTTTGATGGAACTTGGTCCTCGTCGCGAGACCTACATCGAATACACGCTTGAGTGTCCCCTTCGAGGTTTCTATAGCGTAGGTCCTGTTGCTGTACGAATACAAGACCCATTTGGATTGTTCCACAAGGAAAAGGAAATGCATGTCTACAACGATTTCCTTGTGTTCCCGAAGATGGAGGATCTCAAAGAGACCTTCGTTAAGTCTCGTGTGCCGAAGATTTTCACTGGTGCGGTCAACATCCGACAACCTGGTCCTGGTTCGGAGTTCTATTCGCTCCGAGAGTATTTCGAAGGCGATTCGTTCCGCGCCATCAACTGGAGTGCATATGCACGTTCGGGTAAACTGATGGTCAACGAGCGTGAACGCGACGCTGTATCCGATGTTATCATTATCATCGATTCTCGAGCTGTCAGTGAAACCGGACCAGTCAGTAGAAATGCGTTGGTGTATTCAACTCGGGCAGCTGCCTCACTTGCCAAGTACTTCTTGGGTCGACGCGACTCTGTCGGAGTGGTTGTGTACGGTGATGAAGTCGTAAGCGTCGACAGAGACACAGGCAAGAAGCAACTCTACGTCATCCTCACCAAACTTGCTGGGGCTGTAGCACGTGGAAACATTCCACTTCAAGTCGTTGTTAATCGAATCCTACCTCACATCAACAAGGGTAGCCCAATCATCTTCTTGTCCAATCTCGAAGATGACCCAACCATCGTCAACGCCTTGAGAGATTTCCGTGCACGTGATTTCGACGTTACCGTTCTCACACCATCATCGCTTGAGTTCGAATTTGATGCAAAGCGTCTCGATCGAACTGGATACGAAGTGATGAAGACAGAACGTGATGTCCTGATTGGTGAACTTCGTGGACTTGGTGTCAACATTATGGATTGGGAGCCTGATATGCTCCTTTCAACAGCACTCGCGGGTGCACGAGGATTCTGAGGTGAGACGATGACAATGCGAAAACCATCCTCAGACACTGCGCATCTCTACGACGGTAAAGTGGTTCGATCATCTGCTCCAAGCCGGAAGAAAATCGCAGGGCAAGCCGGTATTGGCTCCGAAATTCCGAAAGATGCGATTCCTGAATTGGAAATGCCTTCCTTCATTGAAAGCCTCATCGGTGGACCGATTGTTCCAAAGATGAAGTTCCTTCCTCCGGACAAGTTCGTTCAGAACATGCAACTCGGTGTTTACGTCATCCTCGTCGGACTTGCACTTCTCACCTACATCATCTCGCCCCCTGAAGGAACGATTTGGTTCATGCTTCTCGGTAGTGCAGACCTTGCCCTGTTGTTCCAGATTGGAATTATCATCGGGGCGACTGGCCTTGGTTTCTGGGGGGCCTACCAACGTGATGCTCGTTATATGCTTGGCTCCTATGTGCTGTTTATCCTCGCAATCATGCGATTTGCATCATCAAAAACCAGTGTTAATGACCTCTTTGGTCTCGCTGATAGCCCGACAATTCTCGCCTCACTGGTTGTCATTTACTCCGTACTCCTCATCATGTATTTCGAATTATCAAATGGTGTGCTCCGTTACTCGATGCTGGATACGAGCATTCGCACCAACGAGGTTTATGTCATGAATCCAAAAAAGATTGTTGGAAAATACCATCGTTCCTTGATTGTCAATCCTGTTGTTGCGACAATTTTGGCTACGCTTGTACTTTCAGCAAATACGATTTTGCCATGGATTGTTGGTATCCTATCCGAAGATACTGCGACCCGTCTCAGTGAATCGGTTGAACTCGGATCGGTCTACGGAGTCGCCCTTGGAACACTGTTTGTCTTTATTGTCGTAGGCGGTTTGTTTGCTTTGGACCTTCCAACATACATCCAAAAGCGTCGTGAAGGAAACGATGAGTGATCTCAGTTTTCTTGAATGAAAATCTCTGTTTTTTCGAGAATGAACCTATGCAAAATCTGCAAGGCTTGACTCAAGTCCTCCCCGTCGATGGCTACCCGAGCAGCTGAATTTGTTTTGTTCAGCCAGCTGAGTTCGTAATCAGTGGATTCGAACAATGCGTCGATTTCACCCATATCGCTCTCTTTGCAACCAATAAGCGACAAAAGGCCAAGGTGATGGTGATGATTTGCTTCGATTCCAAATCGATCGAAAATTGAGGATGCACGATGAATGTCATGTTGTGAAACGATCAGTCTTGAGTCTCCCATTCTTGACTCCAATCCCCACCAGTGAACTTCATTCTGTGCCATTTCACCGAGTATTTTCACGAGTTGGCGTTGATGCGCATCAACGTGATGATGTGAAAATCCCAGACTAATGACGTTCGGTAGGCAACCGACTGCTTTCAATTGATTTTCATGAATCTCTGGTCCGATGATGGTTTTTTGCTCATTGTTTGCATCGTACAGGTGTCGCACTTCCATCTGAATTCGAGGTTCAATCAAAGGTTCAATGGTTGAGGGGTGCAATACGGGTGTGTCCATCAATGAGAGCTCAATCGCTTCCTGATATGTGAGGTAGGCCAGTGTATCGGAACGTACGCCCCATCGAGGATTCAATCGAAAAATACCAGGAACATCTTTCCAGAGGATGACTCGTTCAGCTTCAATGAGGTGCGCAATTGCCGTGGCTGAATGGTCGGATCCCCCTCGACTGAGGATTGCAATGTCCTTATTTTGGCCCTCACCAAACCACCCTGTTATGACCGGTGTGCCGTGGAGTGTATCTCGGTTAAGTTTGGTGCTTGAAGCCTGTAAATCGACGTGATTTGCTTCAAAGATTCCTTCCAACGTAATACCAATATCTTCAGCACCAAGAGGGTAGGCATCGTACCCATATTCTTGCAACCGGTGAGCGACAACGAGTGCACTCAATCGCTCTCCAGAGGCTAGGAGATTGTTCAGAGCAGATTGATCTTCTGGATGCTGTGCAAGCATACGTAATGCTTCCTTCAGATTGTGGAGGACCATTGAGAAGAGATGCGCATTCTTCGAATTATCAAGACCTGGTGCGAAGCGAAGATGCTGTTTTGACAAATCTTGCACTAAACGGCTTGCATAACGAGGGTCCTTGGCTGCGCGATACAAACGGTCCGTCGTTCCCCAAAGTGCAGATACAACGAGGATGGCCTGATCGTTGCCGCGTATGACTTCTGCAATTTTTTCAATATCATCCGGTTCACGAAGGCATGAGCCTCCAAATTTGTGGACGATACGACGACTCAAAGCGCATCACGTTTCCTGAGGAGAAGATCGGATAGAACCAGAGTGGTCATGGCTCGTGCAACGCTCACCGCTCTTGGACCCAGAACTGGGTCGTGCCGTCCCTTAACGACAAGGGGTTTTTGTTGACCATCATTCAAATCCAGCGTGGTTTGCTCATGTGCGATGCTTGATGGCGGTTTTAGCGCGATTTGTACGTAAAGGGGTGAACCTGAAGATAGACCAGCGATGCTTCCATCCGGTCGTTCTCCACCTTGCAGAGGCGTTTCGGGTGTTCCAGTCCACGGGTTGTTGTGTTCCAATCCGGTCATTTTTACGGCTTCAAAACCATTCCCGAAGGCTACACCTCTCGATGCAGGGATGGATAGATACGCTCGGCCAAGAGCAGGTTCGAGACCGTCAAACCATGGCTCACCTATGCCATGTGGCAAATTCGAAATCAAAACGTCAACCCTACTCCCCGTTGAATTCCTTTGTTTACGAACGGTCTCAATGTGCTCCTTCATTGCTTCAACAACGGTAGGATCTCTGCAACGGAGTTGCTCACAAAGTTCGTTCGACCACTCCTTTGGGCATTCATCGATCCGTGCAGATTCAACAGGGCCGATTGCTCCGACGTGGGCATCGATTTGAATCTCACCAAGAAGGGGCTCAACAATGGCAGCAGCAGCAACGATTCCTGCTGTAAGGCGGGCGGATGAGGTACCACCTCCTCGTAAATCGGCGAATCCGCCTGTTCGAAGGTGCATGAGCAGATCTTGATGGCCCGGGCGAGGATGATTTGGAATGAAACTGTAGTCGCTTGTACGAGCGTCTTTGTTCCGGATTTGGATTAAAATTGGTTGGCCTGTAGCGAATCCTTGGTGAACTCCAGTAAGAAGTTCGACCTTGTCATCCTCCTTACGTTTGCTGGCAAAGTGGCCGCCTGGTCGCCGTGTCAACATGCGCTTAGCAATACGTTCTTCATCAATTTGAAGACCAGCAGGAACACCTTCCAAAAGTGCTCCAACCAAGTGTCCATGGCTCTCCCCAAACAGAGTGATGGACAAGGTTTCGCCAAGGCGCATCTTCATTGGGCTCAACCAGACCACGCAACACGCGTTCAAGAACTTGAGCCTTACTCCTCGGAGTCGATCTTCTCAGGGTTGATGAATCGTGTTTCGAGAATATTAAACTCAGGATGCTTGCTTGTGTACCATGATTTTATTCGTTGAATGACACCTTCCAACTGAATCGGTATGACGATAATAATTGCAGTTCCAGAGCCGCTGATGCCTGCTGCACGAGCACCATTGACGAGCGCATCGTTCGTTAAAATTCGTGCGCGATGGTCTTTGGTTGCTCCAATGACGCCTCGGCCATTGAGCGTCAGAGCAACCAATTCGTTTTCTTCTTGGATTGCAGTGAGTGCTTGAATAAATTGTTGCTGATGTGGTAGAAAGTCTTCAAGTGAAGGTCGTGTTTCTCTCGGTCCACGTGATACAACCAGTACTTTCCATTCATCTCCTTTTGGACCATCACCCTCAAGCAGGACGCCTTGAGCGACGTCGGGTTCGTTCGCATTGATCAATTTCCATCCGCCTGTTGCGCACGCCCAGGTGTCGTCAATACTTCCCGTTAGTGTAATTTCAGCCCGAAGTTGAGCATCGACAGCAATTGCGACGATTTCGTTCAATTCGAGTGCGGTGTCCGTCGCATCACAGAGTGCACGTACCGCTGCAACACAAAGGGCAGATGAGGATTTCAAACCTTCACGTGGCGGTATTCTTGATTGCACAGACCAGTGCAAATCTTCCTCGTCGATTGGTAAATCGTGTCCAGCGCTTTTCCACGCTTCGACAATGTGCGGTAGCACCCCGTCTTTGTCGTGAAGTTCTCGTTTGCTTTTCCGATCAAGGACTCGAACAAGAATTGGCAAATCAAGCGCCATACTTGCACCATAACCCGTTCCCGCAGCGTGAAGAAGGCTGCAAGCTCCGTGTGCTATGCCTTTGCCCAAAACTGCCATACATCAACGCTCCTCAGACGGGGCTGAGATACTCTGTCCTACGTGGCGTGTGGTAGAGGAAGCGAACCCAAGAATCTGGTCACCGACCGTTAAGTCGGTAACAGAACAGACTTCACCATCTCCGAAAATCAAGCGCACCGTCTCCGCTTGCTGAATGAAGACATGACCTTCATTAGCATTTTCATCTTTGAATCTCAATAGAAGAAATGGTCGTTTTTCTATCTTCATTCGACCAATGATGGCTGTACGAGTTGTACCTCCTCTACCAATGATGCGTACTTCATCGCCTGATGTTAATTCACACAGATATTTTGTTGTACCATCAGCGAGATACGTGTAGGCATCAACACTTCCTGCATTGACTCGAAATGGCCGAGTTGGGACATATTTCGATGGAATTGTCTCCCCATGGACAATCACGAACGATTTGGATGTCGAACCTATGAGGAGCCCTTCGCCCTTCTTCAACAGCGACAATAAATCGACACAGACTCTGTCTCCCGAATGTCCTTCCTCGATCTCAACGATTGTCATGGTTGAAAGATGCATTGAATCGTGATGCTTCATGGGACGAACGGATGTCGTTTGTATCTTCTCAAGTCGTTGTGATTTGACGACCAATGCGGCCTCGAGGCATTCTTCTGAGCAGAGCAATGCATCAACACCGATATCCAATGCAAAACCAGCACCTTGTGCTTCGATAGGCTGAGTGATTTGGGCAGCAACCTTTGTTGGTGTTGAATCGACTGCAGCGATGACATTTTCAATCGGAATCATCGACCAATCTTCGAATGTGAGCAGAATCCATTCAACCGTTCCAGCAAGACTACGAGCTTTGGACTGTGCTGCATCTGAATCGATGTGAACATGGCCGCCGATGGTGACGTCGTTTCGATACAAAACGCCATCTTTCGAAAAAATGTCGTTCTCTTCGTGAACAGAAAAAAATCTGTCAACACCATGATGAACGCTGTTCCTCGGCGCATCGAGCCATACTTCCATGCCTACGCCTCACAGTCCTGCGGCTTTCATCGCCTGTTCTGCAGATTTTCCTTGGTGGACGATCATCACAAGGGCCTTGGCGACCAACTCTGGGGATTGGTGAGCAAAGACCTGGCGGCCCATGCATACTCCTGATGCTCCATTTTGCATCGCCTTCTCGACCATAATGAGCATCTCCTCCGTATTGGTTTTCGCTCCACCTGCAACAAGCAAAGGTATTGGAACTGCAGATGTGACTTGAGCAAACGATGCCTCATCGCCGGTCCACGTCGTCTTTCCGACGTCGCAGCCTATTTCGAATGCGACGCGTGCAGCATGTGCAACACCATTGGTAGCATCTCCCTCGACTGGGTTGAGATTTGGGCCACGAGCATAGACCATCCCAAGGACAGGCAATTCAAGATGGTGGCATTCCGTCGTGAGTTTGCCCATCGCTTCCAACATTGCTGCTTCACCGACTGAGCCGATGTTCACCTGAGCCGATGCACCGAGCGCGCCTCTCGAGGCAACTTCGGAGGCTTGACCGACCGACACTTTCCGAGAGGCATCGTCTCCTCCGTGACGCGTTGAAGCAGAGAAATGAATCACCATGTTCGTGTCACTGTTCTCGCAAAGGTGGCTGTAGTGGCTTGCAACGCCCTTTTGGGCTACGATGGCATTCACTCCAGCGGAAACCAATTGGCGAATGAGTTGTTCAGTATCTTCCAATCCCTGATTCGGATAGTCCGACATTCCGTGATCGATAGGAATCCAAACGCCTCGTCCATTTGGAAGAAGACGGTCAAGCCGGTCTGACTTGTTCATGGTGTGACGAGAGACTTGACACATTCAATGCTTTGCATGCAATCCATCCGCAAATCATGCAAGCAAATGATAAAAGACACAGTAGGTTTTCCGACAACCATGGACACAGGCTCCATCCTCGTTTTGAGCATCCTCGGAGGGGGCTTTATTCTCGGAGTCTGGTTTATCTTGATTCGTCGTGATGCTGCGCTTGAAATGCGACAAGGAATGGTAGCGGACGGCCTAAGAGCACCTGTAAAAGGTTCAAGCTTTTCGAGCGCTCGTTCAGAATTTGAACGAAAACTCATGATGATTGAGTCTGAGCGCCGCCGCAGAAATCTTTCAGGTGGAAGCATCGCATTAATCCAACAGGAACAGCAACCGGTTGAACCAGCCGTGGAACCACTTCGTGAAGAGCCACCAGTTCAGGAAGAACCTCCCCTTGAGGAAGACACTGACGAAGAATCCGAAGAAGAGATGCTCGAGCGTCGTCGTCTCCGTGATGAAGAATGGGCTCGACGCGAAGAAGAAGAAGAACGTCGCCGACGTGAAGAAGAGGAAGCAGCGCTTGCAGAACAACAAGAACGACTCAAGAAAGAGCAAGAAGAACAAGCCGAAAAAGATCGTATCGAGGCTGAGAAGGCTGCTGAAGAAGCACGAATCAATGCTGAACGTGAAGCGGCCGCTCAAGCCGAGCGTGATGCAGAAGAGGCAGCCCGACAAGCAGAATTGGCAGCAGCGGAAGAACAGCGTCTTGCTGAGATTCGTGCTGCAGCAGAAAAAGAAGCACTCGAGCGTCGCAAGGCAGCATCACGTGCACTCGATGAACTACGTGCTCGTTTGGAACGTGAGGGTGCTCGTTCTTCGGATGTTCAGGTTTCATTGATGTGGAACAATTACAACGACCTCGATCTTCACGTTGTTTGCCCCTCAGGTGAGCGAATTCACGGCGGTAACCGAAAATCTGCGTGTGGTGGCGAACTTGACGTTGATGCAAACGTACGGCCGGATTCACGCAAGCCAATTGAGAACGTCGTCTGGCCCGAAGGTGAAGCTCCTGCAGGAACTTACCAAGTGTTTGTCCACTACTACAAGAAGCACAAGAAGCGACGGTCAAAAGACCCAACCAAATTCCAAGTTATTGCCAATGCTTACGGCGATTTGATGGAGTATACGGGCGAACTCACTTTCGGAGAGGAAATTCAACTTGTATGTACCTTCAATGTCCCAACAATGGAAGAGCGCGAGCGAATCAAGCGAGAACTTGAGGAGCAGCTTCGTAGGGCAGAACGCGGTGACATCGGAGCAGATGACATTCTCAAAGATGAATCCACACCGAAGCAGGTTGAATTCGGCGAACTTGTTGATGAAATCGAGAGTGAACTTGTTGATCAGCCCGAAGACGACGGCTCCGGGGTACCTCCAGCACCAGATTTAGGATGAACATCGTCGACTGACGAACGAAACCTCATCATTCAATTCGAGTGATTTTGAAAACGGAGGATGTCAACTTTGACAAGCCTCTCCCTTTTTCATCTTCAAGTTCAATCTGTTCCAACATTTCCACTTGGAAACCGACCGAGAACAAATCCACGACATGCTGGTCGTGCAATGCAAAAGGTGGTCCTTGCATTTGCTCTTGAGGATATGCGAATGTGATCAACAACCCAACTGCCCCTGGTCTGGTTTGGTTGCGAAGTTGCTCAACGTATGCCTGTCGTAGGGACGGTTCAATCGCAATCATCGCCGCTCGGTCGTACCATGCATCTGCTTGTATTTGACCAGGTTCAAGGTCGAACATGTTTCCGTTGTACAGCGTAAACGGTCCACTTGTGTGCACCACGTGGGTTTCATGTTCCTGGTGAGTGGATTCAAATTGATTCTCATCAAAAAATTGCTCAACAGCTTGTTGCACCATTTCCATTCCAGAAACGGTGTGTCCTTGCTCAGCCAACCAGAGCATATCGAGTGATTTCCCACAGAGAGGTACCAAAACGTTGCAATGAGCAGGTGCGTTGATTTGTGGCCAATGTTTGACGAGCAATTCATTGAACGAAGATTTGTGCCAACCCGTTTGGTCGGTCAACCAACGATTGTGCCAGAATTCCATAACAATACCAACTTGAATCCATACTGAAACGCAGCTCATCAGGAAAGGATGTCGTCAAGCCTGTCGTTTTTCAACGCATTTTTTACACTTCGAGCGATGCGTCTTCCGGTCGACATTCGAGTTTCATTGATGTCGGAATACGGTGAACCTCCGACGAACGGATTTGAACCTGCAACAATACGCGCACTGATTTCAAAGACCTTGAATTCCAAAGAATCGGTAACAATCGTTTCCAAACAGAAAGGCCCAATCATGCCTCTCGATTCATCTTCCAATTCAAACGATGCTGCAACGGTCCCTTCAGCCATTTCAAAGGCACGAGGGAGCAACGATTCTCGGATGACAACAGGTTGGTTCCCAGTTACAACGAACGAAGGCTCCATTCCTGCCTCTCTCAAGTCACGAAGCGAACCCAATTTGTAGAATTCATCGACGTTGGCCTCGTCTCTTCGGTCCATTGAGAGGAGTTCCAGTCGGCCAAGGTTCTTTCCAGCGTGTTTTCCTCGACCTTGAACTTGGTAACCATCAGTTGCGAGTGGGTCGAAGAAGAAATGAAGATAATAACGGCAACCAAGGACATATTCCTGTATCGTAAACTCTTCTTCAATGTCGACGTTTCGGCGGAAGTCGCGATAATCTCGAGCGATGAAGTAACCTCGTCCACCTTTTGCACCCGCATACTTGACGATGACAGGGCCATCAATGTCGTGCGGGTCTTCGAGGACCTTTGGCATCGTACATCCGCCAGCAACGAGCCAATCTCGTTGTTTGGCACGGCTGCTTTCCCATCGCAGGATTCCACGATTTCCGAACGTAGGCACTTCCAAATTACGGAAATTCTCACTTCCGAGATATTCAACCAGTGATCCGTGTGGAACGATGATGACATTCTTGCTTCGGAACCATTCCGCATAATCCAACATTTCACGATAGTCTTCAAGCATTAACCATTCATCAGGCTCTGCTCCTGGGAAGGCTTTGTAGAAGCGACGACGGTTCTCTCCAACAGCAATACCAAGGGTGCGAAAGCCTTCCGTGCGTGCTCCATGAAGGATTTGAAGTGAGGAATGCGAAGCAACTACGCCAATGGTAATGCTGTCTTTGTCGTAGTCGGCGAGCCAAGAGAGGAGTGTGGAGTGGTCTACGCCCATGTCGAGGGGTTTCGTATGCACTCTATGACTGTTATCCCTTAGTTCTCAATAGGGTCGCATGATTTTGAGAAAATTTAGTGAAGAGTTCAAGAGCCGAATCTCCATCAAGGTTCATGGCAGGTTCAGGTTCACCATCGAATCGAATGACCTATTCGGGCTATCTTCGTCTCGATGAGTTGCTTCAATTGCAAGCAGGTCCAGAAGGGCACAGCCCCTCACCATCAAACGATGAGATGCACTTCATCATCACACATCAGGCGTTTGAATTGTGGTTCAAACAAGTACGAGCAGAACTCGATGCAGTGCATGGATATTTGGCACAGGAATCGGTTGACGAGAAACATTTGCCTCAAATCGTCCATCACTTGGAACGCGTCATTGAAATCTTCCGTCTTCTTGCCAATCAATGGAAAGTGATGGAAACACTCAGTCCTCAGGGCTTTCTTGCCTTCCGTGATCGGCTTGGGACTTCTTCAGGTTTTGAATCCTGGCAAATGCGAGCCATGGAGATGCGACTCGGACTCAAACAAGAATCAAGAGTTGCAGATATGGATCCAATGGCCCACATGAAGAAGCTCTCAGGGGAAGGAAAAATCAGCAAAGAAGCCTATGAAACACTCCAACAAATTTCTATAGAACCAACATTGGTTGATTTGATTTCATCCTGGTTGTCACGAACGCCAATCAATGGTTCCATACCTTCTGATGCCAACGATCAAGCGACCATCGATGCCTATGTTGATGCTCACCTGAACACAATGAAGGCCCACTCAGATCAAGTCATCGAACACATGGTCAAGATTGGACATGGTAGCCCGGAAGCACTCAAACCTCGAATGGATGCAAACCTTGCATCTGCACGAGACTTCCTCAAGCCGAATGGTGTCACCAATCGTGCACGAGCAGGTTTGCTGTTCATCGAATCCTATCCAGAACTACCCCTTCTTTCATGGCCACGTCGCTTGATTGATACCATCGTTCAACTCGAACAATCCATGCTTCTGTTCCGTCATGCTCACGCACGAATGGTCGAGCGTATGATTGGTCGACGAATGGGAACAGGTGGTTCTAATGGCGTCGACTATCTTGACAAGACAGCGACCTATCGAATCTTCACCGATTTGTGGGCGGTACGTACTGTCTTACTGCCTCGACAGTCCCTTGATGATG
>CBFIJH010000009.1:0-84495 GCA_965662895.1 Candidatus Poseidoniaceae archaeon | reverse complement strand
TAACAAGAGTGGCCACACTGTGACAACAAGCCTCGTCGATGGCTCGAACAGCGAGCTTTTCGAGGTTGGTTCTCACATTACGGACGCCGACGGTAAGGCAGATGTTTGGGTCATCACGGAAGACAGCAGTGGAACATCGTACTCGGATCACAACCTCCGAGCATTTGGACCAGCTGGACAAAACGAAACGCTCTCCACCGATACGTGGTACATCAGCGATTTGAGCAGTGGATTTACAATTGGTACATCGTATGCTTTGGAACTCAAGCCGGCTCCAAAGGATTTCAATGGAACGAACATGGATTGTGCATGGTTGGAAGCCTACACGGATTCTGATGGACTACCACTGCCAACTAACGGACAAACTGCAGCTGGTGAAACCATCTTTGAATTCGATGGAACGCCGATCACAGTCTCTGAAGATTTGACGCTTGATGGATGCGAAATTCGACTTCTTGGTGCAGAGATTAAGGTAAAGTCAACAGCAACGAACTCTCCTGTCATTACAATTTCAAACGGTGGAAAACTCCTTGTTGGAAAGAACCCGACAAGCCCAGGTGCTCTGGGTGCTATCTCACCTAGTTACCCATTGTCGCTTGATATCCAAGACGGTACGCTTGAAGTTGATGGTGGAGTTGTGCGCGACATCGCTCAAGACGCAACCACTGGCGCTGCACTCTTCATTGGAGCAGATGCTACGTTGATTCTAAGCGATTCGGGAACCATTTACGGATCCTCAACCCTTTCGGACGATATGGCCACGGTCAAAGTTGACCGTGGTACAATTTCAGTTGACACGGGAAGCATCATCAACACCGGTCAGACCGGTACTGCGTTGTGGATTGAAGGTAGTGGAAATACATTGAACAACATCGCAGTTTCGAATGCAGCTGTTGGAATAAAATCCATGAACGCTGCACCTCAAATCAACGGATTTACATCGACTGGAAGTGACGTCGGAGTGGACGTTGAGGGCGGATTGAGTTTGCCGATTATCTATCGATCAACATCGCTCTCCGGTGAAAGCCGAGGATGGAAGACCTATGAGATCGATATGACGAACTTCCTCGGTTCAGATTATCTACAGGTTGGTGCAAACTCGATTTATGGTGGCGGAAATGCTCACCCACGTACACAGTATTACACCAACTATTACATGATGTCCGACCGTTGGAACATTGAGATTACGTATGACGATGGTACTGGAGAAGTTTCAGAAAACGTCAGTTCTTCCGACAAGTTGGGATATTATCCATACGGTAACGACGATCCCGCTAGCGGCCAAAACGGAGTCGCTTCGTACTCCGGTGGTGAGGGTGGTGTTGCTTCTTGGCACTGCAACTACTACGGCACCTCTTACGGCCCGGCATATACAGGAGGTTACGACGGTTCATTCTCAAACATCTACCAGTACTGGCCTGAAGGCCCTCAGAGTTATCCCGGTTACATCAGTTCTCGGTACTATCCGAGTGAGTTCGGATTCCGATGGACTGAGATTGACGAGACTTACACCCCAAGTGGATACAGCACACAACCGTACCACTACTGGAGTATGTACAGCACAGCGTCATGGTGGTATGGTTTCTCAGGAGTCTATGAACCTCCAGAAGGATTGAACGGATACCGAGGCTACTACAACGTCTGTGCAGATTCTGCATCAAATTCATGGTGGAGCCCAACACCAACCGGCGTAGGTGCTCGAATGACCTTCCCGATCGTTGACATTTCATCACCGACGATTACCGGAGTTACGATGTATGTCGACGTTCTCCACAATCGTGCGGACAACTACCAAGACCGATTCGAAATCGTTGCTCGCTCAGGAAACGACCCAAGTGACCTTGGCACATACAACCGTGAAAGCGGCGTCGCTAAATTCGAAGATGGTACCATCTCTGGAGCGGACACCGGAATTGTTCTTGGTGGTAGTGCTGCAGCTGCAAACATCGATGATGTGACCATCAATTCTCCTGTATTCGCAGGTATTGAAATCGATGGATCCGTCGGCGGCTCATCCGTGAACGATACTGAAGTAAACGGTGGAGACTACGGTATCTACTTCTCCTCCTTCGCTCGTGGAGAAATGGATGCTACGAACCTCGATCTCGACAACCAAGGCAAGGCAGGTATCTATTACTTGACGGACTTCCAAGGAGACCACAGCGGTTCCATCACAAACAGCGCTGGTGCCGCTTACAAGTATGGTCCAAATACCCGGGAAGACCTTTCCTTCGATGGAATGACACTCTCTGGAAACAGCATTGGTATCGAAACTGCAGGTTCTGGTGACATTACCGTCACCGATTCGACGTTCGCCAATACCGATGACAACTTCAAAATTACTGGAACCAGTGAAGTCGACTTCATCGGCGGTAGCATCGACTCGACAAAAGTCAACGTAACTGGCGATGGTGGATTTGACCGAAAGCGATCCCTAGAACTAACCCTCGACGCCGATTCAACAGTCGTTGAGGATGCAACAGTGCTGCTCATGAATGCTGACAAGCAGGTGACAGGTTCGGGCGTAACGGATTCGACTGGTGTCGCTCAAGGTTTGAACTACCGAACGATCCGTGTTGATTCTACTGGATTGACAACAGATAATCTCGCTGGATACCAAATCTCAACCATCGCGGAAATAGAATATTCCTCGACAGTTGCTGACTTCCGATATGCGTTTGAATCAGTTACGCTGTCAGATAACAACGGAAATACAGCTGCAGTTACGCTAACTGACAACGTTGATGCTCGAATTTGCTACACCTACACGAGTTCAAGTTACGATGTCATGGCTCGTTGCTCTGGAAGCAACTACCTGAGCCCCAATTCATATCGTACCATGAGCAACGGTAACGGTGGTACAATCATCGAGTACGGATTGAGTGCAAACGACAAAGTGAACGGAGTTTGGGACATGTCAGGAAAGACGATCATGACCGACTTTGGATATTTCTACCTTGACGCAAGTACAGTCCATAACTTCAACAATTCAGTCATCCTGATGACTGGAAAGTACAGCCAGCAAAGCTACTACCTTGACCGTGATGATACACAACGGTGGTACGCCCGTACTGGTTCGTCCTCGCCGGAAATCTACATGCACAACACCGAAGTATACGGTCTTTCGTACAATGCTGAAGAGGAAATACAAGTTGGTTTAACCCTTGGATATTACAGTCAAGCGATGGAGATCTCAATTAAGGATGCAGTGATTAACCCTGCTTCCTCGATTTCATCGGGTATGAGTTCAAATTATTATTGGTATACGTCCCGTGATTACACATCCGATTTCCTTCGAATTGAAAATACAACGATAACACACTACAAAGGACAAGAGGCAGGTTCAAGGCCTTCGACTGCTGTTTCTTACGATGGCAACAACATGTGTGTGAAGATGTTTGGTTCGGATGGCTCGTACATCAAGGATAGTACCTTCTTGGATTGTCCGATTGGTGTTTGGGCGACCCGCAGTAACTACTGGTCTGGTCACAACCAAGCTACATATGGTGCTGACAACTTTACCATCGAAAACAATACTTTCGAAGATGGCGGAGAGTCTTATGACATCTGGGTTCGCGGAGTTGGATACACAGACAACATGTTGATCAAGGACAACAACTTCGTTAGTTCAACCTCCAACATCGGTGTCCGATTTGCGAATTCTGGAACCATAACGAACACAGGTACTACAATAACTGGCAACACGTTTGACGGTCCTAAAACACCGATTTTCCTAGGTGACGTTGGTGACAGCGTTGTGTCGCACAACGACCTCACTGGAAGTGGAGACTCAGCGAATGCAGGTATTGAGATGGACGGCGGATACGGTGAAATTTCCAACAACACCCTTGTGGATGTTGATGGCGGAATCCTCATTTCCGATGCCGTTGAAAAGCCAGGTCCGAAGAACACGCTATGTAAGATTGCAAGTACGTCCTACACCACAAGCTCAACCTGTACGTTTACAATACAACAAGGCGGAGATGCTGCAGTTGAACTTACAACTGACCGATATGGATATGAAATTGGTCTCACAATCCTCAAGCCTGATGGAACGACCGATTCATGGAGCTCGTTCTGGAGTAATAGAATCTATCTGCCACTGCGAACATACACCGCCCCTGGCCAGTATACGCTAACAGTGACTGATCGCGCAAGCGATGGTGGAGCAGACATTGAAGTCATCGCACAAGGCCAATCCAGTTCCTACGCTGGTCCAGTCATCGAGAACAACAGCATAAGCCTCTCATCGGGCCGACTTGCGTTAAACGCTATTGGTTTCTCGTTCGAGGACTGTAACCGCGTTTCGATCCAAAGCAAAGACAACGTTGTTTCGATTGGTGATAATGCGGTCTCAGTGGATGATTGTGATCTGATGGATGTTGGATCCCAAATCATTGGTAACGACGCCCTCTCTAGTGCAGGTATTGTTTCAAAAACAGTTGGTGACAGTATCACCCTTGATGGCACGACAATCTCCGGATATGACCGTGGTGTTGACCTCGAGCTTACGAGCCTGCTCCTCTTGGGCGGCGCTGACATTACAGGAAGCGAAGCAGCTGTTTACGCAGACAGTGCTACAGTTACTGCCATCGACGCTTCCGTTGACGGAGGTGCTACGGGTACAGGACTGTACATGATTGACGGTGATTACTCGTGGATTTATCCACTTGATGTTGCTGGAGACGTCGGAATCTATGCTGAAAACACTGAGTTCCGATGGGACGGCGGTACCTCAACAGCAACAACTGCAATTCACGCAGTTGAATCCGTAGGTTCCGTAGAGAACTTGACTTGGTCTGCATCGACTACGCAAATCAACGCTGGTTCGAACAGTTACATCACGAGCATCGGTCAAGTACTCGATTCCTCGAAGATTACCATCGATCCAAGCGCAACCATTGATGAAGCGAACTTGTTCAGTCTTGACGCTACACATATCACGGGACCTGCAACGGATGTTGGTCTCACGTTGATCTCAACCGATGGTACACGTTCTGCTTACGTATCGCCAGCCTTCCAGCCTGATGTCATGACAGTGGACGGTAACGACTCGGATTGGTTTGGATACACTCCACTCAACCCATCCGATGACGTGAAGCCTGGAAATGTGTCCGGTGATGGTACGAACGACTTCTACGTGACCTACACAGAAGGAGACGCACTTTACATCGGTATGACCGGAGAAGACCTTACCAACAACGACCTCTTGATTTACCTCGATGTTGTTACTGGTGGTTCAAACACAGGATACAACCTCAACGGAGCTCACACACTGCCAGTGCAAGCGGATTACCTCTTCTGGGCTACAAGTGACTCCAACATGGACTTGTTTGCGAACTCCTTCCTCGGATGGGGTGCAAGTTCGTTGTCCACTGATCCAGTCAATGCTGATATGGATGGCGACTTCTTTGAAATCGCTATCCCATTCAGCCGAATTGGTGGTACACCGAGTGAAGTGAACATTGTTGCAATCGTTCAGGATAGCAATGCGGACATCCAAACCGTTCACCCAACACAAAGTGTAACAACTGGTGTTCAAACACTCAGCGAGTACATCGCTGTTGAAACAACACACGGTGACCTTGACACAGGTTCGATCAGCGATGAAATCTTGGTCTACCACACGTACAAGGGTACCACAACACCTGGAACAATCAAGGAATACGATGTCATGCTCAAGACCAAGGCGGATTGTGAATACGACTGGCACAACGTCGACGATGTTTCGATGCTTACCAAGCAGGAACTCACCGTTGATATCAAGCGTGCTTGTCCTGAAATCCAAGCAGCCCTTGCTGATGACACCGTCGATGAAGACAGCTCTGTCTACACAATTGACTTGTCGGATCTTGCTGATGACAAACAACAAGACGACTCAACCTTGTCTTGGACCGTTGTCGAAGGAACAACCGTTGCTCACAACAACGTCTTGGTTGACATGAGTCACAGTGGGCCAACCGTGTCCATCTTGCCGCTCGCTGACCAATTCGGTACTGTTGAAATCGAGTTTGTTGTTACCGACAAGCACGGATTGACCGACACCAAGAACATCACGTTCACGGTTGAAAACGTCAATGACAAGCCAGTCATCTGTAACCAAGAACGACTACTCTCTGAAGGAGATTGTATGCCAGTCTTCTCAGAAGATCTCGGTAACACCAACATCGTTCCTGAAGGATTCGGTAGTATTTCGCAGTTCCTTGGCGGCTCAGCCAACGCTACGAAGTCCTACATCCGTGACATGGACAACGAGAACTTCCCAGTACCGCAAGTGTACACGTGGGACGCATCGGTTCCAAACGATTGTGATGCATTCGGCGTATCGGTTACAAACAACGTATTGACCATCTTGGAGAACACACTCAACGAATTTGGTGGTACGTGTGAAATCACACTGACCCTCGCTGACGATGGTGCTGAAAACCAAGATGCCGATCCAGTGACAGTTGACTTCTCAGTCAGCCCAGTTAACGACGCTCCAGTCGTCCTCGACTGGGATGTTACGACTGGCGCAGTCGTTACTGCGGACAACGGTTCAACTCCAGTTGCTCCGTGGTCGATTACGCTCATGGAAGACGATTTGAACAAGGACAACCTTACGTACGATTTGTCTGCAATCAAGTACGACATCGACCACGCAATGTCTGAATTGCAATGGACTGTTGAGTCGACCAACCAGTGTACATACGAGAACTACTTCAGCGTCAACATCGTTGGCGACAAACTCGAGTTCACGCTGGTTCCAGATGCAACAACAACCGCAAACGCTTGGGAGATTGACTACCTGAACGACAACGGTATCCACCAGATTGGTCCAAGTGGATCGGACTTCTGTCAAATCCGTCTTGTCCTCAAGGATACACCAAACGCACCTGCCGACAAGCCAAACTACGACCCAGCAATCATGCCAATTGCGAACTACCAACAAGGTGTTGCGACACAAGAACTTGGTATTCGTGTCATGAACGTTCGAGAGCTCGTAGCTGACTACTACCTCGACGAGGTAACTGGATTTGACTTCCAAGGCATCAACAATGTCTTGACAGGAACATATGTGCCTGTTGAAGTCGACATCGGTGCCGGTGGAGACCAAGGACCGTACACGTACGATCACATGCTTGCTGTCACCTTCCACACAAGTGGAGGTCACGGTGAAGCAGAGAACGTGCGCTACATTGCACCTCCTACATGGGGAGAAACCACGACCGTAAGCGAGTACGTATACATCGTCGACCAACCAAATGGTGCAACGCCATACATTTGGGTCGAAGTTGACGTCTTGACCTGTTTGGATACACGCCTCGATCCAGTTACACTGGAACAAAACGAGTGCGACCTACAGAAGGCACCTGCTGACCGCTTCCAGACCGACAGCCCAGCTTCACATGTGAACTACGCAGGTGGAGTCGCTGGTGACCAATGGTCAAAGCCTGGAGCATACGGTGATGATGGATTGACAGAATCGCAACGTCGTCCATTGCTCCAAGATAGCAACTGGTGTAACAACGTCATGTTCTCGAATTCAACCGCAATTGCGAGTGACGCTGGAATCCCAACAACCTGTAACCACGTCAACAAGCCTTCAGAGGACTTCCTCAGCAGCAACGACGTACTGCCATCCGTTGTCACCCTAGGTGGCGGCGTTGCATCTGTACCATCGTTCGCACCAAGCCTCGTTGTCGTAGCACTCGCTGGCTTCTTTGTCACAGCACTTGCAATGGCAAGCCGCCGTGAAGAAGAAGAAGGCGAAGAAGAAGAGACTCGACGCATCGTCGAGGACGAAATGGCTGTTAGCCCGGTCATTGCAACCATCCTAATGGTTGCGATCACCGTCGTCCTTTCCGGTGTCATCTATGTCTGGGCCTCTTCTCTCGCAGAAACAGGTAAACTCGGTGTTCCTCGAGTCACGTTTGACATTGACAACAAGGAACTCGGTACCGTTGATGGATACTGGGCAATCACAGTTGATCAAACCGAAGCTGAACTTGCAACTGCAGCTGTAACTGTAACCGTGCTTTACACGGACAGTGATGGGGTTCGAACATCCTATGCAACCTTGCTCTCAAACACGAGCAACGTCTACGGATTCGACACCACGAACAGCGACGCATTTGTGACATTTGTTGACAAGGTCGAAGACGAAGGAACCTTCAAGGAATCAACCTTCGGAATCGGTGACCAAATCTTCGTCCGAACTCATGCACCCGATGGACAAGCGCTTACGGATGCGACCATTCGTATTACCTACCAACCAGGTCCTGGGGAAGGTTCGGTTATCAAGACCTACCAAGGCCTTGAGTACAACAAGATCGTTTGAAGATTGAGTACAACTGAGAACAGTTGATGGGCCGGTGGCACACAGCCACCGGCCCAATCTTCTGGTGCTATGCGAACGCTTTCAAGCGTTCATACATAGCGTTGGGTATGGCCAACGAGTGTCGATGTGTTGTTTTTGATTGTGATGGAGTCCTTGTTGATTCAGTGAGTTCATGGAAAACACTGCACGATGGGTTCGGAACCGACAACAGCACGAATCTTTCTCGATTCATTGCTGGTGAATTGACCGATGTTGAATTTATGCGATCCGACATTGCGATGTGGAAGGCCATTCGAAACCCGATCCATAAGGACGAATTGTTCAGAATGTACTCTGGATGTGGCCTCATGAATGGGGCCCGTGAAACAATCCAGAAGCTGCAAGACGCAGGAATCTATGTCGCCATTGTGAGTGCTGGTGTTGATCTCTTCGTAAGCAGCATTGCAGCAATGCTCAAAGTCGATGATTGGATTGCCAATGGATTTGAATTTGATAAAGAAGGGTATCTAACGGATGATGGTGTCTGTCGATTGCATGCATCCGGCAAAGGCGATGTTATCCATCGGTTGATGCAAATGCACGGTTTCAAGCCAGAAGAAGTCGTCTCAATCGGAGATTCTGAAATGGATCTTTCGATGATGGTTGATGGGAGCCATTTCATCGGTTTCAATCCGACGAGAGAATCCTCGAAAAAAGCGTTCACAGCGGTTGGAGTTCCTATCATTACCGAAAAGAATTTGACACATATTCTCGAACACATTGAACTCCCTTCAAGCGAAGGGAATTGAAGTCGATTTGTGCGACTGTAGGTTGACGATTGTTAACATGCATGGCTTTGGTTGGAATCCAAGCATCTTCTGGTAGGACGTCTGATCTTGCCAAGTGGATGAACAAACAAGTGTTGTACCTCTGAAATCGAGACAGGCATGACCATGGACGTGGCCAGTGACAAAAATATCTGGAACTTCACGGATGACGAGCCCATCCTCAAGTTCTGGAGATAATGGTGTTTTACCCCCCCATTGGGGCGCTAAATGTCTTCTTCTTAGCATCTGACGCATTGCTTCAACCGGCTCGGAATACGTAACGGTCCTCAAACCGGCAACAAAATCGTCAATCGATTTCCCATGATAGGAGAGCAAGCGAACATCATGAAGCGAAAAGTCACATGGATTTCCAACAAATGTTGTTTTGTTGTAATCTTGTTGGATATCTTTCTCAAATGTCGGTTGAGGTTCAGCTGGCCTGACAGCATCGTGATTCCCTGGAAGCATGACGCATTCAACCCAATCGGGTAACAACTCCAACAAACGAGCGAATTCACTGTATTGACCAAAGAGGTCTGGAATTGAAAGCTCCTTATCTTGGCCCGGATAAATGCCTACGCCATCGACACAATCACCGCTTAATATCAGGTATTTGATTGTCTTTGCAAGCGGGTCGGTGTGAAACCATCGGACCATCTTGTGCCATTGTGCTTCAAGGAAGGTTTTCGAACCAACGTGAATATCGGATAAAAATGCAACACTGACTCCAATATCTGCACTTTTCTTTTCATGCTTGTCTTTCATCGGGAAAAATAAGTCATCCACATAGAATATGTCTCCCGTCTGTGAGAACGATCCGCTTACACCAAGCACATCATCAGGCATCAAACCAGCTTCAACCACCTGCTCATGCATTCGATCACGGTCATCACCTTGACGAATCGTGAGCAAACAATTCATTTCTCCAGTTTCATCCTCAAGACCGAACAACAAGTGCCCATTTTTGGTATGTCGTGGTTCGTTCACCAAACCAATTGCAACTGCCAGATTTTCATATCCTTGGTATCGACGATATTCAACATTCAATCGACCAATTTCTTGTGGTTTTCGAGGCAATCTCGAATTCTTGACGATCATTTTTCGAATACTGTCCAGCCTGTCATTAAAACAAGCCTGAATATGCCCCATTTTGCCTTCAGTTGTACTGTTTCCTGTGATATCGTAATGAATCAAAATATCGTTGTCGACATCTGTAGCCATCCCGGAGAAATCTTTCTCCTTCCAATCGGGAAGATTGTTTCGATATTGAATTTTCACAGGTTCAGGTTCTTTGATTGGAGCAATTGTTCGTCCGATTGGCTGGGATATGACGTCGGTTTTTTCTTCTGATTCCGATGCTGAAAAAGCTAACATTTCATTGAGCATATCTAAGGTAAGCATGCCCCTGGAAAAGCCAATTTTTGATCCTAAGTCAAGAGTTTTTATGGGGTCGTGAAGTGAGAGCAACTTCTCTTTGACTCCTGTTGTTACAAGAATGCCCCGCTTCATCAATTCCTGCGAAATTGACCCCCATTCCGCAGGCATATGTTCCAATGGGAGACGACCCTCCAAAAGGCTTCATGTTGATTCATTTGCTGAGTCATCTGACCATTCAACATCTGTTCCTAAATTTGGATCTGTGGCAGTTGCGGATTTTTCGGACCATGTCTGTGCTTGCCACTCAGCTGAGCGGGCAGCCGCCTGCGCTCGTTGGTTGCGAGCAACTTCTTCGAGCGCTTTGATACGGGCTTCTTCTTCTCTTCGTTGGATTTCATCTTGGAGTGTCTTTTCGGCAATCTCCATTGCCTGATCCCAGTGACGTATAGCAGTTAGAAGAGCGAAATGAACAAAACCTTCTTTGTTTTCTTGCCGACTTCCACCAATTTGTGTTGCTTCTGAAATAGCCCATGATCTCGATGCGATTCCTACGTAAACGTATCCAACCTTTTTGTTGGTTCCTTCGTTACTCGGTCCTGCAATACCAGTGATGGAGATGGCAATATCGGCATTTGCTCGTGCAAGAGCTCCTTGTGCCATTTGAATGGCGACTTCTGCAGAAACTGCCCCGCGTTTCTCCAGCGTCTTTGGATTGACATTGAGTTCACGCATTTTTGCATCATTGGAATACGTCACCCATGATTGATTGAACCACTTGCTTGCACCAGCAATATCGGTTAGCGTGCTGGCAAGTAAGCCGCCTGTACACGACTCTGCAATGGTGATGGTGTAACCATCCTTCAGACGGCGAACCAGTCGCGCCGCAGCGGCTTGAGCCTCCTCATCCATTGTTCGGCTGGGGTTGCGCATCGGTTTTGAGGTTATTGCATTGCCAAGCGTTTCAAATACGTCACCAACAACGGAGGGTTGGGTCTGTGGTCTAGGGGTTCATGACGTCGCCCTTACAAGGCGAAGATCGAGGGTTCAATTCCCTCCGGACCCATTACCATATGTGTTCCTCGAGTGATGTTGAATTACTCGCAACGACTTTTGTAATTCCACTTTGTTGACGGATCTGTTCGGAATTTTCGCTCTCCGCAACAAGAAGTAGGTGGACTGCACGTCGCCAGAGTCCATCATCGGGTGTTGATTGGCGATGATCAACAGCCACCAATACCCCATCCAATTCAGCGAACATAAGAACAGATAGAGCGTTTGGAATATCTTCTTGTTGCAAGAGTATCCATCGAGCACCTTTCATCGATTCTCGAACATCTTCTCCCAATTCATGAAAGTGGATGATTTTCATGCTTACACCATCTTGTATCGGAGAAGTGCAACAACTCCACCTAAACCTAGAAGTTGCTCACCTGCATCATGATCGGTCGAACATTGAACCAGGCTTCCCCCAACACCGTCCAAACGCCTCACCCATTCGCGTAAAAGCTCACCATCAAGTTTGGTTTCTTCATTTCGAAGTAAATCTGCCGCAACGAGCAATGTTTCAATCGCACCTTCAGTCATGGCCCGAACAAGTGCTTGTTCACCGTATGCAACCGCTCCATCCGAACTGATTCTTTTCCAGACCTCATCAAGTAATTGCATTTCTTTGAGGATGGCATGATCTTCCAACAATTCGTTTGCAAGTCCTTCACGAATCACCTCATTTGCACCTGCTCGTCCTGCCATTGCCGTACCGATTAGGCGAACATTCCGTTCAGGTTCCATTTCGAGAACAACAGATTTGACTTTTTCACGAGCATGACCTGGGCCGCATAAAATCATGGGCAACTGACGATTGGTTGCTGAAAGGATTTCTTTCACCACCTGTTTTCGAAAAGATTGAGCAACTGCCTCAGAAGTCCGTACATCTCCTCGTTTTCCTCCACCCCGCATCGTCCAAGTCGCACCTTCTCTTAGCCCCCTTGAAGTAACCTCAAAGAGGATAATTTCGTCATTTTCAACCACAACAATGGCTACGTTGGATTTGTTTGAGGATTCGATCGCATCGTTCAGTAATGCAACATCAAATTCTGGAAAAGCTTCACTTGCAGTAAGGTCGATTTCATCACCAACTTCAATCAGATGTGTATGGTGTGAGCCAATGTCGATTGGTGCTTGTTCAATTGTTCCATGGACGCGCAGAATATCAGAGTAAGACTGGTATTCGGTATTGAGAATTCGTAATTCAATCCACATTCTCTTTCGCTCAGCAGATTTTGCTCGTGATCCAGATTCAGCAGTCGTCGTATCTCGACGCTCCCCGAGCATTGCTAAATTGCGTCCTTGTGAGGCCAAACGAGCGAGAACCCATAGATCGTCTTCTGTCTCAAGACGAAGCTTCCAGTGATTTTCAGTTCGATTGAGAATACGCATCGATGTTCACCCGAAGACACCCTTCAGGTGCCCGTCCTCATCCATATCCATGTCGTTTGCTGCGGGTCGCTTTGGAAGACCAGGCATGGTCATCATTGATCCGAGAATGGCGACAACAAAACCAGCCCCAGCATTCAAGCGAAATTCCCGAACGGGTAAGTCAAAACCGGTTGGTGCACCAAGCAAACCAGCATCATGGGAAAACGAATACTGGGTTTTTGCCATGCATACAGGAAGACTCCCATATCCCCAATTTTGTATTTTCTTGAGTTGACGTTTCGCGGCGGCTTCCATGTTCACACCATTCGCACCATACATCCTTGTTGCAATCGAATGCACCTTGTCCTCAATCGAGTCTGATGGTGCGACAATCGGAACAAAGGGTCGTCCTGCAGCAACATGGTCGTGAATCGCTTCGACGACGGCGTGGGCTAAATCGGTTCCACCCTCTCCTCCCTTTGCGTGAACTTCTGTACGACAAACACGACTGGCTCCACTCGCTCGAGCAGCGGACTCAATGGCCTCAAGTTCTGCTTCAGTATCGCTCGCAAATCGGTTGATTGAGACAACAACAGGGACACCAAATCGTGCCATGTTCTTGATGTGACGGTCGAGATTCGAAGTAGCTCCGGCAACGACCGCCTGCACGTTTTCAGTTTCCAATTCTTCTTTTGAAGGGCGATAACCGCCGCGTTCTCCGAAGGCTTTACCGTGAAGTTTCATCGATCTGACGGTAACATTCATCACAACACAATCCGGAGCCTTACCGGAAGTGTTGGCCTTAATGTGCATAAATTTCTCCGCACCCATATCGCTACCAAAACCAGCTTCTGTGACAACATAATCTGCACAAGAGAGCGCAATACGGTCGGCTACAATGGATGAATTTCCGTGAGCAATGTTCGCAAATGGACCACCATGGATGAATGCAGGATTCCCTTCCAGCGTCTGGACCAAGTTCGGAAGGAAGGCATTACGAAGAAGCAATGCCATCGCTCCAGCAGCCTCGATTTGCTCTGCCTTGATTGGATGACCTTCCACAGATTCAGCGATGACGATTTCTCCCAGTCGCTTTCGTAAATCCTCGTAATCTTTAGCCAGAACAAGAATTGCCATGATTTCAGAGGCAGCAGTTATGTCAAATCGATCTTGTCGAACGTTCCCATTTGCTGGACCGCCGAGTCCAATAACGACCTCTCGAAGTGAGCGATCGTTCAAATCAACCACTCGTGGCCAAAACACCCGGTTCGTGTCAATATTGCAGGCATTCCCATGCTTGAGATGATTGTCAATCAGTGAGGAGAGCAGGTTGTGCGCGGATGTAACAGCATGAAGGTCTCCAGTAAAGTGAAGATTGATTTCTTCCATCGGAAGAACTTGCGATTGACCACCACCTGCAGCACCTCCTTTGATGCCAAAGACCGGACCCATTGAAGGCTCACGAATGACGCACGTTGCATTCTTTCCAATGTGGCACAAGGCTTGAGTGAGTCCAATTGTTGTAACCGTTTTCCCTTCTCCAAACGGTGTTGGATTGACCGACGTGACAAGAATAAGGTTGCCTTTGGAAGAACCGAAACGTTGTTTCATTCCATCCCAAGTTAACTTTGCCATGTATTGGCCATGAGGAATCAATTCTCCAGAAGGAATGCCCAATTTCCATGCAATGGTCTCAATTGGTTGTAATTGTGCAGCACGAGCAATCTCCAAGTCAGTTGCCATGGTTACCCGCATGTCAATTCGGCTTACAAATCAAACCCTGCTTCCAGGGCAAACGCGTCGCATTCGGTTGCGTTTTTCGGAGACCGAATCATTCTTCCTTCATTGAACCGAGGTAATCCGGAAGGTCAACACCAGCCATCTTCGCCACATCATGGACAGGCGGTAGCGAGTGAATCAAAGACGAAACGAAGTTCGCGGTGCTTCCACCTTCTCCGCCGTTGCCTGAATCCCATACCGTAATCTTGTCGATTTGGAGGTTGGAGATGGCTTCGGTTTGTCGAGCGACAATCTCTTCGATCTTCTCTACCATCAACAGTGTCGCTGCGGCTTTCGGATCGCCACCTGCACTCGTAACAAGTTCTCTGTAACCATTCGCTTTGGCCTCAAGGACTGCTCGGGTACCTTCAGCTTCAGCGTTGTAGCGTGCGAGAATTGCGTCAGCCTCACCTTGTGCGATACGGCGTTGGCGTTCTGCTTCGGCCTCTGCAGCAATTTCGATTTGTGTCTTCGAAATCTCTTCTTTAACAATTTCTTCAGCACGGAGTCGCTCTTGCTCAAGCATATACTGAGCCTTTTGGACTTCCATTTCAGCAGTACGTCGAGCAACTTCGGAACGTTGCATTGCAGTAGCTTCTTTTTCTTGGAGGTCGGCTTGATAAGAAGCAATCTCTGCTCGGGAAAGGTTCTCACCTTGCACACCAGTTGCTTCTTGTTGCTGAACGAAAACACGTCGGTCGACTTCTGCGGACTTCTTTCCTTTCTCGGATTCAGCGACATTTTGAGCAACTTGGACTTCACGCTCTCGGTCAGCGTTTGCCTTACCGATGGCACCATCACGCTCTGCATTTGCAACATCGACGAGAGCCTTGTTGACCGCAACTGCAGCAGCTTTCTTTCCGATGCTGTTGATGTAGTTGGATTCGTCAGTAATATCGATAATGTTCACGTTGATGAGGTAAAGACCCAACTTGTGAAGTTCAGCACCAACGTTGTCACGAATCAATTCAAGGAACGCATCACGATCTTGGTTGATTTGCTCAATGGTCAAACTTGCAACGGTCAAACGAAGTTGTCCGATGATAATCTCTTTGCCCATTTCTTCAATTTCATTACGGCTGAGGTGAAGAAGGCGCTCAGCAGCGTTGTTCATGATGAGGGGGTTTGTGCTTACACCGACGGTAAATGTTGATGGAACATCAATACGGATATTTTGTTGTGAAAGAGCACCGGAAAGCGGTACATTGAGAGTTAGAGGTGTCAAACTGATTTTTTTGAAATCTTGAATCAGTGGCCAAACCATGGTTGCACCACCATGAATACATTTCGACGCACGGCCGCCACCAACACGACCGTATACGACGAGAATCTCGTCAGATGCACAGCGCTTGTAGCGTGTGACCAGAAGTAAAAATCCGAATGCGAGTATTGCTATAACGCCGAAGACGGCCATTGTTCCCCAAAATGCTGCTGACATGTTTTGTTCACCTTTTTTTCTTATTCTTCAGAGGATAGATCCTCAAGTGGTTTCACGATCATGGTGGAACCAATCACGTCGATGACAGTGATGAATTCTCCTGATGGAATGTGCAATTTTTTGTCTTCTGCTCGAGCGAGCAAGGTTTTGAGTGTTCCATCAACGGGAACTTGAATTTCACCAGTTTCATTCGGCTTAATGCGTGAGTATACTTGGCCACGCTGGCCGATTGCATCTCGATAGTCGACAGTACCGTCTGCTTGGAGATGAGAGATCCCTTGCATCATTGATTTGACACCGTACATGGATGCGGATGCGGCAAAACCGCCGATGAGGACTGCTGCAACGTCGTTCCCGGTTGCAGAAACGCCAAACATACCCGCAATTCCAAACATCATAACCGCAGCTGCGATTCCCTGGATGCTGAACAATTCGAATGCAGCATCAGCCCCCAGACCTCCGTCTGTACCCGTGATGTCTCCAACAATGCCACCGAAGATGTCACCCACAAGCATGAGCAACATCATGAGTAGGAAAAAGAGCCCACCAAAAATTGCCGAAGACATGAACACGATTTCGAGCAACGATGGGGCCTCAAACCCCAACAAATCGCCCAACCAGTCGTAAAGGCCCATACTACTACCACTCCTAAGTCCCTTATGATGTTATCCACGACAAGAATTCATGTGTTTATTTGCTTAAGTTTCCTTTGCTCATAATAAACAATCAATGACAATGAACTTCCGGCCATCGCTGCTGAAATGATGTTGTTCAATTCGAGAGAGTAGCAAATTAGGAAAACCCAAAGAGGAAGAAACAGAACCAATGCCCGTTTCATAAACGGCCAGAATCCAGAATGGATGTGTCCCGAAAGATCGTCATCAATCATGTTGCGGCTCCATCACAGTACAATCATTGCCACAATCATCCCAATGGCCCAAGCACCGATACCGATGCCGGTTCCTTTCCCTTGTTTGGCGATTTCTTCGGGGTGGACTTCCCGTTCGATGTCCTTCAATGGGTTGAGCAGCAATTCACGCTGTTCTTGTCGGAAGAGAATGAGTGCAAGCATCAATGCTGCAGCTCCAGTTCCGCCGAATACTGTGGTAGCGTACCCCTCAAATTCATTCATCACTTTGATTGAGATGAGGAACGAGGTGATCGAGAAAAGCAACCACATAAACGATCCACGTTCTGCTACGGCCATGGTTGAACGATACCTACCTTCTTTTTGAATCCATGGCCTGCATTATCCATATTTTACCAAGATGCTCAAAGCAGACGTTCATGAACAATGACTCCAAAGTACGGACATGTTCGGTTTGAGATACGCTGTTGGTGGCGCTCCAATCGATCATACACTTTCACCCATTTTGTTCAACCTTGTTTTGTCTTCTCTTGAAGAAAAGGGGCATTTTTCGAAACTCGACGTTTCTGCTCTCACGATTCTCGAAACCAACCACATCGATGAGGTTCTTGGTTGGGCATACATCGAACATACCATGCATCAGCCGATTTGGACGCCAGCGAATCAAAAAGTGAACACCTTTCAGCCAAACCTCAAGAATCTCGCAACCGAGACGCTTCATCTTCAACCCGATGCTCGTCTGACTGCAAAACTGCAATCCGTGGGCCGCAAGACCATCAGTGGTAACTTTCCAAAGGGTTCCTCCTCCAACGAAGTGTGGCTCAATCTCACATCGCCGCTCAAACACCAAATTCAGAGTATGGTCTTCTCTCCAATCGATGAGTCTCTCGATATCGTTTCCGTCAACGCACTTCGATACGATGGACAAGGTTGGTATTGTGCAACTACGGACGGCGAGGGTGTTGTTCATGTTGCTTCTTTTTTTGGAATCGAGGCTTCAAAAGGGGCGTTGCTTGGCATCAATGGAGGTGGCGGAGCCGCTCGTTCCATCGCTTCAGCATGGTTAAGTCATGGAGGGAAAGTTGCCTCGCTCGGCGGAAAACGTCAACTTCCTGCAACACTGGTGAATTCAAGCGACGATGAAAATATAACATTCGATTTGGTTCTTGATGCCGAGGGTTCGCTCGAGCGAGATCTCAATGCCAAGCACATCCTGAATCCAGTCTATGCGCCAATGACTGGAACGTTTGATGAGCGGATTGATGCACTCGCAACCAACAACTCTCTGATTGATGGACGTTGGATGCTTGCAGCACAACATCTTGAGTGTTGGCGCAGTTTGTGGACGCCACACCTCGCCGATGACCTTCCTGGCCTTGATCAATTGATGACATGGCTGGTTCGTGTTGAGTGTCAACTTGAACAAAATTGATGCATTTGCATGGAAAAATCAAATGTTTCAACATCAACCGGTGATTATGAGAGAGCGAGCGGTTGCACTCATCTGTCTGCTGCTGCTTTCGACGCTGTCCACTTCAGCAGCGATGCCTGAAGAGGATCAGAATTTCCAACCTACGCACACAGGCGTCGATTTTCCTGTAGGATACGTTGACTTCGCCCAGCAAGGAGGGGCCTTCGAAGAAGAGCATCGGTTGGTCTATCCAGCTATGAACAGTGGTGAGGGGCAGGATATGGCAGGGAATGGCCCCTTCCCATGGGTGTTGCTGCTCATCGATGAGAACGAATCTCCTGACAATTATATGCTCATTTCATCGGAAATTGCTCAACGGGGAACGATGGTTTACATTCATACTGAAATCAACACTGAAACAGATCCGACTTGGCAAAGTCTCATCGGCACCATACTCGATGTCCAGTCCTGGATGAATCAAGCGAATCAGACCAATGATATCGTTCTCGGGATGTTTGGTTCGGTTGATGAACTGCATTGGGGTCTCATCGGACACGGATACGGTGCGGTTTGGGCCACGAATGTGTACATCAACTGGGACAATATGGTCAGTGACACTTCGTTGCAACCTCCTCGAGCGCTAGTAGGGTTGGCCATGCAGGTTGATTCAGTTCAAGATCCATTGATTACCAGTGGGGCCATGCCAAACGTCGCACTGTACATCACAGGCAGTGCAGACGAAGTTGCCCCGGCAACTGAAAATGTGATTCCAGTCTTGGAGAACGTCGATGGACTCGCTTGGCAGATTCTTCATTCGCTCGGAGCAAATCATTACCAATATCAGGACACATCTTCGTTCTTGGAAAACTTCAACGATGGAGACGCTTCCCTCACGCAAGAGGAACAGATCGGTCATGCAATGGATCATATTTTGCCCTATTTTGACCTAACACTCCGCGGCGACCACTCCAAATTCAGGGAAGCCTTCAATCGCGAAAACAATCTCTATTCTTCTTCAGATTCCAACGGCTATGTCGACGAACTACTCGATGATGCAAAGTTGATTCGAATCTCAAATGTGACCAGCCTCAATGGGACTGTTTTCGGTCCTCAAGACGATGCGACATTTGAGGCGCTTTGGTCGATGAGAAACGGAGATGTCTTTGCAGACTTACCTCAATCTTGGACGGTTGAGGGTCATTGTTTGTTGGACAATGCAACGACCTATCAAGCAACAATCAACAACGAGAACGTTTCATGTCTCCTCCCGATGCAAGGAATCTCTCCGGGGCCACATGAATTGAGGTTGGTTGTTTCTGTTGAAGGAGGGACTGGATTTGCGAGTTTTGAATTTAATCGGACCAATGATCCAATTGAATTGGTTCAACCGTTGCCGGAACTTCTTGTTCCCCAACGTGGTTCAATCGTTCTCAACGCTTCGGATGTTGCAACCGATCCAGATGGCCAACCGATTCGAATTTTGAATGCGACGCTGCTTGAGAATGAATCTCATTTTGTTGTGACCATTGCCCCCGATGCCTCATCCATCACCTTGCTTCATTCCGTTGATGAGGAATGGGAAGGATCGACACGAATCGAACTTGACTTGGAGGCTGCAGGGGACATTTTGGACCAAGCGAATGTAACGCTTAATGGCAGCATTGTTCCCGTCAACGATCAAATTGTACAACTCTCAACCATCAACCAGCAAACCTTGACCGAGGATGGGGAAACCTTCTACCTCAATTATTCTGAGTTCTTTTATGACCCTGAACAACAACCACTGACGGTTCGCATCGATGGTTCGTCGCAGGGTGTTGGGAACATTGTTTCATGGAGTGTTTCCAGCGACTTGACTTTGATTGCATTTACACCACTTCCCGATGCAAGTGGTGCTGAGGTGCTTCAACTCTCTATTTCGGATGGGTTCAATCCTGCTATATTGGCCAATGTTCCATTACGAGTTGAGGCAGTTGACGATGATTTCGATGTCAACGAATCTGCATGGGACATTGCGATGGATGAGGAGGAAACGTTGCTTGTCGACCTTGCATCATTTGCTTTTGATGTTGACGGTGACGCATTGATATGGACAATTGAAGGAACAAACAATTCGAAAGCAGTTGTTGCATTATCTGGCCAAGAACTTCTCATCTCAGCCCGCATGGACGAGTGGGGCACTGATTCGGGCTGGTGGTTGAATGTTACAGATGGTGCGACCGTATTTTCAAAGGCTCTCAATCTAAGCATTGCGCCTCAACCGGATCGTCCAGTTCTAGCGAATGCCTCTTCGACATTTGTCGATGCAACGACGCTCCGCGTTGCATGGGAATGGTCCGATGCTGATGGGGATGACATGGATGTTCAACTCCGAATAAACGGTGCGGACTGGAACGGCCAGCGAAGCTGCGATGCGTTCGGTGCATGCACTGAATCCGGTGAGCTAACGTACGAAGTTGGAGCACTTCTCAACATCGACATCATCGCTCGAGATGCTTCCTTTTCGGACCTTGTCGTTCGTTTAAATTCCCGGATTGTCGAAAACGACTCATCCCCGCCAACCGATGAGGTTGGCGATGAAGAGGAAAAGTCGAGTGGAACACTCGTTGCTGCAGTCATCATCATTCCACTTCTTGCGCTTGTTGGTTGGCTTCTATTCCAATTCCGGAAACCTCCTCAAGAGCCTCAACAAGCAGTCTCTTCGGGTGGGTTATTGGCCAGAGCTGAGGCAAAAATCAACCAATCATAGCGGGATGTTGCCGTGCTTTTTTGGCGGACTCCATTCACGCTTCGAACGTAGAATTGCAAGAGCCCGACAGAGTCGAAGCCTGCTTTCAGTTGGTTCGATAACATCGTCAAGCCAACCGTTTCGAGCAGCGACATATGGGTCACCAAACTTGGCTTTGTATTCTGCAACGAGCCGCTGTCGCACGGCTTCTTTTTCATTGTCCTCTACAGCATTAATCTCTCGTCGATGAATGATGTTTACCGCACCTTCAGCTCCCATGACAGCGAGTTCGGCCGTTGGCCAAGCCACGTTGTAATCGCTTTGCAAGTGCTTGCATGACATGGCCAGATACGCACCGCCGTAGGCTTTGCGAGTGACAAGCGTCAACTTTGGAACAGTCGCCTCTGCATAGGCAAAGAGCAGCTTTGCACCGTGACGAATGATCCCCCCCCACTCTTGGACGACTCCAGGAAGGAATCCTGGTACGTCCTCGAAGGTGACCAGTGGGATGTTGAAGGCATCGCATAGTCGAATGAATCGAGCCGCTTTGATTGAAGCGTCGATGTCCAAACATCCAGCAAGGACATTCGGTTGGTTGCCAACAACACCAATGCTTCGACCGTCGAGGCGGGCGAAGCCAATGATGATATTCTCAGCATAATTTGGAAACAACTCAAGGAATTCTCCATCATCAACCACCTCTTCGACAACACTCACCATGTTGTAAGGGCGGTTCGGATTATCGGGAACAAGTGATTCCAATTCATCGTTCATACGATCGATAGGATCTTCCGTGGGAAGGTGTGGAGGTTCAGCATCGTTGTGATCAGGAAGGTAGGAAAGAATTTCCTGAACGAGGAAAAATGCATCATCTTCATCATCGGCGACCAGACAAGCGATTCCTGAGCGGGAAGCGTGAAGGTTTGCACCACCGAGTCCTGCAGCGTCGACTTCCCCTGCTTGAACTTCAGGCGTCTCCAATGGAGATGACAGGAACAGTTGTCCATGTTCTTCTCCTAGAATTGTAAAATCGGATAAACTCGCAGCTAAGGCAGAAACACCGACGACAGGTCCGAGTACGAGGCTGATGACAGGAACACGTCCACTGCACTGCACCAAACGGTCGAGAAGTTCACCCGTTCCTGCGAGGGCATCAATGCCATCGTGGGCACGTTGACCTCCACCATCCCATACACAGATCAATGGTGTTTTCGAACGCTCAGCCATTTCAACGAGTTTTGCAATCTTTTTCGCATGCATTTCGCCCATCGAACCACCATGAACGCTGAAATCTTGGGCGAAACAGTAGACTCGGCGACCTTCGATGGTTCCATGGCCCGTGACGACACCATCGCCTATGGTTTGATGCAAGAACATGTTGTGATCCTTTGTACGGTGCGTGACAAACGTGTCCACTTCAACGAATGAATCCGCATCGAGGAGCAATTCAATTCGGTCTCGAGCAGTTCCGCGTCCAGTAGCTCGAATGGCTTCCAGTGCCTTTCGTCCACCGCCTGCTCTGGCACGCTCACGTCGTGACCTGAGTTCGGATACCGGGTCACCAATTGGACTCGCCATAAACCCATCAGAACCGATAAGGTTCTTCATCGAATCGCTTAATTGACAATGGTTTGTTGTTGTTCTCCAAGCAAATTTTTCGTCATCGTCGAAGCAACATCCATCGCATTCGATAGGGCGAAATGAAGCTTGACCACAGCCGCTTCAGGAGAGGACGTCAAGCCATGGCCAAGGAGCCCAATCTCTTGCTGAATTCGTCCTTTTGAGTAGACATTCATGTTGACCGGCCCATGAATGCATTGATTGACGATGAGTGTTGGAATGTTCAGTTTTTCAAGTGCATGACGAAGTTCGATGTTTTGTGGGGCATCGGCGTTCGGATCTTCGATTGGTAGATGACCAAGTCCAGTCCCATGGATAACGAGTGCGTCAACACCTGATGCAGCGGCATCTTCAATTTCTTTTGTGGTGAGCCACGGTCCTGCGATCATTTGGCGAATAGTAACTTCCTCGTTGTACCGAGCGGCTTTGGAAGTGACATCACGAGGTTTGGTTGCGTTTCGAGCCTCGTTGTAGTGGTGTTCGAGTTGCAACGCAACATTCTCGTTGTCGATGAGAACCGTTGCCAATGGCATCGTGTTGACTGGTCTGAATGCATCTCTACGACTTGAGTGCAATTTGCGTACGCCCGTTGCGGCATGGATGGAGCATGCACCATCATCGCTGGTTTTGTGCATTGAAACAACAACTGCATCACTCAATTCACCGGTCGGTTGTGGTCCCTCAACGGCCCACTTTACTGCAGAAATGAGATTTTGAGCGGCATCCGAAGAAGCTCGATCACTGGACCGTTGTGACCCGACAAAGGCGATTCTTCCAGGAGGATTTCCACCGTTACCGCACCAAGCAAAAGCAACCGCTGATGCAGTGATGTGGAGCGTATCCGTGCCATGTGTTACGACCACGCCAGCGCATCCATCCGTGAATGCTCGTTCCGTGGCATCGATGATTTGATTCCAGTGGCTCGGGCGAATATCTTCGCTAAACATGTTGCCTATTTTGTGGACATCAAGGTTGGCAATTTTTTGGAGTTCTGGCACATGTTCAACCAATTCGGATGGCTCGAATTGCGCTGTGACAGCACCTGTTGTATAGTCAACTTTGGATGCTATGGTTCCTCCAGTGTGGATGATACGAACGGTGGGAAGGTTTGGATTTGCTTGCGGTTCGTTTTTTTCCGTAATCTCTGTTGGTTGCGGATGCGTGGAGGAAATCACCTCGATGGATGCGCGTGGATGGCTTACATTGTAGCCATTTGCAAGTTTAACGGTGATATGGTCTTGAACAGCAGGGGGTAAGACGACACCTTCGATTTCTGTGTCCCCATCTGCGGTTGTGAGTTTGATTCGGACACGGGAACCGACTTCGAGAGGATGTGCCATAGTGTGTGGACTGGCTTCCAGCCCTTCAACAATGCGATGGTGGTGCCGGGAGCGGGGCTCGAACCCGCGACCTTCGGATGTCTCAGACACCACAAGGGGCTTTGCACGTCATACGATCGCCTTGAAGGCTGCCCTATGAGTCCGACGCGCTACCAACTACGCCACCCCGGCCTGCCCTCGCCTGCGAAAACCCCCATTTGAAGAATGCGGGTTCAAACAGAAGGAATTCGACCGCATCCTTCATTCACTCCCACTCATCCGAAGGGTCATGGTCGACCTCTCTACGGCGATGACAGCGGCTCAAGGTGAGCGCCGTCAGCGAGTCCAAGGAGGGGACCGTGAGAAAAAGGTGCGAAGAACGGGACGCAATCTCGGAATTGAAGCCTTTGACCCCGTCAAACACGTGCAAAAAGAAAAGGCAGATACGGCATCAATGTGGCTCGTTTTAGCTTTCTCGTTAACCGTCACGCTTTTGATGCGTTATGTCTTAATGGATTCAACGGACCCTGAAAATTCAAAGATTTTGTACATCCTTCCGTTAACATGCATATTCCTTCTTCCAACCCTCCATCGAACCATTATGCCGGAGCGATTTGTGGAGCATTATGGAGGTGGAACATGGTTCAAGGCGGCATTCTTGCACACGTTTACTTTCCTTGCGCTTTCGTTTTTGTTGGTAAATCCACCATTCGGAGACATCGCCGCTCCTGAACTCGCCAGTCAGTGGACGGTTGTTGCTGACGATGGAGAAGACATCACCTATCCGCATGCAATGGCAACAACGGGTTCGACGCTAACGTGGCATACCGATGGATCATCCATGCTTACCGGGGAAGCATGGTTGCTGTTTGCACTCATGGACAACGTCAATTCAGATGGAGCAATCGTTGAGGTTACGAGAGAATTCCAGGCCAATGAAACGATGCGTGATGACAACATCTCATATTGGAACAACAATGCGGAACGGATTGCAAACGGTACATCGACCTCGAATCGCTCCGCTCCAAATTTGACCCCACACGGCAATCTGGATCAACCGTTCTCGATTTTCCTCGGAACTGACCTTGAGGAAGGTACGCATGTGATTGTCGTGAAAATAACCGAACAAGGTGACCCTTGGGAAAATGTGCAGGAATACACGTGGAATCTTGTGATTACCAGTGATCCAGCGATTCAAGACAACAAATCGGAATGACGTCTGAGAATTCGTTCAAACACTGAGTCGATTTTTTTTGACATACGGAGTTTTGCAGTTCGTTCATTCATTTGTTGCAATCGATACGTTCGAATAAATCGGGCCAGAGGTGTCCATGACAGGGCATCGAGGAGTGCATCCAATGTTTTGTTCATGTCCTGGCCAATCGTTTCGTGACTAGGTTGATGTTGCTGGGGCTTTTTGAAAAGTGAAAGTGAAATGAAACTAATGGTTTCGAAGCATCGAAACGAGTTTAGCAGTCATTGCATCCAATTGGATTTTTTCGCCACCGCCCTCGACGAGCCGATAATCGATTTCAGCCATGATTTCGGTTAAGTCAAGCTTCTCCATTTCAGAAATGAAATCCACATTGTACAGTTCGCGATGCAGTTGACCGACGAAATCCGTACCAGCAAGCCCATATTTGTTCAGAAGTTCTTGCAAACGTCGACGAGCAACATGAAAACCATCGTCTTTGCAAGCCAAGATGTACTGATGGAGGGCTTCCGGTGGCGCAGTCGCTGAGGTCTCGTAAACAATTGAGCGCGTAATTTTCTCACTAATCGCTGCCGACACCTGAAGGGCAGTAATTGCCCGCCTCAAGTCTCCCTGAGCAATCCTTGCGAGTGCTTCGGCTGCATCGTCCTCCAGGACAACATTTTCTTGCTTTGCTACATGCTTGACCTGATCGAGTACTTCAGAATCGGCCAACGGCCGGAATCGGAAGACTGCGCATCTCGATTGAATTGGTTCAATCACTTTTGATGAGTAATTGCATGAGAGGATGAATCTGCACGTTTCAGCATATTGTTCCATAATACGACGCAGCGCACCCTGTGCATCGTTGGTGAGCGCATCGGATTCGTCAAGAAAAATGATCTTGAATTTCGCATCTCCGTATGGTTGTGTTCGTGCAAATTGCTTTACCTTCGAGCGAATTTTGTCCAAACCACGTTCGTCCGACGCATTCATTTCGAGGAGGTTGTCACGGTAATGTTCCCCGAAGACGTCTTTGGTGAGCGCCATTGCTGCTGTGGTTTTTCCAGTGCCAGGTGGTCCTGCGAAGAGGAGGTGCGGGAATTCTTTGTGTTCCGCATACACCGTTAATCGGCTCACGACGGATGCTTGTCCTCGGATTTCATCAACGCTCTGAGGGCGATGTCGTTCAACCCACAGTTCGCTCATAAATCCAAGAGAATGGCGAGCATCTTTCAACATTCGGTTTGTTTTTTTTGAGGCGGATTTTTCGCCCCCCTTTAGGGGGGCGTACGCCGAATCAGTCATAACCTTGCACATCTTAGGTCGAACGAGCGCCATGAGACAAAATGCCACAAACCGAAATGTTTTCACTGCAGTTACTCTAATTCTGATGTTCCTTTTTGCAGATGTCTTTGTTCCTTCTGCATTCCCCGCTCCAGATCTTCTTGATGATGAGCCTACAATACAACACTCGATTACAATTATTGGTCCGCAGGTCGATACGTACATCGATTCAGCAAATCCTACTCTCGCTTATCCAACCGCTGCCTCGGCACTGCTTGGCGTTTCAGGTAGCAGTGATGCTCGAATTTTGATCTCCTTCCCGAACAATTACGCAACGACGGATACAATTCATTCAGCCACTTTGGAGCTGTTTTGTACGGTTGGGGGGGCGTCGAATCCTTTGGGAGTCTATCCCGCCTCGACAAAAATCGCTTGGGACGCAAATGCGACCTGGAACACTCGCAATGGTTTGGCTCCATGGAACAGTAACGGTGCTGAGGATGGGAACGATCGTAGTGATTGGGAACCTCCTGCCGTTACACCGTCTTTAGGGTCTGGAGGAGGTTCAAATCTCATTCAGTTAAACGTCACTGCCCTTTTGCAATCTGCTGTTGCATCCAGCGCAACAAACTTTGGTTTGGTCATATCTGCTCACGGCTCACAACACAACTGCACGATGAGTGAAGGCCCAAACGCGGCAAATCGCCCATCCCTAGCTGTGGATGCGACGCCAACCGCTCCGGGAACTGGGGGAGCTATTTCTCCGAACTTCGTTCAAGATGGAAAGCCTCTGATGAAAGGAGATTTTATCCTCACAGCAGACTTGACACCGACAATGACTTGGACGTCGTATTCAGGCAGTCTGGCAGAGGTTCAATTGTCGCTCAATGATGGATTTAAAGACGCACAAGACGATTACAACTGGCTTTACAATTCCAATATCAATACTGGCAGTTTTTCGATAACGGGAGCGACGGGTTCACTCACAATTCCTCAATCCGATGCATTTGACAATGGGACTGAAATGCACTATCGTATGCGAGCAATGGATTCAACTGGAATCCTCGGACCATGGACGAGTGGATTTTTCTTCCTACCTTCGCATAACGTCATCGCCAATGCCAATGGTTCAGCAACAATCATTGTTGATTCGAACGATCTTTCAACAGATGTGGATTTTATTGAAGATGCATACGTTGATGAGGACAACAAGAACGTGAATTACGGGTCTTCGATGACACTCAAAACGCAAGTCACAACATCCCGTGAGTCAATCTCACACTTCAGGATAAATTTTGATCGTTTAGGCTTGCATTCAAACGCCTCGATTCTTGATGCCTCGTTGAATTTGACCCGCGTATCCACAGTAGGTTCGCCAACACTCGCTCTGCACCAAATGGATTCCGTTGATCTGTGGGTTGAAAACGAGGTCACATGGCGCCGCCCTACATCAGGCCAAACGTGGACCGATGGTGGGCGAGGCTCAATCGGGCTTGCGAGCGATTCAGGGGTTGATGGCGCCCAATCCAGCGATCAATTTTCATTTGACATGACGAGTATGCTCCAGCAGCATTTGGACACCAGCGGTCCTGATTCAATTGACCTCGCATTGACAGCACGTTCGGCCAATGGTGACTATGCGGTGAGTAGTGGCCTTGATTCGTTCGAATTCCATTCATCCGATTCGATGCTGGATTCCAACAAACCGAAATTGTACATCACCTACGATTGGTCGGCTCCAGTCACCGTTGCACCTGCATTAACAACTCCATGGGATGGAGAAACCCTTTGGAATCAATCAGGGCATAACTTCACGGGCAATCAAACCCCAACAATTGGTTGGCAGTCGTCGACATCATCAACGTACGATATGATTCTTGAGATTTCAACAGAATCGTCCTTCCACGACAGGGTTCTGAGACTCGATACACGCATCGATAACAATCTTGTTGTCTCCGACGGTGAGTTTACCTTTGATGGTGAAAACGTTCTCGAGACAGGGCACATGTACCACTGGCGTATGCTTCACGTCGACTCCAACGGGCGTCATGGAGAGTGGTCCTCATCTTCCTTCCTCATCAGTGCATTGAGCTCGACATGGCTTGGTGGAGACCGATATGAGTTTAGGCTTAAGCAAGGAAATGCGAGTTCCGACGGGCTGTATCCACATTGTGCAGATGCCTACATCGATTCGGGTCAACCAAATTCGAACTATGGTTCGGAAGAGGAATTGCAGATTTCCTACAACACCTACCCTTCAGAGACAACGGTATTGTTTGGCTGCGATCTTTCGACCACCTTCCTTCCTGCAGGTTATGCTGTTGAATCAGCTCAACTTGAGGTGTATCTCCAAGAAAGTCCGACCGGTACACCAATTGTTGGTGCATGGGAAAATCAGAGAAATAATTGGACGCAAGAAGGAGCGACCTGGTCGACGTACGACGGTACAAATTTGTGGTCAACAGCCGGTGCGAAGGGGTCAGACCGTGGCTCTCTTCTTGACACAACCACAATCGGTTCAGGATTTACTTCAAGTTCCTCAGCAACGTGGAACGTGACACTCGCCGTTCAGAACGCGATGCGGGAAAACCACTCTGCCGATTTCATTCTTGGCGTCATCGGTGCTGGAACTGGTCAAACACGTGACGTACTTCTCCATACAGGCTCTGCAATTGAATCCAAGCGGCCTGAATTGACCTTTGTGTATGTACCTGGTTCCGATGCGGTTCCAATTGAACCGGTCCCGGTTCTGCCACTCAATGGGTCTTGGAGCGTCAAAGACGGCATTAATCCTGAACCTCTCGATCGGCCGACGATGAATTGGACCCAATCCTCTGCGGTCAGTGTGAGTGGTTATGCTATCCAAATGGACGATGTTGCTACCTTCAACAGCGCCAACATGACCATTGAAACATCATGGTCAAACTCAGGATTTGACGTGGCCAACAAATCTTTCACTCCAACATCGGATTTGGACGATGGAAAAATTTGGTATTGGAGAGTGCGTGCTATTTCATCAACCAATCAACTCGGTAATTGGTCCAACACCTTCCACTTCAAACTCCCCTCCCTGACAACGTGGAACCTATCTTCGACCGAGGCTGCCGTTGAACTACGTCACCACGATGCAATGCCTGATTTACTCCTGCCACACTTTGTTGACACATGGCTTGCTGATGGCGGCTTTGAAGGTCAGCAAAATTACTCGTCTTCACCTTCTTTGAAAGTTGGGACGTTGTCGAGCGGACATCATGCGAGTGCACTGCTCAAGATTCCACTCAACCAAATCCCATCGCCCTCCAACGCGAGAGTGACGCATGCGGAACTTTCACTCTTACCTCAGCTTGGATCGGGTACAGATGTGAAAATCGCCGTCCGCCCAGTTTTGCAACCTTGGACGACCCAACTCAACAATTCCTCATACGATGGCACCAACAACTGGACAACAGATGGTGGACGTGCCATCGGGTCAGATGTCGGTTCACTGAGCGACATTGCCACATCGACCTCCGGCAACTGGATGGAATGGGATGTCACAGAACTTGTGCAGGCTGCACTTGCCAATGGTGATTCCTACCTTTCTGTTGCATTAATGGCGAGTGATTCGTCCACAGGATTGGTTACCTTCACAAGCACCGAGGGAGCAGCCTCCGACCGACCTTGGCTCAACCTCACATGGAGCGATGGTCTCGCACCGATACCAACTGTCGCAGCGAGCAATGCTTTACCAGCCGATGGTTCGATTGCTTGGAATTTGAGCGGGCACGTCCCAGAACCTTCAACACGCCCGGCCATTTCATGGACGCACAGCAATGCTGCGAATGTTGAAGCTTGGAGATTCTTCATCCAGGAAGACGCTGCTGATATCATGGAAGGATTCACAACGTACGATTCGAGGGAACAAAGCAATCTCTTTGACCTACAGAATCTTTCCTTCCAACCTCCAAGTGATCTTTCAACGAATCAAAGCATACGATGGTTCGTGCAACCCATCAACAACAGCATGCTTGGGCCTCGCTCAACAAGTTCCGTTTTCCACATTCCGAATGATATTGGAAACGAAATCAACAGTACATGGGGCTACATCAACGTCACAGAAGGAGGGTTCATGCCTGATCTGAACGAGCCGTCAGGATTCATCACGGATACAACGCTTGACTCCGCTTCACCGAACTCGAATCTCTACAACTCTGGGACAATAAGTGTGGGTCGTTCACCCTCCACACCGAGTACTTCACAACGATCGTCGTTCATCGTTTCCGTTGACTTGACAACGTTACCCATCAACGGAAATTACGAGATTATGGATGCCTTCTTCACGTTGAATTCGAAGTCGACGAGTTATGGCGAAGTGTGGTGGAGTGCATCGGTACTCAATACCGCCTTCGATGGTGATGCCAACTGGAACAATGCTACGAGCTCAACGCTTTGGAACGCTCCTGGTGCTTATCATTCATCTGATACTGATATCCCACTCGAGGGAGCAGGCTTGCTTGATTCATCGAATGCAACACAGCGTGGAGACATTACCCTCATGCTTCAACAAGCAGTTGCGAACGGTTTGACAACGCTTCACTTCCTTGTCCAAGCGGAAGAAAACAACAGCAATGTTGACGGCCGACTCGATTTCTATTCGAGCAACGAGGCAAGCACAGCACTTCGTCCGTCTCTGAACATCACGTATCGAATGACAAATGCCTACGTCGATTCCAGTCCAACAGGTTTGCTGCCTGCTGACGGTTCAACCCTTTGGAACATGTCATCTCCAAGACCTGCTGGAGCGGACCACGTGAACATCTCTTGGATGCCACCGTCCACCAACCAAACAGGTTTCTACATATGCAGTGCCTCTGATCCCCGCATGATTTACGATCGCAGTTGTTTGGATACACAAAACGCCACTGCACTGAGTGAGGCGGATGACCTTGTCTGGGATGCACAAAATTCCACGCTTAGAGCGCTCAACATCAGTTCTGGAGATCAGTGGATTTACTGGCAGGTGTTGTCGTATCAACAAGTTGTAGGCGATTACCTTCGATGGGGCGAATGGTCGCAAGTCAACACATACCGAGTACCTGATGACCAAGGCTACGATGATGGCGCAGGGAATCACACGGTGAATCTCTCGAGTGGTTCGATTTTCTCCAATACGGGATTGCTACCAGCAGCTCCAGATACACATACCGTTTCTTCTGCATTGAACACAAATTACGGTAGTAGTACGACACTCAAATTGGGTGCAAGTTCATCAGGTGACCATGAGATTTTCATTGAATACGATCTCTCGCAGATGCCTTGGCCAAGTGCAATGACGCCGACTTCGACCATGCTTCGATTGTATCGAACGCAAGTCGCTGGTGTCTCTCCACTTACGGTGAGCGCTCACGCTTGTTCGAGCTTTACAGAATCGAGTGTCACTGCACTCCAACCACCTGCATGTAGTGCTACAGAAATCACACGTTCGACGCTTTCTGTTACACCTCCATCGGGATGGCTTGAATGGGACATCACTTCGCTCGCACAGTCGAACATTGCAAACGGCAACCTCACGATGACCATCCAACTCAAGGCTGTTGGTTCGGGAGGCAGCTTCCATACATTTGCCTCTGGTGAATACGCAACGGAGTCTCTGCGCCCAACACTTCGAATCGACTACGTTGACAACGTTGATGGAATTGTTCCACCGGGACAACCGACTCTTCTCTCTCCGGTCGATGGCGGAATTCTTTACGATACGTCATCAGATATGTTGGCTTCAATCGACAAGCCCACACTGACCTGGAACGCAGTTACGGGAGCGACGGGCTACGTTGTCACCATACGAAACGAAACAGGACAGTACACATTCAGGTCTGCGACGTCAAGTCAGATTTCTGGAACAAGTTTCACTTTTGCAGATTCAGCAAAACCAGGATCAACCTTTGAATGGTGGGTCCAAGCGGTGAACGGATCGATTCCAGGACCATCGTCATCACGTTGGATTGTTGGTGTAGGTGATCCGCAAACCTCGGACAACAACGACCACACGTGGACGTACAAATTCCAAACTGGAAACGAAATTGAAGAACTTGCACATACCAAGGTCGAAGATGTTTCCATCTTCAGTGGACTCCCTGATTCCAACCTCGATGGGAACACCAACGTGATTGGTGTTGACGCTTCGCAGGATGAGTACCGTTTGCTCCTCAGTGCTGATTTCGGACAGGTTCCATTGAATTCGAACATGAACGTACATTCCGTCGTTTTGAGCATGTACCTCGAGGATTTGAATTACGGCGCTGGTGCGACAGGAATGACGTTCTCAGTGCATCGAGTCATCACCTCAGGCTGGTCAGAATCAACAGCGACATGGAACGGGACTGGAACTGGAATGTGGGCTGCTCAAGGCATGCAGGCGGGTGTTGATTATGATGCAACACCTCTCGACACGGTCTTCATCAGCAATTCGCAAGCTTCTGGAACCTCAATCCTGTTCGATTTGGGCCACCGTATGATGTACATCGACGGTGTTCATAGCTGGGTGATTATCGGAACACCGACTCAAGGCTGGATGGAAGCAGATTTTGCCGACAACAGTGATGCAACTGAAGCAAATCGTCCGCTCCTGCTGATGAATTATACCGATATTGATTCCATCACTATTTCACCTGCAACATCAACCACAGACGCTGATTCGACGGTCCAGTTTAGCGCTTCGACGTTTGATTACAATGCACTCGCTGCGAGTGTACCTGTCGTTTGGTCGGTAACAAATGGTTCAATTGATTCAACCGGATTGTTTACGCCATATGCTGTTGGAACGCATACCGTCACAGCCTGTTTCGGTGTTCTTTGTGAGGATGAAACCGTGACGGTCACGCCTGGTGCTCCGGTTGAGTTGATAGTCACGCCTCTTACTGCAACAATAACCGCTGATGAGACCTTGCCGTTGTCTGCGATTGTCGTCGATCAATTCGACAACATCGTTCCGGGTGAAAGCATTACTTTTACACCAAGCAACGGTACGATGGGTGGCACGTTTGGTGACGTCTTCCAGCCGTACAGCGTCGGTGCTCAAACCATCACGGTCGACTGGAGTACAACCTCCATCGTCGTCGACGTGCTTGTTGAATTGGGCGCTCCAACCGATGTTGTTCTGATGGGTTGCAGTGGATTGGTTCCTGCAGGAACTGAGTGTGAAATAACGACGACGCTGTACGATCAGTTTGGAAACACGATTCCACTTAGCGAAGCGGGTGTCCTTACATACACCGTCACCGATGGTTCGTACAATGAAGCAAGCAACATGTATTTTGCAAATACGGTTGGTACCTGGCAACTCTCGGTCACCACGACGATTGGGCTGTCGGATTCGATAAGCATTCAGACGGGGCATGGAGCGATGGCATCGTTGGAAATAGTGCCATCAACTTGGGACATCACTGCAGATGAAGTTGTCTACCTCAACACAACACGAATCGACGTACAAGGCAACCGACTTTCGGTTGATTTGCCCTATGCAAATTGGACCTCAGTCGACGATGGTAATCTCACCACAGCACCTACCCAACCTGCTGTATGGACGCCGAATGGATTGGGTGGACGCGTCCTAACTGCACAGTATGAGACCATCACTGAATCCGTCACCATCAATGTCACCAAAGGGGTCATGGTCGATATGGTTCTTCTCGTCGATGCTGAAGATGCTGCGGGAGAATCATTTGCCATCACTTCTGATGATGTACTGATTGTGAAAGCCAAAGCATCCGATGCAAAAGGAAACCGTTGGACAATCGACGTGAATTGGACGATTGCTCATCCTGAGTGGAACGATCAGAATGCTCTTTCAACATCTCTTTCAGACGAGACGGAATTCCGACCAGTTCTCGCCTCTTCCGAAGCATACACGTTGCGTGCTGAATACACCTCGAATGGCCAACTTTTCAGCAAGATTGTCAACGTTGAGGTTTCTGTTGGAACCATACAATTCTTCACCATGGACGCTGTTGCTTCCGGCGGTGATACTGGAACTGTGTTTGAGATTACAGCAGATGAATCGATTGGTTTCTCCACCTCGTTGAGTGATGGCGATTTGAACCCGATTGACGAGAACGTGTTGACGTGGTTGTTTGAGGATGTCGATTCTGGCGAAATTGTTGATTTCACGACAGACTTTGCTGCCGATGGATACCAGTGGGACGCTACGACCGTTGGAACGTATCGAATCACAGCCTTTGTTGAAAATGCAAATGGGTTCAATTACACTCGCTCAGTTGACATATCGGTTGACCACGGAGTTCCAGTTTCTCTTGATCATGTGCTCAATACATTTGATGAGGATGCTGGAGAATCGATTGAAATTTCGATCACTGGAACAGACAGTGATGGGAACATCTTCGACCAAGATGTCGAATGGATTGAAGATGGTTCAGAAACCGACCGAATTATTCCTGTAGCGGACAGCACGGGCGCCTACACCTACCAAGCGTCTGCTGCGGGCAATCACACAATGGAATATTTCGTTCAGGGTGTAAGCAATACCTTCGAGATCAAGATTTCACCACAGATGGTTGTTGAGTACATCGAAGTTGACTTGTCTGCAACCACAGTTGAACAGCAAGCCTCCGTTGAGGTTACTGTACGAGCATTTGACCGATTTGGAAACCAAATACCAGTTCCAAGCAGCGCACGAGTTGATGCAACTGGAGGTGCGACCGTCGAATCCACAGAACAGGGTGTATGGACGGTCACGACGCTTGAAAGCGGGCCACAAACGCTTACTGTCTCTGCGGGCAAGGTAAGCGAAGCCTTTGAAATCGAAGTTACAGGAACCTTCGCAGGATTCTTTGCTGCAGGAGGTACGTTGTACTACATTGGCGGTGTACTCGCCGCTCTGGTTGTTGTCGTCCTACTCGCACTCCTTGTTATGGCGATTCGATCGAGTCGAGATGATGATTGGGATGATGATGACTACGAGGACGACGATGACGATGAACCATCTCAAGCATCTCGTGGACCGACAGGTCCAGCGCCAGGTCCTAGCGGTCGAGCACCCGGTCCATCTGGACCAGCACCTGGACCAACCGGCCCTGCACCGGCAACGGTTGAACCTGAAGTTCCTCAGGATGAAGGCGAGGAAGAAGACACGAGTTGGATGGCAGATTATCGCGTCGAGGACGATGGTACCGAGTGGGCTCAGAGTGAAGACGGAACGTGGTACTACAGAGAACCTGGACGAACCGATTGGATGGAATGGAAGGATTAGGTGACGACATGCAGCAACAACGTTCCGCAGTTTTACTCTGCAGTCTGTTGTTTGCCGCTTTGTTCGCAGTCATTCCTGTTTCTGCAAACGGTCCTGCAGCTCAGGTTGTCATCTCGACGGCACCGACTGTGCTCTCTTCCGACGGCGTTCTTCAAATTGAAGCCACTGTTTACGATGCGCTCAACAACGTCGTCGAGGGAGAGATCACTTGGTCCGCAAGCAACGGAACAATCGAAGACAATGGCCTGTTTTTCCCGTGGTCTGCTGGTCAAATCACCATCCGAGCTGAGCACGCTGGGTTCAATGACACTGTTGTCGTTACCGTTGTAGCAGGATTTGGTCAATCGATTGAAATCAATACCACTGCACATCCCCGCGCAAAATCACCGTTCACACTTCAAGCCAATCTCATTGATTCACACGGGAACCCTCGTTCAGGACAAGATATTGTTTGGTCCGTTGACGGTACGTACGTCGGACAAGGCGAACCATCTTGGACACCGCAATCGCTTGGACTGTACGAAGTTGTTGCACGATTCAACCAGTTGGAAGCAAAGGTGACGATGGAGGCGATTGCAGGAGAACCACATGCGTTTGTTTTCCCTGATGATTTGATTTTGAGGAGTGGAGAAGGCTTGCAACTTTATCCCTTACTTGTCGATGAATTCGGTCAAACAATGAACAACACACTTGCCGGCAACAAGGTTTGGAACGTTGAAAACGGGACGGTTACCCCTGTTGGATACTATTATGCATCTGCTCCAGGAATTTGGAATCTTTCCGTCCGAGCAGGATCTGTTTGGGGGAACAGCACCATTCGTGTTGTTCCTTCGGACGCTTCAATTGTCGAAATTCAAATTCTGCCGGAATTGGATGTTTACGTTTCTGGCAAGACCTACCAACTTCAAGCAATTCGAACCGATTCCCAAGGATATTCCTCGCCAGTCCCTGTACCAATCGGAAATTGGAGCGTGAGCAATGGGATTCTCTCACAAGTCGATGATGAGGTCCACTGGACGCCAGGTAAAACTGGTCAATACGGTATGCAGGTCATCGATTCGGATGTTCCTGCGACGATGACGGTTGATGTCATGCACGGTTCGATCGCAACAACTCGCCTCCTTCCAAGCCAGGAAAGCATTACCTCTGGAAACCAGTTTGTGTTGACCCATGAAGCCATCGACTCCTTCGGGAACGTATGGCAAATCGATGGGAATTTTACCCAATCCGACGGCTTCTTGGCCAGTGTCGATGTTTTTGATTCGTATGTGTCTGTGATGCCAAAACAAATTGAATTACTCGGATTTACAGCCACACATTTTGAAGCGATGACAGGCATTTCCTACCAAACGCAATGGATGGATACCGTTCAACCCGGGCGTCTTGCTTTCATCGACCTACCCGAGTCTGGTACCGAGGTTGCAGCGGATTCCTTCCTTGATTTCAATCCAACATTCAGGGACGGACACGGAAACGAAATCCCACATGTTGCAGTCAATTGGACGATATCGGGAAAAGATCGAACGCTCGAAATCCGAATGGCTGATGGGAAATGGTATCCAACGAAAACAGGTGAACACGAAATACGCGCAAATGCTGATGGTGTCTTTGCAGCGGTCAGAGTCAATGTTATACCGGGAACAGGTACATCGTTGTTGACCGATTCCGATGAAGGTTTGACCCTTGAAGCGGGCGTCCCCTCAGATCTGTTTGTTGAACTGGTTGATGTTCACGGCAATACTGCGCCTGCTGAAAATGTTGAATTGGTCTCGGGCGATTTTGTCCTTTTCGAAGCGTCTTCTGCTGGTCGAGGCTATTGGCAATTGACCGGTCAGACGAGTGGTGTCTACGAACTTCAACTTTCAGAGGGTGATGCTGAACACACGATTCCACTAACCATCGTTCCAGGTCAACCCGTACGCATTATTACCGGTATGGCCAATGAAACACGTAGTCAGGGCGAAGTAACTTTGATCACCGTTTGGGCTGAAGATTCACAACGAAATCGGGTTGAGGTCAATCCTGAACAAACCAGTCTTTCATGCACATCTGGGAAAGCTTCGCACGTCCAATCAGATACATGGGAAATCGAACTTGAGGAAGCGGGTTCTGACCGATCATGCACAGTCACTTGGAATGGATTGATTTCACAACAATTCTATGATGTTGAATCGGTTCTTCTCAGCGGTGCACTTGGATCAACGAACACCGCTGTTTCCATAATTATCGGACTTCTTCTCATGATTTTTGCCGTTCTGGTTGTCCTCATTCGCCGCGGTAACGCAAAGGAAGAGGAATGGGATGAGGAAGAATTCTACGAAGTTTCTGAAGAAGAGGAACAAGAACTTACCTCAGCATCAGAACATGTGGATACCGAGGAATCAACCACGCCCATAGAGCATGGTCAAGACATGACACATTCGGAACCTGACCTCGCAGAAGAATTGCGACAAGAATTGGCGACGAAAGCAGGGCAGGTCGGCGTCATGCAAGCTGCTCCAGGAACAAATCAAGGCGAAACCGGTTGGTATGTTGATGCGAGTACTGAAGTGCAGTACTGGAATGTCGCAAGCGACGGTTCATGGACTCGAGTTCAGTGATGGTCAGTGGTCGTATGAGCGTTGAGGAACATCGTGATTGGAGCGATGTTGATTATTCGGACTTGCTCAATGGGCAAGCATTCCCTCCGAACTTTATGTGGGGTGTGGCAACAGCTTCCCATCAAATTGAAGGAGGAAACCGAAACAATTGGACACGCTTTGAACCCAATTCAAAAAGTGGTCAGGAGAGTGGTGATGCCTGCGATCATTGGAATCGAAAAGAGCAAGATATTGAATTGATCAAAAATCTCAACGTAACCCATTATCGTTTTTCATTGGAATGGAGTCGAATCGAACCCGAAATGGATGTATGGGACGAGGATGCAATTTCTTGGTACAGCGATTTGGTTGACCAACTGCTTGAACGAGGTATCCAACCGATGGTCACACTCCACCATTTTACAAATCCATTATGGTGGGAGGATTTAGGCGCCTTTGAGAACGAATCGAACATCATTTACTGGATTCGATTTTGTTCGAAGATGTTCGATGTTCTCAGTGATAGAGTCGAATGGTGGTGCACGATCAACGAACCTGCAGTGTACGCTTCGATGGGTTACGTACTCGGAGAATTTCCACCGGGAGAGCGCTCGTTCAAGAAAACACGGCAAGTATCCCTCAACTTGATGCGTGCACATGCACAATGTTATCGAACGCTTAAGGCAAAAGAAAACGGTGCAGCAGCCAAGATTGGTCTTGTCAAAAACATCAATATTTTCGATCCATATCGACGCTGGAACCCATTGCATCGATTTCAAGCGAAACTTCTGGATGGGATGTTCAATCGATGTTGGATTCAAGGTTTGAAGACAGGTCGCTTCAAACCACCTTCATCGTTGCGCCGCTTTTCGATTGAAGGGCTCAAAGGGAGCAGTGATTTTCTTGGTCTCAATTATTACACACACCTCCTTGCTACTCCCTTTATGCCAACCAAAGTCGAGATTGACCCACTTATTCGCCCCTGGGAGGAGCGAACCGATTTCCGATATCCAATGTATGCAGAGGGTCTGATGCGTGCTTTTGAAATGGTTTCGACACTGAAGATTCCAATCATTGTGACCGAGAATGGAGTTGCAGATGATGACGATGACATGCGTCCTGAACACGTGCGAAGACATTTGCAAATCACTTCAGAAGCCATTGCGAACGGGTACGATATTCGAGGCTTCTTTCATTGGAGTCTCATGGACAATTTTGAATGGGCAGAGGGCTATGAACAGTGTTTTGGTTTGTATGATGTCGATTTTTCTACACAAAAACGCACGTTGCGTGAAAGTGGCGCCTTGTATGCATCCATTGCACAATCGCACCGTATGCCACAAGTTGTCATTCTCGCAGGCGGTCTTGGATCCCGCCTTGGTGAGAAAACAAAACATATCCCAAAGTCATTGATAGAAGTCGGCGGCCAACCCATTCTCTCGCATATTCTCGATTGGGTAAAACGTCAAGGTTGTACTCGAGTCCTTGTTTTGACCGGTCATCTCGGTGAGCAGTTTGATGGCTTTACACATCCCGGCCTCGAGGTGTCGTTTGTTCAAGAAACAAAACAAATGGGGACGGGAGGTGCCCTGTGGAATGCACGAGAATCTTTGGAGGACGAATTCATACTTTTGTGGGGTGATGATTATCATCCAATCGACTATGCTCCTTTGATGAATCACCATCGAAAGAATTCCTCACCTCTGACCATGACTGTGACTCCAGAACATGAAACAATGAATCTTCAATATGCGAACGGCCGGCTGGTCCAGTATTCCAAGAAACAAACTCCACCAGATTCGTTCAATGGATACGAAGCAGGCACATCGGTCGTTCGAAAGTCGATCCTTCTTGAGCATGGGAAAGACGGTCATTGGTCTTGGGAGGAGACCATTTATGCTGCATTATCCAAAATGATTCATGTTCACTTGGATTCGACGAAGTTTTGGGATATGGGAACGCCGGAACGCCTTGAAAAATTAGACCAATTCTTCAACGAAACCAGATCCTGAGGGAACGACCATTGGATGTTCGGAAAGGACATGTTCTCCTTCAACAAGCACGAGAATCATGCCGCCAAATCCTCCGCCCATCATCCGTGCACCAAGGACCCCTTCCAGATTTTGAAGGAATTGAACCCGTGCATCAACCTCCGGTGTGCTTACGCCAATGCTGACCAATGAGTCATGCGATTCGTTGAGAAGACGTCCCAATTCTTCTTTTGTACAATGGACTGCTTTTTTGACTCGAGCGTTTTCATTCTTAACGTGCAGTTTCCGTATTGTCTCATCGCCCTCTTGACGATACTCCACTGATCGCAATGTTCGATGAACTCCAGAATCAACGATTCGAAAGATCCATGATTCTGGAAATGGCAGGACGTTCGTTTCGAATGTTGAAAAATCAATCATTGTGCAATGTTCTTCACGTGAATGCATCATTGTCATTTGGTCAAGGAGTCCACAAGGCGTTCCAAGAACGGTATGTTCCAATCGTTGTGCTTCGAGACATACAGCTTGGCTGTCGATGGAGTTTCCATGAATGCAGAGTACGATACTCAGACACAATGCTGCTGAAGAGGACATGCCTTTACCGATAGGTATCGTACTCTGAACATTGAGTTTTGCTGGAGGGCCCCCTCCTTCTTTCCAGAGAGCAACGACGGTTTCATCTCCGATACATCCAGAATCAATGAATTCTGCTTCGAGGATGAGGCGATGTTGCGAGGCGAACGCAAGCGAACAACCTCCAGCATAATCGGTATGTTCGCCGATGATGTTGATTCGTCCAGGAACCGAAGCTCTACGAATCATTCTTGCTCATCCTCGCTGATGTCAAGATCAAACCAAACGGGAAAATGGTCGGATACATCTGAACCACTGATGTTTCGGTCAACCCCCCACCTGCCGAAGAATCGACCGTCAACGTCACTTGTCAAAACAATACGATCGTAGGCGCAATGCGTATTCTCAGAGAACGTTGTATCGGCTGAATCAGGAACAATCCAGAGGTATTCTGGGCTACGAATTTCAAGCTGGTTGAGTTCATAGGTGGATGCATAACTGCAATCTGCATTCAAATCGCCGAGGATGATAATATTGGATTCACTTGAATTTGTCTGGTATGTTTCAACAACATTGTGCATCGCAGCTGTTTCGTTCACCGCTTCTGCAGGTTTAGTGTGGACAGTTATCAGCGTGATATCTTCGAGAATCGTGCCGTTCTTCGAGAGTAAATTGAAGTTCGCGATGAATGGCTCGCGTTGAAATTCATCCCGTTCAGAATCGTTGTGCAACCACGAAGTATCACTCGAAAAGCGGGAGGTTCGATAGTAAAAGGCGTACTGTTCTTGGCTACTCTGATCATCTTCTTGCTTGCCGGAGCGTTCACTGAGAACGAGACCATATGTTGCATTCGATTCAGCGTTAATGGCGTCCAAGAAATCGTAAGGAACGGTTTGGTCAAGGTCTTTGATCTCCTGAACGACAATCATGTCGTATCGTAAGGTGATGTTGACAAGTTCGGAAACAACATCAGGCTTGCCCATTTTTGTTTCTCCAAACACCTTGATGTTGAAGGTTGCAATTCGAGCAACGTCACCCCTTGTTCGTGATTCTGAGCGTGCTTCGGTGTCGTCCTCCTCTTCGGAATCGACCTCAACATATACCGTCCGCCACAGTGGACTCTCGTCTTGATGCACAAGCAGTTGGATGGTCATTGGAAAAAGAATCAACAACGCTACAAGCATGACGCCCTGCAAAGCGTTGTCATGCCGTGCCATGACGTACCATGGATGTCCGTCTTATGAATCATCACGGTACGACCGCTTTCAGCAATAGGTTCTTGACGCGAATCCAAGTGGTTGCAACATGGCAGAAGAGGTCTCACCTGAAAAGGCGAGAGAAATCGTCGAGATGCTGACTGGAGGTGGGTCAATTGATGGCATCAATACGTCGCTTGCTCTAGGTATTTTGCCGCTTGTCGAATCGATTGGTGACCATCAACTGCTCAACCGGTTGGTCGCCCATGCCCAAAAGGTTGCTGAGAACGATATCGAGAAAGGTTGGGCCCGGTTCGAGCATCTCAAACGAAATTCCGGCTCAATTGATGATGTTGCAGAACTTGCTTTTCTTGCTGAATCTCTGGACAAAGGAGAACCACTTGCAGCGGCTGTTTTGCATCATCACGCACTCATGCTTCTCTCGATTGAAGAGACTGAATCTGCACAAACATCGGTTCGACGATCGTTAACCTTGCGAGAATCGATTGACGACAAGGAAGGTATCATCTACGGTCTTGCAGTACTCTCTCGTTGTTCTCGATTGAATCAAGATTGGGATTCCGCAATTGTTCACGATACGCGTCGACTTGAATTGGCCATCTCCATGCAAAACGATGTTCTCCACATGGAAGCCCTCGCTGATGTTGCTCACGCTCAGGCGAGTCTCGGAGAACTTGCGACTGCATCTGAAATGTACGATCAAAGCCTCGATTTGGCAAAACGACTCGAACATCCTGCTGGTCATCTCGTCGCAAGTTGGGGGCTTGCTGACCTTGCAGAAATTGAAACCCGTTACGACGACGCGCTTCTCGTTCTATCCGATACGATGCATCTTTTCATGCAATTGGGAATAGCTGCGCCTGACCTTCTAAAGCAACGACTCCATGCCCTTACTTCCCTTGATGAAAAGGTCAAGTAAGGTGCGAACGGATTATGTTCTTTGACGGTTTGGAAAAAAGAGGTGAGGGGCATGGAACACGACATTTTCTTTTCCATTAGTCAAACACCTGATGCAGAAGGGCACATCCCCGATGAACGGACCATGCTTCGGAATTACTTCCAACAATTGGAGAGTGCAGATGCGTTGGGGTTCGGAGTCGGATGGATTGCGCAAGCACATCTCTCCACTGAGACACAAAAATCAAACTCAAAGCCAGTTGTTCCACATTGGCAAGGAGAAGTTGGTCTGTGTACGGATTTCCCACAACTTGCAATGGAATCTTTTCGAAGAACAAAAAACATCGAAATCGGGAGTGCTGTAGTATCAATTCTCGCATCTGGAGGTCCAATTGCTCAAGCAGAACGAATAGCCAACACGCTGCAGCTTCTTGCAGTGAACGAGGACACACGTCGCCTCCATGTTGGTTTTTCTGCAGGTCGATTCGAATTCATGGCCCGTCCTTACGGAATTGTACCTCGAACGCCAGTTGAAGAGGCAGCATGGCCTGCACTGCGTGGTCAAATTTTCCTTGAAGCGAGTGAAATCTTTCTTCGCCTTTTGCGAGGTGATGTTGTCGCATCGGATTCCGTTCGCTCAACAATCTTAACTCGCGAGAATTTCAGGAGTGATGAAGATTGGAAGCGTGTTCAAGAGGCGAGTCAATCGGAGGCTGATGCGATACCAATCGACCGGCGCTATGTCTTTGAAGACATTCGAATCGTTCCGAACACATTCGATAGGAATCAACTTGTGTTGGTTGCTGGGACCCACGACCCAAAGGCTCAGGTCTTTGTCAACTCAATCCTACCCGTTCGTGTGTTCAATCTCTCAATTACACAACCTGAAGTCATTGAAGCGACGCATGAACGTATGCGTGCTTGCTTCCATCCTGATGGAGGTACTTGGAAGCGTTCGGACATGCCCCGTACCAGCTTTGTATTCCTCAACGATGAGACAGGACTTTCCCCTGAGGAGCAGCGCTCGGCAGCGCATGATGAGGCTCAACAAGCGCTTGGTGCTTATTGGAACGCTCTTGAAGGTACGATTGACCCCTCAAAAGTTCAGAATGCTGCACAAAATGCGTTGATTGGGAATGTCGAAGATGTTGCCCAGCAACTTGTTGAACGATTTCATCCAGATGATCGAGTGATGGCTTGGTTTGATTTTTTTAATCATGATAGCGAGCGCGTTTGTCGGAACATGAAAGCGTACATGGAAAAGGTAGCGCCACGGGTCGAAGAGTTGCTCAAAGGTGACTAAAGATGCGGATTGATCATCACAACCATTCAGCCGTAAAACCGGGTCAACCTGGAAGTGAATTGTTTCCAGATTCTCCACTTGGTGAACAAGTTGAGGGTATCCCAACCGGAAGAGATGTCGCATGGGAGCCTTTGGTTGACTATCGACGCAATGGTGTTTCCGAAACGACAATCCATGGAGCAGTTGCTTGGTCACATGGCGATGAAGTGATTCATTCATTTGGAGGAAACGTGCTTTGTTATGGTCGTTCAATGATGAAGCCATTCATGCTCAAGGCCTTCGTCAAAGAATTGGACGACTTGTCTTGGGAGCAAAAGGCAATTTCTGTCGCAAGCCACAATGGAGACACCGAACACGTATCAGCTGCCCAGTCCTTGTTGTCAGAATCCGAATGGCCACTGATGTTGACTCCACTTGATGTCCCTCTGATTCAATTTGGTCGTCAGGTACGTCGTCCTCGCCGTTGGTATCACACATGCTCAGGCGAGCATGCTGCTATACTCCGCGGTTGCAGGGAAAAGGGTTGGAATCGTGCGGGATACACCTTACCAACACATCAAGTGTTTGGAGCATACATGTCGCAAATACGACGATTTATTGGAAGCGATTGGGAACCACTGAGAATTGCCAAAGATGGTTGTGGTTTGCCAACAGTTTCCAACACAGTTGCCGAACTTGCACAGATTTATGCTGGCCTCGTGCGAGACAAAAATGAGGATTGGATTTGGGAAGCGATGGTTCGTCATCCTGACCTTGTTGGTGGTTTCAATCGTTTGGATTCAACAATCCTCAAGGCTGGTGAAGGTTCAGTCATTGCAAAAGAAGGAGCGGATGGATTGCTCGGACTTGCGATAGAGCATCCTGATTATCCCAACGGCTTAGGCATCGTGATTAAAATTGCTCACGGTTGGAATGCACAAGCGACCTGGTATGTTGCTCGGGCCATTCTTGGCGTCCTTGGGATTGATTTGAGAAATCCTTACCCCTTGCATCGACAAAAAGCGTTTATTGTTCCAGGAATTGTTCCTGACCGGTACATCGATGTTCTCAAAACAATTCCAACATGGGACGAGTGGGATCCGGATCAAGACCGATGGTTGTATGACTCGGAGATGAATTCATGAATGCGTTAAATTTCATCGCAGGGAGGTTTGTTGATGCCTTGGATGGAGATACCATTCCCAACATCAATCCTGCAACAGGGGACATCATTGGAACGATTGCTCGCTCGAAAGGCCCCGATGTTGATGCGGCTGTTCAAGCATCAAGGCTTGCGCAAAAGGATTGGTCGGACCTCACGATGCTCGAGCGTGCCGATTGGCTCGATCGCCTTGCGGACGGACTTGAGGCAAGGAAAGAAGATCTCGCTCAGCGGGAATCGAGGGATACAGGCAAACCGTTAGCATTGGCTCGTCGAGTTGATGCGCAACGGTCCATTGAAAATTTCAGATTCTTTGCTGATTTTGCCCGAAATCGAGAACCTGAAACATTCGAAATGAACGATGCCGTTAACATTATCCACCGAAAACCGATTGGAACGGTTGGCTTGATTACGCCTTGGAATCTTCCCTTGTATTTGCTCAGTTGGAAGGTTGCACCCGCTTTGTTGATGGGGAATACCATTGTGGCTAAACCGAGTGAATTGACACCGCTTACTGCCAATCTTCTTTGTGAGGTTGCCAATGAAATTGGCCTGCCACCAGGCGTCCTCAATGTCGTTCATGGATACGGTCCTGAAGTTGGTCAATCGATTCTTGAACACCCGCTCATCGGAGCGATTTCATTCACTGGAGGGACGGCAACAGGTCGTCATGTTGCCGCAACCGCAGCACCAATGTTCAAGAAACTCTCATTGGAATTGGGCGGTAAAAATGCGACGATTGTCCTTGATGATGCAGACATCAACCGTTCTGTTGAGGGGACGGTACGTGCTGGGTTTACCAACGGAGGTCAGGTGTGTTTGTGCGGTTCGAGAATTCTCGTTCATGCATCGATTGCAGACGAATTCATCGAAAAACTTGTCAAATCTGTTGAGAAGATGACGTGTGGCGATCCTCGAGATACTTCAACACAAATCGGTGCGCTCATCAGCCAAGATCACATGCACAAAGTCGAGTCCTACATCGAACTTGGAATTGAAGAAGGAGGAACCGTTCTTGTCGGAGGAACGCGCAAAATGACCGGGCCGGTCGGACCGAACGCCAATGGTGCCTATCTTCGGCCAACGATTATTGATGGATTGGACCACACTTCCCGAACTTCCACGGAGGAAATTTTCGGACCGGTTGTGACAATCCACAGATTTGAATCCGACCAAGAGGCCATCGATATTGCAAATTCAACCGACTATGGACTCGCAGGATCGATCTGGTCGAAGGATACGGACCGGGCCCATGAACTTGCCAAACAAATTGAGACAGGTATTGTCTGGGTCAACACCTGGCTCCATCGAGATCTACGAACACCGTTTGGAGGTGTAAAGAATTCAGGTGTTGGTCGGGAAGGTGGCGATTGGAGTCTCGCATTCTTTTCCGAACCACTGAATGTTTGCATCAAACATGATTGATTTTGCCGGCGAGCCTTTGAAATGTTGAATTCAGTCGGAAGCATGGGGCAGAACAATGTCGGTTCATGGTAAGGCAACAAAAGTTACCACGCATACACTTCAGGAGATGAAGCGAGCCAACGAGCCCATCACCATGCTCACGGCTTACGACTATTCGCTTGCAAGGCTTGTTGATGCAGCAGGCGTGGACGTTATCCTCGTAGGTGATTCTGCTTCCAATGTCATGGCAGGTCAGGTAACCACGGTACCGATGACCCTCGACCACATGATTTACCACGCACAGTGCGTACAACGTGCAGTCGATCGAGCGCTGATTGTTGTTGACATGCCCTTCGGAACGTACCAAGGGAACTCAAGGCAAGCTCTCGAAAGTGCGATTCGAATCATGAAGGAAGCCGAAGGCCATGCTGTGAAACTCGAAGGCGGCTCAGAGGTTGTCGAATCCATCGAACGTATTTTGACTGCTGGAATTCCTGTGATGGGTCACCTTGGATTAACCCCTCAGAGCATTTACAAATTTGGAACCTACACGGTCCGGGCAAAAGAAGACGAAGAGGCTGAAAAGTTAATCGCTGATGCGAAGTTGTTGGAAGAAGCAGGTTGCTTTGCGATTGTTCTCGAGAAGATTCCAAAGGAACTCGCTCAGCGAGTGCAGAAAGAATTGAGCATCCCTGTCATAGGAATAGGTGCAGGGCCGCACTGTGATGGACAAGTTTTGGTGTTGCACGATCTCCTTGGAATCACGATGGATTTTTCGCCACGTTTCCTTCGTCGATATCTCAACCTTGCTGAAGATATTGAAGGAGCAATCCGATCGTATTGTGATGATGTTCGTTCCGGAGACTTCCCCAATGCCTCGGAATCCTACACGTCTTAGAAATAAATGAAGGCGAGAACGCCTCCACCAAATCCGCCGATGTTCACGGCCATACCATGCCACAAACCGTATCGGAACGGTGGGAACTCAAATTGAAGCCAAAATGAACTGATAAAGAGCCACGCAATCGATGGGATGAAACCTCCAAGGTAGAGGGAGGAGCTACCAAACATCCAGACGAGTGAAAGGATGCAGGCAGTGACGGCAAATCCCATGGCGTACTCACCCGCTCGACTCATTTCCAACCCAACAAGCTGTTTGTAAATCACTGGTGACAAAACGAGGTACAATGCAAAAGCACCATGAACTGGATTTGGTACAAAGGTATCAATTCTTGGCATCACAGTAAGTTGCCATATCCCTCCAAAAAGCATTCCAATCAGAAGCGGGGCCATCATATGTCGAAGCATATCGGCAAAGATTTCGTTCCCAGTCACCTCTGAGTTGTCTTCGACCGATGAGAATTCCTCATCGGATGCAATTGCATCCATCTCGGCCCCCGACATAATGCGTGCTCAAACCCTTCTCGTTTGAGGTTTAGCCTTCACATGCGATGCATCCATATGCGACCTATGTTTGGTCGAACTATGGCCAAAGGTTCGATTGTTGCGGGTTGCCTTGCACCACACCCTCCCCATCTTGTCTATGCTGAGAATCCTCCCCAGAACGAACCCACATCCGAGGGCGGATGGGAACAACTCCGGTGGGGTTATGAACGACTGCGAGAATCTCTCGCAAAGGTTGAGCATGATGTTCTCGTTATCCTTTCGCCCCATTGGCAGACCTATGTAGGGACACATTTTCTCGGTCTTCCGCATTTCGAAGGACTCTCGGTGGATCCCATCTTCCCCAATCTGTTTCGATATTCCTACGATCTCAACATCGATGTTGAATTGAGTCAAGCTATTCACGACAAAGCAGCCGATTCTGGCCTTGCTGTGAAGATGATGAACAATCCTGATTTCCGCGTTGATTATGGTACAATCACAACCGGTCATATGGTCAATCCAGCATTCGACAAACCGTTGGTTGTCATTTCCTCAAATCGCTCAAGGCATTACTACTCCGTTGAAGTGATGCAAGAAATGATGATGGAGCTTGGTCGAGTAACTCGCGAAGCGATTCTTGAAAGCGGGAAGAAAGCAGTCGTACTCGCATCCAATTCGCTTTCTCACCGACATTTTACCACGGAATCAGAGGTGCCCGAAGACATGAGCAAGGAACACATTACCAGCCATGCCATGCATCTTTGGGACATGCGAATCATCGATTACATGCGAAGCGGCCAGGCACAACGCATCATTGATGAAATGCCAGAATTCACCGAACAAGCGATTGCTGAATCCGACGGTGGAGGGCTCACTTGGTTGTTGAGCACGCTGACTGTGCCATCCTATCCTGCCATTCTTCATGGCTATGGGACCATTATTGGAACTGGGAATGCCATTGTTGAATGGCCCTGTTATCTCCATGAGGGGGCTTGAACGTGTCCGATTCAATCCTTGGTTCCTATATTGTTCCAGTTCATCCTCATCCACTGTTGGTTCCTGAACAGAATGAGGGATGGCAACGACTTCGTGATGCATTTGATGAAGCACGTCAACAAATTTCCCAAAGCGATGCGGATTTGCTGATCATCTATTCAACGACATGGCCGAGCATTATTGGCCATCAGATTCAAGCCGATCCAAATCCAACGTGGACCTTGGTCGACCAAGACTTCCATGATTTGGGTTCGATGGAGTATTCGTTTCGAATCGATTCGGACTTTGCAGAAGCCTGGAACAAAGCCAACCATGCACGGGGCTTACAGAGTCGAACCGTTGCCTACAACGGCTTCCCAATCGATGTTGGTTCGGTTGTTGCATTGAAATTACTAAACCCAGAGAATGCGATTCCAGCCGTGATTGTTTCATCGAATGTCTATGCGAATCGCGCTGAGACAACCGTTCTTGCAAAAGCATGCTTGGATGTGCTTGCTTCAACGGGGAAAAAAGCAGTTGCAGTCACTGCGATGTCGATGTCGAATCGAATGTTTACGGAATTTATCGAACCTTCGGATGATAAAATACACTCGCTCAAGGACGATGAATGGAACAGGAAAGTTCTGGAATTCCTTGAGGAAGGACGACTTGAAGACGTTGCACAACTTTCTCGAACAATCCATCAGCAAATCCGTGTGCAGAAGGTTGTTACCTTCAAGCCAATGTGGTGGTTGTCTGCAATGAACGACAACCGCAACGATTTGACTGGACGTGTTCTTGCCTACGAGGCTCTTCACGGTGCAGGTGGTGCTGTTGTCCATCTTGATCCAACATCCAATGGAATGGGTGACAAAGAATATGATGAGGATGATGTTGACGTCTATCACGGTGAGCGTAATGTTCTCGATGGTGACGGCTCCATCGAAGAAGAGGTTCAATCTCCAACAGATTCAGGTCCTGCATTGTGGGATCCTGCCGAAGGCAAGGATGCAGTGAACACCGATTCTGCTCCAAAACCAGTCGGATTGTATCCTCATGCTCGGCGCGTTGGTGAACTTCTCTATCTTTCGGGCGTCGGTCCCCGACAACCCGGTACCAACGCCATTCCCGGCGGTCCCATCCGTGATGGTGACGGCCAACCACTGGACTATGACATCAAAGCACAGACACGCGCTGTGGTTGAAAATATAGCACGAATTCTTGAGGAAGCAGGTTCTTCGATGGACAAAGTTGTTGATGTGACATCATTCTTGGTTGATATGGACCGTGATTTCGCAGGATACAACGAAGTTTGGGCTGAAACGCTTGGTCATTATGGGCCAACACGAACCACGTTAGCGATTCGTGCACTTCCAACGCCGATTGCGGTTGAGATGAAGGTCATCGCAAAGATTTGATTTCCGGATTCCGGCAATATGTATCCTCAAAAAATGCAAGAACATATATCCTTTATCGGATTGTAGGTGATTGTAAGCGTGGTTCTTTCACGAAATCGGGGTTCTAGAAATGCCAATCTCAGCACTCGATACCATTGTTGAAAAGGGCACTGATGCCGTCAAGAAGACGCTCAAGCGAAGCGTTGGTCTTGCTGGCGTCGTTATCATTTCTCTCTCAGCCATGCTTCCTGGAATCTTCGTTACACCAACGTTTGCAGCTGATATCATGGGTGCAGGGATTTGGCTTGCATTCATTGTCGCTGCAGCGGTTGTCCTGCCAGCGGCAATCTCCAAGGCTGAATTGGCATCAGGAATGCCGTCAAGTGGTGGTTCTTACGTCTACCTCGAGCGGACTTATGGGCCGATGGTCGGAACCATAAGTGGCCTGGGATTATGGGCTTCGTTTTTGTTAAAATCGGGCTTCTCTCTGATTGGCTTTTCTGCGTATTTTATCGCAGTGACGACCTATTTTGACGTCGATATGGAAATGATGGTTCTCTCCATGAGCGCCTTGGTCTTGATTACCATTATCAACATCCTCGGTGTAAAGAAGGTAAAAGCCATTCAAACACCCATTTTGTTCCTCACACTCGCCATGTTTGTCATTATCTGCATAGCAGCATTCTTTGTCGACGATTTTGATGCTGGCCGACCGTTCAAAGCAGCTTTTGAAGCGGATCTGTGGACGCTTGCTGAAACATCCGCCTTTGTATTCGTAGCCTATGCTGGTGTGACCAAAGTAGCAGCCATCGGTGGTGAGGTCAAAGATCCTGAAAAGAACCTGCCAGCAGGAATGCTTCTGTCGCTCCTTTTTGCGACCATTATCTATTCCGTTCTCGCATTTTTGATGATGGCAGCGATACCCGGAGAATGGTGGGTTGGTGCCGACGGAAAGGTTGTGGAAAATCCGATATTTGTCTTTGCAGAGAAAGTTGCGGGAACAGAGTTTGGAATCTTCGCAGCCATCATCTCTGTTCTAGCTATGATTTCTATGGCGCTTGCAGGTATTCTTGCCTCATCCCGTTTCCTGTTTGCAATGGGACAGGACAAATTGCTGCCACCAGCACTTGAGCGTGTTCACCCCAAGTATGAATCACCTCACTGGCCAATCATCATCACTGGGCTCGCCATGGGTCTGGCAATTTTCTTCGTTCCATTGAAAGATGTCGTAAAATTAGCGTCAGGGTTCAAGATCATGATCTTCATCATGATCAACACATGTGTCATTGTACTTCGTCAAACAAGCGATCGACACGATTGGAACCCTTCGTACAAAGGCATTCTTTACCCATTCATGCAATTGTGGGGAATTCTTGCTGGTTTGTTTTTGATTTATTTCATTGGAGACAAGGCATTCATCGGAGCGTCTGCAGCAATTGGAGCAGGTCTTCTAACCTACTACCTCTATGGAAAGAAACAATTCACCCACGCTGAAACACCGTTCCAGACGTTCCGCGCTTTGCTGACCTCTCGAAAAGAGTGACTCGATTACCTTTTGTAGGCTTCTGATGTATTCTTTCCCGCATCAACAAACACATTTGGAAACAATCCGTGGATGAAGAGTTGAATCGTTCCAAGGAAAAACCGCAATCCGAGTTTAAATGCTCCAAAGAGGTGCTGAAAATATCCCATGCCAACGTCGTTGAGGTGCCCCATAATCCGATGTCCAACACAGTGGCTTATAGTCATCAATGGTGGGTTGGGGTTCTCCGCGTGCTCAGATGCTTCGCAACCGACCACCATCAACAGGTAGTGATACGCCGCGAATCGCTCCTGCTGCAGGTGATGCGAGAAAAGCAATCGTTGAAGCAGTCTCGTGAGGGTCAATCAATCGTTCAATGGGGACTTGACTCATCCAACCATCATGAATTTCTTCAATGGATTGACCCGTTCGTTCATGGATGGATTGTGCGAGGCTCTCCAAACGTTCCGTATCCGTAAAACCGGGCAATACGTTGTTGATTGTTATGCAAGGATGCAACTCTCGAGACAACGATTTGGCCCATGATGCCATTGCTCCACGCAATGTGTTGGAAACTCCGAGATTTGGAATTGGTTCACGAACACTGGTTGAAACGATCTGAATAATCCGCCCATAGTTTGCTTGAATCATGCCAGGTGTGAGCAGTTTAACCAGTGTGTGGGCTGCATGAAGGTGCCGAGTGAATGGTTGAGCCAATTCTTCAACCGTAGCATCCAACAGTGGTCCGCCGGGCGGGCCGCCCGAGTTGTTGACGAGGATATGGATGGGACCCTTATCGATCAATGGTTGAATGGTGGTGTTGATCGAATCTGTATCCTCTAGGTCCATGACGAGGGCTTGGTGTTTGCCGCCTCCAAGTTGTTTCAACTCATCCAAGAGCAAATTGAGTTGCTCTTTCTTTCTCGAAGAAACGATGACGTTCGCACCTGCGTTCGCCATGATTCGCGCAGTTGCTGCACCAATGCCGCGACTTGCACCACAAACAAGAGCGGTTTTTCCATCCAATGCATTGTTTCGAAGAACGGCATGTTCGCCTAAAAGGTCCATATTCTCACGACCAGCCACCATGATTTAGTGGTTCGCACTCACAACCAATCGAGGATTGCATCTTGTTGGACCAACCAATCATCGCTCGCAGCATCAATGATCGTGTAGTGGTCACCGGGTAACCAGAGTTTCTGAACATCGCATCCCTTCGCCTTCATTGCTCTTGCATAGGTCTCGCTCTGTTCAAGCGGTACGTCGACATCACGCTCACCATGAATCAACAGGACTGGGGCTTTTGGAGACAGTTCGATAGGGTTGACTTTTTTCCACAATGCTTCATTCTCGTATGGGCTGCAACCCATCCACTTCCGTATTGCATCTCCTTCATCACTGAGTTTCGCATCGTCCGCTCCGAACAAATCTGTAATCGGTGCTTGCGCAATAGCGAGCCATGGTTTTCGTTCAGCTTTGCTTGCCATCAGGAGAGCGAGATGACCGCCTGCAGAATGTCCCATCACCATGCTTCGCGTGATGTCGATGCCCGGAAGGAGCGCAAGTTGACCCCACGCCCGAAGAACATCGGAAAGTGTGTCCATCCATACGCCTTCATCACCGTCCTCCCATCTTCGGAATTCGATGTTCCAACTTGCAACACCGGCATCGCTGAGGGCGTTTGCAATGGGTTGCATGAGTTCAGAAGTGTACTGCTTTTTCCAGAAGCCACCGTGAATCAGCATGATGCATGGCACGCCATGGTCGTTTTGGAATGGTGAGGGCTCATCGGGCATGTGCAAATCTGCATGTTGCCAAGGTTTCGCACCCCATTGCATACGGTCAACCGGCATGATGGCCAACTCATGGCGTTACTCGATGACGGTCGCGTGGGAAGAGGACGGTTTCTCGAACGTTACGAGAACCGGTCAAAACCATGAGCAGACGAGCAACGCCAAGCCCCCATCCTGCGTGAGGTGGTGCTCCGAAACGGAATCCGTCCGTGTAAAAAGAGAACTCTTCTGGGTTGAGTCCCTTGCTTCGCAAATTCTCCTCAAGAACCTCAACATTGTGTTCACGTTGGCCACCGCTGGTCATTTCGTCTCGGCCGTAATTGAGGTCAAAACCGCGACTGAGTTGCTCTCCAGTGACTCCATTCTCGCCTACAACATGGTGGATGTAGAACGGTTTCATCTCCATTGGCCATCGAGGCAGGAAGTGGAATCCGGGATACTTTTCTGCGATAATATCACAATGTGAAGAGTCGATGTCATCGCCCCAAGCAATTTCCTCACCTGCGTCTTGAATCATTTGAATCGCTTCACAATAGTCAATTCGAGGGAATGGCAGGCTTGGGACGTCCACTGAAATTGGTTCCAATTCTTGAGATTCTCGATACTCGTTGATGACATCGATGTGTTCCTGATCGTGTTCAGCAACGGATTTCCAGATGTGATGAATCATACGTTCTTGGACACCCATGACGTCTTCATCCGTCATCCATGCAGCTTCAATATCAAAAGAAATGAATTCATTCAAGTGACGATAAGTGTCATGGTTTTCAGCGCGGAATGCCGGTCCAATTTCGAACACGCGCTCCATACCGCCAAGGATTGCGAGTTGTTTGTACAATTGCGGGCTTTGGGAAAGGAAGGCAGGTGTATCGAAATACATCATCGGAAACAGATTTGTCCCTCCCTCGGAGGCGGATGCGATAATCTTCGGTGTGTTGATTTCTTTGAAACCTTCAGTGATGAGGTGCTCACGACCGTATTGGAGAACGCGTGCTCGAAGGGTGAACATAGCATTCACGTGAGCCCGGCGAAGGTCGAGGAATCGGTTGTCAAGGCGGGTATCAAGACCGATCGACACCGTGTCAGTGATGCCCAAGGGCAAGGGAGCGTTGGCGCGTGTGAGTACGTTCACATCTTGTGCAACGATTTCGTAAGCTGGTGGTGGTGGTGTTTCACCTTCTTTGATTTTCGGAGGTCGCTTTTGTGCGACCAAGCCAGTAAATTGGAGTGTAGATTCTCGAGTCATTCGTTGAACAAGGTCGAGGTTTTCCTCTCCGATGGTGTCTCCTTTCAGAAAGACCTGTAGTTTTCCAGTTCCATCGCGTAAGTCAACGAAGCAGATGGCTCCTTTACCACGATTTGCTTCCATGAAGCCACAGACGGTGACTTCCGTGCCGACGAGGTCAGCGCCCTTGTGTTGGATTTCTCCCAAAGTATGCGTTCGATATGTCGTTGGATGCCAGTCAGCCATGACAATTCCTAATTGATGTCGTTAAAATAGCAATCGCCAAGAGCGATACCTATTTTTGACAGTTTGGAGTTTGTGCGTTTTGGTTGAGATTGCGCAAAGTTGGAAGTATGTTCCTCGCGTTCTGAAGGAATCGGCCTGAACCGTTGGATTTGAACCCTTGAAGCCGATTCGCTCAAGTGCTAACAACACCTCGCAGGCATTGGTCCCATGTCGAAACTCTCCATTCGTGCGTTCGTTTTGGTTGGAATGATGCTGTTTGCGAGTGCTTCACCTCTCGCACAATTGACCAGGGCTGACCCAGAAATCGAGTTGCAAGTTGACATGACGCACATGATTCTCATACCCGGAGAATCCATGAATCTAACCCTAACCATCGAGAACAATGGTTCATCGATTGAAACCTACGATGTTGCAACAGCAACAACAGGGCTCTCTTCTTTGTGGACTGCAGTTCCAACTTCCAACTCAGTTTCGAATGTTTTACCAACCTACAATGCAACAACAACAATCCTCGTTCAGTTGGCAGAAACTGCAACGCCAAGCGACAATGGGATGTTCACAATCACTGTGAGTGAAAGTGACGGTAGTGCTTCTACGTCGATTGATGTGTACGTTAGCGTTGCCATCGTCTACAATCCACATCTCGATGCGACAGGTGTCGGTGATCAGGGTTTATTGGCCATCGAGCCTGGTCAATCTGTTGATGTTGCAATCTCGGTAAGCAATCATGGTTCAGTCATGGATTCCTATCTTCTCGAGGTCGGAGAAGAACCTGACCTGACTGGTTGGTGGGAGAACTACTCGTCGAGTGGTCAGTCCAACACAAGTACGGCACCTCCGTCCTGGTCCGCATCGGTCAGTGATGTTCTTCTCTTCGGAAACTCGTACACCTCTGCGAACGGTCTCTCCTCCATGCTTCAGGAACTTCTTCGAAGTGCTGACAGCCCGAGCAACACTTCGGCGTTTACCTCAGGCGGTTGGAAAATCTCGGATCATTGGGACGATGTCAACACATCAGCAAGCCAACAAAACCTGTCGCTTGCGACCGGTGTTTGGGATACGGTAATCGTCCAAGATCAATCCCAAGTGCCTGGTTTTTACAGAACGAATTCAGATTGGCTCGCCAGCAAAAACGGTAGCATCAATCTCGGAGAACGAATTGATTCGGAAGGCGCAGCAATGATGCTGATGATGACCTGGGGGCGACGCAGTGGCGATGCCATGAACCCTACACTGTATCCGAACTACACCGTTATGCAAGATCTGCTTGAACAAGGTTACATCGATTATCGCGATAACGTCTCACTTTCAACCCCTGCAGACATCTACATCGCTCCGGTTGGGCTCGCATTCAAACACATCCACGATTCAATCGTGGCTTCTGGAGGCAACCCACTCGCTCCATCTTCGACCTTTTACGGATTGTATTCTGCAGACGGTAGCCATCCTTCGACATCCGGTTCCTACCTGTCTGCCTGTGTTCTGTTTGCTGCGCTGACTGGAGACTCTCCAGTGGGTTTGACCGACAACACATCCCTGGATGCAACGCTTCGATTGACCCTTCAACAAACAGCCGCTGAAGTTGTATTCAACGGTTCATCAACCTACGCCTATCCATGGGAAGCATCAGCTGCGATTGCAGCAACGAATCAGCATTCAGGTTTCCCAACTGGATGGGAAGTTCGATGGTTGGATGACCAAGTCGAGAACCTGACCGCGAACGGACAAGAGACCGCAACACTACGCATCTCTATTCCTTCCGATGCTAGCCCTGGAGCGACCGGTGTTCGACTTTATGCAGGGTCCCTGTTTGGCAACCTGACAACGTCGACGCTCATGGTGATTGACGTTCAGGCGGACTATGACTTGCAGGTTGATTTCTTGAACAGTAGCGATGAATTTCTGCCAGGTCAACAAACCAACTCATCGCTTCGACTCACAAACATCGGAACTACGGAAGCATCGTACGATTATGCGTTGACCGTTCTGTCGGGTCCGTGCAGTGCGGCACTTCTTGCATATGAATCGACGATTGGCATCAGTGCGACTGAAGATGTAGGGTTCCAAGTTGATGTTGTCTCAACCGCCAACGTTGGAGATGTGTGCTCGCTTCGATTTACAGCCACACTCGCATCGGATACATCTGTCACATTTGTTCGGGATTTTTCGTTTGAAGTTGACAAAAAAATCGCTTTTGTGCTTCAAGGTCCAAACGGACCGAAGGTCATCGAACCTTCGACTGAGACCACGATTGAAGTTCGTGTGTTCAACACTGGAACCGAAGCCGAGACCTTTTCCTTGCAAGTCAACAGCAACGCCTCCTCACCAATTTCACTGGTTCTTGATTCTGCTTCCTCTGTCTCAGTGCCTGCCGATGCGTCTGCAGTCTGGACCTTGAAAGCCACTGCATCCGAAGGGTCGCTTGGTGCCTACGAACGAATTGTTACTGTAACGCATGATTCGTTGCTTGAACAAAATTTGAGTCTTGCCTTTGATGTTCAACCACTGGCAAGTCTGAATCTTCAAGGTCCAGTTGATGGACGCGTTGTGGTTCAATCCGGTAACAATGCTGCAGTGACGATTCTCATCGAGAATGATGGGACGTCCGATCTTCTCCTCGAAACATTCACCATTGCTGGACTGCCGGGTGGTGTGAGTGCAATTCTACCTGATGTCGATCAATATTCACTTGAAGCAGGAGCAACGCACAACGTCTCGTTTGAAGTAACAGCATCAGCAGCGACCAGTGCTCGAACCGATGCGCTTACGCTTCGTTTGTACGCCGGTGAAATTGAGGCGCTTCTTGTTATTGAATTGCAAGTTGTCGATCGAACACTTGCCCAACTGAGCCCGAATACAAATCAGATAATTGCTGGTCCTTCAGCCTCGACAAACGTGACCATCGAGGTCACGAACATTGGAACACTTCAAGACACGTTCTTGCTCGCAATCGGTGCGGGAGAGACTTCAAATTACTTCGACGTAACGCTTTCGAAAACGTCAGTAAATCTGGGTATTGGGCAATCTGAAACGGTGGTCTTGAGCGTCCGAGAGACTGCCATTGGTGCAAGTGAAAACGGTCTGCCCATCAACATCGTTGCTACTTCGACGCTTGATCCAGAATCGACCGATGTGACTCTTCTTACGCTGTTTCCGATGACTGCTGGTTCGGACATCGAAGTGTATGTCGATGATTCGATAACCGAGGCCTCGGACACGCTTTCGGGTACGTTAACTGTGAGAAATACAGGGAACAGTGCGGACAGCTTTTCCCTCTCATCCGTTGGCCTTGATTGTGAAATCGAATCTTCTTTCCTTCTCCAGCCAGGTGGGCGAACATCAGAACTTCCTTGGACGTGTGACATTCCATCAAATGCGCTCGCCGGCACCAATGCTTTCAGTTTCCGAGCGATATCGAGCGCGCGGTCGGACGCAGTTGAAAACGAGGTTGTCTCATTCACAATCGAAGCCACATGGGATACAAATTCCGTTGTACGTATCGATGTTGCGAATCAGGACTTCTCGATTCCTTATCTTGGCGGCTCATCGACAACGGTCACTGTTACCAATCTCGCAAACATTGCGATTTCTGGAAAACTCACCCTCGTTGGTATTGGTGAAGGCGTTCTGGACGACCGCTGGAACAACACGTTGGGCGAACTGACAGATGCATTCAGTCTCGAGCCAGGCGCATCTGAAATCTTTGTTGTACGGATGAATTCTCTGACAACAGATGAAACAGATGCAGAGATTCGAATTCGCGCCTTGGTTCAAATCGATGGAAGTAGCGTCAACGCAGAATCCCAACCGATCAGCATTCGAGTTGAAGGAGAACCGCAAGCGCCCGAAGGTGTTACATTGCTCGGAGTCGAACTTGCCAAAGATACAACCTTGCAGTTGATGGCCACTGGCTACATTTTGTTCGCACTTGCAGTTGTGCTCCTTCGGTTAAGGAAACCACGTTCTGCCGTTGAGGAGATCGACGACGAGCCAGAAGAAGAGGAAGAGGAGATAAAGCAATACGCACTCGGGCCAAACGAATGTCGAATGGATACAAACCGTCGTATTTCTTGTCCTTCGTGCGAGGCTCGACTGGCTGTTCCCGGAGGGAATGAACCTCCATTCCGATTCACATGTCCGACATGCGATTCCAGCATTCGAGTCGTCGAGTACGGCTCTGCACCAAAATTCTGATCAGCTTCGTCGCTGAGCAATCAAGAGGAAAGCGGTATGACCGAACGGTCCATTGACTGGGCGAACGCCTCCTTTGCTTGCTTTCCCCCATTCACGCTCGATGACTTCACCGGCCCATTCGACTTCAAGTCCAGCCTCTTCGCATGCAACCCATGCTTGTTCGAGTTGGCTCGAAACGGGGCAGTAACACGAGAGGCGAGCACCAACCTTGAGAAGTTCAGCAACGGATTTGATGGCTGTTGGATGATCTGGAAGGTCCAAAAGAATCGCATCCACGTCGCTGGAGATTGCTTTGATTTCTTCTGTCGATTCTTCGATGAAACCGTGAACGTGGGTATGCTGAGGGAATTCTGGTACGGCATTTGCGAGCGTTTTCAGATTTTCAAGGCCCACGTCTGAATGTTCCTGACGTGGCTCGACGGTAATGAGATGCCCCGATGCACCCATCACACGAGCCAAATGCATGGATTGTCCGCCTGAACCCAATCCGGCTTCGAGAACAACATCGCCAGGGCCGATTCCAAGACGAGCAATAAGGACGCCAGAATCTTTGGAGCCGATGGTTTGTGCACGTCGTTTCATTCCCTGAAACAACTCAGGTAGGCGTGATGGTAATCGCGTGAATATTTTCGACCCGATTTGCACTTCCTCACCATTGTTGACAGAATTGAGCACCTTTGCGGAGTTGAACACACCAATCCCTTTGATTTTGACACTTTCATCGAGAATACGGACAATATGGATGCGACCATTTTCCTCGATTAAGGCGGCGAATTGTTCATCCGACATGCACCTGGCAGGTTGTCTTCATCATCAGACTTTTGTAAAAATAATGGAACTTTTCGAATTAAAATCAAAAGACGAGAACAGACTACCATTATATAATGAGTGGTCGTGGAACTATTATGAGAGTCAGCACGCGTTTTACTGCGATTGGAATTGTCTTACTGTTCGTCGGTAGTTTGATGATTGGCCTAGCCAAGGAACAGAACCCACACGAGCCCCAAGTTTTGCAAGACGCACAGCTTGTGCAAGCCGCACCATCGGACCCAGGTCACACTGTTTTCGCGCAGTACATTACCTCGGATAACTGCGGTTATTGTTACCAATACGGTAGCCCAGCTCACAATCAAGCAAAGAACTCTCTGCCAGACCGATATGTCTACATCTCGTACCACAGCGCAAATTTTGGAAATACCGCTGATTCAGAGGCTGGAAACATTGCGCCGATTTACGGCGTAAGCCACCTCAAAGAGACAGGGGGTGCCCCGAAAACCTCCTTCGGAGATGCCAACCCGAACTCAGGTTGTGGCTCCAACACATGTTGGGATCAATACATTTCTTCCGGTGGCAACATGCACAACAGTGCACCGTACTATTCGCTCACTGTTGCACAAACGGACAACGGTGATGGAACCACAACCATCGACATCTCAGCAAAGTACACCGGAAGTGGTACTGCACCTTCGAGCCTAGTTCTTTACGCTGCGGTCACGGAGAAGGTCTGCAATTCTCATGCTTACGTTGATGGCTCAAAGGGGGGCAACTGTTGGGAGTCTTGGCTTTTGAACAACGGTGGTTACACGAGCGGTAGCGGTAGCATTGTCAACGGTGGAACCGGTTTTGAAACCGTTAACTTGGCTAGCGGTACAGCAAGCAAGGTCTGGACAGTACCTACGAATCTCGTCTCCGGTGGTACATCGAACATGAACACTGTTGCTGCCTTGTATTCCACTTGGAGTACCAGCAACAATGGCGCAAGTGTCTACGCAGCATCGGATTCGACCATGGCTCCGAGAATGGACCTCTCAGTTCCAAGTTTCGTTGTATCAAGCCCAGCAGGTTCATCCTACATTCAAGGTGACGTCCTGACACTCGATGCTACGATTTCGAACTCAGGCGATCTCGATTACAACAACGGCGGTACGGCCAAGTTCTTCTACGTCTTGAACGGCGTCAAGAATTACATCGGCCAAGGTACACCAATCGGAGCAATGGCGACCACTGGTGCAACGAGTACAATGAATGCACAGGAGACGTTTGACACAAGCACACTTTCGACCAACAGTTGGAAGACAGTCTTCGGTTTGGAACTCCAAACAAACGGTGAATCGGTTCTTTCCAACAATGTGGCAACAGGCGACCTGGATCACGACCGTCCTCCTAAATCAAAAACACCGCAGGTCATCGGTACATCTGAGATTAGCCGTGGACAATACTTCTCTGTTCTTGCAAAAGGCGATGCAGATGACTTTGTCGACACCATTGACACGCTGACCTTTGACATTGAAATTTCGAAGGCTGGTGCAGGCCAGTGGTCAGGAGAAGCAGTTACTGGCGGCGACAACATCCTCTATCCAGGCTCTGCAAACGAGGGTCGAGAATACTCGATTCTCCCAACAGTCGACATGCCTGCAGGTCTCTATGACCTTCGCTCGAGAACCGTTGATGCACGTGGTCAAACATCTGGTTGGTCGATTGCTACCAGCGCGTTTGACCTCATGAACGCTCCACCATCCATCGCTCCAAATCAAGTCAGTCCTGTTCAGTGTGATATGTCGACAAAGGTCGACCTCACTGGAATTGTTTCAGATCCGGAAAGTCCGCTCTATGATTTGACAATTTCAAGCAACGATGCGAACTTCGTGGGATGGCACCCCTCGACAACTGAGGTTGAAGTGTTGTTCGCATGGGACCCAGTCCAAGGTTGTCCGCTCGGCTCACAAGGTATCGAGATTTTCATGGACGACGGCGGCGATTATTCCAACGAAGGTCAATTGCCATACGGAACACTCCTGTTCAACGTTCTCGAAAACGGCCAGCCTCGCTGGCAAGCGCTACCAACACAAATCGTTGATGAGGGTGGAATGGGGACATTGAGCCTCCTACCATTCCTCTCGGACACGGACGATGAAGGGAATGTGGCCCAGGCCTCTGATTTGTCGCTCGAAATCCTCTCGACTTCAAACACCGATGTGTTCAACGCCTTCCTCGACACATCGAACATCGTTTTCCAAACGTTGGACGATGACGTGAACGGCGAAGTGACAATCACGATTCGAGCAAGTGATGGCGAACAGTTTTCTGACCAAACCTTGCTTGTAAAGGTCAATCCAATCAACGATGCGCCCCGTTTGGACTTGACGGGACTTGAACAAACAACACTCAAACTCGGTACACAGCGCGTCATTAACCTGATGGCATTGCTGACCGATGTTGATGATCCAGCAAACGAGGCGTTCATTACCGTCTCATCGGACGAACAGGGTGCTGCGAAGTACAACCCAATCGATGGAACAATGACCCTGAATTTCCAATCATCAGGTCTTCATCAAGTTACAGTCAACACCATCGACCGATACGATACCAACACCTACACCATGACGGTCGATGTGTTTGATTCCTATCCATTGTACATCTCCAAGGTCGACGATGGAAGTGGTCACGTGTATGTTGACATGCAGGATACCTACATCGGGCAAATACCAACGGCCAATATCTTCCTGACGGACATGGCACCAACCTTCACCGTTATTGAAACGACGTGGAACGTTTGCAACGATGAGACCGGAACGTGCGACGGGCTCTACGAAGAGGACCTCGACATCACGCGCTCAATGGTCGGATGGTCAACCGAACTCAACATCGATTCCCTCTTTTTACCGGGCGAGTACGCGCGACCGACTGGTTCGATGTACAAGGATTACTACCAACTCACCATCATGGCAGTCGACACAAACGGTGACGACTACAAGAGCGTAGCAAGCGTCAAGTGGAATATTCTGGAAGAGCTCCCTGCTCCTGCTGAAATGGAAGATGAGATGCTCACAAACTACATCGATCGATTGAAAGAAGAAATTGAAGCACTTGAAACATCATCAGCAGAAGCCACGACCGATGCTGAGAAAGAAGAAATTAACCTCGTCCTAGAGGACAAGCGTTCGCAATACTCCGTTGCTTGTGAAGACCCTCGAGCAGACTGCCCGAGTGAGCAAATTCAATCCGGCGCCGAGTCAGGTGACGGCTCAGGTGACACGAATTGGATGCTCATTCTTGCTGTTGTTGGCGGTGTGCTCTTTGTCGCTCTGGCGTTTGGTTTGATGATTCGCCGTGACGGTGATGAGAAACTCCACGTCCCTGAAGCAACGTGGACCGAAACAACATTGCCGATTCATGACACTGTTGCAAATTCAATGTACGGAGGCGCAGCGCCGATCTTCCAGCAACCGATCCCTCAACCAGTTGTACAGCCGGTCGTTCAACCAGTAGCTCAAGCGGTAGCACCACCAATGCCTGCCCCTGTCGTCTCTGGACCTCCATTGCCTCCAGGCGGATTACCAGCGGGATGGACATTGGAGCAGTGGCAATATTACGGTCAGCAGTATCTCGACCGAATGCAACTCTGAGACAAAACAAACCTCCCTTGGCCGATGCTAAAGTCCTAAAGGGGAGGAGAGCGAGGAAACATCATGTCAGAGGAAGACACTGTTGAAGATGTCATCACAGAAGATGACTCTGAGATGGTCACTGTATGGGCTCCTGAGCCAACAAAAGACGGTGATGAACTGCTTTCCTCCAGCATTGACTCATGGATTGAAGAAGTCAAATTTGAGACAACCGAAGATGTCCCTATCCCAGACCGTCTTGTCGACCAAGTCATTGGACAGGAAGCGGGTTCAATCGTCATCCGAAAAGCAGCTGAACAACGAAGACACATGTTGATGATTGGTGATCCTGGTACAGGGAAATCCATGCTTGCTCGTTCAATGACGGATCTTTTACCTCAGGATGCGCTCGAGGACGTTCTGGTTTATCCAAACGAGGACGACGAAAATGAGCCCCGAGTACGTTCAGTTCCTGCAGGCCGTGCGGAGCGCATCGTTCGCATTCAGAAAGAAGCCATCCGAGAACAAAAAGAAAAGGCACAACGCATGCTCTTGATTGGTTTCGGGGCAGTCGCTTTCCTTCTGGTTATCGTCGCCATACCAACCGGTGACATTCTCACCCTTTTGTTCGGAATGTTCCTCCTCATGTTCGGATACATGTTCATTCGAAGCCGACTTGGTTCTGGCGATGAAGGGCGAATTCCCAAAGTGTTGGTCAAGCACGACCTCGACGAACGTCCGCCTTTTGTTGATGCAACGGCAACGCTCTCTGGCTCCCTGCTTGGCGACGTTCGCCACGATCCATTCCAGTCTGGTGGAATGGAAACTCCTGCGCACGATCGAGTCGAACCAGGTGCAATCCACCGAGCGAACAAAGGTGTTCTCTACATTGACGAGATCAATCTTCTCCGACTCGAGGAACAGCAAGCGTTGCTCACAGCCATGCAGGAACGCGCATTTCCAATCTCTGGGCGTTCTGAACGCTCATCTGGTGCGTTGACAAAAACTGAACCAGTGCCATGCGACTTTATTCTCATCGCTGCAGGTAACCTCGATGCCATCCAAGGTATGCACCCGGCGCTTCGAAGTCGAATTCGCGGATACGGTTACGAGGTCTACGTCAACTCGGAAATGCCCGATACCAACCGAAACCGCAAGCGCTTGATTCGTTTCATAGCCCAAGAAGTACGTCGAGACATCGGAAGCACGAGAGAAATACCTCATTTCGACAAATCTGGGGTATCCCTGATCCTGCGCGAAGCACAACGACGAGCAGGACGTCGCGGTAAACTCTCATTGCGGCTTCGTGAACTCGGCGGTTTGGTTCGAATCGCTGGAGACCTAGCAGCAGAAGACGGAGCACCATACGTTACCGATGCCCACGTTCTTGCCGCCCGTTCCATTGCCAAGCCGCTCGAGCAACAGGTGGCTGATCGAATGATTGAGCGTCGTCTGGATTACTCGCTTATCGTCAATTCTGGAAATCGTGTTGGTCGAGTCAATGGCCTAGCGGTTCTAGGAGCGAATTCCGGGCTTTCCGACTTCTCAGGAATTATGCTACCTGTTGAGGCACTTGTCACACCTTCCCAAGGTGGTGGCGGTAAAATACACGCAACCGGCGGCCTGAGTGACCTTGCTAAAGAAAGCGTAACCAACGTAAGTGCAGTCATCAAGAAACTCACAGGCAAAGACGTATCCGATTATGACATTCACATTCAATTCGTCGATACGCACGGCGTCGACGGGGATTCAGCATCGATTACGATCGCTACTGCAGTCATCTCTGCACTTGAGAACATCCCGATTCGACAAGACCTTGCCATGACTGGATCGCTTTCCGTGCGTGGTGAAGTTCTCCCAATCGGTGGAGTTACAGCCAAGATTGAGGCTGCAGCACGAGCAGGTGTCAAGACGGTGGTCATCCCTCGTGCCAACATGCAAGATGTCTTGCTTGACGAACAGTTTGAAGGGAACGTCGAAGTTCTTGCAGTTGATACACTGGATGAAGTCATGCAATATGCACTCATCACTCACGAACAAAAACAGAGTCTTGTCGAACGTCTTGGTTCTGTTATCGACCGATTGACGCCTGACCTTTCAGGTCCAACTACCTCGATTTGAAGCTCTTTTTGAAGCATGACTTCAAAGAGTGGATGTCTTCCAGCAGACTATGGATGAACAAGCGGCATCGCCAATCAAGGATGCCGGTAAAGGCGCCTTGCTTGTTCTCTTCCTTGTTACTATGATCGATATGATTGGCTTTGGTATTGTCATACCCTTTCTAACGTATCTTGTCGAAGATTTGGCTACGGATCAAGATATTGCAGCTGTTGGCATTTGGGTTGGTTTGTTGATGACCTCCTATTCTGCTGCTCAGTTCCTATTCTCTCCTGTATGGGGTGGGTTGAGCGATCGTATTGGTCGACGACCCGTTCTTATGATTGGCTTGGTTGGAAATACTGTCTTTTTCACTATGTTCGGTCTTGCAAATACGTTGTTGATGGCGCTTGTAGCTCGTTTCTTGGCGGGCGTGTTCAATGGGAACATTGCAGTTGCTCGCGCCTACATTGGCGATGTGAGCACACCCAAGCAACTTGCGACACGAATGGGTCTGGTTGGTGCTGCATTTGGCTTAGGCTTCACCATCGGTCCATTTCTTGGCGGAGAATTGTCATCGCCTGCAGAACGTTGGCATCTGTTCCAAGACACGATCTTCGAAACACATCCCTACCTGCTTCCGTGCATTCTTGCGAGTGTTCTTTCCATTTTTTCATTGATCCTCGCATTCCGATATCTACCAGAATCTCTTGAGCCCAAAGCACGGAAGGAAAGAACAGCACAGTCCTGGTCTCAAACCATGAAACGCACGGCGAGAAACGTGAAGCAAATGCTCGGTACCAGAAATATTGGTTCGTTGATGTGGGTTACATTCCTGTACATGTTCGGATTTACAGTCATGCACGCTGTCTTCATCCTGTACACGCAAATGGATCCTTCCCTTGGTGGCCTTGGATTCAGTGAAGCCGATAACGGGCGTATTTTTGCTTTGATGGGTATCATTGGAATTGTGACGCAAGGCGCATTGATCGGTCCACTAACAAGGAAATTTGGTTCATTATACATTCTACGATTAGGTTCAGTTCTCTCGGGTATAGGCCTTACACTCATCCCGTATTCCACACTGAATCTCGTTTGGGTTTGGATGCTTGTTATCACTGGATTCATTGCAATTGGGAACGGATTGTTCCAACCATCCTCGAGTACTGCACTTACAACCTTAGCTCGTCGTGATGATTACGAATTGGGTGCAGTCATGGGCTCACAGGAATCGCTCTCGTCGTTTGCTCGTATCCTCGGACCTCTCACCGGTGGTTATGTCTGGACAATGACGGTCGATCGAAGTGGATTCTTTGATTATCATACGGCCTTCCATATCAGTGGAATTTTGATGCTTCTTGCATTTGTTCTCTCGTTTAAGGTTGAATTTCATGCATCAGAACAAACATCACAATAAATTCAAACGTGATGTTGATGAGAGAGCGTTATGGACGGGCCTGAGTCTGTGTTTGATAACGAAACGTTCCACAAAAGGTTGGGTTCCCTCGCTTTCGCTGCCATCCTTCTCACACTCCTAACCGTGTGGATGATCGAACTGAAGAGCATATTCCAGCCTTTCTTCATTGCTCTCGGAATCTACTTTGTTTTGAAACCAGGCGCTGATTATCTCTCCAAAAATGGCTTTCCAATTTATTTGTCGTACCTCACCATGCTTCTTTCAGCGTTTTTGATCATTATTGCAGCGGGATACCTTGCCTTCGATCAGGTCACGAATCTTGCTGACGATGAGGACCGAATCCAAGAATACAATCAACAATTGGACAATCGATGGAATCAACTCAAAGGTACGCCAATGGTTGGGTCATCAATCACAGAATCCTTGAACTCAACGAATGGAACCTTCACCCAAGATCTTGCTGAGATGGGACTTCTGAGTGATGATTCCGGAATCTCGGATTTTATTGGAGAGGTCGTGTCGAGCGTCGGGAGTCTTTTTGCGATGGGGCTCACTGTAACCTTCTTCCTTATTTTCATCATTTTTGAAGCAAATTTCTTGCCAGGCCGCATTGAACGTGCTTGGCCTGGTGGTGTTTCTGGTCGAGTCCAAGATATGCAAATTCAGATTCAGGAGAGTATCAATACCTATGTTGTTGTCAAGACGGGTGTCGGCTTGGGTACTGCTGGAATCACAGCTTTGGTTTTGTTCGTCTTTGGGATTGATCTTTGGTTTACGTGGGCGTTGTTGACGTTTATCCTCAATTATGTCCCATACATTGGTTCACTGATTGCCACCATCCCTCCACTCATTCTTGGATTTGTGACGCTCTCTCCTGCGGCTTGGTTCATCTTGTTGCTTCTCCTCGTAACCAATCAGCAATTATGGGGAAGCATCATCGAGACGAAATGGGCTGGTCGAGCGTTGGATATTTCTCCTGTCTTGCTCTTGCTTACAACAGCATACTCGTATTGGGTTTGGGGAATTCTTGGGATGGTCCTCGTCGTACCATTCACAGTAATTTTCAAGATTGTTCTCGAGAACATTGAACCAACCCGTCCGATTGCAATTCTACTCGCGGAGCGTGCACCATCAATCGATGAGGCATGGAGAGATGCGATGAAAGACGGTAGGATTTCAACCCATGAGAGCCGTTCATTGGAAGAAATTCAGAAAATCTTGGGCCTAACTGACCGCCAAATGACTCGAGTTGCTGCAAAGCATGCGATTGAACGCTCTCTCAAGCGCAACCGAATCACTCCAGAACAGTTGGAGTACGTCATGGATGCAGCATCCTTAATGGACAATGATGCATATTTCTTGCAACTCAACAACATTGATGTTGAATCAGGACGGCTCAAAAAATCCAATCGTACGGTTCTTGAACAGATGTATGGCTATCTCGAAGAAGAATAATCACAGGATTTCAGTGAGTATCTTTTCAAGTTCCGTATTGATCATAAGAATGAGGGTTCCGAATTCGGGTGGAATGTTCGGATCTTCATAGAGCTCTTCAAGCTTTGATTGCGACATAGCGATACGAACGTCCAATTTTCTACCTTTGTTGAGTAACCAATTTTCGCAGGTATCTTTGGCCTGTTTGCGAATGTTTCTCGGTACTTTCGGATCATCGATTTGATTGATGACTGTAGCGACTTGTTGCAACCTTGTTTCGACGTCCATTATCACAACACCTCTGAAAGCGCACTATGGTTGTCTTGTTGTGGGCCGTCTTTAAGGTCATTGGCGACATGGACTCGTTTATGGATGCCGATTCAGAACGGATTCTGGGTTGGGCACGAATGAGTGTTCTCGTCTTTTGTATGGGCTGGGCTGCGTGGTTCGATCACAAAGAACGCAAGGTTTCAAATCAACACTGGATTGTTTGGACAAAACCAATTGTTTTCATCTGGTCATTGGAGTTGTTGATTCAGCAACCGCATTGGTCGGTATGGTTGACCGTCTCTGCGCTTCTTGCTTATGCCAGCGGTTCTGTAATCGGACGGCCAACAATTCGTGATGCGAGAGGAGGCAACCGTTTGGACCAAGTTGTCTTTGTTTGGTATCTCATTTCCTTCATTGGCGTCGTTGTTGCTGCAATTCGGTTCGCTTCCATATCCCCAATCGACGTTCTGGTGGGTGATTCCACGGATGAGGCAACGATGTGGTGGTCCTACATGGGGGCTCTGTTCACGCTCTTCATCGTTGATCTCGGTTGGCGGTTACGGTTCATTCACGGTGGTGCTGATGCGAAAGCGCTAATGTGGGTAACGCTTCTTTTCCCCTCGTGGAGTTCAGTTCCAGTACAGTATCCAGATTTCATGGATGAGGCCATCTTGCACCTGCCTCCGTCATTGAGCCTTTTGATATGGGGTGGATTCTTGTTCATCCTCATTCCATTTGTTCTCCTTGTAAGGAACATTGCATCAGGTTCAGTCAAGAATTTCTCCGATTTGACGATGGCTTGGATGGCGCTCTGTGTTCCTCTCAATTCGGTTCACGATCGTCACGTTTGGATTCTGTCCGATACGATGGAAATGCCGAATGGTGAAACCGTCCTCAACAACAAGAAACGTGCACCTCGAAGGACCCCATCCGATCAAGAGATGAATGAGCACATAGCACGACTTGATGCATTCGGCGCTGAGCGCATCTGGGTCAGTTTGAAACTCCCATTGTTGTTGTTTTTGTTTCCAGCCATCGTTCCGTTATGGCTTATAGGCGATCCTATGGCAGCAATACTGCCTTTGATATTACCTTGAAGATCAGTTACCCTTACGCTCGATGTTCTTCGGGCGTAGGCCTTTGTAGCCACACTTTCGACAGCGTGCAGCGCGGACAGCGTTTCGAGCGTTGCATTTCATGCAAATCTTACGTTGAAGCATTCGTGCCTCAGCCTCTGGAAATCGTGCCATGGCCTTGCGACCCACTTCCCATATTTAACCGCAACCACAGGATAAGAGATATTCTGATACCAGAGTTCAAACACTTGAGCAAGCAGGGAATTCTATGCGCATCGTTCGCCTTCCGGGGATTCATCACGATGCGAATGCAGTCTTGCTTATGGGTTCAAAGGAAGCAATTCTGATCGATTCGGGTACTGCTTGGTATCAATTGCTTCAACAGGAGCGCATTGTTGGTCAACTTGGTGATACTGTAACACTGCGTGAAATCATTCTCACCTCACGGCGCTATCCTTTCAGTGGTGGTTGTGCATTCCTTTCAGAGCAATTCGGAGACATTCCCATCTTAGCCCATCCCACAGCAGTTTCATCGCTCTCAACCGGGGATTTCTTCACGACGTGGGCCAATCGGTTTGATTCCGATATGCCCAACGTCGATGCGTCTGAATTGAATGTGGACCAGGCATTGTATTTGGACGATGAATCGATTGAATTTATCGAGGCACCAGGTCCAAGTGGATGCAATTTGATGGTGTACATCCCATCTGCGAAAACCATTGTTGCGGGTGCCCTTCTACCGAGAGCTGACCGACCGTTCCGATGGGATGTTCCGACTGGGAATCTGATCCTCGGAAAAGAAAGCCTGGAAAAATTACTCAACTTTGAGGTAGAGAAATTGATTCCAATGCATGGTCCTAGTCTCCAAGGTCAAGAACATATCCGTGGAACCATTCATCGTCATCTCCAAACGCTGGAAACAATCATCGACGAACAGGGAACGCTTCCACGAGCATGGCCAAAGCCTGCCCACACATCCTTGTGGCATGAACCAGTGCCTACATGGCCACGTAAAGAACAAGAACAATCTCAAACAGATGGCAAGAGTCGTAGCTGAGATTCCGCTTTCCGTCTTTGGACTTCCAAAGCCTTACGTTCTCGAATACGTCGCATCATTTGGTTCTCTCCGAATGTTGTCGATGCGTCGGTTGTATCCGAAAGACAACCATCCCAGTCGTAGGAACAACGTTCCCAACCAGATTGAATTTGAATTCTTTTTCCATCGATGCGAATGGACGATATGGATCGATCCGTTTCGAACAGAAGCGACGGTTTTCTATCCTTTCCAACACGTTGCACACGCCCATTGGCATCGGCGATGAGTAGGATTCCTTCCTCTGTCATGCACAAGGCCCGCAATGCCACGTCACTGACCGATACGGTTGAGGACAAGGCGAACTCTGGGAATTGAACAACATGCAATTGACCAAGTTTGTCACCAACGTAGAGTTTGGATATCGTTGTGTTGTCTTCTTTGACGCCGAGCAGTGCAGTTGCTGTGGTTCTCAAGTGAAGCGTTTTTCTTGTCGCTGAGGTTTCCCAAACCAGGAGACCATCGCTCATGGCAAGATACGTTCCTTGGTTTGTGACGAGGCTTCGTACGGTGGTTCGATTGTTGCGCATACCTTGCTACTGAGTGCAGTCGGTATACCTCCTTTTTCGTAGGACAAAACGGAAAGTGAAAGTGAATCAATACATGTCGTCGTTCTTGTTCTCTTTCTTCCATGCACGATAGCAGGATTTGCATACTCGGACGCGACCTTTTGTCGAGACAAAGTTTCCTGATCCCCACATTTCAGTTGAATCGTCATAGGAGAGCGAACGGCCTCCAAGTTTCTTGTCGGCAAAGCGCTCACACGATTTAACTGCACAAGGAAGTTCTCCAGCGGATGAAGATTTCTTTTGTTTCTCATCCGTGGAAGCGTTCTTTGCTTTGTTCTTACGGGCCCTTGCTTTGAATCCCATAAATGGTCCAAAGGATGATGCTTCAAGAATCTTAGGGTCCTATTGTCGTGACCCTTCACCGAGTTTTGCCAAGAGACCTTCAATCAATCGCAACAGGCCACGCAATGTGACTTCAGAGACATTTGCAATTGAACAAATCTCAGATTGCGTTCTCGGTGAGCCTGATTCGCTGCACGCTTTGTAAATCAACGCAGCAGCAACACCCATCGGTTTCTTCCCCTGCCAAACGTCTTCATGTGGTTTAATCACGGACCAAAGGTGTTGAACTTGACTTCGCATCGATGGAGCAAGCTCAAGTTTTGACATGAATGGGTCGATGTACTGGTCAGGTGAACTGATCGAGTGCATGTTGAGCATTCTGGAGACCTGTCGAATGAGTCGAGACAGTTCCTTCTCTTGAATGGAGAATTGTTCTGCAATATCGGGAATCTGTCGAGGTACATTCTCCTCTCGAGCGACCAAATATGTGCAGGCTGCTGCGACTCCCGCAATGGAACGTCCGGTCACGTATCCTTTGTCCGAGAGACGTCGGTACAACCGTGCAACTTCTTCTTGCATGGCTGTGGGTAGTTGTGAACGATCCCGAATGAATTGGTTGGCTTTAACGAGATTGCGCTCACGAGACTTGCGAGTTTTCGAACGTTCATCGATAATTCGACGTCGTCGCCATTCACGTCGGCTCTGACTCGACATCCCGTGTCGACTTGCGGCACCGGTGTTCAAATCACGAACATCGATGGTGGTGTTGAGTCCGCGATCGGCGAGTGTATAGGTCATCGGTGCACCGACACGGGATCGGTCTTCACCTCGGTCTCTTTTGGTCCATTCTGCGCCTGGGTCTGGTACGTTTTCTTCAACAACGAGACCACAACTGTTGCATGTGACTTCTCCTCGTGTGGTGTCCAAACTCCAATCCACTGCTGCACATTCTTCGCACGGCCGTGTGTGGCCTTCGAGAACTCGCCGTTCGCTTGTCACGTTGGCCTCGTTCTTGTTGCGTCCGCTTCCACTGTCAAAACTTGCACTCATCTTCTCAACTCCGGGTATAGTAATTGTTCTAAACAATATATAAACATTTGCTTCAATTGCATCAACATCTTGTCCACGCATTGCAGCGATTTGTAAGGTTGAAGAACAATTTCTTCCCTATGATGAGAAGATTGAACCACAGTATATGAAGTTGTGTTCATTTTACCCAATAGGTCCCAATAGAACATGAACGTACGTCAGGGTATAGTTCAAGGACATTCGTCCATCAGTCAGCATCGAAGAATATGCCAGCAACGGTCATTTTGGGCGCCCAATGGGGCGATGAAGGAAAAGGGAAGCTTGTCGATCGACTTGCAGAACAAGCAACTTGGGTCGCCCGGTTCCAAGGAGGAAACAACGCGGGTCACACCGTCGTTATCGGCGATCGTGTGCTGAAGTTCCATCTCTTGCCATCAGGAATCACTCGAGAAGAATGTTCTCTGGTTCTTGGCGATGGAATGGTCATCGACCCATGGGTTCTGAATACAGAGATTGAGAACTGGATCGAAACCGGTGGTGACGACCCACGAGGGAAGCGCCTCTTTGTGTCCGAACGTGCACACATCATCCTTCCATATCACCGAGCCATGGACAGTCTTGACAAAACAATTGGAACCACAGGACGAGGAATCGGTCCAACCTATTCGGATAAGATCAATCGAATCGGGCTACGCTTTGGTGACATTGCTGAAGTCGTGCAAGATTCTTCTTGGGCGGGTACAACAGCCCATCGCATGAACAAGTCACTTGAAGCAGCAGGTTCCGATGTCCGTATCGATGCAGCAACGCTTGCGAGCGAAGTGGAGTGGATTCATTCGACGTATGCAACAAGCATTGCGAACACTGGACTTATGCTCGATAATGCGCTCAAACTCGATGAGCATGTGATTCTCGAAGGTGCACAAGGTTGTCTTTTGGACATCGATCAAGGAACCTTCCCGTTCGTTACTTCATCCGTCACATCACGAGGAAACGCTACACATGGCGCAGGTATTCATCCAGGTCATGTCGACGATGTTATCGGCATCACCAAAGCCTACATCACTCGTGTAGGAAACGGTGCGATGCCCACTGAACTGGAAGATGAAGCAGGTGAACATCTCGGAACGGTTGGTCATGAATTTGGAACAACAACCGGTCGTAAGCGACGTTGTGGTTGGTTCGATGCTGTCGTCATGCGTCATGCCCACCGAATCAATGGGTTCACTTCACTCGCCTTAACGAAACTCGATGTTCTTGGTGGCTTGGATGAACTGAAGATTTGTGTTGCTTACGAATTGGACGGTGCTGAAATCACAGAGATGCCAAGCAGTGCTTCAGCACTCGCTCGATGCAAGCCAATCTATGTGACCGTACCTGGGTTCGAATCCAAGTCGCTTGAAGAATGGCTGGTTGTTGCGAAACATGCGAATGAGAACGGTCTGGGAATCTCAACATTGCCACAAGCTGCACAAGATTATGTTCGACAACTCGAATCCATCCTTGGCATTCCTTGCTCAAGTGTTGGTGTTGGACCAGATCGAGATGCGACCATCGATTGCGTCTGAGTATCCACAATGAAACACTCAAAAGGAAGTGGCCACACGGACGGCTGTAGGGGCGCTTAGCTCAGTTGGAAGAGCGTCTGGTTTGCAACCAGAAGGCCGGGGGTTCAAATCCCCCAGCGTCCACCATACTTTGGATAACCCTTCAAAAATTCGTGAAGAGGTTCCCCAGAAGAATCGTCATGCCAAACAGAGCCAACAGAACGGCCGTGACATACCCTAATGTCGAACCTTTCTTTTCCCCGCCGTAAATTGCATGGTGTTGGATCAATTTTTGTTGGTAGATGGCTTGTGAGATGAAGGCCACATTCAACAATGAACAACAACCCAAGGCTCCAGCCGTCATAATATCGTAGTTTGGTTCTCCATCACCGACCATGCTCAAGAGAAATCCGCTTACGGCCACTACGACAGCCGCTACTGGAGCCACTTTCCGGTACTTTTCGCTTGAGTGATGAAAGGTGATAGGTGCTAATGCTTCGTCCGATTTGGGGACAACTGTTGATCGGAATTCCTCCTTTTCTTCCATAACTTACTGCACCGATTGCTCGTTTACTAACCCTCGTTACCGATATCTATTCATTGGTCCATGTTCGCAAAGTAAAGAAATCATTTTTCTAAAGGATATATGTTCTAAATTACTATAGACTAACAAAACGACTAATTGTTTAATGTCTATGATATTTAGCCGAATAAAATCTGCTCCTGCAGAAGCACTACTGATACTGACCGCCCTTGTGACAATGATCTACTCTCTGAACTTCATGTTCGCTGCTGATTGTTATGTAACTGGAGGTGAAGGATGTTTCACACTTCTCAGCAACAACACGACATCCAGTGATGGCGCTTGGGGTAGGGGTGCTCCGGAATTTGCATTCAATGGTATACTTATGTTCGGAGTGCTGATGTCAACCTTACTTATTCTCAATGAAGGTGCGAAGGGTAAATGGACAATCATGCTCCCGGTTTTGGTTGGTTTTGTCGTCGGTACCATCGTCCTATGGACCATGTGGGAAGACAATGGATCGAGTGAAGCCCCGAAGTTCATCACTCCAATCATCACGCTCGTATACGGTGCAGCCTACTACCTGTTGATGGGAGAGGATGAAGTCAATGACGGGTTAAGCGATTTCAAGTTTGGTCTTGGAGTCAAAGACCCTGTCGCAATTATCGGACTTTTGTTTGTTATTGCAACAGGTTTGTTCTATGTCGTTCGTCAAATCATCAATCCAGAATCTGTGGTCGATGCAGTCAATGCTGGTGCACTTGAAGATGGACTTGGTGCGCCTTCGAAAGTCACAGTTGCCTTTTCAGGGGCACTGTTGTTGACCTACGTGTTGTGGGCATCCGTCCTTCTCGTGAAGGGTGCGAAGGGCATGTGGCCGGTAGCTCACCCCCCATTGTTCGCTTTCCTCGTCATTACGATTGCGAACTACTTTGCCTTCGTTTTCGGTCCAATTCGCGAGTTTACAGATCAAAACCAGATGGATGCTTTGGCAGGTCCGATGACCATGCTGGTCTTCCTTTTGGTGTACTTCCGTCTCCGTCCTGAAGGGATTGAAGACGACATGACCATCAGTGGAGAGCCTGCTGATGCAAGTGACTTTGATGCAATGTTCCCTGTTGTAACCATTGTAATATGTGCGCTGTATTTTGCGGTAAATATGCTAGGTTGAGCGTTGTCACTTCATTGAGAATTGGCTCATAAAGTCCCACAACATATCGGTCGTCGGTACGTTGTTGGGTGTTCCCCCTTCGTAGGCGTTGTGCGCTGCAAGGTGAAGGCTCATCAATCGTACTTCAGCACCCGATTCACATTCTGAATAACCACGAATGTCGTAGTTCTCGCCAACATCCAAAAGCTCGTGAACTGCACCGCTGCATCCATTCAAATCTGCCCAGTATTCCATGTTTTGAACGGCACCTCTGTTGAAACCAGCCCCTGGATTCCCAATGGCAATGGTCGTAATCGCTGTATTGTCCACATATTGCACCATAGGGTCGAGCATACCGTGAACCTCCATGAACGGAATCGGAGACGTGTAAGTAGATGGAGCCTCTTTCATCAAGTAACCCGACATACAACCTGAGGATGCTAGAACACCTTGCGTCTCCACTGCGAAACGTTGTGTCATCATGCAACCATTGGACCAACCTGTCATATGGATGCGATGTGAATCAATCATGTGTTGTTCACTTGTGGTATTGATGATCATTCGCATAAATCCAATGTCATTGTACTCATTTCGAAGGCCATCGATGTCGATGTTCCAATACCTTTCACCGTAAGCTTGTGGGTAAGCGACGATAAAGCCCTCCGATTCTGCCAATTCAGCGAATCCAGACATGTTGTATTGAAGGCTGTTGCTTCCTCCACCGCCGTGGAGGTCGAGCACCATCGGTACTGCCTCACCTACTGGAAGGTTTTCTGGGACCAGAAGCATCCAACATCGTTCGACATCGGCAAACTCAGCACAATGCGTCGTGAGGATGGGTTGTTCTTCATCTTCAGGAGGCATCGTCGTAGGTTCTTTCATGCTCTCAGTTTGTTGTGATAAACAACCAGAAAGTGTAACCATCATCAGCGATGTGACAATGACAAACGCCAATCGATTGGATTTCGGCACCGTCTTTCACCTCACGAACACACTCTCAGTGGATGGTTAATCCAATTTCTCTGCGTTGGCTTTGAAGGCGACAATTGTGACGTCGATTTGAACAGTCTCGTTGTCGTCGTCGTCCTGAGTTGGTACCTGTGAACGCTGAACATCCACTTGCACATTGACGCTCAAATCGCCGATACCGTTGCCATCCTCAATCCATTCGTCCACGGCGACGACAGCGTTGTGGGCCATGCGCTCATACGCCTGGCCGTTGTAGCCAGGATAAACTTGGAGCATGAGGTCGATGTCGCTGCAGGATGTTGAACCACCGTTGAGCGTATTGTTCTCGTCGGTCCACTGCGCTGGGTAGGATGTTTGTGTGATGCTGGCCTGTACTGAATCGCAAGGGTCGTCCACAATCGCTTGATTGGTTTCAGAATAGGAGACCTTGATCTCGATGAAACCAATACGATAACCTTCGGAAAAAGAACTCAAGTCGATGGTGAATTCAACGTCCTCCTCGCCGCCATCTGCAAGCAAGACCGTTTCACTGAGCGTTTCGGTTTCTTCATCAAACGAAAGACGCCAGTTGTCCTCAAACCGTACCTCGTCGTGAAGATAGGCGTCTTTAAGTGCGAGTGAATAGAAAATTTTTGCTGTGACGAGAATCAGCACAATTGCGTAGATTGCCAGGGCAGAACGGGTTTCATGATCTCGCAAGAAGACCAAGATTTGGTTTCCTTCTTCGTGTGCTTCACCTTCATTTGTCACTGAATCACCCCAAGCCGATGGCGCCATGCAAGACCGAAATCAATAGTGCGAACACGAACAATACAATCAGACTGAAATTCAACGACGGTGTTGCTCCAGTTACAGGCTCTACCGGTCGAATTTCACCGATTGTCTTGAGATAATCAACGGTTCTGTTCTTGTTTTTGAGAAATTGGTCCATAATTCGATTTTCCCAACCGATGGCTGCAGCAATACCAATGGCAAGAAACGCTGAAGTGAGCAATTCACCAATCGGAATGATCGATTGCAGCATTTCGATAATGGTGGACGAAACGATGACGACCAAAACCAAAACCATGGCTTTCGCATAGCGGCCATTCTTTCCTGTCTTCACGTCAAGCAGGTTGAAATTCAACATCAAGTACATGAGGACGATGGGCTGGATGAGGAAAGCGGTCAAAATGTTGGTGAAGGTGTTGTAAATGGTCCAAGACTCAGGCAAAGCTTCGCACGTTCCATAAATGCAATTTTCGAGGACATCAACCACGCTCAGATCAACAATGAAACTGATGATTCCGATAAAGAAAAATCCGAATACAATGCCACTCAACACGCTAAATCCATGCCGTGCAACACGCCATCCTTCGAAGGCGAACATCGTTAGAAGTGCGGCAACACTCACGCCCATGATAAGGGACTGGCGAACGAAGAACATCATGGGATTTTTATCTGGAGGAATGCCGCTAACCCATCCTGGTATCGTGAATTTCTCCATGACAGTAATCCACAGAAGCCAGTCAGAAAACAACCACGCCATCGTAGCGAGAATCAACAACCCGCTCGCTGCCGATAAACCTCGAGCATGTTCGTTCTTGTGCACCATCTCTTTGACCGAGAATCGAACGTAAACAAATCCCCAAACAACGGTTGGTATCGTCCAAAACGCATAACGAATGACGTGCGTTTCGTAAGGGATGAAGATAATCAGGCTCGTCACAATGAACGTCCATGCCATCACCATCAAGGCAATCGCTTGTTCTGCGCGTTCACGTTGAACCAACGGATAGGGGAAAAATAAGGACGCCGAGCATGCCATACCGATGGAGATGGTGTGGGCAATGTCAATCAGCGAACCAAAAAATGAGTGTGCAAACGATCCTATCGTAAAGAACCCAGAAATGTAGGCCCCTGTCATCAGTATACCATGGAACAACAGAAAACACCCAAGCAACTTTGCCGCTAAGAGTTCGCTCCAGGTGTTGCTTTTGGTTCGGTAAGCAAGCATCAAGGTAATGATGCCCAGAATGGTGTTGACCATCCCAGATATGGCGCTTAAGGATTGGAAGTCCGCAGCCATTGCTTTCGCTGTTACCTCTGGGCATTCCGTATAAAATCATATTCTACTTTTTTCCACCGGCGAATGTGGTTTTGAACAGGCCAACTCAGTCCCAAGAAGGGGCCTAAGCTTTGGCGTCTGCGTAATGCATCCTTCACTTCTGATTGTGTCGAGAACGGTTTCTATTGCGTCGCCTTCGTGGTGATCGCTCTCGATGAGTGTTCTTACTGCTGAAGTTCTGATTGGATGATTTTGGCTTGCTCTTGTGCTGAGAATTTCGTTTCTTGTTACGGTTTGAACTTCGAGGCTTTGTACCCGATTTTCCTGTTTTTATCTTACCAGGTTTTTGTCCAGGTTTTGGAACGGCACCAATAAAATGGAAATCGTGGGATTCATCAACATCGATCTCAAAACCAATCAGTTGTTGAATCCCCACGAGATAGCCAGACTCGGTATCATCACAGAAGCCGTATGCAATACCTGATTTTCCAGCCCTTGCAGTCCTGCCAATACGGTGAACATAACTCTCGGGCTCATTCGGTAAATCGTAATTGAACACGTGTGTAATATCGTTGACATCGATACCTCGACTTGCGATATCGGTTGCCACGAGAATCTTGATTTCCCCGCTTTTGAAACTCGCAAGTGCCTTCGTTCTCGCACTTTGACTCTTGTTTCCGTGAATGGCTGCTGCGTTAATTCCACTCTGAGCCAGTTGTTTGACCAAGCGGTTTGCTCCATGTTTTGTTCTTGTGAATACGATGCCTTTACTGACGCGTTCCTGTTTGATAATTTGAACAAGGAGTCGTCGTTTGTCCGCTTTTCTGACGAACAGAATTTTCTGAGCGATTCGATCAACTGTGATTTCTTCTGGGCTCACATCAACCATGACAGCATTATGCAGGAATGAGGATGCTAGGTCGGCGATTGATTTCGGCATCGTCGCACTAAACAACAAATTTTGGCGTTGTTTTGGTAGAAGATTCAGGACCTTTTTGATGTCCCGAATAAAGCCCATGTCCAACATTTGGTCTGCTTCATCGAGGACAAAAAATTCAACTCTCCCCAAATCGATGTGCCCTTGCCCGATTAAATCCAGTAATCGGCCAGGAGTGGCGACCAACACATCGATGCCTTTCTGCAGGGCTCTGACTTGAGGGTTTTGATTCACACCACCGAAAATCACCTTGTGTCGGATATTCATGTGTTCACTGTAGGCTGAAAAACGTTCGTCAATTTGTGCAGCGAGTTCTCGAGTTGGTGACAAGACAAGCGCTCGAATGTGGCGTTTTCCTTGTGGTTTCGGTCGACTCATGACTTGCAATACTGGAAGAGCAAATGCAGCTGTTTTCCCCGTTCCAGTTTGAGCAACTCCAAGAACGTCTCTTCCATTGAGAAGTGGAGGTATTGATTGTGCTTGAACTGGTGTTGGTGTTGTGTACCCTTCTTGTTCGATAGCGAGAAGCAGTTCTCCTGATAGGCCTAAGGATTGAAAATCGTCCATGTATTGTTCCCCTTTAGAGCCATAAATTGCAACAATGCGCACTCTTAGGATTCATCCTGTCATGCTCCTCCCCTAAAACAAGGTAGGTTCAATTGTTGCTTCAAGTGTGCATTCAACCAAATGACCTGAGTCGCCATCAGGGACAAACCGTAATGATAACATTCGGTATCAAATCAGGATTATTGATGAACTCTGAATTCTGAACAATTACCCAAAAATTTCTAGATTCACAACACGGAATAGGCATTGTTGCCTTATTCTATATCTTATTTTTTGATTTTGTTTAAGTATCAGAACTTGGAGGATTATTCATGTCGTACGCACCTACAGATTATGATTTTGGAAAACCATCGAATTACAGCTTTGCAGAATCTATCACTGCAGCCAACGATGAAGCAAAGAAAATGTTTGTTGAAGCTTATGGACACATGCTCAACTACAATCACGAACAAGCCATTGCCTGTTTTATGGCATGTACAGAACTCGATCCAAACTGCGCCATGGCATGGTGGGGCATTGCCTACTGTGTTTCGTCAAACTACAACTGGTCACCAGGACTTGGTTCAGGTTACGACCCAATTCAGCAAGCCCTCAAAGTGATGGACCACTGCACAGAACTTGAGCAAGATCTCATTCGTGCACTTTCAACCCGTCACTCCGAGGAAGCTCGAGATGCAGCAGACCCATCTGTACTCAACATGGGCAATGACCCAGAACTGAACGTTGCATTTGCCGAAGCAATGGCACCCCTCTACGAGAAGTACAAAGGCAACCTCGATGTTACTGCAATTTACGTTGAGGCTCTGATGAATCTCAAGGCTTGGCAACTCTGGGACAAGAATACAGCAACTGGTGAAATCACGCCAGCTGATGACAACACACTCCTTCTGGTTCAGATTATGGAAGATGCATTTGAAAGCAGTGAGGAAGCAAAGGTCCATCCTGCACTCTGCCACTTGTACTGCCACGCTTTGGAACTATCACCGTTCCCAGAGCGAGCACTTCCTGCAGCCGATGTTCTCCGTACTCGAATGCCAGGTCTTGGTCACTTGGTTCACATGCCTTCACACATCGACGCTTGGGTTGGCCAATGGAAGGAAGCCATTGAGTGCAACATTGCTGCAGTTGAGGCTGACGATCGCTACGTTGAATTAACGGGCAATGAATCGCAGTTTTACAAATTCTACCGAATGCACAACCATCACTTCGTTGTCTGGTGTGCGATGTTCGATGGTCAATACCAAACCGCTCTCAAGTACGCTCGCAAGGCTGTTGCAACACTGCCCGCAGGAGACGAGAACGGCGGCGTTCAGTTCATGCTCGCCGGAATCATCCCAATGGGCGCCATCTTCTTGGAATCCTATGTGACCATGCCATGGCACGTTATGATTCGCTTTGGAAAGTGGGATGAAATTCTCGCCGAACCAATGTACACGGACAAAGATGTCTTCCCAGCGACCATCGCTACACAACACTACGCACGTGGCGTTGCATACGCTTCCAAGGGCATGGTTCCTGAGGCTGAAAAAGAACAAGTTCTGTTCAAGGAAGCCTTGCAAAACCCTGCTCTCGCCGGTCGAATGATGCACAACAATTTCATGTATCAAAATCCAGCAGAAGGCCCTTCAATCCTCAACGTCAATGCTGCCATTCTTGAGGCTGAAATCGAGTACCGTCGCCAATTCCTCGCCAAGGCCAACGGCGAGGATTACGACTTTACTGCAGCCTTTGATGAATTGCGACGTGGTGTTGATCTCTCACTCAACCTTGCTTACAACGAGCCATGGGGTCAAATGCAACCTGTTCGTCACATTCTCGGTGCATTGCTCTTTGAGCAGGGTCATATCGAAGAAGCGGAAGAAGTATATCGAGCAGATATCAAACTCTGGAAGGACAACATGTGGGGTCTCCTTGGACTGAAGCTTTGTCTCGAAGCCCGTGGTGACGCTCCTGAAGAACTTGCAGAAGTAACTGCTTTGTTCAATGAGCGTAGTTCTCGAGCAGACATCGTTCCAGCAAAAACCTGCTTCTGTGCACAGGATGCACTTGCAAAGTCCTGCTGCGACTGAATTTGGCTCCTGTTCGGCCCAATTTCTAAATAGCCGGTATTGGGATTTGACCATATGGCAGGCGAAGTCTTGGGCGAACTCGCAATCGCAGCTTTAGGTGAAGAACCACTTGAAAAAATGGGAAACAAAGTGGACAAGGTTACCAAACGTATTTCCTTTGTTCGATATGTTTTCGTGCCTCTCTTCTTCATTGGTTGGGGGCTGTATTTTCTCTTAATGGAATGAATTCAAGTGAAGGCATAATCTACAAGAAGACAGAAACAATCGGCGATATTGATGGACATTGAAACTGCGGCAAACATTGGTGAAGCCGTTAGCGGTATTGCCATTTTGTTCACGCTCTTGTTCAGTCTTCGTCAAATGAAGCACTGGAACGAAAATCGACGGTATGAGATTGGTCGTGACCTCGCTGCACACATGAACAATCCATTGGTTCATCGTGGTTTTTCAATCAGCACCGTCAAACTCCATGATGAACTCACGCCACAAGAGTTAGCAGCACTTACTCGTGAAGAAAAGGATGCCATGAATGCGTTGATGATCGGTATGAACAACATCGGGGTTCTTGCAAAGAATGGCCACCTTTCCATGGATTTGGTCGATGATTTTTGTGGCGTTTACTTCAGTATGTTTGCCAGTCGCTGGCGACGTGTGATTCAGATTTTCATGATGGTCAACATCAACAAGCACGAACAACCAACAGACGGTGTATGGGCAGGATTGTTCTGGTTGCTCGATCGATACAACCCAATCGATGAAGCATAGTTTACTGACTCCCCGCTCAACAGCAAAAGAACGAACTTTTCCAGTTTCAAGCGGGGTAACTCTTTTATTTTGTTTCCATGAAGGAAATCTATGACAATCAACATGCAGGAGAGCAGGACCGCCAGAATCGGGACACTCTGTACGCTCTATTTCTCTCAAGGGGTCCCTTGGTTCTTCATAGCAACTGCACTTGTAACGTTCCTCGTTGACGAAAGTGCGATGACCGATGACGAAAAACTCCTTCTCGTATCAATGGGAATGCTGCCATGGATCATTGGAAAATTGGTGCTCGGGCCACTTATCGATCGGGTTCAATTTCGTTCGATGGGTAAGCGACGACCCTGGGTTCTCATTTCTCAGTTGGGCATGGTTGTCACCATTGCAGCGTTTTTGTTGATCGATGATCCAGCAGAAGATTTGCAAATGCTCGGTTTGTTCTTCCTGATTCACAACATCTTCGCTGCATTGCAAGATGTGAGTACGGACGCTCTTGCTGTTCAGGTCCTGCCTGAGAATGAGATTCCGTTAACAAATGGTTTGATGTTCGTAGCAAAAGGATTCGGAGCTATGTTTGCCGTTCTTGTTCTTGGTAGTATTCTGCTCGATTCTGGATTCCAATCCG
>CBFIJH010000008.1:0-91851 GCA_965662895.1 Candidatus Poseidoniaceae archaeon | reverse complement strand
CGCCTGAATCGATAAAGTCCGATACTACTGTGAGAAACCAAATTCCAATACCAATGGCTCCAGCAAGAAAGAGGATGCTCAGCGTTGACGTGTCTCCTTTTCCATCCTGTGACATAACTCCTCATTGTATATCTTCTAATTGACAATTCCTCCTACATGTCAATCAGAGGGTGCCCTTTGCTTACCCGTCCAAGCAGACCGTAGCGTCTGAAAAGACCCACTGCGAGCCCTCTGATGTGGTCAAAATGAATCAGTGGGTTTGTGCATTGACCCTTTGGTGCTTATACTGAATCACACCAACAAGGTCATAATCAAAGAATCTCACCAGACACCATGGCGAGAATGGGCGGAATAGATTGGGATGACTATCATTTTCTCAAAGAACATGGTGTGTTCGAATTGAATCTTAAAATCCAAGAACAAACCTATGAAAACATCCTATCTGCAATGAAACGAGATGAATCGGACGTAAGTTTGACTGCTTACATGAGAGGTCTCTTTGATGACACTTGGGAACCGAGTTATGTTGTCTCCAATAGCACAAAAGAATTCCCAGCATATCTAGAGCAGTTTGATGGTTTGGAAAATACGGTAGCGATTAGATTCTTCACATCAAATACACCGATTGATCATCATGACATAACGAGAGGGTTGAGCGGGGATGAAGACATCAGGATGATGTCTGCTGCAACATCTTTCTATCTTGAATCTCGATTCGGGTCTTTGTCTGTTGAAGATTGGGATTGGACCTCAGAAGATGAAGACTAATCAGAGGGGACCCCTCTGATGACCCGTTCCTTCAATGGGTAGCGTCAGTATCGACCCACTGAATCCCCTTTGTATCGGAAAATACAATGCAAAGGGGTTTGGGATAACCCCTTGCAACTTATCCGTATCGATTTATCTCTGCTCTATTTGCTTGTAGCGTCAAAGTCCTCAGGAAATTCAAATCTGTTCAAAATTGGAGATATCAACCCTAAAAATGCAGCAAATAAAGCCATCCAAAAATGGATTCCAAAGTGACCATATTCTTCCATTGACGAATTGAAATAAAAACCCCAAGTAATTAGCCAGAATCCGATTCCTAACATCATAGATATCCCTGCCCCCAACTGAACTATTATCTTTCCAAATTGAGATATAACAGACAAAAGGGCAAATCCTTTGGTTCGAAGAAAAATATCCATACTGGACACAAGAAGTAAGAAAATACCAATTGATAGCCCTATTGTTGCAACTAGTCCAGCTCTAGCAGCAGCACATGAGTCGCCTGTTGAATCGTCACATGTCTCAGCATATATTTCAGAGTCATCCTGTCCTTGTACGCTATTCAACCCAAATTCAGAGATGTGATGGCCCCTAATATCAACAGAAATCCATGACGAACCAAGAATAGCAATAATAGCTAACAATCCCGAAAAAGAGAGTATTATGATATGCATTAATTCCTTGCCATTCAACTGTCTTTGCTCCGATTTGTGTGCGTTACCAACATCTGATTTGCTTATTGGTATCCAAGCAGAACCGTCAGCACTTAGTTCTAAACCCATATCTTTGGCTTGTGCTAACGTGTCTTTCCGAGATTTTTGTGCCATCCGCTCAAATTGAAATTGAATTTATCCTTCTTATTATTTGGCCCGACGCCCACCCGACACCCACGCATGAGATGCCTGTTGATTCGGTAGCGAGAAAACCGACCGACTGAACGCCCATGAAACAGGTCAGACCTGTTGGGAGGGCATTCGGATTGACCCATTCAACATTTCCGATTGCTATTTGTTGATGGATTCAACAGGGGTGTTTCAACAGCCTATTCAATTCAATTAACCTGTTTAATCGGTGTTCTACATCAACCCGTTCGACCTTATGCAGAACGATTTGTTGATTCTTTCAACAGCATTATTTTAAGGAATATGCCTTGTTATAAATAGAAAGACAACAATATGAAGTTATGCTGACTTCAAAACCAATCAAGGATTCAAAGAAGTCAGTTGCATATATTCGGGTATCTTCACAAAAACAAGTTGATGAGGGAGTAAGCATAGCAGCTCAGAAACGAAGAATCAAAGAATATGCCAAGTTCAAAGGATTGACACTTGATGATTCTGATATTCTGATTGAGAAAAGCGTAAGTGGTGGCATTCCCATATGGGATAGACCAGTTGGTAGAGTCTTGAAGGGGAAATTGATGACGGGCGATTATTCCAACCTAATAACCATGAAACTTGACAGAATGTTTAGACTCGTTAGTGATATGCTCGCGACAGTAGATGAATTGAATGATGCAAACATTTCATTCCATATCGTCGACATGAATGGAGAAGCAGTTGATACATCCACTCCAATGGGTCGCTTCTTCCTCACTATGATGGGTGCGATGGCAGAAATGGAAAGAGGTTTGATTTCAGAGAGAACTCAGATTGGAATGAATCAACTGAAAGCAGACCACAAGAAATTCACTCATTCTATCTATGGATGGGATGTAGATCCAAATGGAATGCTCATTCCAAATTGGATTGAACAAAGCCATATTGATTACATGAAATGGCAAATTGACACCAATGGAATGTCTGCCGCAAGTGTTGCTCGTTCTCTCAACCGTCAAGGCATCAAAGGAAAGAGAGGCGGAAGGTGGCAAGGAAATGCAGTAAGCAGGGTCACAAGCAACAAGTTCCATCTTGAAAGGAAGAATTTCCCCCATCCAAGCAATTGGGGTTCAAAGCCTTGGCACATTCGTTAGTTGGTGCTAATAATGACCCGAGTTACAAATCAATAAAATGTCAATTCGCCCAGTAATAAGTCGCATATGGTGTCAATTCCACTTGAGTTTCACAAGTGTCTGGATATTCACAGTCCTTTCCTGTATATTCAAACTGATACCATGTCACATGCTCGATGTATCCATTTGCTTCAGCCCCCCAAACTGCAATTAACCAAGTCCCTTCTGTTATTCCACCGATGTAATCTGAATTCGATACAGATCCAGAGTTTCCAGTGAACTGATCTACAGTTACTTCTGTGGTAGAGTAATCTGAATCTCCAAGATAGAATTTATGCATACCATGCCAGAGAGTAGTTTCTTGGCTTTCCCAATGAATTGTCAATCCATCCCAATCTTTTGTCATTGACACATTCACGATAGGTTGGTGTTCACCCTCCACCATCGGAACATGAATCATAGTAACTTGGATTGTAGGTTTCTCATTTCCAACATCTGTCAATGTACATCTTATTTGTGAATTGTGAAGTACTTTGCCGAATGAAAAGGAAACAGGGTCTATTCCAGTGATTATGGTTGCTCCGTGGGCGTGATGTGGAAGGCTATTCTCATCGTAATTATCAGGGTCGAAGGTATCAAGGTCTATTTCACTTGGTAAAGGCTTGTAGAGGGTTTCTGCAAGATTCGAGTGGTATGGATACAAACGGTTACTCAATTCAGTTCCAAATGGATTGCAATCCAATATCGTTTTCCCCTGAGGTGTATCTGTTACTGTAACGGAAAAAATGTTCTCTGAGTCTTCAGTAACTGTAAACCATTTTCCATCATTATAATTCCCATCCTCATCATAACTACTTGAGTCATCTTCTTTGAAATCAAAGCCAAAAAAACCAAACTTCAGAACAGAAAATAGGAAAATTAAGACAAGAAAAATCGCACCTCCCGCATACATCCATTTTTTGGTAAGAGGTTCTATTTCCATGATGATTGCATCTCGTATGAAGTTATATGAATTCCTCTACAATGTTTGGGAGAACAAAGGGTCCCCCTTTCAACTACCGTCTATTCAATGGGTAGCCAGTGTACTGAGGGTAGGCAGTGGGGGCCCCCTTTGCAAAAAAAACCAGATGTCAGATAGTTGAATAAATCAGTCTTGCGATTAAGAAACAGAATTCCATTGATCTTCTAAAATCGATTTATCTGTTAATCCCGAGGGTCTGTGTACAATTTCCCCATCACTATTGATAAAAAATACAGTTGGAATTTTTGATACCTCCAAAGATTGTGCCAATGGCGGAGCGTGTATAAATGGATGAAATAAATCTCTTTCTAATTCCGATTCCATTCTGTCTTTCCAATCGTTCATATCGCTATATTGCTCTCTTGATTCTATGTTAAAAACAACCAGTTGGCCTTCAGGGATTATATCATCGAGGGCGCCTAGGACAGGTTTACAGTGTGAACACCAAGAGGCGGAGAAATAAGCAACAAATGGTCCGTTTTCATACATCGATTTATTTTGAGTATTTCCTTGTTCATCGACTAGATTAAACGATGGAAATTTATCTAATTCATCCTCATCCGACGATAGACAACCTGCAAGGCTGTTAGTCAAAATTAACGATATTATCAATATGGTAAATTTAATGTTCATTATCTCAAGCCCCTGTTTTCTGTCCTGCAAATATGTGTTGTTTAGCAAGTATGAATAAAATGCTCAATTCGATTAGTTTTGTTATGATCCCCAGATAATCCTCTAAAATGTAGTGCAAATCATGATTGTAAACAAAATAGCCGATGAACATTGATAGCACTATCAATGCCAGTGCAAAATCTGCTATTTGGTAAATTCTTTTTGAGAAATTAGAAACCAAAGGGAAAAAGCTGACTGATAAGGCACCTACTCCGCCTACGATTAACAATGATTCATCTAACCCAAGCAGAATATGCACTGTTGAAGTAAACAGAACAAGCGAATATAGACTGGATCGGGCCATAATTACATCGTACTTCTTAACGACAACAAACAATATGAAAAAGACAAGCGATGAAACACCCGAGATGATTAGAACTTGTATATTTGACAATCCTGGTGATTCTTCTCCTCCATGTGCTGAGGCAATCTGTGCAAAGGAAAATGAGGACAACAGCGTTAGGATGAATATCAAGTGACGCATAGCTGTACCAAACAATTTGCCTTAGTTAATGTTTGTAAAACGCAAAGATTTGTGTTGACATTATCAGAGGGTCTATCCGAATAGCCATTGCTCAGGTATTCGAAATTCAAAGGACTTGCAGTGGGTCTTGTCAGACGCTACCCTTTGCTTAGGCTTCTTCTTCGGTATTTTCTTCCCGATTGACCTCTTCAAGAGTAGCCTCAAGCCAACCACTGTCGACGCTACCACCATCCCATTCTCCTCGAACTTCGACTTCAATTTCTTCTTCTTCTCTCCATACTGGTTCATCGAGAGAACCTTGGGTGACAAATCGTCCAAATCCGTCAACTTGTTCTTCAAGTAGGGACATGTGCTTCGAAATTGGTAAGAAATGACCAACTGGCATTCCTGCAGCTACGAATGGGTTGGTTGCTATGCAAATCATCAATCCATCTTCTGGTGCAAGAATATCAACAGAAAGTCCAGGCGTTGCAGGATCTGAAATGCGGGCAACAACATCGCCTTCATTCATGATTGAACCACTATCAACGAAGAGGTCGAGCAGGCCTCCTTCGCCCGCTCTTAGCCACGTTGATCCGCTTGCAAGCATTCTGAAGCGTGGCCTGTGAGGTTTTCCAGGAACCATCTTGAGTTTTCTCAAGACGTTCATGACTCCATGGACCGCTACTTTGACAGAGTCTTGGTCCAACCAATTCGCTCCACCACCTTCGTAGGTTATTGCAGGAATATCTTCCAAATTCGCTTGATTTCGAAGCGACCCTTTTGGTGGTTTGGAATCGAGGAGAATTTCGATTCCGAAGGCTTTTGCCAGGATGTTGGAACCTGCATGGGCAAGATCAACGCGAAGTTGTGGCATGTTTGAGCGACCCTTACCTGCGCTATGCAAATCGATGATTGCGTCCGAATCTTCAACCAAATATTTCCAGACTTGGGCAGCGACTCTTCGTGTTGAGGAACCTTTTGGATTTCCTCGGAAGTTTCGGTTCAAATCCCTTCCATCCGGGAAGTATCTGGATTTTGATCGATATCCCGGCATGTTGACAACTGGAACAATACGGATCGTTCCAGCAAGTGTTTCAGGATCGAGTACTTTCTCAGGATCTGTGAACGCTTTACTAAGAAGGTGAGTGCAAGCCGAAGGACCTGTGAGTTCATCACCATGCATTCCGCCAAGGATGGTAATGGTCGGACCAGGACGTTTTCCATGAATGATGGTCACTGAGGTCGACCATGGGTCGCCTATACTTACCTCCAACAAGGGTAGGTCAATTGTTCGAATTGTTCCTTTTTTGACCAACTTTCGATAAAACCGACAATCGCTCCATTCTGATGTTCGATCCCATTCTGCTCGATCTGTAATCTCATGTTCAGCCAGTGCTTTTTCGATATCTCGACGTCGTTTCCGTGAAAGTTCGTGGGCGATTCGAACCGGTTTACGTTTTGTTTTCCGAGCCATGTCTGCACATCCCTTTACTCAAGTCCAGCGACGAGATTGTTGAGAACGTCATCAAGGTTTTCTGCCTTTGTAACACCTGAGGCAAGCAAGACGCCATGTGCGCCGAGTTCGACAGCTGTACGTACATCGTTTCCATTTTTTACACCTGCTCCGCAAAGAACACGTACGTTGGGATTAATGGAACGGACGGCATCAACAGTATCTGAAACAATGGCAGGATCTGCTGTCGTCACGGAGACATCTCCTCCGATGAGTTCAGGTGGTTCAACAGCAACGAATGTCGGTCCGAGTTCTGCGAGTTTGTTTGCTTCATCGACGTTGGCAGCGCAAGCACAAATCGGGAAACTATCTGGTAGTTGTTTCATCAAATTTTCAACATGATGAATGTCAACCTTGTGTTCCGCATGGTTGATGATTGTTCCCTGAGCGCCTCGTTCTATAGCGTTATCTGGTTGAAGCCATCCCGTGAAAGATCCTTGCCCGACCGGGTCAAGGTGCTGGCTCCAGACTTCAAGACTTGGAGCCGATTGTTTGACGGCGTAAAGATCGAAAGCAGAGACAACTGCTACCATCCGAACGCGCTCGGTTGAGGCACGCTCCATCGCCTTGGCGAGTTCGATAGCTTTCTCTCCCATAGCAGTCGGATAGGTCTTGAAGTTGACGACAATTAACGGCTGCATGGCAATCCCAGTCCCTGATTCTTCTTGATATCTTCCATTTATTCATACAACGGGAGGCCATTGTGTATCGGACAGATGTGTATTGTCTGGTACGATAGAATCGTGGTCAACGACAACATTATCCAGTGAACAATTCGAACCGATGGTCGCATTTCTACCAACGAGCGTTTCGTTAAGGACAGAGTTCTTTCCGATGATGGCATCGTTCAGGAGGCTGCATTTTGTAATTCTCGCAGATTCAACGAACGTGCCTGTGGAAAGCATCGAATGTTCGATTTCACTGTTCTTATCGATTTGAACAGAATCATCAGCGAACCAATTTGTGTTGATTCTACTCCCGTTTTTCCAGCGTTTGTTGGCAATGCTCGCTTGCACGCCAAGCGACCAACTCTTCGGAGTTCCTGCATCGATGAAATATCCATCAAAGGTGAACCCGTTGAGTTGACGTTCCTCAGCAAGAATTGGAAACACGTTGCGTTCGAGTGAACTTTTTCCTTTTGGAATGTAATCAAAAATTGAATCCTCGAAAAGATACGATCCTGCGTTGATGAGATTCGAAAACACTTCTTCTGGTTTTGGTTTTTCTTTGAACCTGGTTATGCGTTTCTTCTCATCCAAACCAACGATACCAAATCGTGTTGGATCTTCAACTTCCCAGAGCGCTAATGTTCCTATTCCTCCGTTCAACTGATGCAAATCGAGACCAACTTGCATATTGAGCGAGGAAATAATGTCGCCGTTAAGGCAGATGAAGTTGTCCGAGACTACATCACTGCAGTTCCCGAGCGCTCCTCCTGTCCCCAGAGGTTCCTTTTCTTTGACTACAGTGACATCGTACGGAACGTCTGCTGATTGAAAGTATTGTTCAATGTCTTCGACTTTGTATCCGCCAGCAACAACAACTTCATCGACGATATCGCTCGGTACGACTTCCACAACGTGTTCAAGCAGTGTTTTATCCAACATCGGCAAAATCGGTTTTGGAATGTTGTAGGTCCATGGGCGCAATCGTGATCCAAAACCACCTGCGAGAACCACGACCTGCATGCTTGACGCACTGTAGTTTTCTTTTTCAAGTTGTAGTGTACACGCGATGGTAGGTCGAGGCTCTTCGTCCGCACAGTTCAAAGGCGTTCTTTTGCTCGCAGCATTTGGTGAACCAATGAACATCCACGAATATCAAGGAAAAGCACTGTTCAAATCACACGGAGTAACGGTACTTGAGGGCGTCCACTGCAAGACTGTTGAAGAAGCGTTGAGTGCTTATGATGCCCTCCAGTCAAAGGTTGTAGCCGTCAAATCACAAATCCATGCAGGTGGTCGAGGAAAAGGAAATTTGTACGACCAGAATTCTGGCGACTTGGTGATGGAGGGTGGAGTGAAAATCGCCTTCTCTCGTGAAGATGTCCAAACCTTTGCCACCAATATTCTTGGGCATGTTCTTGTTACGAAGCAAACAGGTGAAGAAGGAAAACTTGTGAACCATCTTTACGTTGAGTCGGGTTGTGACATCGCTCACGAATATTACCTCGCATTGCTTGTCGATCGTGAGCAAAAATCAGTTCTCATCATGGCCTCTACCGAAGGTGGAATGGACATTGAAGAGGTCGCTGAAGAAACTCCAGAACTATTGCACAAGGTCAATGTTGACCCCAATGCAGGTCTGATGGGTTACCAAGTCCGTGACCTTGGTCTTGCGCTCGGACTCTCCGGTGCAGCACACAAGTCATTCGGAAAGATGCTCCGATCATTGTACAAGTTGTTCCTTGAGGAGGACTGTACTATGGTCGAAATCAACCCATTGGTCCGAACAGGGGACGACGACATGGTCGCACTAGATGCAAAGGTTAGTTTTGATGAGAATGCCGAGTTCCGTCACAAGAATTGGGACGAAATTCGAGACCTTTCCGAAGAAGAAGACGTTGAAATACGTGCCAAGGAAACAGGTCTCTCGTACGTCAAACTTGATGGAAACATCGGTTGTTTGGTCAATGGGGCGGGTCTTGCCATGGCTACCATGGACGTCATCAAGTTGTACGGTGGAGAACCTGCAAACTTCCTTGACGTTGGCGGCGGAGCCAATGAGGAGCAAGTCAAGACAGCGTTCTCAATCATTCTCGAAGACCCGAATGTCAAAGGAATTCTCGTCAACATCTTTGGTGGAATCATGCGATGCGACATTATCGCTCGTGGGGTTATCGCTGCAACTGAAGCACTCGATCTCAACGTACCGCTCGTCGTACGACTTGCTGGTACGAATGTCGATGAAGGCAAGGCGATTCTCGCCGCCTCTACGCTCAACATCCATCCCGCTGATGACTTGGCCGAAGGTGCTCAAAAGATTGTACAGTTGATTGGAGGTGAGGCTTGATGGGAATTTGGATTGAAGAGAACGCGAAGGTATTGGTACAAGGAATCACAGGAAGGCAAGGTATGTTCCATGCTGATAAGATGGTCGAGTATGGTACAAACATTGTCGGTGGATGTACACCAGGAAAAGGCGGTCAAACCGTTGAATTGCAAGGAAGCTCCTACCCAGTTTGGAATTCAATGTTCGAAGCGATTGAAGCAACAGACGCGGATGCAACCGTCATCTACGTTCCTCCACCGTTTGCTGGGGAAGCCATCATGGAAGCAGCAGATGCCTTTGACCAAGTCAAAGGCGAGGGCGTTGTAGTCTGTATTACAGAAGGAATTCCCACACTTGACATGGTCAAGGCTGTTGCCTTTGTCGAGAACCGCCCCGGAGTACGATTGATTGGGCCGAATTGCCCTGGAATCATCACTCCAGGCGAGAATGGCGGTGCGAAGATTGGAATCATGCCAGGTCATATTCATGCCAAGGGCCGAATTGGAATCGTTTCAAAATCGGGTACTCTAACGTATGAAGCGGTTGCTCAAACCATGAGCATTGGTGAAGGGCAATCGACCTGTGTGGGAATTGGTGGCGACCCCGTCAATGGAACTGGATTCATTGATTGTCTTGCAGCCTTCGAAGCGGATTCGCAAACAGAAGCCATCGTTATGATTGGTGAAATCGGTGGAAATGCGGAGCAAGAAGCTGCTGCATGGGCCAAAGAGAACGTCTCGAAACCAATCGTTGGATTCGTCGCAGGTGCAACGGCTCCTCCAGGTAAGCGAATGGGGCACGCAGGTGCTATCATCTCTGGAGGAAAAGGAACTGCTGAAGAAAAATTCGAAGCCTTTGAAGCAGCAGGAATCGCATGTGCAAAAGATCCATCTGAACTTGGTGCAGTCCTACTCGAAGCCTTGAAGAAAGCCGGATTGAGAAACGAGTGATATGAGCGAAGAGAGAAGCAAGGAACTTCTCGCTCACTATGCTCAGAATCCAATTGATTTCTCATGGATTCCATCTCCGAATCAGCATTCGTACCGGTGGAGAACTACTGAAGGAAAATGGGTAACCGCTCGTCGACGTATTCGAAACCACCAGACATTAGCCAAAGCCATCGGTAAGGATGTGGTTAGCGATCTCTACATCTCAACCTCGAGGTGGCTCGATCCAATCGATCTGCCACGTCTTCGTGACAAAGAGCGACCACATCCGATTCTCCTTGACCATCTCATTGTCTTCGACATCGATGTGGCGCCCCTGAGTCTGAAGAATCTCGAAAAAGCAAGAACCATTGCCATCGATCTCCACGATTACCTCGCTTCTGATACTTCCATGGAGTTTCTGAGTTGTTCGTTTTCGGGCAGCAAAGGGTTTCATCTGTTTTACTTGGATTTGGATAGAGAAAAGTTCGCTATTGAAGATCCTAAAGAGCGAGAAGAAACAGTTCGAGCATCACGTAAACAACTGCTTACTCAAGTCATAGAGAAAGGATTCGATGTTGATGAGCGAGTCACAGCAGATTCGCGACGAATTATTCGTTTACCAGGTTCGATTCATGGTACGACGGGTTACCAATGTACGGTTCTTACCTTGGAACATCTGAAGAAACCGTTGAAGGAATTGCTTGAAGACATCCCACGCATTAATTCATCTCAAATAATTCCCAAACGGGCTCGAAGGCTGAAAAAGAAGGCCAAAAAGAAGAAATCAAAGTCTCGAAAAAAAGTTGTTGAAACTCGAACAATGCAACAGTACATGGTGGAGGCAAGCACGCACGTACCCGGGACAAAAGACCGCTCAGTCATCATGTTGTGGCTACCTCGTGCATGGGGTTCTGGTCAAGAAGCATTGGAGACTGCCTTGGAGATGATCAATGAAGAGAAATTAGGACCATGCTCGTTTTGGCAACAAGGAGATCGTATCCTCATGCTCTCTCCGCTTGCTTTCCCCCGGTCTCAAGTTGTGAAACTATTCTCTTCCTACAAAATGAGGAAACGTGCAGCGATTCTGAAGGAACGAGAGCACGATTGGATTCGAATCACGAATGCCATGGACGAGGATTCAGATTGGCAGGATGAACTTCAACCGATTGGCCTCTATGGGCATCAAGTGGACACAAAGACGTCTTTTTCTGCTTCCCATCTTGAGCTTGAGAGGAGAATGGGCATTCATCGTCAAGTTCCGTCCTCTGCGACATTCGCCGGGAAACAAGAACCAACGTTACGAATCGCTGTTCGGGAATAATTGTTTATAGACCGACAGTAAAAGTGTAACATGTCTCCAATGGAGTCTTCGGACAATGACATGCACTTGCTTGGGCAAGTAGGTTAAGACCCAATCGGCCATGGCGCTTGGAGACGGCGCCATGGCCAACCTCTTGGGGTGTGGTGTTGGCAGTGGCAGAAAAAAAGAGAGTAAGGTTGGGTGCGTTGTATCTCATTGCAATCGCGCTCCCCTCTTTGTTTCCAGAGAGCGATTTTGTCTGCTTCCTCGGGATCTTTACATTATTATTCACAGGTCTAGCACATTTGATTTTTAAGACATTTACATTGCAAGAAGGATTCACGGTTGGAATTGGCCAGCAAGGATTTGCGGGGGGCAGTACGATGCATCCTCAAGCGAATCGCTCTCATTCCAATTCGCGCTCCAATGGGAATTATCGGTATGACCAACTCATTCGGAAAATGCAGGTGAGTGATTTGAGTGGAATGAGTGTTGAGCAAGCTGCTGCAACCTATGCATCGTTTTTCAATCGTGGTGATATAGCATCCAAACCATTTTTTTCAAATCTCTACGTGCAAGAAGTTCTCAATATGGGGGGTGTTCAAGTAAGCGCTCAAACCATTGTGGGATCTCATACTCCGGCCCCTCAAGCAAGCACGACTTCAAATGCTGCATTTTGGTCTTCGATGCCTGAATCATCGACTCAAGCCACTGAGGTGTGTGCAAATTCGACATGCTCAACACCCGTAACGGTGTTTGACTTTCGATGTTTTAGTTGTCGAAACCGATTCTGTTCTGCTTGCAAAGGTGACAAAATCACCTGTCCGAGTTGCTCATAGGAAAATCTGCTTTTCCTTGGTTGCATTCTTTGGTCCGAGATTTTGCTTTCGAATGGCTTCAACACGTAGTTTACCTTCAGCACTGTGCGCGTAGAACAATTCCGCTGGACTGACGAATTCCTGCCAATACTGCAAGAACACATCTGCATCTGCACGTTTGCCAGCTAATATCTTTGGAACAGAGTGATACATCACAAGTTTGGACTCGATTGGGCGGAAATATTTCGCCAAAACCTCTGGTAGAATTTTGGTCAACCAAGTCTCGTTGAAGAAACGCGAATGTCGAGATATTACGTACCTCGGGTTTTCCAAAGGCCCGAGGACTTCTCCAAGCGCTTCAGAGAATATCTTGGATTCCTCTTCAGTGCTGTTGGTAAGGTGCATCCTCATCCAACCACCCCCACGATCGCCTCCCGATGCTCGACACGTGTTCGAAATATGTCCTGTGTGGATCAGACTGTTTGAAACGACCAATGCCATCGCCTGCACGAGTGATTGTCCACTCCAAATTTCTTTCGATGAAAACTTGAATCCTGACCCAAGCCCAAAGTTATCTTCGTTTGCCTGCGCCTCGATTGCAGCTCTTGGATGTGCACTGAATGGTTGTCCAATGCCCCATAAATCTCTTGCTTTCTCACGATTTCTCGAACGCATAAGCATTTCTTCATTGAACAAATTCATTCCTTCGCTGATTCCCTCAGGCTCAGCTTCAGTGAAGGCTGCATGAACGTGTCCTACGCCTTTTTCGATCGCTCCATCATCACAAACACCGTACAGTTGTTTGTGTTTCTTCTCAAATCGGACATAATCTTTGTAACCATGGGTAAATTCATCCGCAAAACAAACAACATCCCAATTGTTGGCTACTTTTTCAGGCCAATCCTTGTCCAATCGCATCGAGCGACCTCGCAGTTGATTAATGCTCATGCTCGTCGTAACAGTTGTCAAATCAACGAGTACGTTGATCTTCGATGCATCCCAGCCTTCGCCCAGAAGTCCACGCGTGCCAATCAAACACTTTGTTAGTCCTTGTTGGAAGAATTCGGTAATCATAAGGGAGTAGTATCGAGGAATCCAATCCTTTCCTCGACCAACTATGACGTGGTAGGTTTCTTCATGACGCGCCCTTAATTCGATGTCCAGATCACGTTCAGCAATCCAAGCTCGAGCGGCTTCGAGAAATCGTTCAGAAAGATCGTCATCGACCAAGACCGTACTGCCCGTCATGAGAATAGGGTCAAGAATGTCACCTGAATCGCATTTCACAAGGGACCTGAACGCCGCAATCGCACCGCCTGCTTCATCGTCCATGACGCCTTCGACCAAGGCTGTTGCAGAGGTCTTTTCATAGTCGGTGACGATAACAGCACGAATGTCTTGTCCGAGAGATTGCATTTCAGTGGAAATGATCTCAGAAAGTGCCTCAATTTTGCTTGCCGCATAGGCCATTATTCTTCCAACTGGTGATGCACATGGGCGAATCCCAGTTTCTGTGATTTGCATTCCAAGCAATTGAAGTCGGTTTGTTAAAATCTCTCCCTTCTTATGGTCCTCTTTTAATTCAGATCGTCGTAGGCCATGCCGCACGTAACGATCGAGGACGAGACGAAGATATGCCATCCGGCCCCATTCGGAACCCTTGAACGAGGGTACATCTGGTGGAAGGCTCATCTTGCAATTTTTGAGATACATTCTCGCAGCGTCACTGAAGCCTCCGGTTCGTTTGGCATATGTCGTCCACGTGACTGACTTACCTCCCGGCAAAACTTTGTCATTGAGTTGTTGATACACCCAATCTTGTAAGCGAGGTACTCCGTTTTCGTAAGCAGGAGGCTGTTCCAATTCAGCGAGAATTTCATCAAATTCATCATCGACCTTCGCAATGTACTCGACTTCATGTTCAGCAGGTCGGACGAAATAGCAAAGATCCTGATATGGAGCAAGATTTGCATCTCGAACGAGCGCAGGGATTGGCACTTCATAGTCGATTTCACCAAAGAAATCGTGATAGCGGTCAGCGTTCTTTTGCTTCACCGCTGAGAAATCGGGAGGTGTTGCGGTGAGACCAAGAACAATTGGATCATCGAAGAATTCTTTTAATTCAGATAGGACTCTTCCCCAATGATGCAACAAGTGATGACATTCATCCAGAATAATCATTCCAATGCCCTTGTTTTTGAGTCTCGTCAAGGTCTTTCTTGCTGAATCATGGAGCGTCCATAAAGCGTTTCCATTCTTTGCAAAATCGTCACGAACCTTTTTTCTATAGATGCCTAAACGCTCATCAAAATAATCAGGATTCGTTCGCTTCAAATCCGCAATCCACAGCAATGCGGCTTCATTCGTATCTGCTTCTGCTTTTGTTACGAGCACTTCTGCCCAGAGTTCGATAGCCGTCACATCGAGGTCTTCTCCGCCTCGCTTGGGCATGGTTACAGATTGATATGTTAGGCATGTTAACAATCCTGGATTCTTGGGGTCAGTACTGATTTGGTCTTCTTTTCCATCAAGATCGAACAAAGAAGTTCGAGCAGCCCACTGTGCCTGAATCGCTGAATTTGGAGAAAGGACAAGCGTAGGAACTCGAACCAGATCGGACCAAACGTAGAGACCAAGAACCGTCTTTCCTGAACCAGGTGGTGCGACGATGTGGAGCCTTTTTTCGTTCAAATCGAGTTGTGGTTTGATAATTGATACGGCTGCATCCTGTGAGGGGCGTAAAGTTCCAGAGAATCGGATATTTCCGAAGTCATTGTCTAGGTTTTCCAACTAATCGCCTCCTCATTTCGGAGGGCCTCGCTTCGGACCAGGTGGTCCGCTTTTCTTTGGTCCAGACGGTCCGCCCTTCGGAGGTCCGCCTTTCTTTGGCCCAGGAGGTCCGCCTTTGGATGGTCCGGGTGGTCCACCTTTTTTTGGCCCAGGCGGTCCACCTTTGGATGGTCCTGCGCGTGATGGCCCAGGCGGTCCGCCTTTCTTTGGCCCAGGCGGTCCGCCTTTGGAAGGTCCTGGTGGTCCACCTTTCTTTGGCCCTGGTGGTCCTGAACGAGAGGGCCCTGGTGGTCCTCCTTTCTTTGGTCCCGGTGGCCCTGCTCTCGAAGGTCCCGGGGGACCGGCTCGTGTAGGTCCAGGAGGTCCCTTACGGGTTTGTTCGACAATTTCTTCCTCTTCTTCGAATATTGCACCGCAGTGCGGGCATTTTGAATCCGATTCCTTGACAAGTCCATCACAGACTTCGCAAGCAAACATCTCTTCATCGTTCTCTTCGGCCTCTTCTCCAATCGTTGACAATTCGCCATCCTTCATGCATGATAGAACGATTTCAACTGTCATATCGTACCCTTTGAGAGCAACCTCGGTTTGGATTGCGTGCTCAAATGCAGAACTGAGATCTTCAGGGGTGTCAAGAACTCGACCATCATCAACGTAGGTTAGATTGACCACCAACGTTCCATCGACAATTTTTGCCTCCGGTGTCTCGACGGCAACACCTCGCTTTCGAGCCACTCTGCGAGAAGCAACCTCGCACATGCGTCGAAGCAGAGCGTCGTTCGGGCCATCGGATGCTGATTGGCCCATTGTACCAGCAAGAACTTCAGCTGCGGGCGTTATGCCTTGCGCATCCTTGAGATGTGATGGAAGATCAGCACCCAAATTTGCAAGAACATTTGAAGCACTCGATTGGTTCATATTCAACCATTGACTTCTTCGTTCATTTTTGACCGCACGTTCCGCCTCTGCCAATCGATTGACCATCGCATCTGTTGGTGATGCGGCTGGATTGTTTGTGACCGCCGTACCGCCGAGTTGCTTCCCAAGTTGTTGTTCACCGACGGATGTTGGAACGGCGCCACTTCCAAGGGTTGGACCTCTTGGCTGTTGAGGGATATCACTTTGTTGGGTGTTGACTGGTACGTTCTGCTGAATTGGATTTTGTTGGGGGACGAATGGTTGCTGTTGTGGGAATTGGTTGCTCATCTGATTAGGGAATTGACCGGGTTGTTGGTGTGGAAGTTGGCCACCAGGAGGGAGGTTGTTTTGTTGTTGAATTCCTGATGCGATGTTCTGAAGGATGTCGGCAGGTATTCCTTGAGGCATTCCTTGTTGTTGAATCTCTCTCTGTTGACGTACCGCTTCACCCGAGACGACACCAAAACCACGGCCTCCGGTTGCTTCACCGCCACCCAAACTTGTCGTTCCTACTGCTGAAAAGCTACCTGCTCGAGAGAATTCTTGGCGTGCTCCACACTCGGAACAGAAAATGGAATCATCGGGTATGACAGCGCCACATGAACCACACTCCATCTCCTCACCCTTCCAAACCTATGCATCCTTGATTCTAAAGTCTTCGTTACAATGTTTTGTAAATGCGCCTAGAATATAGAAGAATGTTCATGCGGGAGAGGTTTCTGGTCGAACTTGGGGGAAGACATGTCGGTTCTTATTGACGCTGAAATTGACCTCCTCTTGGAAAAAACATCGCGTTCGTTTTACCCAACTCTGAAGTATCTTCCCAAGAAGATTCGCGGACAAATCGGACTTCTCTATCTCCTCGCTCGAGTAGCAGACACCATTGCAGATTCGAAAGATGGTGAAACGGCTTCACTTATCGAAGCATTAACCGAATATAACGATGTAGCACAGGGAAGATCCACCCAATTGCCAGATTTGGCTGCCCTCGCTGACATTCAATCCAATCCCGATGAAGGTGAACTCCTGAGAAATGTTGAGAAGGTTGTCAATGCCCTACATATCTACAGCGATGGCGACCAAGAACGGATGTTGGAATGTTTGGATGTGATTGTCGGAGGACAAATCCTTGATTTGCAACGTTTTGGAATTGCTCGTGAGGGTGGAGATATTTCCGCCCTTAAATCCGAACAAGAATTGGACGATTACACCTACAGAGTAGCAGGATGTGTAGGCGTCTTTTGGACAAAGATGTCATTGGCCCACATCATTTCCTTGCCGAAAGACAAAGAAGAAGTGTTCTTTGAAAATGGAATTCGTTTCGGTAAAGCATTGCAAATGATCAACATTCTTCGTGATATTCCTGAAGATTTACGATTTGGTCGTTGTTACATACCAGAACCATCACTAAAGAAGCATGAATTGACTCCGAATCAGTTGCTCGATCACACCAATATCGATGCATTCCGACCGCTTTACGATATGTATCTCGACTTGACAAGTGCGCATCTGGATGCAGCAATTGAATACATTCGCATGATTCCTGACCGTCAGTTCAGACTCAAAGCAGCCTCGATGCTTCCCGTTCTGATCGGCCAACGGACGGTTACACTGCTAAGGGAAGGAAATATTCTCGATTCGGATGAAAAAATCAAAGTTACTCGGGATGAAATGAAAGTTTACTTCAAGAAATTACTTCGCGCCTTGATTCTCCCTGGAGGTGTGAAACGCCTCCTTGAAAAAAATAAGAATGCATAGAAGTATTCTTAGTGAGTTAAAACTCACAAATAAGTTAACCAAGTCGTTGTCCGAACTTTCGAGAGGAGGACTCTTAAACAACGAGCGTTAGGGAGAGTTGTTTACGATGTTGGAACGCCGGAAACCTCTGGACCTGCTTTTCCCACTCAAAGGAGGGGCAGACAATTCAGTCGAGGCGAAAACATCACCAACACCGTTGGACCGACTAAGAGCGGGTGTCATGCTTGCACGAGATGCTGTCAAAGCAGTGAGCGTTACGGCGATGGAAGCCCTGCGCGAAGGTGCAATGATGATTGGTTTGTTCAATGATGAGAATGAATTGATTGACCCATTTGTTGACCTTGATGCACCAATATGGTCCGATCAACCCCCTGTTGAATTGTACCGTTTGGCTTACAGGTATTGTGAAGAACTCACCAAAAAGGAAGCAGGGAACTTCTATCACTCCTTCAAGTATTTGCCAGAGGAACAACGACTGGCAATGTGCGCAGTCTATGCATTTTGTCGCCGAGCAGATGACATCGCTGATGGCGATTGGGCAGATCGTTTCCCTGGTTCCACCACTGAACTCAGTCAAGAGGCCGCGGAATACCGCCAACAACTTGAGTCGCTGCAAAACCGAACAACAATCTTGGACGATGATGTCTACCTCAACAAAATCAATCAACTGTTTTTCTTCAGGAAGAAACTCTCAACATGCTACAACGATGTCTACAGCACGGATCCAGTTTTCCTTGCACTCAAAGACACAATCGAGCGATACAACATACCACGAGGTGTGTTTGATGACCTCATCTCTGGAATGGAAGACGATCTTTACAGCAACCGATACCGGACATTCGAAGAGTTGTATGTTTATTGTTACCGTGTGGCCTCTGTTGTCGGCCTGATGTGCATAGAAATCTATGGATACGATGATCCACGAGCCCGTAAGTTCGCTGAATCTTGGGGCATCTTCATGCAATTGACCAATGTTCTCCGCGATGTTGGTGAAGACATCGAACGAGATCGTGTTTACCTTCCGCTGGACGAACTCGAAAGAAATGGCATAACCGAACAGAACCTTGTTGGTGGAAAGGTTATTCTCAATTCAACTTGGGAGCCTTATTGCCACCACTATGCGAAGCGAGCACGCACGTATCTCGAAGAAGCCCGACAACTTCTCCCACTGCTTCCTCGAAGAACTCGATACTCACCCGCAGCTATGATTGCGTTTTATGATAAAATATTGAAACAAATCGAAAAGCAACAAGGTGATGTATTTACTCGACGCGTCAAACTCAACAAATTGCAAAAGTTGAGCCTCGCTGCTGCGGTTTACCTACGACATCGATTTTTGCCACGATTCCTCGACCCTGTATGGGGTGGACTGGCGCGCGTTGGTTTACTGCCCAATGTTTGATTTAATTTCCCTTACGAAGGGCGGCCTTCGTCCCATTGGTTCCATTGTTCGACCCATGGTTCCATGAACGGTTCGATTTCCAAACCAATGCCATCAAGCACCTTTGATGTGAGAATTGCTCCGTTCTTGCGTACACCTGTTCGCAACAAGGCGCTTGAGCATGTTCGCCCGGATTGAACAGTCCGCTGCTGGAAGTAAAAGAATCGTTCATCCATACCAACGAGTTTGGTTTTGACTTCCATTTTTCGCCACGGACGCAAGCGATGACGGTATCGGATGCTTGATCCTCCTACCACAAAAGCCGCTTTCTTCTTACGAACCCATCGAAACAATCCGATTTTCAAAGCGAGGTCATACCGAGCTAAATCGAACAAAACAAAATGTCGTCCATTGTTGACCTCTGGATAAACGTCGATGTCCCAGATTCCGGGTCGAACTCGCCATGTTTGTTCTTCCAACGGGTTGATGACCTGTTTCCGTCGAAAAGCATGAACGAAAAACATCCGTAACAAACGGAGGTATGCGTACATCGACGATCAAGCCTGTCGAGTGAATGCCTGTATTCCAGTGATGTATCGGCCAAGAATGAGATTGTGGATATCATGTGTGCCTTCATAGGTCTTAACAGACTCGAGATTGGCCATGTGACGCATGACTGGATATTCATCGAGAATGCCATTTGCGCCATGGATGTCTCTCGAAACTCGAGCGATTTCAAGAGCGATGTCAACGTTGTTCATCTTGGCGAGTGAAATTTGCTCGTTGAACCATGTACCATCGTCTTTCTTTCGACCAAGGTGATAGGCGAGGAGTTGACCTTTGGTTATCTCACGAAGCATCCATGCTAACTTGTTTTGAACGAGTTGGTACGATGCGATCGGATGATCGAATTGTATTCTGCTTAATGCATAGGTTTTCGCACTGTGGAAACACGCCATCGCTGCGCCAAGTGCACCCCATGAAATTCCGTATCGGGCATTGTTGAGGCATGAAAATGGTCCACGTAGTCCCTTCACACCCGGCAGAATTCGGTCCTTTGGAATCTTACAGTCTTGGAACACGAGTTCAGATGTGACCGATGCCTTGAGTGAGTGTTTTCCTTTCATTTCTGGTGCACTAAATCCTTCATCTCCTTTTTCGACGATGAATCCACGGATGACGCCATCGAGTTTCGCCCATACAACGGCAACATCAGCAATGGTTCCATTGGTAATCCACATCTTCGCCCCGTTGAGCAAATAATGGTCACCTTTGTCTTCCGCCTTGGTAATCATATCTCCTGGGTTTGAGCCATAATCTGGTTCAGTCAATCCAAAGCATCCAATCCATTCTCCAGATGTCATCTTTGGCAAGTAGTGATTCTTTTGTTCTTCACTTCCGAAATCCCAGATTGGGTACATTGCAAGCGATCCTTGCACAGACGCAAAGGAACGAAGTCCTGAATCTCCACGTTCAAGTTCTTGACAAATCAACCCGTAAGCGACATAGGACAAACCCGGGCAGCCGTAGCCTTTGAGTGGTGCACCGAGAACACCCATCTCACCGAGCGCGACACGCCACTCATCGAGAAAGACACCTTCTTCGCACGCTTGTTCAATCTTTGGAATGACTTCTTCATCGACCCATTCTCGGACAAGGTCACGGATCATGATTTCTTCTTCAGTGAGTAAAGATTCGATATCGTAAAAGTCGATGGCTTCGAAAGGTTCCATTCCGTTCCCTCAAATCGTGGGGTGCGACACAATTGATGAACCTTAGCCCTTGGAACAAATGTTCTTTCTGCTCATTCTTTCTTTTCAAAGCCACGCAGTTGCCTGTACTTTCTCTGCAAATACGGGCTGTTCATGAAAATCAATCCAATGATGACTCCCGGCACCGAGATGGCAACCGCTGCAAAAACAATCGTCTCCATAATGCCAAGACTCTCATAGGTTTCAACAGGATAAATCTCAACAATTTCTCCTTCATTTGTCAGGAACCAACCCGAATCTTCACCAACCTCCCACATGAATGCAATTCGTTGGCCGGATATCTCAGCATCAAACGACGTTATCGCATCGGATTCAACATGCATGAAAACAGAACCCATGTCAGCATCGAGTTGGTATCGTACTGATTCCATTGGGGCGAGGTGGATGAGAGAAGTTCCGTCGTATCCTCTGCTTGCAGCAATGAATTCGGTCGAGCCTTCCAACAATTGTTGAACTTGACCAGTCGTTGATTTAGATGCATCTTGAATATCGAGTGTAATTGATACATGCTTTCTACCACTTGCGAATGCGGCACACTTGAGATAGGTGGGGTCCGAACAGTCAACTGCAACCCAAGTGTCACCAGAGGTTCCATCAAGCCAGGTGACTTCTCGGGTTCTGTCAATGACTGCAAGACCGTCACCGAGAGTTGAGACAACACAAATGTTCTGCTCCAGATGACAAGCAATATCTGAAACCTCTGAGGATTGGGTGTTGTTCAATTCAACCATTCCTTCACCCTCGCTGAAACTGTAGATGTTTCCGTTCTTTGCTCCGAAAAACGCAAGATCTCCCCCTGCTCTCCAGGAAGTTGCGGTCAATTCAACGGATCCTACGATTCCAGCTCCGTTAACTGCGTCGATGCTGTTGTCCTTGTAGGAATATCGAAGAGCAGCGCCGTAATCGCCTGAAATCAATGCAGTTTCTCCGTTCGGGTGCCAAGAAACATCGTTGAATCGTGCAGTTCTGTCGCTATCAACCGGTGTATCGAGACTTCTATCGCCTGGATTTAGGGCAGAAATCATGTGAACAAACCCGTCGTCACCAACGATCAGAACGCTTGATCCGTTTGGTGAAACTTCACCCGATTGAATACTTAGCGCTTGTTTCAATAAAGGATTTTCCCGTTTGAATCCAACCTCGGTTGCGCTTGCCAGTGGCGCTATAAGAAGGACGAGCAACATCAAAACAGCCCTTGTGCGCATGGTCGTCCCACATGATTTGACGGAAAAACCCCACTCTTTGGCTGGTTTCTTCTTCGCGAGCCTTATGAGGTTCGTACCGATGGGTTGTCATGGAGCGATTCGCAGTTAAACGAGGTATCGAAAAATCAATCGGTGGAAATGCAGGTTTGGCAAAGTTAGCAGCACAACATTTTGAGCATGTTCAAGCCAATGCTGACGGAGAATTCCAAGCATCATTTGGTCTACTTTCAAGCATTCACGGATTCTACACAGACAAAGGAAAGTTGCAAGTTGCTGTAACGCAACTGAAAGGTGCAGATCTCGAAGCCTTCCTCTCTGCAGATGGTGGTCGTGAAAAAGCGTTGGAAAGCCGACGTCGATGGTCTGCCTTCCTCGATGAAGCAACTGGCTATTCTGCAAAACAACGTGGTGACAAAGCCAAAGAGGATGCAAAGAAATTCTCAAAGGCTAAATCCGCCATCAAGATGATTCGAAAGTCGATTGAAATGAGCACGACCGTTACGCAAGAAACAATCGATAAGGCCGAGACGATGATTGCGGAATTGGAAGCAATGATTGAACGTGGTGAACCTCCTTCAGAAGGGCGTGTCAAGAAACTCAGTGAACTTGTTTGAGGTTTTTTTATGACTCTTGATGCTCTTCTCGAACCCTTTGAAGAGCGGTACGAGCGGATTAAAGAACTCTCAAATGAAGATCGAAAGCGTCTTCATCTCATGATTGGAGATGTTGAAGAGAGTGTTGGAATCGAACACATCGTTGACTGCTTAGCAGAAAAGACATCGATGGGTGGTGATGGAACCATTCGTTGCTATGTTGGTTTTGAACCAAGTGGTCGGGCACACATCGGGTGGAAGGTCCTCTCTCTTCAACTCAAAAGAATGCTTGAAGCTGATGCAAACGTCCTCATTTTCCTTGCCGACTGGCACGCATGGGTCAACGACAAGTTTGGAGGCAACATGGAAGACATTCAGCAAACAGCGGTGTACATGGAGGAAACCTTCCGTGCCCTTCTTGACCATCCCGAGGAGGGTGATGGGCCAGGGCAACTTCGCTTTTACTGGGCGAGTCAACTCATGAATTCTGGAGACTATTGGGCTCGCGTTCTCCGTTGTTCAAAAGGGGCTACGCTACCAATGGTGCGAAAAACATTCACCATTATGGGTCGGGATGAATCTTCCTCAGACAATGATTTATCAAAGTTCTATTACCCTGCTATGCAGGCTGCCGACATTTTTGAACTCGACATTGACGTTGCGATTGGAGGAATGGATCAACGCAAAGCCCACATGTTCATGCGGGATATGGCATCGAAGTGGAATTGGGAAAAAGCAACCTGTCTCCACACACCTATCCTTTCCTCACTGAAAGCATCAGGCGTACGTATGGATTCGTTCGACCACAAGATGAGCAAGTCTGATCCGAACGGAGCGCTTCTTCTTCACGACACACTTGAACAGGTGCAAAAGAAAATGAAGAAAGCATATCTTGATCCTGCAGATGAACATTCCCCAGTCTACGAACTTGCTGAACATGTTGTTTTTCCCGAATTTGGACACATTCAAGTCACACCAAATCCAAAATTTGGTGAACCAAGCACGTGGAAGGACTTGGAATCCTTCAAAACTGCAGTGATGGATGGGACTTTGCATCCATTCGACGCGAAGATGGGCGTCGCTGCTGGCGTCGCAGCGGGTTTGTCCTCAATCGCCGAGCATTTCGAAGCAAACCCAGAAGCCTACAAGCGGATGCTTGAGATCACATCATGAAACTTCTTCAATGCTCAAAGCTCGAACTTGTAAGATTCGACGAGTATCCTTTATGAAATTTCGATCTGGAATCGGGTCGATGGAAACAATGCCGTTAATTCGGATGATTTCGCCTGGTTTGTGCCTATCGACGTATTCGTCATCAACTAGAACCTGAATGGGTTGTTCGTTCGGTTCTTTGGCATCATGAACGCTTAGATATTGAATGTCTTGGTAAAATGAACCCTCTGCAGTAAGTTGCAAGAGAGATTCGAGGCGCTTGTAGAGGCTGTAGGAAACGTTGTCCCCCAACGCCTGTTGAGCATCTTCAAGACAAACACGACAGGGTCCTGCTGGTCGCCTGCGCTCTCGGGCAACGCGTTGTGGAACTTCCTCTCTGTGGCCACAGGCTTTGCATGTGTAAAGCGCCCTTTTGAGATAGCCGAGGCGGGGCCCAACATCGTGAATCTTGACAATGAGACTTACCAACTCACCACGGTTTCGCATTCGCAAACTGGAAACGCTTTTCAATTTCTCATCTGGAAACAGAATCGGCCTCAGAACACACCGCACATCGGTATGTTCAGAGCCCATTGATCGCAGGACTTCGTTTGCTTGTTCGACGGTGTTTTCTGGAAATTCATTAAATCGAAGACTGAGAAGGTCATCTTGATCAATATCTGCATAATCAACGAGGAAGGAAAATATTGGAACATCCATCGCATCCAATCCTTTCAGAGCTTCAAAATCCTCTGCATGCTTCCTTTGAAACAGGTCTCTCCAGTGATTCAAAGTGTCTGCAAGTTCGCTCGGAGGGCCCGGTATGTGACGTTCTTCTGACATGGAGTTTCGCCTGACCAAAGACGGCCTGTAAAGGTTCTGTTTGTTCCCCATTTCATATCAGAATTCTAAGCGGCTCAAAGCCAATCTTCATGAATCGAATCTTATTCGCAGGAATGATAGTGATGCCTACAATTGTCGTATTGGTCAAGCAAGTTCCAGATACAAATGCAAAAATTTCTGTCCAAGGAGGTCGTGTCGACCTTTCTGCAGTAAAAATGGAAATGAGTCCATACGACAGTTTTGCGATTGAAACTGCACTTCGACACAAGGAAGCTGCCGGAGGTACAGTCACTGCTTTGACCGTCGGAGCGGCGGGTAGTGAAAAGATTCTCAAAGATGCAAAAGCAATGGGTGTTGACAACATTGTACGGGTGTGGGGTGACGCGTGGGCTGATCTTGACTCCAATGCGCTTCAATCCGTTCTCAAGCAAGCGATCGAAACACTGGGCGCAAATGTCGTCTACTGCGGCAAGTCTGCAGCAGACACCGGCGCGGGTTCAACAGGACCAGGACTTGCAGAGCGACTTGGCTGGTCAAACGCTTCAAACGTCATTGGTGCCGAGTTTGGTGACGATGTGACAGTTTCGATGCCAGTTGAGGCCGGAGTTGCACACATCCGTGTCCCTCTCCCAGCGGTTATCTCTTGCGACAAAGGCGACTTCAAACCACGAAAGGCAAACGTCAAAGGAATCATGATGGCAAAGCGAGCTCAAGTTGAGGTGATTTCTGCTGAAGCCCCAGCGTCAACTGTTACCATCGCAAACCACTCCATGCCAGCAGCAAAGCCTGCGGGAAAGACGTTTGAAGGTGGTTCAAGTGCTGCAGAGGTTGTACAACTTCTTCGTGATGAAGCCAATGTAATTTGAGGTGAAAGATATGTCAAACAAAATCGTAATTGCTGAATTAACAAAAGGAACTGTCAATGCTTCGACCGCAGAGCTCGTGTCTGCTGCCCAAGCCATGGGTGGGGATGTGACTGTCGTCGTACCGTGCACAGATGCATCCATCGCAAATGTTGCCTCATCGTATGACGGAGTTGCAAAAGTACTCGCCGTCAAATCCGATGTGTTCGCTGGTAACGATAGTAGTGGTTGGGCAAGTGCTCTTGATAGCGCTCTTCCAAGTGGTACAATCCTTTGCCTTGCGACTGCACGTAGCAAAGATGTCGCATCACGACTCGCAGCGCGAAGAGGCCTCTCCGTCGTACAAGATGTGGTCTCAATCGAAGGCAACAATCTCACGTCGCCAATTTACTCGGGTAAGGCAAATCAAACTGTCTCGGTCAATGGTGACGTTGTTCTCTCAGTTCGTGCTAACGTCTTTTCTGCAGTTTCATCAAGTTCTTCAAACGAAGTCGCTGTTGTTGACGCTTCTGGCGATGTGAAGACAGCTGTCCAAGAGGTCATGGAACGAGCAAGTGCTCGGTTGGATGTCTCAGAAGCAAACATCATCATTTCAGGTGGACGAGGTATGGGATCACCCGCAAATTTCTCACATCTTGAGGTTGTTGCAGATACGATTGGAGCTGCAGTCGGGGCCTCCAGAGCAGCCGTCGACACGTGGGAAGAAATCCCTCACTCGATGCAGGTTGGGCAAACTGGAAAAACAGTGAACCCAAATCTCTACATCGCCGTCGGAATCTCTGGAGCCATCCAACACCTCGCAGGCATGCGCTCTTCAAAGTACATCGTTGCCATCAACAAGGATGCGGATGCGCCCATCTTCCAACATGCTGATTACGGAATTGTTGCTACTTGGGAAGAAACATTGCCGGTGTTCCAAGATGCGCTCTCGAACTTGCTTGGCTAGGCATATTTTCCGAACGTGTAGACGCCGGATTCTCCTGCGCCATCGCCAACGAAAGGATTTGTTGCTTTCTCGTGACCAATCGTTGTGAGCGGACCGTGTCCGGGATGCACAATTGTTGCAGGGTCAAGTGGCCATAGTTTCGTTCGAATACTGTTGGATAAGACGTTGAAGTCTCCGCCAGTGTTTTCCAAATCGGTGCGGCCAACAGACCCTGCAAACAGCGTATCGCCAACAAAGAGATGATCGGCATCCCCATCGATGAGCAGACGGAGACAACATCCACCAAGCGTGTGGCCAGGTGTATGAAGAATCTCAAAATCAAGCGAGCCAAGCGAGAGTATCTGATCATCCATTATTGCATGGTCTGCAATTGCAGGTTCTGGTAAATTGATGCCGTATCGAATCGCTGCTTTCTTTGCAAGCGTCTGCAAAAACGTATCATCTGGATGCAAATACCATTCAACATCGAAATGCTGTTTCAATGTAGGGATGTGCCCACTATGGTCAAAATGAGCATGTGTGTTGAGCAGAGCAACAACCTTTCGTTGGATTTTTTTGGTTTCATCCACTGTATGTGTTGACCAATGCGGGCCAGTTCCTGCACAGGATTCAATCCAATCAATAAGACGTTGAGGCTCATCACCTCCATCAATGATGACCGTGTCCCCGGTTGCACAATCGGTAACAACTGAGCATCGCATTTGTAGAGGGCCGACAAGAAAGTTCTCGATGAGTGGAGAATGAACGCCCATGATTACGCTAAGGCCTTCTCCTTCATGAGTCTGAGGATTCAATCGTAATCTGAATGGAATCGGATGTCATACCGCCTTCTGAATCAAACACCCTTAGTTCGAACCGGTGACTGCCCGAGGATAATTTGACACGCACCTTCGGTTCGGTTGAAATCTCACGTCCAGTTGAATCGAGCCATGACCACGACTCAATCCTGTCTTGTGGATCGGAGGATTGCGACCCATCCAATGTGACGATAGCTGCCTCTGAATCGACCAAGCGCACCGACTGATTCTCTCCAGCGTATGCCTTCGGAAGAATGATTTCATCAGCATCTTCATGCAAAAATTGAAGCAAATCGTTAAAATCATCTTGCTCATTATCTCCCGTTTCAACAGAGACCACTTCATTCATCGCATCGACGAGTGAATCGAGTCCAATATTGAAATCATTCTGATTTTGTTTGTAGGATTCTTGTTCTTCTTCGGAGAGTAAATTCGTGAAATCATCAACGTTTCTATAGACAACTTCCGGATTGGTTTCTACCTCAACGATTTCTTCTTCAAACCAACCTTGCAGGAAAGATGCATCAACATCAACCCGTTTTTGGTTCAGATCGCAAATGCCCACGGGTTCAGCTCCTGTCCAGTCATTCTGATCCTCTCCAAAGAAAGCAAGATGTCCTGAATCATCAATTTGCAAACCTTCAATCATGCCCTTATGCTCGATTTGCCAAACGACTTCATCTGTTTCGATATCAAATCCATAGATGTAGAACCAGGTTCCAACAATTACAGTTTTTTCATGAATAGCTAAGCATTGAATTGGATAACTGAAGGAAGTTAATTGACGGAGATTTCGACCTTCGACTGCAAAGATATCACCGTTGTCCAACCCAAGGTAGTGACATGAGGCGTTCGATGCAGATGCTTTCACCCGCCCTTTCAATTCATCACGATGAAGCAATTGGTCGTCTGCATAAATCTCGATTTCAAGAGCTTCTTCCTCGCCAGGAACAAGAGCGTGTCCTTCTCTTGCAACAAACCATGTCTTTCCCTGGCCGGCGCCTACTGCGACAATATCTTCGCCAAATTCGCCTCGTTGTTTCCGTCGAAAGAGAACATTCAGTTGATCGTCGGTCGTAGCGACAGTTTGGTCTTCAAGGATGAGTTGAATCGAATCGTTTCTCGCCGAGAACGATCGAACGTCTCGCTGAACATTCGTATACGCTTGGCCATCGAGAGTGTACTGGCGTAATGTACCAATTCCATCGAGTGCAAGAATTTGCTTACCTACATTCAATTGAGCGCCTCCTGCTTCAAATTCTGAGGTCCACAGTTCATCTGCATCCATTGAATAAACATGCAATCCGTTGGTTTCATCGAGGATGACAATCTTGTTTGTACTCCAAGCCACATCAATAATTTTCGATTGGACTTGTATTTTTGCGAGAACTTTGTTCATGTCGCTTCGTGCATCAATGCACTGAACCAAACCGTCTTTGTTGCCAATCAAAAGGTGTCCAGAGGTTGGATGCAAAGCAATGGCCGTAACACTTGCCTTCTGATGAATGGCTTCAATCAGGGGAAGTGTTGCGACCATGAATGTCACACGTGTTCGTTAGTTATATGCTCATGTGTCAATGGTTCAATGGGTTTGTTCCACAATTGATACAAAAGCATTTTTTAAGCCGCTGCCGAGCATTTAACATGCGTGTATGGTTTGTAGCCGTTATTTTCCTTACCGTAACCATGTCTCCATTCGTCAACCACTCCAACGAATTGGATGATTTGAGTACGCATACTCATTTCTCAAGTCCTCTTCAAACATCGCTTTCATCAAGTTCTGGTTGGATTACTGGCGGACAGGAAATCTCCATTACTGGTAGCGGTTTTTCAGACCTTGACGATACGAATGTAACATACGACGGGATCAATCACCAATGGACGAAAACGACTGCAGATTTTGGCAACGAGGCAGGCCATGAAAACGCGATTGCAGTTGATTCAAATGGTCACGTTCACATCGTTCATGCCAGTGGTGATGGCTATGCTTTCACACACAGTGTCTACGATGGTACGTCATGGACGCCCTCGGGTATCAAAAACTGCGAAGGGAGTTATTGTTGGGGAACTGACATGGTGATTGATGACAACGATGAACTTCATGCTGCTTATTCGACAAACACAAACAAGTTGGTGTACATGCGCTATGATGGCAGCAATTGGAACTCAACACAAGTATCCTCAAACGCAAAAGTTGGTCCAGTGGGAATTGCTCTCGATTCACACAATCACCCTCATATTTCCTTTACTGCAAATGGCCAGTACTGCGGTGGTGGACTTTACCTTGCTTCGTTTGACGGAACAGGATGGACGACCAATGCCGTTGATTCAGGAAGCAACAAGGGATGCGATTCTGCACTCCTTATCGATAGGAACGACAAAGCATACATCTCCTATCTCGACCGAAGCCAATCAAAATTGAAATTTACAACGAACAAAAGCGGCTCTTGGATTCCTTACGGCGTAGACTCCGGTGGATTCAGCACCGGCTATCCTGGCTCCCACACATCGTTGGCCGTGGATCACCAAGGCCAATTCCACATCGCCCACTTCGATAGTCATGAGGACAACGAAGACTTGCTCTATTCAGTCGGTATACCAAACGGAGCTTGGACAACCACGATTGTTGATGCATCAGGGCATACTGGTCGAGAGCCTTCCATTGCCATTGATGCTGCAGGCGACCCGCACATTGTGTACCGCTCTTGGAGCGGATGGAAGTTGAAGTATGCCACGCTGAATCCATCCTCGTCGAACTGGCAAGTCAGTACCCTTGAAACTGGTGGTAGTGCGGGCGACGGTACAGGAGAATCGAATTCGATTTTGATCGATGATGGGGGCACAATCCATGTTGCCTACACCGATGAAACAAACGGAGTGCTCCGATACGCGACGAAATCAACGGGCGTGAGTGTCACAAATGAGGTAACGGTCAAGTTTGGTCAATATGGATCGGTCACAGCAGACGTCATCGATGACTCAACCATCCGGCTCACAACACCCGCTGTTGCAAATCCTGGAATTGTTACAGTTTCCATCATTGATCATGAGGGCGTTGAACACCAACTCTCCTCCACCTTCGAATTCATAGATCAAAATGACTTGGATGGAGATGGTATTCCAAATGCGAGCGACGATTGCGAAGAGGCAGCTGGAACCTCAACTCAGGATGTAAACGGCTGTCCTGACGATGACGGCGATGGCTACAGCAACAGTGGCGATGCGTTCCCGAACAACGCCAACGAATGGATGGACAGCGATGGTGACGGTGTTGGTGACAATGCCGACGCTTTCCCAAACGATGCGACCGAAACCGACGATTCAGATGGGGATGGAGTGGGAGATAATGCCGACGCTTTCCCTTCAAATGCCTTTGAGCAATTGGATTCCGATGGCGATGGTGTAGGCGACAATGCCGATGAATTCCCCAACGATGCAACAGAATCCAAGGATACCGATGGTGATGGTATTGGCGATAATGCAGATGCCTTCCCAACGAATGCCTTTGAACAATTTGATTCGGATGGTGATGGCGTCGGCGACAATACCGATGCGTTCCCGAACGATGCAACCGAATCTGAGGATTCAGATGGCGACGGTGTGGGAGATAATGCGGATGCCTTCCCGAGCGATGGTACGGAAACGACAGATTCGGATGGCGATGGTGTTGGTGACAACAGCGATGCCTTCCCGAACGATGGCAACCGTTCGGCAGATTCTGATGGCGATGGTGTTGATGACTCAATGGATGCTTGTCCCAACACCTCTGAGACAGGTATGGTCGACGAAACAGGTTGTTTGATTTTGCTTGATTCTGATGGGGACGGTGTCGAGGACATCTATGATCAGTGCCCTGAAGTGAACGCATCTGAACTTGACGAAAATGGAGATGGCTGTTTCGATGATACAGATGGCGATGGAATCCTTGACTCAGATGATGCGTGTCCATCGACCGAATTAGGACAGAGTGTCGATGGGGTGGGTTGCAGCGATGCTCAATTGTTGTTGTTGGATACTGATTCCGATGGTGTTGAAAACCAAAATGACGAGTGTCCAGGAACGCCTGAAGGGACTGTTGTCGATGCTCTTGGCTGTGAACTTCAAGAATCTGAAAATGACGAAGAAACCAATTCTGAGACGGAATCTTTCTTTTCTGGAGGAGATACCGTCACGACAACTCTTGGAATTAGTGCGGTCTTGCTCGCATTGTTCACGTTGCTTCAGACCAATGCAGCAGCTGCCTTGCTTCCTGATGCGTTCCGTTGGGTACAGGTGCTGCGAAAGAATTCGAAATTAACGAAGGAGGAGCGAAACGAATTGACGTATCTGCAATCCATTGTTCAAGCCTATTTCGATAATCCGCAGGAACTTGCTGAAGAATTGAACCAACTAAAAGGCGATTTGACTGGTCGATACACCAACAATGAGATCAAAAAACAGACCCGAGAGAAACTCTTCACGTTGATTGACGATTTACTTGCATCAACACCTCGAGAGTTGTATCAAATCGCCCACAATGATGCCTACTTCGGTTTAGCAGGTGCTCTCGATTCAGAGGACCGAACGAAACTCCTCCAAGAAAAATTGGCTATGAGTGGTGGAGATGAAACCACTCAGCAAGCGTTTGAGCACCAACCAACAGGAAATGGACAACCTCCAATTGACGCAGTTGGAGCGGTCAATGATGATGGATATGAATGGGTTGAATGGCCCCAAAACAGTGGGGAATGGTGGTATCGAACTGCAAATTCAAGCGTCCATTGGCTGAAATGGGATTGAACTGCTGACGAGAATACAACGTATTGATTCATTCCTCATCATTGTGCATATCGATGCCTTGTTCATCCCCGGCTAATTTTTCTTGCTTTGATGCATCGTTTCGTTCAGAACGAAGTTTTTCGAGGTATGCTTGGTCAATGTTTCCTGTAATGTATTCTCCGTTGAAGCACGAACTGTCGAATCCATCGATGTTGGTATCCTCATGCCCAGTCACTTCCTCAAGGTCATCGAGTCGTTGGTAAAAGAGACGATCTGAACCAATTGTTGAATTGATTTCATCGATTGATTTTCCATTAGCAATAAACTCATCAACAGCTGGCATATCAATTCCGTACACGTTTGGATGACGGACGGGAGGTGCTGCAGATGCAAAATACACTTTGTTCGCACCGACTTCTCGAGCCATCTCGATAATCTGGGCACTTGTGGTCCCGCGAACAATCGAATCATCAACAAGCAGGACATTCTTGCCCTCAAATTCTCTCGGAATGGCGTTAAGTTTTCGCCGAACAGATTTCATTCGCATTTCTTGCCCCGGCATGATGAAGGTCCGTCCAACATATCGGTTTTTTACAAATCCTTCTCGATATGGAAGGTTCAGTGAATTCGCCATTTGGATTGCGGATATTCGCCCTGAATCCGGGACAGGTATCACAACGTCAATGTCATGGTCTGGCCAATCCTCGATCAAGCGCTCTGCAAGTCGCTTGCCTTGATTGAGCCGAGCTTGATAAACAGAAATCCCATCAATCGTTGAATCAGGACGGGCAAAGTAGACGTGTTCGAAAATGCAAGGTGTGAATGCCTTCTTTTCTGCACATTGCTTGGTAAACAAATGGCCAGAGGTGGAGATGAAAATCGCCTCACCTGGCTGTACATCAGCAACGATCTCAAATCCGAGAGCGGTAATTGCTACAGATTCACTGGCAACGACCCATTCTGTGCCTCCATCGTATTCACGCTTCCCATAGATGAGGGGGCGAATGCCGTGAGGGTCCCTGAATGCAAACAGTCCGTAACCATTGACCATTCCGACGCATGCATAACCTCCCTGAACCGTTTCGTTCACGGTTGTTATGGCATCAAAGAATGAATCAACATCAAGAAACGGCTCGCCATCGATGCTCATTTGGTCGCTCAGGATGTCGAGTTGAACAGCAAGGTGATTCAGGAGTACTTCTGAATCGCTCGTTGTGTTGACATGGCGCCGATGGTTGACAACTAATTCTCGGGCTATTTCTGAACTGTTGGTTAGATTCCCATTGTGCGCTAGAGCAAGACCGTAAGGAGAATTGACGTAGAAAGGCTGGGCTTCTGCCGTCGAGGAAGATCCTGCTGTAGGGTATCGAACATGGCCGATTCCAATGTGGCCAAGCAACTTTTGCATATGTCGCTTGTAAAAAACGTCCGAAACCAACCCATTTCCTTTACGAAGGTTGAATTTCTCATTCTTCTCTGTCATGATGCCTGCTGCATCTTGGCCGCGATGTTGGAGAACAGTAAGGCCGTCGTAAAGCGCCTGATTCACGTTCGAACCAGCCCTTCCGACGATACCGATAATGCCGCACATGTGAGTCCCTTTGTTGCGGACAGTCGCGCCGCCTTTGTATTCCTTCCCCTTGTTGTGGCTCAAGCCTTAGGTCGGTGGGATTTTTTGTTCCAGCTGTAGGTGCGCATTCGTGCAGTCTTGCCGTATCCGCATGAAGCGCAAACGCTCTTTTGCTTGTGATATGCGTTGCGTCCACAGCGTCTGCAGCGGATGTGTGTTGTCTTTTGTCGACGACCCATGGATGGTGTACCCTTTGACAAATGCTCACCTCGATATCTTCGCCACCTACCTCCTCCTTATGAAGTCAACGATGGCGGTTTCGTTTCAGTAGGGTCATGATTCATCTTGGTTTTTTGAGTCAAGATTCACAAACGAGAGCAAGACCAATATCGAAATCGCTGTCAAAATCGCAACACTCGTGACGATGAAGTGAATGATGTTGTACAAGATTTGAGCACGCTGCGACCCATTCTCTTCCATCAACAGTCCTCCTTGAGAGGTAAGCAAAAGGATTACAAAGATTCCAAGAACTGCGGCATAAACCATCGATATCCATGGTGCAGTGGGCTCCTCGCGACTTTTTGAGTATTGAAACATGTTAACGACAAAAAACACGGAGAAGATCGTGTACGAGGTCAAGAAGGCGTTGAAGAAACGGGTCAATCCGCGCTCAGTATCGTAGGTCGAATCGCTTTGAAGAAGTACGATGGTCATTGCAGGAAGAAGGAAAAGCAATCCTGCAGTAACCAGTTGCTTAATTCCTATGCGGTTATTCATCTTCATCACCTCGTAGGTTTTGTTGAATGATTTCAGATGCCTTTTCGAGCTGGCTTTGTGATGGTGGAGGGAGTTGAGTTAACGGAGGACGCTTTCGTTCAAATTGCCAAATAGTAAGGGTGAAAAGAAGGACACTGAGGCCAATTCCAGAAAGGAATCCAAGTATATCGCTTATTGCAAGCAAAACTGAATTATGAAACTCATCTGCGGTTGTGCTCGTGCCATCATAGAGAACACTAACGATCATGAGCATGAAGGAGAATCCTCCAGTGAGATACAGGACTCGGGAGGTTTGACTGATTCGTTTTCCGACAAGGTTCACGAAGTAGCCTCCTGCAAGCAAAAAACTGCTCATGGACAACAAGAAGGTGGGCCGGAAAATGAGCCAGAATTTGTTTGTTTCACCATCCCATGTTGTCGATGGTAGCATGCTGTTTTCATGCCAATGCATCGACTCGAGAAGTGCAAATCCGAGAAGAAACATCAACAATCCGAACGGACGCATAGCCGGGCTGAATCTTCGAACCGGTATATCTCCAGAGAACAAAGCCAAGTAGAGTCCCAACAACATCAAACCAATCGATGGCAATACGCTGACGAACATTGCGCTTGATGCAGCCGAAGGCGATGATGGAACTGTGAGAAAAGAAAGACCAAACGTTATCAGTCCGAGAAGACCAAGCATCTTACCGATTTTCTGCGAAGTCTTCTTTTTCCTGAATTGAAGACCAAGCGACAGGAACACCAGTCCCAAAGGCGCCCAAAGCAAAAGGGCTACTTTGAGTCCGTATTCCATAGTTGACTTTCATTGCACTCGACTTATCAATATGGCTGCAAATATGCTTTTTCTTTGCCTCTTTTCCATCGTGTCATGCGACGACAGCAATAAATACCCGTCGATGGTCGGCAAATTGTTCAGGTGATGACCATGGTCAAGATGCCACGTCAAATTATGCGTTACAGCCCATCAGCAGGTAAGCACACGCTGCATACAGTCGAGCGCGTCAAGAAGAAGCGCGCCTCTGAACTCCGCTGGGGTCAGCGACGTTTCCGTAAGGTCATGCGTGGGTACCGTGGTTTCCCACGTCCTAAGCCAGACGGCCGTGAAAAGCCGACAAAGCGCGTGAACATTCTCTACCGTTGCACTGAGACCGGAAAGGCTCACTACGCACCATGCAAGCGAGCAAAGAAGTTCGAACTTGTTGATCGATGAGGTGAATAAAATGTCTGGCGAATTTATGAAAGTCTCATGCAAAGATTGCGGCAACGAAACAGTCCTCTTCTCAAGAGCCACGACAGTCATTTCTTGCAATGTCTGTGGTGCAACGTTGACCAGTCCATCTGGTGGTAAAGCCGAACTCGTTGGCTGCACAGTCCTTGAAACGTTGGAATGAGGAGGCTGAGCCTCCATGTCAAAAACCGACCTCGTCTACCCGGAAGAGGGAGAACTTGTTGTTGTCACGGTTCACAGTGTCAAACAAAACGGTGCGGATGTATCTCTCGATGAGTACGAAGGCGTTGATGGGTTCATCTTCATTGGAGAAATTGCCAGCGGTTGGATCAAGAACATTCGACGATTTGTACGAGAAGGGCAACGACTTGTTTGCAAAGTCATGCCAAGCCGAAGAGACGGGAGTTCACTCAAACTCTCGCTAAAGTCCGTCTCTGAAGAGCGACGTAGAGATCGACTCCAACAGTGGAAAAATGAACAACGAGCTCTTCAATTGTTCAAAGTGCTTTCAGAATCACAAAAATGGGAAGCCGATTTTGCGTCCGAACTTCAACAAGAGTTGACAGAAGTTTTCGAGACGTTGTACGGTGCTTTCGAAGAAGCAGCCATGCAGGAAGGTTCAATCATTGATGCGGGTTTTGAAGGCGATTGGATCCAACCTTTCATCGACTTATCTGTTGAGAACATCATCCCTCCATTTGTTGAAATTCGAGGAATTTTAACGCTTAAGGTTGAGACCAACAACGGCGTTGAAACCATTCGTGATGCACTTCTTGCTGCGGAGAAGATTTCCTCTGAAGAAGATGAAATCGAAGTTCGCTGCTACTACAATGGTGCCCCTGAATATCGGATTGAAATGCGAGCACCAGATTTCAAGACTGCAGAGGATACCTGGACATCCTCGATTGAAGCAGTCGTTTCGGTTATCGAAGGTGCAGGTGGTACCGCCGATTCCTACAGGGAGTGAGCCAAATGCCGCGACAACTTCTGCAACAATGCATCGATTGCGGAGCATGGTGTTTGGAAACAACCTGTCCTCAGTGTGGCGGGAAAGCACAAGCTGCCGCCCCATTGAAATGGTCGCCCGAAGACCATAGATCGAACGTTCGACGGCAACTCAACAACGTTGAGTCTCCGGATTGGGCCCAAACGATTCCAACACTTCCATCGATTGAAGAAATGCGGATTGGTTCACAAAAACAAGAAGAAGAATGAGACTATTCTGGTTCATTCTTCATCAAACATTATACCCCTTCAAGAGAGCGTAAAGGATACATGACACTCCTTGTTGATGCCATTGGAAAAGAAGCACTCGAGAATGTCGATTTGGTTCTGTTCGCCCTTCCTGGCGTTGGTGATGTTGGAAAAAATGCGATTGAATTGTTGAACGAAGCGAACCAAGCAACTCTTGAAGCTCGATTCATCCATCCTGGACTTACGCCTTTGGCGCGTTTGGATGAGGATGGTTTACTCGCACCTCCTCATCTTGTTGCACATCGAATTGAAGCACAAAGCGGAGCGAACATCCTCACCATAACCGGTCGTGGGCAACCATCGGAATCCAATTCGCAGTATGATTTTACGACAGAGTTATTGAAGCAATTTTCAACATCCAACATGAACGAACTGATTGTTCTTGCCGGTCTAATGTCAACTCCTGAGGTCAAGGAAGCGTTTGTAGTTGCAACATCTTCCTCCCATCGAGTTGATTTGGAAGAACGAGGTGTTGATGTTCGTCGAGATCAACCCATGGGCGGTGCAATTGGAATGTCTGCACTTATGGCATCACTCGCACCAATGTTTGGAATCAAATCAGTGTGTGCAATGGCCACAACAGTCGGTGCGAGTGGCGATGTTCATGCATCAATTCGGCTATTGGAATTTATCAACAAAGGGTGGGATTTGAAACTTCAATTACCTGTAAATACAACCTCAGCACTTCTCTCAAAACTAAGTGAGTTGGCACCTTCAGCAACAACTGACCATGTTCGTGAACTAATGGAAGAGCCTGATGCGTTCTACATTTAGGCGCCGAGAGAGGGATTTGAACCCCCGCGTCCAAGGGACAGTGGATTTCGAATCCACCGCAATACCGGGCTATGCGATCTCGGCTTGTTTGTCGCCTGTGCGCCACCGTCATAAGCGTGATGCTTCACAGTCCATGTTATGCAGGTGACCTTTCACGGACGGGATCATAATTGCAGCATCGACATGGAACCTCCTCAAACGATTCGAACTGCACTCGAACTTGCAGGAATACTTCCGTCGACGGTTGTAGTCAGTTTTGAAGAACGAATACTTCCTCATAGCACAGTTCTGCATTCAGATATTCGTCTCTTGGTTACGACAGTCTCATCGGGAGGCTAGTCATGGAGAATATGGAGACGTGAAGTGCGATAGATTTCGCCTCGCGTCGACGCTGCCCATCCATCGATACCAATGTTGGTGATGAATACCTTGTCTCCGGGTTTCAGCATGTCGTATTGCGCGCCCCAATCTGCTTGCCACCCTTCAATTTTCATGGAACCGAATTCATCCATTAACATCAAGCCTTTTCGGCACCAATCGCCCCGAGCAGAAACACCTCTCTTCTCTGTTCTATAGACAACCGTTCCGGTGACATTCCACCGTGCACGCGGGGTGTGAAGAGAGATGTTCTCATCACCTTCGTTCAATCGAACAATTCGAGCAAATGGATCAACCTTCAGTATGAGCGCACCTTTGTAATTGACCTGAAAAAATGCGTTTTCAACACAAACAAAGTCTCCTTTTTTCAAGTCCTCGGGAACCGTTGGCCCTCCATCTTTGTATTCGGATGCCTTGATTTGCACGTCTGCGAAGGCAGAATTTCCTTCTGAAATGGTCACTTTTGGCTGCCGACCATTGACGATAGCATGGACTTGCCCCGTCACCGTGTGTCGGGTTTGTATTGAGGCAAGAGGTGTTGCCTCGGTTTCAGCAACCGTACCCGGCAAGTGAAAAGATCCGCCGTTTGGATGCTTCTCTGTGAATTCACCATTCGGACAAATATGCGACCAATCGCACCGTTCACAGCGACTTTTGGTGGGCGGTTTCTTCGACGGCACACCTCCCGGGCCGAACGAGCGCATTGGTGCAGGGTTGGGCGGACATCGATCGATGGTCGGAGTTTCTTCCCGTAACACAGACCAAAGCGATTTCAATTCGGTTCCAAGAAGTTTCAATTCATCTTCTGGTGGAATCTCAACGTCCTTGATCGCATTTGCAGCCAAGTACCATATTTCGAGGCCATCGACTGGTTCGCCTTCATTCGTCACCCACCAAAGATAGGCATACATGCGCAATTGCTCGACATAATCACCGGATCGGTCCGAATTCCCAAGTGAGGCTTTGATATCGACAATTTTGTTTTTGAAACCCCATCGATAAACAAGGTCATACTCCCCTTGAAACCAGTGTTCGGGGTGAACTGCATTCATCATGAAAGGCTTGGCATCAGGGTCAACAAACCACGGCCGAGCAATTTCCCATGCTTCAATCAACGTTATTGGGCCTGCTTGAGAAAGTGGGTGCGAATCCAACGAATAGCCTCGGCCATCCGGTGCTGGCCACTGATAGCGATGACCAGCTCTCCATGCATCAAGTTCCTTCTCACTGATTGTTTCAAAACATGCGACGACTTCATGCATGTGCATTTGGATTCCATTTGTTGCCATCATTTCACATCGTTCGATATCGACATCAGTCTCCCAATCACCCGATTTCCGATCGTGTTTCGACCATTCCAAACGCATCGCTTCAAGACTAACCGCAAGATGTGTGAGTACGCGTCGATTTGCCCACCCGTGCAGGTCCTGTTCGTTCCTTGGCCATTTTGATTCTGGAAGAGTCAGCAATTGTTCAGCAGGCCATTTGTTCCTAAATTCTCGATCTGGGCGTCCAGTTTCATCAAGTGGAGTTGGTGCATAGATATCGGCTGGAGCATTTGCAACAAGCAGGGCAGGCGATTCTTTGAGCGTCTTGCAGATGGCCTCTTCAACAGCACGACCCACATAGAGAATTGGAATCTGAGGCATGACGAACCGTCGCACTTTTTCGTAGTACCAAAGTCGGGGGCAAGCCTTCCAGGTATTCACTTGGCTTGCCGATAATCTGTTGTATTGGCCAACAAAATCTAGGTCAGGATTTGGTAATCGGACAGGCATAGAATCACCACTGGTATCGACCCCTCAAATAGTCTTGGATGAAAACGAAAGGCCTGGCAATTCGATCCTGGTTTTACGAACATCGATTCGCAGTTGAACCAAACCTGCACGCCATCCCAATTCTGCACCAATCAGTCGTATCCTCTTGCCCGGTTGTAGATTGAGGAGACGTTCACTTATGGCAGAGCCAAAAGCAACAACCTCGACAACATGGTGACCATCCCAGAGGTGAAATGCGAGCATGGACCATGGTCGACCATCAAGACGGTTTCCACGTTGTTGACGAATGGAGAGAACAATCCCTTCCGCATTGGCACGTGTGCGTAAAAGACCCAGTCGTGTGCTGGGTTGATTTGCCTCCTCCTTTGGGACAATTTCTGACGCTGAATCGACGTACAAGCGTGGTTGGTCTCTCCATACGCCTGGTAAAGCATTTCGCACGACAACGTCCGTACTTTTGGACGCATGAAGATTCGGAAACGCGCCAGGTTCTGCCTCTTCGATGGCTATGGTTGTTTCACCGGCCTTCAGCATCGCACCAAGAACAGGTTCATTGAAGTGGTTCGGAAGCGGTCCCCATTGGGCAATGAGTTCCCCCGAAACGTCCACTCGTGATGGAATTTGGGAAAACGGCAAACACGGGGACTGAGGCTCAACACCTTCCAACATCATCTTTCGGGTTTCTTCGTTCATCGGTCCAGCATGCTCGAGATTCTCTTCAGAAACAGCGCACCAACTGCAACCAGCAGCTTCCCCTGAACATGCATGGAGATGATCGGCTTGTACATCTGATGGCTTCCCCGGTAGCAATGATGCTCCATTCCCCATTGAATTCATTTGTTGATGAATGTCAAGAAATTCTTGATCCATTGATGCAAGTTCTTTTTCACTCGGAGCACTGTAATCGATTCGCTCACGGCTTGAGAGGTACCATCCTTCCATATTCTGAATCGTTCCCGATTCGTTTGTTCTTGACCATAACCATGCGTAAAACCGGAGTTGATGTTGGAGGCTTTCAGCGAACGAAGAACCGGAGTGTCCTGATTTGATGTCAACAAGCCGAATCGTACCGTCCCATCGAATGACCAAGTCCAATTCGCCAGCAGCCCATCCATCGGGATGAAACATTCGTTGTGGTTGGTGAACACGTGGGTCCTTGAACCATGGTCGGGCAACCTCCCATGCCTCGTTCCAATGGATGGGTTCTCCATTCGTTTGCCAAACAAACGAATGTTCGATGGACCAATCCCTTGCTTCCAATGAACGAACCTTCTCTGGAACTGGAAATTTTGGGATTTCTCCCCATGCAGGTGCAGGAATCTTGAATGGAGATCTCCCTGATCGGAAATGTTCGAGATATGGTCCTCCGTTTTGTTTGAAACATGCTTCAACCTCTTCTAAGAATAAATCTACACCGTTCCGAATCTTTCGATTGTAATCATCGACTTCAACCGTTGCCCAATCTGAATCGCCTCGCTTCCACAATCGATTGGACCATGCCTCTTCTCCTTCTTCCCATGCCTTCTGAGCCTCTATTTCGCACAATTCATGAGCCCATCTTCGAAGTTCATCCAATGATTCCATGGCTCCCGGTCGATGCATCAGCACTCGGCAAAGCGCATCCTCAATGACCAATCCAGTGACTTGTCCTATGGATGATGGGGATGAAAGACCAACCTTTCGAGTCAGGTACCACTGCCGTGGACATCGAAGATACGTCGTTAATCCAGAAGCAGAGAGTCTTGAGCGACTCCGACCAAGTGGCCCTCCTTTGGGTGGAACTCCGACTGGCATAGCAACCCTACATGTTCGTGGTCTTTAGACGTCTTGACGTTCTATCTGCTGTCAAAGGAGTAAAAATCTCCGACTTGGCGTTGTTCCCTGTCTTTTCGACTTTCAGATTTGTTAATCCTTGGTCGTTTCGAATCATGATCACGACGGAATGTTACATTGACGTCGTTCAAGAATCGATTCATTCCATCCCGTAAAGAATAGGGGCCCATGGCTTTGCCGTGCACACCACCTTGACCTTCAAAGACCAGCAAGGAGTCGCTTACAATATCGATAAAATAAACATCGTGATCGATGACGAAAGCTGATTTTTCATTTGCCTCCATCGTTCTGCGTATTGCCTTCGCAGCTTCCATCCTGGCATTTGCATCAAGGTGGGCTGACGGCTCATCGAGCAGATAGAGATCGGCTTCTCTTCCAAGACATACCGCAATGGAGACGGCTTGCCGTTCTCCACCCGACAATTTTTTTACGCGCTTTGGCAGTAATTCGTCAACGCCCAAGGCTCGGATGACGTTGACATTAAACTCACCACTTCTCCAACGCATACCAAGTTCACTATCAAGCCACATCTGTACGGTACAATCCATGTCCACGTCAATGTGTTGCGGTTTGTAGGAAACGCTTGCTTCGTTTGTTACCCAACCATTGTCGTACTCATGTTCACCTGCAAGAATTTTGATCATCGTCGATTTGCCCGTACCGTTGGGTCCAACAACACCGACAACCTCTGAGCGATGGACTGACCCCTCTCCTGTAGAAAGTTCGAAGTTTCCGAGTTTTTTTCCGAGGTCACCCCATTGAACAACGATGCCTCCCTTTTCTGCCGTTCGTTCATGATGCTTGAGGAATCGAATTGGTTTGTCCCGAATTCGTACGTTTTCTTCCACCAGAAAGCCATCAAGGTATGCATTGATGGCTGTACGGGTTGACCGAGCCGGAGTAAAGATTCCGAAGGCTCCTTTTTTTCCGTACACGATGTGGACCAAATCTGCAAGAACGTCAAGCACTGCGAGGTCGTGCTCGATGACGATAACGCGTTTGGATTCAGCCAATTCTTGGATAATCCGTACGATTCTCATACGTTCATGGATATCGAGATATGAAGACGGTTCGTCGAAGAAATACACGTCAGCATCTCTCAAGATAGTGGCACATATTGCCATACGTTGCAATTCACCACCGGACAACTGTTGAACGGTTCGATCGAGAAGATGAGCGATGCCCAACGCACTGGTCATTTCATCGAACATGTTTCGTTCATCGACTTTTCGAAGAAGTCCCTCGACGGTTCCTTGAACACGTTTTGGTAAACGATCAACGTTCTGAGGTTTGAGTGCCACCTTGATTCCTCCATCTCGAACGGAAATGAAGAAGTCTCGAAGCTCACCTTTCGGTAGAGCATCGATGACGTTGTTCCAATCTGGCTTCTGGTCCAACCAATCGCCGAGGTTTGGTGTCATTCGCCCAGCTAAGGCGTTGAAAGCGGTCGATTTGCCCATTCCATTAGGGCCAAGAATTCCGACCACAGACTCTTTGGTTGGGGTCGGTAGACGAAACAATCGAAAACCGTTGAGACTGTATCGATGAATCATATCGGTTTCAAGTTCACTAGGAAGTTGTTCAATGATTAAGGCGTCATGTGGGCATTTGTTGATGCAAATTCCACAACCGATGCACAATGATTCAGAAATGTGGGGTTTCCCCGTCTTGTCATCCATGACAATGCATTCTTGGCCGTTACGAACTGGTGGACAATAGTGAAAACATTCGTCGTTGCATTTCTTAGGCTGACAATTGTCTTCTTTCAGAACAGCAACCCGCATGTACTCACCTCAAATCTTCCAGAACTTCATCATCAATGAGCATTCGCATGGTCGAACCATCCGGAGATGGATACGAACGGCTTGGTCAAACAAGTCCCTTGAGGTGTTCTTTACCACGTACAACACGGGTTGTCGTTGGTGTTGGGAACTTCATACCTGCTTTGCGAAGTGCATCTTTTGCACTTAGGTAATTCTCTGCGTTGCAATGAATTGAGATCACTCGCTGTCCTCGACGAACACGTGCTGCGGTTCCTACGTTTTTTCCGAATGCACAGCGCATTCCTTGAGATACACGGTCAGCACCAGCGCCTGTTGCTTGTTTGTTTTCTCTGAGAACGTGGTGTGGGTAGGTGTGGACACGGAGCGCATATCCTTGTGCACCAGCGGCGTCACGAATTGTAGAGTTCGAAATGACACGGGCAGCTTCAAGAGCGGTGTGTCGGATTTGACAGTCGTTGTCCGCTCGGAGTTCAAGGACAACCGGGAATCCGCCTGTTTCTGCAGCGCGTCGGTTTCCGGAGTGGTATGCAAGAATTCGGTTGTTTGGAACACCGCCGATATACTTGCGTCGGGTATAAGCTGGTCCCTTGAGTCGACGATACATGGATGCGGGCTTACGTGCCATATTCAATCCTCCAAGCAACACTCCGACAGATGCTCCCTTTATCATCCCTCCGATGCCTTTCCGCTAAGCCATTGTTAGGCAAATTTGCTTGGAATCGATGGGAAGGAACTTAATCATTCAATTGTTACAGAACTTCATGGCGAGTGGCTGGAGGAAGTTGCTCGAGGAAGAATCTGAACACCAATGGCTCGCAGTTGGCTTGTTTTTTGTCTTCGTTATCATTGGGGGCTTTCTCCTTGGAGGCACAAGTTCGCTTGAGGGAATGGTGCTTGGTACTGACCCTGTCGAGGATTTGGCTTTCGAAGAAGGGGAATTTCTGGTTGAAATTTACTACCACAATGATGTCGAGTGGGAGGAGGCGCATAGTGCTGTTTTGAAAACACCAAATGGCATCGAGATGTATCAGCAAATGGAGCGCGACGACATTGATCACATCTTGGAACCAAACGACCCAGCGATTGACAACATCACTTTCTTTTCCGCTGATGACGAAGGCGTCGTCACCTTCTCAACTTCATTAAACACCATCTCCACCTATGTCCAAGGTGCAGTATCTGAAATGCGGTTGGATGACACGTACGGTTCAGAATTCGGAATCAACGGTTTGGCAACCGATACATCTTCGATGATTAGAAATCGACTGCTCATCACCTCTGAGGATGGTGGCTCTGGTCTGCGAGGTTGGAGTGGCCAATCGATTGTAACAGTTTGCGCCCCCATTCAAGATTCGGTTATCTGGGACGATGTAATCTACCTGGCGGATTCGACGTTCCTCGCGGTTGGAACGTATTCCGTGCAAACATCGTCCTCGCAAAGTCCTGCCTTGCTGTCATCTCAGGTTGTTCTCGCACATTATTACTGGGATGGAGATGCAACAACTGCGCCTCAATTTCTTCGCCAAATGATGGGTAATGGAAGCGAAATTCATTCATTGAGTCGCACAGTTGATGGAGGTGCTGTCGCAGCAACCAACGAAGAGTTTTACATCGTCTCGACCAATTCAGTCCAAGTTCTCGATTATTCCTCAACGACGATGGTTTACGAAGCTGAGCATGATCGCTCCTGGCTGTTTGGCCAGCGGGGAAGTGAATCCATCCTGCGCGTCGATGTTGATACCGCGGAAACATCCTTGAAAAATCTCGGCTATCCTCTACCCTTGCAAGCCACTGCGGCTTCGATTGATGGCAATACACTCCACATGCATGGATTCAACGCAAACGGAGAAGCTGATCGTCTCTCTCTTGATTTGACCATCGAAGGTTCTCTCTCCTCTGGAAGAGGGCTGCTCAATTTTTCATTCATCGTTGTTGGGTTGATTATGATGTTCACACAAGGCTATCTTATGGCTGAGAAAGCGATGCATATGAAACGGGCCTAAGACACCGACTTCTCCGAACCTTAATCACCTCTCGTCATTAGGGTCGACCCTGCATAATGCGTGGTTGGGGTTTCAATGGCAAAACGAAGCATGATGGACCAATTCCATGAGCTCAAAGAAGCCAATCCTGGGACCATCCTCTTTTTCCGAATGGGAGATTTCTACGAACTGTTCCATGATGATGCCGAAGTTGGCTCAAACGTTCTCGGATTAGCATTGACGTCTCGAGATAAAAAAGCCGAGAAACCGATTCCGATGGCGGGTTTTCCTTGGCACCAACTCGAGGAGAATTTGCGCCTCATGCTGCGAGCAGGCTACAAGGTGACTGTTGCTGAACAAGAGGAAGAATTGCGAGAGGGTGCGAAAATTCTCGAACGTGTTGTCACTCGAATCTACACGCCGGGTTCCCTCTACGAGGAATCCTTGATTGGTAGTGACGCATCTGCATTGCTCTGCAGTCTGTTGGTCGATCAGGAGAATGTAGCTGTCGCAATGATTGATGCATCTACGGGTCAGGCATGGGCTGTGCGTTTCCAGGGTGATGGAAGGTGGGCATCCCTGTGCGATGAAATTATGCGATGGAGCCCAAGTGAGTTGGTACTCACTCCCAAGGATGCTGAGCGAGACGAAGTTCTTCATCTCCTCAGTATGCTTGATTCTGTGGTTGTTACTCAGCATCCAATACAAACCAAAAGAGCGCATCAACGACTTAAAGCGATGTTGGAAGTGAACGATCTCGGTCACATCGACCTTGGAACATCCCCTGAAGCCTTGAAAGCAACCGCACTGGCTGCGGATTATCTTGCTTCTGTACACCGGCACGATGCCATTGCCATTCGAGATGTTGAAATTCAAGACAACAATGATGGTATGGTCCTGGACCAAACGACCTTACGAAATTTGGAAATCACCCAAACTCTTGCAGGAGAGTACGAAGGCTCACTTCTCTGGGCAATGAACAAATGTAGGACTGCTATGGGGCGTCGATGCCTCAAATCGTGGTTATTACGCCCACTCTCGAATGTTGATGCGATTGAAGCACGCTCTGCCTCAGTTGGGGCATTGATGCGCTCCTCAAAACGATTGGACCTTCTTCGTGAAAGTCTGAAAGGTATGTTGGATTTGGAACGGCTTGCAACTCAGTTGAAGTACAACCGGTCCAATGCGCGTGATTTGCTTGCGACTGCACATGCAATCGAGCGACTTCCAGCCATTCAACGTCTTTGCAAAGAAACAGAGGATGGTTTGTTGGGCCATTTGGTTGACAATCTTGACGCTTTGAGCGATGTGGCAGAGGACATTCATAGGACTCTGTTGGAAGATGCACCACTCGGCCTGAAGGAGGGCGGCTTGATTCGAACTGGTGTTGATGCAGAACTTGACGGTTTTCGAGAAGCTTCAAACGAAGGACACGGATGGTTTTCGAATCTTGAAACGACCTTGCGAACTAAGCTCAATATTCCGAGTCTGAAGGTTCGAACGAACCGCCAAATTGGTTGGTTCATAGAGGTGACTTCGACGCATGAAGACAAAGTCCCTGTCGAATGGATACGAAAACAACAGATGACCAACGGCAACCGTTACGTGACCGATGAACTTCGTCAACGTGACGATCTTTTGCTTACTGCAGAGAGCAAATCCAAGAGCCTTGAATATGCATTGTTCACCTCATTGCGTGACCGAGTTCGTAGGCACGCAAATCTTCTTGCAAATATTGCGTCGAAGGTTGCTGCTATCGATGTCTTGCAATGTTTTGCATCAACCGCCCGGCAACGCTCATGGACAAAGCCTACGTTGACCGATGGTCGAAAAATGATCCTGAGCCAAGCCCGGCACCCCGTTCTCGAAGTCGAACAAGGCTTCGTTCCCAATGACGTTGGAATGGATGAAAAACGGCATTTCCTTCTGATTACAGGGCCAAACATGGGTGGAAAATCGACTTATCTCCGAACGGTTGCATTGGTCAGTATTCTCGCACAAGCAGGCTGTTTTGTACCAGCAGAAAAAGCAAGAATCGGGTTGATCGATCGCATCTTTACACGAGTTGGGGCAAGTGATGATCTCAGACGTGGGCGCTCGACGTTCATGATGGAAATGATTGAAGTCGCACACATCTTGAGGCGAGCAACCCCAAGGTCACTCCTTCTTCTTGATGAAATTGGACGAGGCACTTCTACTTTCGATGGTCTTTCGATTGCCTGGGCGGTTACCGAAGATGTTTGCAATAGAATTGGAGCACGTAGCCTGTTTGCAACACATTATCATCAATTGGTTGGACTTGAGTCGGAGGTCAAGGGGTTTGCGAATGTTCATGTCCAAGTTGCACAAAAGGATGGAACGCTTCGTTTCTTACACACCGTTGCCGATGGCCCTTGTGATGATTCATATGGTGTTCAAGTCGCTGCATTGGCGGGCTTACCTCGGAATGTGGTTGAACGCGCCACGGACCTCCTTGCCTTCCTCGAGCAGCAGGCTCAGGGTGCGAAAGCAGGACGTAAAGGAGCACCAACAACTCGAGAGCAAGGTCAATCTTCACTACTTGGATACTTTGCTGCTGCTGCAATGCAAACCAATGAACCAAAGGAACCCGTTCTTTCACAAGCCCAACGAAATGCTCTCCAAACGTTGTCAAATCTTCAGATTGATGATCTTTCACCGAGAGAGGCTTTTGCATTGATCGAACGGTTGCACCAACAACTGGGTGGTGAGTCAATTGAGTGAACCGAACAGAATTCAACAACTCGATGACCTGACGATAGGGCACATTGCGGCTGGTGAAGTTGTCGAACGCCCAGCACAAGTCGTCAAAGAATTGCTTGAAAATGCTCTCGATGCTGAGTCGACTTCCATTCATGTTGAGATTGAGCGAGGGGGTTTTGATCTTATACGGGTTCAAGACAACGGTACTGGAATTCATGAGCACGACCTCGAACTCGCCCTCTCTCGACATGCAACCTCAAAATTGAAGCAACCAGAAGACTTGAACGAAATTCACACACTTGGATTCCGTGGTGAAGCTCTTGCAAGCATCGGTATTGTTTCTCAATTAACCGTAGCATCTCGTATAGAAGGGAGCGAGGGGCGCAGCATCCGGATGAATGACGGAGTCCAAGAGCCAGTCGAACCGGCTGGAATGGCACATGGAACCATTGTAACCGTCGAACATTTGTTTCAAAACACACCCGTACGTTTGGGATTCCAACGTCGACCAGCAACCGAGCATGCACGCATTGTAGAGGTCGTCGTCGCTCATGCAATTGCTCATCCACATGTTGCGTTCCGATGCACCATTGATGGACGTTCAACATTGAACCTTCCATCCAGTGGAACAATCGAAGATCGGCTTTATGATGTTCTGGGCGGTCAGTCCTCGAACCTGCTTCAACTGATTCCACCAGCATCGGATGCTGAAGTTCCTGGAGATGAACAATGGACCGGTTACATCAGTGCCCCCGATATTTCCCGTGGCAAAGGCGATGAAGTGCACGTGTTTGTGAACGATCGGCCTGTGGCATCCACGCCATTTCATCAGGCGATTCGTCGAGGGTATCGAACTCGGCTTATGCAAGGACGGCATCCAGTCGCAGTCCTCCATTTGCATGTTCCTGCCAACGAAGTCGATGTAAATGTACACCCGACCAAAAGAGAGGTGCGACTGCGACACTCGTGGAGGGTCCTCGAACGACTCGAACGCGCCATTGCCCACACACTTGCAACGTCACCGACGCAACCAGATTCAAGCGGAGAACTTCAGGAGTTGGAAGGCTTGGCGCAATCTGAAAAAAATCAGCCGATACAAGAGTTACTTGTTGCGAGAGAGGCCACTCCTACACTTCCAAGACAATCTGGTGCACCGCCATGGGCACTTGCTGCAGGGACACAACTCAATTTGGTTGGTGATGTCGCCGAACAAAACCCTCAGCAAACCGAGAAGGCACGGCCGCAATCCGTTGCAGCCTCAGCACAACAATCCTTACCTGGTTTGGACAAATCCCCTGTAGCCCCTGCACTTTCATCTGCAGAGCGGGAATTGCATCGTCATGCTGGATGTGGGGTTACAGTTTCACCAACCGATGAAGCTCCCTTGGCGTCAATAAAAAATGACCTTCCGAAGATGGAGCCTTTGTCCCAGTTTGCAGACTCATACATCCTCGCTCAGGCTGGGGAAGAATTGTTGCTCATCGATCAACATGCCCTCCATGAACGAATACGTTACGAACGTTTGCGCAACGATGAGCGTCTTTGGACGCCTCAACCGCGTTTAATCCCCTCAAAAGTTCAATTGACAATTGCTCAGGAGGCTCGACTTGAGTCTTCTCTTCACCGGTTTGAAGAATTGGGCTTCGTACTCGCAAAGCAAGGCGATGGAAAATGGAATGTTGAACAAGCCCCTCGCCTTTTGGATGGGGATGAAGTCGAACCGTTCCTTCTCGATTTACTGCAAGACATTTCTGAGGATGGAGCGCCTCTCGAAACCATTGAACGACGCAAGGATCACCTCGCATTTCTTAACGCATGCCGCGGTTCGGTCAAGGCAAATGACCGACTCACAATCGCACAAATGCGCCGTTTGCTTGAGGATATGAGAAATGTACCGAACCCGTGGGCATGTGTTCATGGTCGGCCTACTGCACTGCGGTTATCTCTGAACTCCCTTGACAAGCACTTCGGGCGGCATGGATGAAAACCGTTGTAAGAATTCAGGGTCTGCTACTCGATGCAATCGGGGACCTTCGACCGTCCCTCCAGTCTCTAAGGCAAGGAGTACTGCTGTCATTTGAATGCGATGATCGCCGTAGGTATCGATAAGAGATTGTGGTTTTTTCAGCGTTTGGTTTCCTTCTATAGAAAGACCATCATCTTCAATGTTGCATTGCAATCCGAACCCTTTGAGCATTGATGCAGTCGATTTAATTCGATTGCTTTCTTTGTGCTTCGCATGCGAGGCACCACGCAACCTTCCGCCACCTGAGAGTGCGAGAATCGCCGCAAGTGGAGGTAGCAGGTCGTTTGCATCTCGAAGATCGATATCAACAGTAGTGGCTCCGCCAACGAAGTTGAGTGTCGCATTACTTTTCTCGACTCCGAAGTGTTTGAGAACATCCAGCAGGATTTCGTGGCCCAATGCATCGTTGTGTTCAACTGGGTTTTCGATTTCAATGGATTGCTTCTTGAGAACACATGCAAGTATCGGAAAAGCCATCATCGATCCATCTGAAGGAACATCCCATTTCTTTGGAGGGTTTGACACCCAAGGCTGGATGGTTGTCGTTTCTTCATCAATTTCCAATTCTGCGCCACAAACCGACATCAGTTCGATTGTAAGTGCGGCATGACGACGACTGACAGCCTCTCCTTCGGTTTTGATGGTGGATGGTTCAAAGCATCCTGATGTTGCTAGAAGTAAACTCGAGTAGGGTTGGGATGAGTGTTTGACGTTGACAGAGATGTTGTTACCAATCCAAGGACCGTGAACGAGAATGGGTAGGCGTTCCTGCTCAACACCGTACGAAAACTGGACTTGCAGTGGAGAAAGCGCGTACAGTAAATCCGAGTGATTCCTCCTCCTCAAACTTGCATCTCCATCAACCATGCTAACGAAGTTCAATCGAGAGGTCAATGCAATGAGAAAACGTAACGCTGTACCCGAGTTTCCTGCATGGAGAACACTCGGTGACCGATGGAGTCCTTCAACGCCAACTCCTGTGACTTCAAGACCAGATTGCACCTGGTTGAATTCAACTCCGAGTTGGGACAGACAACGCATCATACTCTCTGCGTCTTCACCAATCTCTGTGATTCCTTGCAAAGTATGTTTCTTCTTACTAAGGGCGCAAAGAAGCAACATCCGAATGAGATGGCTTTTTGATGGAGGCAGCCTCCATGGTGCCTCCACTATGGATGTGGGCTCTATTTCGAGAGCAGGAATGTGGCTTGGCCGGTGGCCCTTGCCTCGAGGCCCCCATCGTTTCACCCAACCCTTGCCCATGTCCTCTCGAGAAGACCATATCTGATGAAGGCTTGCAAACATTCACAGTCCGGGGCGCATTGGGGAATTCATGGTCATGGTCGACGCATACAAGCGCCCCCTACTTGACCTGAGAATTTCCGTTACAGATCGCTGCAACATGCGTTGTCGCTACTGTATGCCAAGAGAGCATTTTGACGAGCATGACTTCCTTCCGAAATCGGATATTTTGACATTTGAAGAAATTGTTCGTGTGGTTGAAGCGTTGTTACCATTCGGCTTACGTAAAGTTCGTTTGACTGGAGGCGAACCCCTTCTGCGAAAGGACCTCGATGCGCTCATTCGCCAGTTACGAGCACGCTCAGATGAATTGGACATTGCAATAACGACGAATGGGATTCTTCTTGAAAAGCACTTGAAAAATTTGTACGAGGCTGGACTAAGCCGCGTAACAATTTCAATTGATGCCTTGGACGAGGAAACCTACCAACGTATGGGGGACACAGAAGCTTCCCCGTCGCATGTTCTCAGGGCAATCGATGCTGTGCAAGCAATCGGTCTTCCCGTCAAAGTCAATGCCGTTGTCAAAAAAGGAGAAAATGAACACCAACTTCTCTCAATGGCCGAGGCATTCGGCCCAAGGAAGATCCCAGTCCGATTTATCGAATATATGGACGTTGGTTCAACAAATGATTGGAACCTTGAGCATGTTGTATCTGGAACAGAAATGAGACATCTCCTTGCTCAGGCATTCGGCCCGCTTACTGCTCAACAACCTTCGCATCCGAGTGATGTGGCGAGAGTGTACGCGACCTCGAAGAATTGGCAGATTGGATTCATCGAATCAATCACGAATCCGTTTTGTGGCGACTGCTCCCGGGCTAGACTCTCCGCAAATGGGCGTATTTACACGTGCCTCTTTTCGAACAATGGGCATGATATCCGAAGCATTCTACGTATGGACGCATCAAGCGACCAGATTAAGCAAGCAATTCAATCCATTTGGCAAAATCGCACCGATCGATATTCTGAGAAGCGTTCCGAACAAACGAGAAAAGTCAAGGTTGAGATGTCCTACATTGGTGGTTGAAACACAATCCTTGAAGAGGACTATGTCAAATTCAGTACATGGCCGAGTTTCAGACAGTCCCTTTGTTCGTTTTACCGTCTGGAATCTTTCCAATGGTGCGTGAACCTCTGCGTGTTTTTGAACCAAGATACAAACAAATGCTCGATGATTGCACCATTGATGAGCGTCCGTTTGGGTACATCGCACACGACCCAGAATCCGATGTCATCGACGGGTGGTCACAACCTGGTTCTTTTGGTGTTCTTTGCACCGTTGAAGATATGAAAGAACAAGGAACGAACATCATGTTCACTGCAAATGGCGCCCAACGTTTTGAAATCATTGATGTCATTCAATCTGCACTACCTTCCATGCCGTTTGGTGATATTTACCCAAGCGTTGATGATTTGGTCGAACAATACATTGATCATGAACCAGAGGGGAAGTTGTATCTCCGAGCCACGATCCGATTGCTTGATGATTTGGAAGGCGAGTTACCAGCGGAAGATTGGGCCGAGTTCCTTCATGATTGGGCTCAACATATCGTTGATGTGAATGCCATGTTCAGGAACGAGGAAGTGGAACTCGAACAAATGTTGCTCATCCTTGAGGAAGAATTTCTTCCATACGATGTCCCTTCGTTGTGGCAAGTCGCCAATGCGGTACTTGACAAACAAGTAGAACGACAACAGGCCCTCTGTTCAACTTCAGCAGAGGAGTTGTTTTCCGTCATTCAGCAAGCATTTCGAGAAAAGAATGCTCAGTTGAACTTTATTCGAGCCCTCAACGACGTTGACGACAACTCATGAGTTCATTGGAGGCAATTCAACTCGAACCAGCACGTATTGTATGGATTCCTCGAGTAAGACGAAGTCCCAGACGCCCTCATCCGTGCCGATTTCCTCCGAATGGATGACAAAGTAATCACCTGCTGAAATTGAGTAACTCGCATCGCGGTCATGGAACGAGATGTTCGAACCAACCACTGAGTATACCTCTGCGTCATTGACATAGCCCGCAAACGAGGTGTTGGAATCTCCACCCGGTTCCTGAAGGCTAAACGAGACTCGAGCAGGGTCGAGGGTTTGGTCCAAACTTGTGATTCGGACAACATGGTATCCATTGTCGAGAGAACGTACACTCACCGTCATTTGTGGCGGTGCTTTTTCTGCTGTATTCAAGGCGCCTTGCATCAAAATGAAAACCATTCCTGAGAGCATTACGGTGATGGCAAGAAGCAGGACAGTAGCGATAACAGGGCTGACCGCTTCGTCATCCCTGCGCATTGTCGCCATGTAATGTGCTGGCATTGCTAAGACTTGAACACACCGATGGAATCCGAAGACAACTATGGTTTACAATACCCAGAGCGGTTTGTCGCATTCCATCGCTCTTTTGATCCCACCAATTGGACCGAGTATTCGCAGGAGAATCTCTGTGATGAAATCGTTCTGGAACATCAGATATCCCATATTTTTCGAGCGGAGAGAGTTTTTCAACGCCCTTCCAAAGCAGGATTTGATACGTTCCTGATAAGCTTCCAACGGCGTCCCATCTCGCTTGTGATCGAGATATGCTTCTGCTGCAAAGCAGCCAGAAATCATCGCTTGCGAAATACCTCCTCCATTTGAGGGCATGACCAAGCCTGCAGCATCTCCAACGGCGATCACATTCTTGTCGACCATCGTTTTGATTGGTCCACCCATTGGAATCCATCCACCTCCGATTGAGAGTATCTCGAATCCGAGGTCCTCACAGAACGTCTTGAGGTGCTCTTTGATCGAACCTTTGAGCGCTCCTGCACGAACTCCGAGGCCTACATTTGCTGTGTCTGGGCCTTTCGGAATAATCCATGCATAGCCTTTTGGAGCAACACTGCCAAGGAATACATCGAACGTTTCTGGTACATTCCCACGAACCTGTGCGTAGGCCGTAGGGACTTGGTCCGCTGGCCGGAAATCCTTGTCCTTTCCTTGAAGAAATCGAGCAACATGAGCCAGTGAACCGCTTGCATCAATCAATAAATCGCATGTATAACGATTCTTTTCGGTTACGATAAGGAGGGAATCCGATTTTGTCCTTCGTTTGATGTTGGTGACAGGTTCGGACATTCGTATTTCAGCACCAGCAGTAATTGCCTTTTCAGCAAGATAGCCATCGAATTGCAAACGGTGCCCTGCGAAGGCGTCCAGGTCAAAGTTGTAGGATTTCCCGCTCGGCAGGAAGACTCTCATATGGTCAAGTCGATGGAGTTGAACTCGATCTGGGAAATTGAAGGATTCAATCAACCACTCATGGTCATCGATGCCATGGAAGGTTCCGACAACTTCCCCCCAATTCGGAATGCACTCTCCGCATTGAGCAGGATTGCCAACGATTGCTCTTCGTTCGAGAATCAAGACATCGATATCGTCTTCTGCTAATCGCTGAGCACAGGTTGTCCCAGCAGGCCCGGCTCCGACGATGATGACTTCTCGATGCTCAATTTCCATTCATACACCTCAGAGGTGACGGCTGTGGACGTTTTCTACAACTTTCAAAAGCAAAGATTTTGCCATGGATGATGGGAATTGCTCAAGTTCATGGGTTGCACGCTCGAGGTGAATCAGCATCAACGATTCAGCATATTGAATCGAGTCCGAGGTTTCGAGGAGCCCCATCAATTCATCCCAAAGGTTGTCATTAAAATTGTTCAGAATTTCTGCAAGATGACGCCTCCGGCCACCGTGGAGCAGGGTGAGTGCATGAATGAGAGGGAGTGTCATTTTCCCTTCGATAACATCTTTTCCTCGCGGTTTACCCATGCGTTCGTCACCACGGAGGTCAAGCAAATCATCCATCAGTTGGAAGGCGATTCCCAACTCCATTCCAAAACGACCCAAGGCCTTGGACTGCTCGCTCGAGGCTCCTGCGATGATGGCTGCGCTTTCACACACAGCAGCGAAAGGACCTGCCGTTTTTCCCTTGACGATTTCGAGATAATCTTCTGGAGACGTCGACAAGTCAAGGACATGATCGAGTTGTTTGAATTCAGAGACAGCAATGTTTGCACATGCCTCTCGAATCAAATCGATGCAATCTTTTGTGTATCTTCCACTTAGACCATATCCTTGGACAAAAAGCCAATCTCCTGCGATGATGGCTTTCGGTTGGCCAATGCGTTCGTGCAAGGTTGTAACACCTCTTCGTAGTTTTGCCGCATCGTTGATGTCATCGTGGATCAGTGTCGCAGTGTGAATCAACTCGAAGGCTAAAGCAAGGTCCATGATTTCATCGAGATCTCTTCCTCCAGCAACTTCGTAACAAAAAATGCCGAGCAGAGGACGGAGTCGTTTTCCCCCCGACAACAACATTTCGCCGGAGAGTTGGGCAACTTCGCCTGCGCCTTTGTCCACTTCACGTTGAATTAGCGCTTCAAGCGCTTGATTTACCTTTTCTCGAAGGTCTTCAAGACGTAGAAGTTGCGCTTCAGGAATCGCTTGCACGTTATAACCCACGAGGGTGTCCTTCTTAACGAGTGGTCTACGCCCATAGATTGCTGAGGGGGCCTTGGCCGAGGTGATTTGATGGACGATGAACGCTTAGTGTTCCTTTCAACATCTTCTCATGGCGACGGTGTACGACAACAGATTGAGAAGGTCCTAGAGCAACGCAGTAAGACGTTTAATGCTCTTTTACGCCAAACTCCGACGATTGAGGATTCACTTGTTCTTCTCGCTGAGGGCGTAGGTGACTTGGTCGCAATGAGCCCTCAAAATTGGATTGAACATCAGAACGAGAACATTGCCATCGTTGGTTTACTGTCTCGCCGTGAACCAACCTGGGTTCTTGTCAGTGAGGATAAACCTGAATATCTCATCAAGAATGCTCGTATTGTCTGTCATCACCCTCTCTTACAACGGCAGATGCTTCGCTTACGGCAGGATATAGTTCTCCTCAGAAATGATGAGGTCAATCTTATCGATGTCGATTTTGAATCTCGTGAGGAGATCGAACAACTTGAAGCATTGAGGACGGAAGGAGAGATTGACGGTTATGTTGTGAAACGTTCACAATACAACCTCCTCTCAAGTAAAACACGAAGGCACACACTTGGGTTGCAGAAGGGCTCACCCGAACGATCTCACTTTGTGCCACCTCCATTGAATGGCTTCACGCTTCTCGTAGGACGGGTTGGCTTTCCAAAGAAGAGGATTGAGCATATCCTCGACCCTTCCGCAGAATTTGCTTACCGTATTGAATCCTCTTTGCTTGAAAGTATACCTGCTGAACTCGTCGATATTACTGGCATTCATGTTGAACAGCGAGGTGTTGGAACAATTTTGCGAGAAGCGAAACGAAGCAACGATGATTGGACAATGACGGCTATGATCGATACCGAAAAGAACGTCAAAGATGCAGCAACCCGGGTCGAAATGAAGATTGAAACATTGAGCGTAGATGGAAAAGTCAGCGCTTCAGCTGAACAAATTGGTCCAATTGAAAAGCATCGTGTTGCAATGGTCAACCTCCTTCAAGAATGGGGCAACATGCTCACAACACTCACCTCAGAGCATGGAGCAACCAATCGCAGAATTCGCGACATGCCAGATGAATTCCATGAGGAACGACCTGCAATGATGCGACTTCACTCCGATGAATCAGAATAACCAAGTTGCCTTCGTGCTTCAGAAAGGGCTTCTTCGCTCCGGTTTTCTCCAACAAGAACGATTTCAAAACCGTTCTCTGTAAGGTACTTTTCCAATTCAATAAGGGCAACATCGGGATTTGGATCGCAAAGGTTGGCAATGATTTCATCAATCTCTCTTCCAGTCGCTTCCCAACCGCCAGCCGCTTTTTGCAATTCAATCGCAAAGCGCTCAACAATCTCAACAGCGGAGCGGCTTGGCGTCTGGGCTTCACGGAGTGAATTCGCTACGGATTCATGCTGCTCTCGCAATTGTTGGACTTCGGAGAGTGTGGATTGAAGAACTCCACGAAACTCCTCGATGTTGTTGTTCTTTGAATATCGACGGTGTGCCTTTTCTAATTTCGTGCTGATTGAAGATGCGCCGGCTGCTATTGCTTCTTTGGCCTTGACCGCTTGGACGATCGCTTCGCTAGCAAGTTGAATACGTTGATTGAGGGTGTCGTTGAATCGCCGTGTCTCATCGGCTAGATCTCTGCGAACTATTTCGCGAAGCGTGGTACCAAGTTCGCTGGCTTGTTTGAGCATAGTTCTCGCGGTCTTCTCAGCACTAACCATTCACTCACCAACTCACCCTGAGTGTCGAACGTGTTTCAAGGTTTAGCCAAATTTACTCACAGAAAACATGTATCCCGTCCGGTAAAATCGGACGAAAAATCGGGCTCTTGGTACTGATTTGACAGCGAAACCACATATACTGTAAGGAAATAACCAAACTCAGGTGAACGTGATGAGCAATCGTTCGAGTCTTCTGTCTGAACTTTATCAGGCACGCCTCGAGGATCTCAAAGAGATTGCTTCAGCCTATGGTCTCGCAAAAAATGGCTCTGTTGAATTTCTACGAGCACAATTAATTCGTGACTTGATTTTGCCAGAATGGGATTTAACTTTGGATGGGTTGAAAAGTATCCTTAACAGCGACCTCGGGGACCTTCTCGGGGTTTTTGGAATTAAGAAAACAGGTTCATTACGAACCCGTCGACAGCGTTTGTATTTGCATCTCAACCACGATCCAAAGCAACTTAAAGAGGAAAATCTTGACAAGATGACGAAGGAGGAATTGCATGCATTATGCAAAGCCTTGGAGTTGCCTCGTTCGGGTAATCGCCAAACGCTGCTCATACGCGTCGCCGGTGTTCTTTCAGCCCAATACAAGAATTGGGGTGTCATCAAACGTTCTCTAAAACGAGGTGGAGGTTCAGTAAAGATACCTGTCAAAGGAGAGTCAGATGAAGAAACAACTCCTGAGCAGTCTTCCATTGAAGAAACAGTGGATGCTTTTGTTTCCGAACATCCTGAAGGATGGACGTTCGAAGAAGAATCCGAATTAATCGAAAAATCAGAACGTTTTGATCGTTCTCTCTCCGATATGGCAGTATCTATAGAAGAAAGCCTTCAAGCACACATCGTTGAAGTCGAACAACCGGTTCCTCCAATGCTGCAGGAACTTGCAACAGAAGAACCGACCCTTGAAGAAGAGGCTGCATTGTTGGAAATCTCCTCCCGTCGTCCAGAGATTGAAGCTGCTGCAAGAGACTACTTGTTGGTTGGTAGCACAACCGATATGGACGATATGAATTCGTTTATCATGAGTCTTTCAAACCACGGGTTTTCGGTGGACCTACTGCGCGTACAAGATGCAATTCGGACGATAATTATGGAAACATCGTATCGATACGAACAAGAAAAAAATGCACTCTCAAGCAAACCCGGCTCGTGGTCTGAACGAGAGGCGATTCGATTGTTTGAACAGATGCGCCCTCAGTTGCGGGAACGAATATCTGAAATTGTTGCTGGACGGCAGGGGAATTTGGTACAAGCACGAATGGAATTTGAGGAGGAAGCGCGAGGTCTCGGATTGGATTTGAGAAGCCCTGCAGTCTCTGGAAGGCTGCATGCTTTGTTTGATCTCCATCTTGAAATCAGCGAAGCTGAGGAATTGCAAGATCCAGCGACTGCTCGAAGAAATCGAATGCTCCGTATTCTCTATCATGGTGCAGTCCATCTGCCGGATGAGGTTCGTCGAACCATCGAACGTTTGGAGAGAAACCTGCCATCCTTTGAGTCGCTTGTCGAAACCGTTCTCGAGTCGAGTGAAGGAGAATTTTCAGAAGCACAACAGAGTCTTATCATACGATTCCTCGAATCAAAAGGTTATCTTGTCAACACTTCTGAACTTCGTCCTCGAGTCCTTGCATGTGCAGGAATTGTAGGTACAGAATTGGGATATCTAACACCAAGTCAGATACCACGTCTTGCACCAGGAATTTTGGTGAGTGATGAACAGGTTGATGCAATCGTTGCAGAACTCAAAGCTCTTGCATCAACTTTCAAACCGCAAGAAGTCGATCTTGATGAGCCTGAGATGCAGGTTGCAGAATCCGTCGCAGATGCTGCAGAGCGTGTTGGTGAAGTTCGAGGAAAAATCGATCGTGTTGATGCCTTACTCTCGAGGCTTCAGTTGCAAGACGATCAATGATGACTTTGAGCGTAGAAGTTCTGAATGACTGTTGTTACGGATTGGATATCGGTGATGTCTCGAGCAATCAAATCTTCAATGATTTGTTGACGCTGTTGAACATGCTTTTCGAAAACGTCCGGGGTAACACCAGCGGCTCTACAGATGACCTCGCGAAGATTTGAAGGAATTCCAGTCTCTTCGATCTGATCGGTCGCTGCGTTGTACTTCCAGATTGTATTCAAGCGAGGTTTTGAGCCTTCCATTCCTGCAATTTCAGCAACTTCAGTAATCTTACGAGCCGTCTTTCCATTGACATGCAATCGAGCCTGGATGATGATGAGGTCAAGACCAGTAAGCATAATTGGTGGTACATTCATTGGCGGATTGATCATTCTGGTTACGGTTTCCTGAGCAGTGTTTGCGTGTAGGCTGCCGAACGACCCATCGTGTCCAGTGTTCATGGCAGTGAGCAGCGTTGCAGCCTCTGGACCGCGTACTTCCCCGACGATGATGCGGTCTGGGCGCATACGTAGGCTTGACTTTAGACAATCGTTCATGTCGACTTCCGGTGTTCCATCTGGGCGTTCTCGGCGGGTTTCCATCCGCAACCAATGGTCGTGATACACTTGCAATTCTGCCGTATCCTCCACCGTCAAAAGACGGCGATGCCATGGAATGTACATTCCAAGACAATTCAGCGTCGTTGTCTTACCTGAACCTGTCCCGCCAGCAATGACAAAGTTGGCTGGCCTGCTATCAAGCCCTTCAATCCAAACCCACATCATCGCCGCAAGACGAGAATTGACGGTTCCGAATTTCACCAAGTCGATCATCGTCAAAGGATCTTCTTTGAATTTACGAATTGTAAGTGTAGGTCCGTCCGGCGAAACCGGAGGTATGGTTCCGTTCACACGTGATCCATCCGGTAGCCTTCCATCAAAAATTGGTACCATTCCTGGTCCATCTCCAAGAGGGACATTTGTGAACGCGGCGATGTTTTTGGCAATTTGCAGGCCTTCTTCATCGTTGATCCAAACGTTGGTACGGCACATTCCGTGCTTTCGGTGAGCGACTTTCACACATTGCGTCCCACCGTTGTACATGACTTCTTCCAGATTATCATCTTCGAACAAAACGGCAAGATTGCCATGCGGGTTCGGTGCAACGTTTCCTTCGACATGATAAATTGGAGAAGGGTGGTTTGATTCCGTGTAGATTGTAACATTCCCATATTGTTCAAGAATTTGTTCTGACATACTTTAGCCTCCAATTAATTTCGTAGCACCGAGGAAAATGAACATCGACATTGCCATCCATCCAGGAACAAACCACATGGTATCTCGCATGCGGCCAAGCATACGTCCAGAGACGGCTACACCGATGGCGCTTGCAACGGCGAAGAACAAGCTGAATGTTGAGAGAAAACCTTCGATTTGAAAACCTGACGAAGCAGGTGTAAACAGACCGACGAGGAATCCAATGAGCCCTGGTAGTCCAATGCAAACAAACAGAACGATGAGAAGACCACGACCTTGAAGTTCGGATTCTCTTTTGTTCATCAGATCGTTCAAACGCTCGTAATCCATGGAGAGATTCATCAATATGTCTTGCAATGGAGCATTCTGTTCGATTGCAGTTTCGAGCAAATGCATGACGCGTTGAACTTGAGATGAGCGGGATTTTGTTGCAAAACTTGAGAGTGCAGCGTCAAATGAACTTGAATGGCTCTCCTTCAGCGTCTCCTCAAGAAGGGGTCCGAGTGGAGCAGGCGCAGATTTTGCCTGATGTTGCATCGCTTCTTGAATTCCGAGACCTGCTCCTACCTCATCAGAGAGACCTTCCAAGAAAGAAGGAAGAGCATTCTCGATTTTTCGTCGACGAATTCGCTCTCGAATCGGAGGAATCCCTCCCCCAATCATGCCGAGTCCAAGAACTCCGAGCATCAGCATCATCGGTTGATTGCTAAACGACTCAAGGAAACGGAAAAGCATCAAATCACAATCCTGGGTCTTTCGTATGCGTCTTGAGGCCGATCATAACCATTGCAAAAAGCGTGAGGAATAATCCGATGTTAACTACGACATCAATTGTCGATTGTTCAGGCATACTGAAAAGTGCTCCCATATCGCCAACCAATTGTGGAAAGAGTCCAAGGACAGCGAGAATAATTGGTCCAATCATTCCGATGGAGAGCAATGATTCCGGGACGCCACTCAAATCCTCGATGTATTTCTTCACATCTTCCGTTCGTTCTTCTTCCATTCGCGAACCTTGTTTTTTGAGCGTTTCAATAATATCCGTATTCTGTGTAATGTTCATGTGCATGATGTTGAGAAGACGCCGATATCCTTCGGTTTCGACCTTTCCCATGAGAGCCTTGATTTCTTTTGCGAGTGGTCGACCGCCTTTCCGGACTTTATCCATCATGGAACTGAAATCTTCTGAAATTATTCCGTACCCGCCTTGTGAAATGCTGTGCACGGTTGCTTCGAGACCAATACCGGACGACATGAGGACGTCCATGGCGCGAATGACGTAGAGAACTTCACGCTTTTCGTCGAGTTTTCTCATGTTTATTCACCTCAGATCACATCTTCAATCAGTTCGAAGGTGAATTTTTCAGTTGATCCCTCATATTCAAGCGTAGCAAAGATGACCTTGACATCCCGCTCTTCAAATGGGTCATGAATGAATGGTTGGCCGGTTCGAAACATCTTCAGAATTTTCTTGTAATCATCGATGGAGAGAATACCACGAACGGTGTAAATGGTTGATTCAGCACCTTCATCATGCAGATTGTCACCTTCTCCCCCACGAATAATCGTCCGTGTTAACCGCCTGGCAATCTTCACGTCAATGTCTGCATTTGGAATACGAATCCAATCTGCAGAACCAGTTCCTGTTGCCGGTCGAATGAAGAAATCCATGCCTGCCATGTTGACCCCTGACTACTTGAGGGTGAAGGCAAGATTTGAATGTAATGGAACAATATGTTCATTCAACAATCTTGAACCATCCAAACCGGGGTTCATGCAACAATCCCTCATCACTCATGGTGTCGAGCTGTGTTTCAGATTGCTCGCGTGTGAATCCGCGAGCCGACAAATTCCGAACCAAGGATTCGAAATCGACGCCTTCTCCATTGTCCATTGCTTGAATGCATTCGAGGATTACAGCTTGCAGATCGTCGCCACCTTCGCTTGCTTCTTCATCCGTCTGTGATTCGGTGAGGTTGAGAACCGGAGGTGCAGTTGTAGCTGCAGCCATTTTACCTTCAGCGATGTCGAGTGCTTGCATAACGTTGAGGCGGAATCCCTCTGTATCGATTTGGCCATAATGGGCATTTGCAGCAAGAAGGCCATCCGTCATTTCTTCTCGAATCCCTGCTGCAAGCATACTTTCTTTGGTTGGCTCACAATTCAATGATTTTTGATGTTGGTCGAGACGATCAAGCGTTGCTGCACACGCACGCACAAGCCAAGAGGCGTACCGTTCACGAGTTACAACAGCCGCTTCTTCGGGGCGCAGAGAGGTGTATACTGCACCTTCATCCGTTTGATACCATCGTGCTTTTGCTGTCATGCTGAGAAGGATTGGTTCTCCTGAATCAACTTTCTCGAGAAGTTGGACCACGAACTCACGCATGGATTCCGATGCGTATTCCCCGACTGAGAAGTAATGAAGGCCTGATGGGTCTCGAACTTGACCTTGGTACATTTGTGAACCGTTGCTTGTTTCACGTAATTCGAGACGTTCGACAAGACCGGAAACTACGACTCGATTGACTTTTGCTCCGAGTTTTGTAATCACGAACGTCGGGTCAAATTCGCCAGAACCTTTCTCGTGAAGTGTTGATTCCCCGAACTCAGAGGCAAGCATAACCCATGAAGGTTGACGTTGGATTTGTCGCGAGGGGGTCATCACTGCAACCCCCATTGTGCACGTAATTCAGTCGCTATCAAACCGGGGTCAGATTCCACAAAAGTGGCTCCATCGCACAAAATCATGGCCCCCTGGCCATCGTTGATGATTCGGCCTGTGACGTCGAGTTGACACCCGAGTAGTTTGTCACGAATGTTTTGGACATACGCCATCGATCCATTGGCTTGTATTTCATCGCTCATGGCTGCATAATCCGTTTCGAGAAGCGCCAATGCAGCGTCTTTTGACACCAGTAGTGCGCATGTTGCTGCATCTTCATCGAGAACCAATCGAAGGCGAACATCTTCGTTTCCATTGACCACACCATGGTCAAAACATTGTCCTTCTCGCAAGACGCGTCGGCATTCAGGGCAACGCATGATAATCCCTGAATCCTCGCGGACGGAAACAATCGTTCCTCTCGTTGCGATTCCAACGCGACTGGGGCCGTTGACCAACTCTCGTAATCCAACTTCAATCTTGAGATTCTCAAGGTCGAGTTCTCCCTCCCATGGCGTTTCTTCGAGAATGGTTAACTGATCATCACGGTCGATGGTGATGTCTGGAATCCCCTGCCATGCTCGAACGCGAGCATCCGTAATTCGAACCGTCAAAGGTAGTGCTGAATCATCAATGGGTAAATCCGTCCAGGCGCTTACACGGCATTGCCCTGTAGGATCTGCAATCTGTCCAGACCAAAGGTAGCGTTCTTCACCATCTTTTGTGAAGGTTCTTTTCTCCCAAGATGTAATGTTCACCACGATTTCTACGTCCTTTGAACCATCTCGCAATGTGCTAATGGTTGACACCAGTCCTTCTTTCAGTGCATCTACATTGGCGAAATTTGAATCATGGTAAGGTTCAATTTTTGTGGTTCTTCCAAAATTCAATTCCGGAGTATCTCGGAATGTTTTGACTTGCGCACCATCGATTTTTAGCAATGAGCCAATTTCGTAATCAAAGGGTTCCCAAGAAAGGAATCCAATTGCTCCCGATTCATCAGCAATTCTGCCGCGAACTACATCGATACTTCCGCTTCCATCACGTCGGTGTATCTGGTCTGCTCGGGAGGACATTAATCGCCCGACAACGCACACATATCCGTCTCCTGGAAGAGCTGAAATGTCGATTGGTTCGCCGGGTTCAACGACAGGACGCGTTCCTTCTCGTAGGACTGCTATTCGGGATGATTGGTTGATGTTCAAGGACATTCGACCTTGATATTCATTGACCGATGCTCCCTCAATACGAACCACGGAACCCGGTGTCATGTTGCTGTTGTTGCCCCAGTCTTTGTACTCCCATCTTGTCCGTTCTTCGTTTCCCTCCTGCCAAGGGTCGTCCTCGAGCAAGCCAAATGCAATGGATTTTGATTCACCTCGAATCATTTGCTCGCGTACATTGTGAGAAACAATTTCAACTTCGATTTCAATGTCACGATCGTCTGCTTTAAGTTCGGATAATCGGTTGACTTTCTTTGTTGTTCGATTTGATTGACCAGAACTCGGTTTTGAAGAGGTTGTTGCATCATCCTCACTCTTAAATCTTCGAACAATGGAGCGTATTGCATCTTGTGGAGGAATGAAGAATTCTTCCTCGTACTTTTGGAAAGCTGATTTCACAGCCTCACGGTCGGCACCGGGGCATTCCTGCAACACTGCGGAAATGTGATCGTTGTAACGGTCGCCATCATCGCTCATGCGTTTCACCTCCGCCAGGCGTTTTGATTCGATTGAGCCTGCGCGGAGAACAGGCGACGGGCTTTTGTGCGGATTGGTGAAGACGATACACTCCCATGACCTCCATGGGTCTGTACAAGAATGACGAGGGGTGATAAACAATACCCTCTTGACCTCAGGCAGGATTGATTCGCATACCTTGTGTGAAAAGGATGTCAGAAAGGTGGTTGCTGCCAGTGCTTGAGACGCCACCAGATGTTGATTGCATACCAAGGTGAACATTTTTTGCGATTGCCTTGAACAGATTTCCAGAGACGCCGGCTTGCTTCAGAGCCCCCGTAATCTCTCCGTCCTCAACACGGAGGATGGTGCTCGTCGTCACCGAAAAATCGCCACTGGTCGGGTTTGCTGTGTGTGCGCCCATCACACTGTGGACGATGTAGCCTTCATCCATTGTTTCAACTAATTCATCTCTCGATTGAGGTTTCTTGGATGTGCGAAGTTGTACATCACCGCATCCGGTTGTTGGAGGGGACATGTGGCTTCCTCGAGATGCCGAACCCGTTGTCATTGCCTCGTCGATGCGGCCTTCAGCGACATTCTTTGCAGCATCTCGTGTTGACCAAATCATCTTCCTGAGCACACCGTTTTCTACGATGGTGTGGCATGACGTTGGCACCCCTTCTCCATCTCGAGAGGATGATGCAAAGCCACCTTCCATCCTTCGATTATCGAGCATAGAAAGATGGGGGTCAAGGACGATATCGTTCATTTTCTCCGACCAATACGATTCCTTTCGAACCATTCTTTCTCCCAAAATCGAAGGTCGAATGATGTTTGAAAACAGTGAGCTAATTCCCTGCGGCGTCATCAAAACAGGTGCATCAACGGGTTGTGTTTCAACAGAAATGGGATCTCGTGTTTTCTGAGCCCACTCGACAGCCACCGGCACACAAGGCGGTATACCTTCCATTAATTTGCGAGATGAACAACTCTCCCAGGAGCTTGTCATTTGCCCATTTTCCTCGATTGAAACTTGAACACCAAGACCGTGGGATGTGGTGATTCCAGTGGCTTCAACACCTTCACTGGTGAGCATAACATTCGCTTCAGCACCAATACCGACCCCGCCTCCAATGACAACGGCTCGCTCGTCGAGTGAAGCAACTTCAGAGATGATGTCATCGCCTTGTAAGAGCAAATCTTCTGCAGTGAGGTTGAGAATTGCATCATCACGCAGACCTTCCACCGGTTCCGCATCCGATGCATTTGGGAGACAAAAACCTTCGATTTTTGGGCTTGCTTTCGCAATGGAAAGGGCTTCAGAAACAGCATGTTCTGCGCCGCTTGGATCGACGAGATGCGCATAGCCATAACGACCGTCCTGTACGACGCGAACACCAAATCCTCCCTCGCCTCCCCCAGATGCGAGAGAAATTCGACCTGCTTCAATATCCAAGGAACGTCCATAGCCTTGCGATGCAACGATTTCCCACTCTTGAATGCCTTGACTGTTGCACTGCTTTGCTATGGATTGACATCCCTCGAGAAGCCGATCGAGAGCATCGCCTGGAATCATTCTTCATCCCACCAATGCTTCACGAATACGCATGATTGGGCCACCGTCACCGACCGGAACAGTTTGGCCTTTTCCACAAAAGCCAGGGCTTGCAAGTTTTGCATCCTTGGTCAATCCATCAACATCGTTGAGGATTTGCAAGGTGAGGCCACTCACACTCACATCGCGAAGTGGTGTTGTAATTTCTCCATTCTCGATAAGATATGCTTCCTGTGCAGCGAATTGGAACGAACCTCGGCCCGTATCGACTTGTCCACCACGTGAACCACAAGCGTAAACACCGTACTGGATGTCTTCTGCAAGTTCATCGATATCTGTGTAAGAGCCACCCATGATCATGGTGTTCGACATTCGGACAAGTGGGTGATGCAAACCGTCCTGGGCACGCGCTCCCGCGTTTGGCTCGATACCAAAGTGGTGTGCGGTTTCTCGATGATTGAGGTAATCCGTAAGGATACCGTTCTTTATGAGTGTCTTTTCACGCACGTCGAGGCCTTCGTCATCGATTGGGTAAGCGCCATAACCTCCTCGCATGGTAGGGTCATCGACGACGGTTACGATATCGTTGCCAATCTTCTGGCCAAGTTTTCCATCGAGACAGGAATCACCAGCAGCAACGAGATCTGCTTCGCAAGGATGTCCAAGTGCTTCGTGGATGTAGACACCCGTCAAATCGCGGTCAGCAATGAGAGGAAGTTTTCCGCTTGGAGCACGTCCTGCTTTCAGTAATCGTAGTGCAGAGATTCGTGCATGTTCACCGAGACCGCCAAGGTCGCAGGCTTCGATTAACTCGAGTCCGCCTTCGCCTCCATGGCGCATTCTATAGGACACAGGATCGCCACCATCTCGAGCCGTAACCATACCGTTGACCATCGAGCGTTGGAAGGACCAGGTCCGATCCATACCTTCTGTTGTTAACAATTCAGTGTGAAGGTGTTCATCGGACCAGCCACATGCAACTGAGATAATTCGGTCGTCATCATCTGCAGACGCATGGATGGTTTGAAGCATGTCCAATTTTGTCTGAAGATCCGTGTTTCGGACATCCTTCTTCGGGCGCCAGTGAATTTCGTCTTGAAGAACAGGGATCTCAGCGAGTTGAATCGGTTTCGAACCGCTTGGTCGTCGAGCAGCAACAGCCCGAGCAAGTTTGACTGTGGATTCAATTTCATTTGGAATGTTGGAAATGTCTGTGGTGGAATGAACACCCCATGCCCCATCGGCAAGGATACGCAAGGTTGCTCCAATCTCCTGGCCAGGAATTGCATGTTCCAACTGGCCATCCTTCAGTCGAACGGAGGAGGTTGTCTCGGCCATCAAACGGATTTCTGCATAGGTTGCACCGAAGTCCATGGCCTGGTCAAGGGCATTGTTCATTCGAGTGCGGTTGAGGTATTTGGTCGACCGACCGTGGTCCGGTGCATTGTGAGATTGGATGACCATGCCTTTGCATAAGGTAGGTAGTGTTTGAACTCTTTGATGAACAAAAATATACGATATGTTTCTAGAAGAAATAATCTGTACCAAAGATGGAACTATTTGGTATCAATACTGTAACCTTTGAATTAAGAACATCCTATTTCGTAAACTGGTTCGTGACCGGGGATTCCAATCCGAACTGCGACCCTCTTTATGGGCAAGTCGATGCGCTTCTTGAATTGTTGACGAAGTCCAAATCGTTGCACATTCTGATGGTCCTGGATCAAAAAAACCGGTCACTGCGCTTCTCTGAAATCAAAGATCGAGTCGATGCATCCTCAACGACGGTTTCTCGCCGACTGAGTGAGCTGATTGACTTTGATCTCGTCGAGCGTACCAAAACAAGCGATGAATCGAAAACGTATGAATACGCGATTTCTGATTATGGAAAACAGCTCAGTCCAATCATGCATTCCTTTTACGCTTGGGTGAAATCACGGAATTCGGGTTGATTCTACTGAGAATTGCTCACATCCGCTAAGAGGATATGACCAATCAAGGATGCTTCAATACGACTTGCTTCGATGTTTTCATCAAGCGAAATCCCGAGGTTCTTCGCCCCTTGGAGATTGATTTCCAGAGATTCGGATGTCCTCGTAAGTCCAAGATCATTGAGGAGTTTGTTGGCTTCGACTTCTATTGAGTCTGAATCCAATGGTGTTTCTTGTTCGGGAATATGGAGCAACCATCCCGAAGTTGCCTTGTTTTGCAGGCCTGCACGCTTGAATGCTTCAGAAACATTGTGCGTTCCTGCTAAGACACGGAGAAATTCAGCATCAAGGGTTCTTGCTTGGGCTGTTTTCCTTTCTGAATTTCGATTGCTGACGGTTGCTGCCGTCCACAATTGTCGTGGCGTTTGTGCGACATCAGAGCGGCAGAACACCCAGCGCTGGTTTGGAACAATGTCCTGAAAGGCTTGGACGAAGGATTTCAAATCAAGTGGTTCTGAACTCTCCCATGACCAGCAAGGAAACGTCTCCCACATTGCATTGACCTGATTCATCGGGGCTCATCAAGTCTACGCCCAATCCTCGCCATCGAGTGGCATATCATCGCTTCGTTTCTTTTTCGGGACGTTGCCTTTCTCTCGCTGAACCACGTTCTTGACTTCGTTCATAATGTTGGAAACAAGTTTTGGACCCCAGCCTCTCCACGATGCTATTGTTTGTTGATCTTTGCGCGTCATCGCTAGCACATCTTTTGGGGTTCGAATTCCAATTGAAGCAAGAGAACGTGCACGCTGACGACCAACGTGACGAATCTTGACCAGTTTCAACAAATCTGGTTTGCAACCGTGCCGAACACGTTGTCGAAGCGTATCGAGATTGGAAGAGAGTTGAGCAAGAATTGGCATGTGTTCATCTGCAAAGACGTCGTCTGTCAATAAAATTTCACGACTTGCGTACAACAACCAATCCATCAAATCAACGCGATGATGAACGTCTCCTGGTGAAACGTCAAGTTGCTTTTCAATCTCTCTCATCGTTTCCTCCTCAAACCAATGTTCGAGGCACCATGCAGATTTAACGAGGCCCAGATGTCGTTCTTCGTAAGGAATCTCATACAGAAGTTCATCCTCCACAGCTGCTGCTTTGAGTTGCAAATCAGAACCGAGTGTAAGGTCGGCTGTCTTTGCCCACAATGAAGCAAAATCAGGTGTGCTGCAAGCAAGATGGGTCAAACCAAAATCACTCACTGGTCCATCTTGACGAACCATCCGTCGGACTGCGCGCCGCATACCCGTACGCAAAATGGAGGCTGACAATGGATCAAGGTAGAGTTGCGAAACACGTTCGCCCATCAGTGTTGCCTCATACTTCATCGAGGGTGGTTCACCGAGCGTTTCATTCCAACCGCCCACGTTGTTCAAGGATGTGGCGGAAACAAAGCCAAGTGATGGTTTGTTGTGTGAGGATGACTTGACGATTTGTTTTCGTTCGTCCTTCAAGGAAACTCCACTAGATTCTTGAGCAATGTTCACCCATACTGGTATGTTGTCATCCCAGGTTTCCTCATCGTCAATTGCACGGTCTTGTCGGCGTAATTCATACGACTCATCCACCCCAAGTCGCCGCAAAAAGCGTTCCTCAACCAGCCAATCCAACATCGAATCCAATCGTTCTTGAAGTTGGGTTCGGGGCATGGTTGTGCCAAGGAAGGTCGCATCAAAGAACGAACCTATCGCATCTCGATGAAGCAAACCTCCCGTCGCAATGCATGACAAGAGATGCATCCGCATAGCCGGTTCAGCAGAAAGTTTTGAGGAAATGTCTTCGATTGGACCGAAAAAGTAGCGCTCACTCACCTCGTCTGCGACTTGCCAGCCGTCCGTACCTTTGCATAGAACCCAGGCCTCACCGACTGGGTCGTAACGCGGCCGCCCTGCTCGACCCAACATTTGGTGCACTTCCATAACTGGAAGGGGTCGACTCATTCCATCGTCCCAACGTTTGATGTCGCGGACCAAAACCCGGCGGGCAGGAAGATTCACGCCAGCAGCGAGGGTTGGTGTTGCACACAGTGCAAGTATGGTTCCGCTTTTGAATCCCGTTTCAATGGTTTGTCGTTGCTTGTGGGTTAAACCAGCATGATGGAATGCAACACCGCCACGCACACATTGAGCGAGAAGTTCCCCCATGCTTGTTTGGTTTCGACCTTCAAGCGATTCTGCAAGTTGTTGAAGTTCAATCAACCGTTCAGGCTGCTCGTTTGCAAATCGTTTTTGGACACGTTTTGACAGTTTTTTTGCCTCGGATTGTGCACTTCGTCGTGTGCCGACAAAAACCAAGACTTGACCGCCCTGTTCGATCGCATCTTGGACGACAATCCAAGAAGGGTGACTCAAAGGTCCCTCGAGATGTCTTGGTGGAGATAGAATCGGCTGTGTGGAATCCAGTGATGAAGACTGAATCTTCCTTGGTTCAAGATGGCGATCGTGCAATGTTGCATACTCAAGGTCAACAGGCCGCCAATCGGATTGAACGAGGGTTGCATCCAGCCATTTCGCAAGAACATCGCAATTCCCCACTGTCGCCGATAGCGCAATTAATTGAGCACTGGGCCGAAGTGTTCGCAACCGTGTCAAGTTGATTTCGAGCGTTGGGCCCCGAGAGGCATCATGGAGGAGGTGGAATTCATCGGCAACAACAACCGATACGTTGCTCATCAACTCAGAACGAGTACGCATGAGTGAATCCAATTTCTCCGAGGTACAAATGAGAATGTCGCAATCATCGATGTTTTTCGCTTCAGAGGTCGCATCGCCGATACCCAGGCCGATGTTGAGACCGAGATGTTGTCCGATTTCTTTCAACTCGTCGAATTTTTCGCTTGCGAGTGCCTTGAGTGGAACAATGTATACAGCTCTCGAACCAGGATTTTGGTTAAGAAGTTGATGTAAAATTGCAATGTAAGCAACAAGCGACTTGCCAGATGCAGTTGGAATTGCAAGCAATATGTTGTTTCCTTCAAACAGAGGTTTCATCGCCTCATGCTGGGGTGGATGAAGGTGCGTGATGTTCCACTGACTTGAAAAAAAATCGAGGGCTTGCTCGGGCAGAACAAGGTTCTGAATCGACCTTTCTTCCTCGCCCATAACCGTAGGTTACGCCAACGGCTGAAAAGGAATGCGCTTCAACTTGCCTGCCGACATCGCTAAGACCCTCCTCAATATACGAAGTTCATGGACGAACAGACCGAACTCCTCGTAGAACAACGCCTGTCAGTGTTTTCAGATGAACCAGATTTGAACGACTGGTTCGAAGTTATGTGTGGTGCAGCAATGGCTGTACTCGGTCTTTTTCATCTGATTACACCAGGAGAATTGGTCGATCCAGATCTGATGCGGTGGTTTGCTGCTGCAGTTGTAGCTGCAGGCGCAGTGTGGGCAGGCCACGGACTGAAAGACATGGCTGTGAAAGAAATGCGACGCTCTGCAGCAATGATGGAACTGAGTTCTTCTTCATCATCAGGTAGTTCCGTCGATCATGGTCTCATTCGAGATGTCCTTTTGAATCCTGATGCATACAAGGAATTTCTAACCAAAGCGTACGAAGATGCGTGGGAGGATGGCATCATCACAGAAGATGAGTTGGCGGACTTGAAGCGATTCCAAAGCGCTTTAGGGATCAGCGATGAGGATGCAAAAACTATATCCAAATTGGCAAAGAAGTCTTCCTCAGAAGAGTGATGTCCAAATTGAACCCGTTGTTGCATACGACTCACCCAACTTGCGAGCCTTTCTCCTTCGGCTCTCTTCGTTCAAAACGACTGCCGTCCCGAAAAGGAAAGCGACGAGCGACACAACTCCTGCTGCTGGGATAATTCCCGTTGCTTCACGTAAAGCAGGAAACGTTGGCGTATCCCTTTCATCGAATTCAGTCGAATAATCAACCTGCAAATCGAGGAGGTCCAATGCGCAATCGCACAATGTGATGGTTACCTGCTCTGGGTAGAGTGCCGATTGCAACAGTCGCCAAGAACCATCATCAATACCTGCAGGCCGAGTTGCCCAAGATGGCGAGGAAATCGAACCGTACGATGAGGTATCAATCATCGCGGTGTTGATGTGATGAATGGAGTTCGTAGGTTTGTCATCAACAACGAGGAGCGCTTCCAACATCATCAAGTCAAGGAGTAATGCTCGCATGGCTACGATCGAAAATTGAACGATTTGTTCGTCCAAACCACCCACAAGGCGGCCATTTTCGGCTTCTGCAATTTGATTGAAAATGAGTTGGTCAAGTTGAATCTCATCCATACCGTTGGCTTGCAGTTGCCACTTTCCATCCTCTCTCTGATATGCAGAATCAATTTCAAGCCACAGGTTCAGCGTCTCTCCATCGCGAATTCCAAAGGTTGCTCCAACGTGATCAATCATCGTTGCTTCCGGCGTTGCAGGGCTTGAAACATCCCAGAGTTGCTGGATGCGTTGCTCCAAAAGCTGGTCCAAAGTCCACTCTGAATCGGATTGCATCTCGTCTGCCATTGTCCATAGTGGACTTACGACCCCGCTCAAGAACAGAAGGACGATTGATGGCACAAAGACGAACCTGCGCAAGCGTTGAGAGGTCGAAGTTCGGTAGAATTGCGCTGCGAAGAAGAGGATGATGCCAATTGCAGGAAAGATAAGGACACCGTTTTGAGATTGAAGTTCGGTTTCTTCTCCCGATGAGAAATCAAAAAACTGCGATGAATATTCGACTTTACCTCCAAATTCGGATGATGAAGTGGGGCCAGAAGTTTCAACTGCGTAAACGCCACTCCAGATGTAAGGTTGGAACTTGTCCGCTTGACCGTTCAAGCAAAACACGTAATCACCAGGATCGAGTGCCCTCCACCGATAACTCGTTGTTGATTCATCACCTTCAGATTTCGTGATGATTTCAGGCGCAGCGACCTGTAGGCCACCAGATGTTCGCAGTCGATGGACACCATTACTTTGCTGAAGTTCGAGTGGTACCTCTTCCCATTGCACAAGGATTCGCATGATTTCGTTGGCTTCAACATTGAACGACCAACAATCTGAATCATCGCCGACAAGGGCGCCATAGTGGACTTCTTCAAGCAACGTTGATTTGGGTTGCAACGAGCTTGTCGGTTCGTCAACATCTTTCGCTGCAACGTTTTCCGACCATTCGATGTTCAAATCAAGAAACGAAGCACCTCGTAGATGGAGTTCCCATGTTGAGGGGCGATCAACTGTGAACACAATACGTGCTCGGACAACATCACCCGGCCACAGAAGCCTTCCCTCATCAAGGTTCAAAGGTTCATCCGTCCAACGATGTCCAGTTTCTCCACTCGATGATGGAAAACCCGATTGTTCAGAATTGAGTGTTGTAACACTCGTTCCGATAATGAGTTTCACTTCGATTTCCGGTGTGTAGAGGCGAACAACATCGCCTTGAACCCGCAAATCGATGAGCAATTCGTCAATCGTTTCCGGCAAGACGGCGAGTTCGGTTTGTGAAGGAATCATCACAAATTCAATCGCAATGGACTCTGTCATCAATGGGTTGGCTTGTACCGAACCTGAGATAACTTCCTCTCCAGTTGGAACAGGCGTCAATTGACAATCATCATCGGAATTGCAGGAAAAATACAGTGTTCCTCCGGATTCATCATCATTGAGGCTTGCACTTACGGGAAAAAGCATCATGCAAATCAAAAGCAGGATGACGATGCACCTTCGTCTTGATTGCATGGATTGACCCAGTTGGTCCGAGATATGATGACTTGTTTAGTTTGCTTCCTGCATGTTCTCAACATCGATGAGTATTGTCGAACAGGTTCGGCAACGAAAGCGGCGGTTTGCTTTGCGTTTCCGAGGGTACGTTTTGTCGCATGTCCTGCAAACCCAAAACCATGTGGCTGTCTTGTGACGAAGGTATTGTGTGAATTCTCGACCACGTTCCGATCCTGAATATGGCCACTGGTCTTCCAAATGACGGAAATCAGCATTGTGGAAGCGGTTCCCTAACGCGTGAAGATATTCATGATACAACACGAACAGCGCATAGTCCTCCCAATTCTCGTTGAGTAAACCGGGGTGAAGGTCGATTGTTTCAACATCTTTCGTGTTCAACTCGAAAGCATTGCTTCCTCGCCGAAATCGTGTCACACCGTGACGTTGCGTTGCGCTTTTCCTCAATACTGCGAGCGGAATCTCACTGATTTGTCGAATCTTCTCTTCGCCCCAAATACTCATTGTGCTCATTTCAGTGAGAACCTGTTCTTGCAGCCGACATAGGATGTTTTGTTGTTCAAGAGAAGCTTTCGCCATAGTTGTTCCTCAATTCCACCGATGATAAGCAGGATGGCCTTCCTTAACAGCCACAAACAATCCTTTACCGGTGGCACATACCTTTCCACCAGCGCTTAATTCCATTCGCACCTGTACACGGTCTTCACCAATCTCTTCCGGATAAGCCTCGACGTGCAATTCTTCCCCAATGGGGGTCGGACGTCGAAGCGATACAGAATAGGATGCTGTGACGGTACACGGTGGCTCATCAAGTCCATGTTCATCCATGAGAGCGATCGCAGCCGCCCAATTTCCGTGGCAGTCAAGCAAGGTGCCAATGATGCCACCGTTGACCATTCCAGGAAAAGCTTGATGCTCCTCTGAAGGTGTAAACTTGAGTTCCAATCCATTTCCTTTTCGAAATGAGTTAATTTGTAGCCCCTTGTGATTTGCGGGACCACAGCCAAAACAAATGGATGTTGGAGCATATTGGCGTTGTACACCCTTTTCCATGGGCCCCCCTCACAAAACCAGCCCTTAGAGTATCGCCTATAGCTTACGCTCAATGGTCCGAAATCCAAGGCTTTCGGAATGCCTTTTTTGCAAATTTGGATTACTTTAGAGTTTCCAAAAATTGGAGGAAATGCGCCATGTGTTTCCGATACTTCCTTTGGAAACCTGCTGGAATGACAGCCTCAAATCGACCAGTGCGTTTGTTCCACTCTCGTTGAACTCGCCACGTTTGAATTTCTCTGAGCATCGATTGATTTTTTTTATCGATGGATTCAGGAGAATCACAGCATGGTGTGTGTTCCTTCGCAGGGCTGTTGATCACTGTTGCATCTTTACGATGCGTGTGTTCTTGTTTGCCCTTGTAGCTCGAAGGAACCTGTGCTTCTCTTTCTCCGATCTTCTTGCCTTCCTTATCGAGGATTGGCACTCTGATATACCTGAGATGTCTGTTCCGACGATTCTTCCTAGTTTTGCGTCCTTTGTTTTTATTACTACTCATAATACGTTACCCCTGATACCGGCGCAGAGACGTCAAGCGTCTCCGCCAAAGGTAGTCCATTTTTTACCGGATATCAGAGTGGATTATTGCATAGGATCGCCCATTGGTAGCTATTATTTATCATCCAGAATATATAAACGTAGCACAAAAAATCCCGTCATTGGCACATCAATACCCTTTGCTCAGCCTTTGCTTGCTCATACCCATCCTTTGCTGGGCAGATGAATCGGACATTGCAGTTCATGCAAGCGCGATAAGAGTCAGCGAGTGGAATTTTCGTCAAGTCGTTGTTTTTCTTGACACTTGCAAATGTATTGTGCATGATCATGACGTCTTCATGGACCATATCCATTGCCTGTTTTCGTTGGATTCCATTGGGTTTTGATTTATGAACATACCATTTCCGTTGAGCCAATGAAAATTGCATCACAGTTGAATCATGATCGCCATAATGCTGAAGCAATGATGCTTGATGAATTCGTTCAAGTCGAGAAAGATTCCCATAGAGGTGCAATTTGATGAGGGTCTTTCCAGAAGTTCCATGATGAACAAAATCAGGAGAACAATACAGACGAACCTTCTGCATGACAATGGAATTCGTTGGTTCCAGTCGTTCAATTGAACCGTTTGCCAGAAGTGTGCGAAGATTTGGATTCTGGACGAAATTGATGCAGGAATTCACGCCCATCTCAATCAAATGATGTTCAGGTTGGGCAGGTTGAAAAATCGCTTGATCAACATCGTTCTGCTGAAATTGTTCGATTTGTTGATTTCGAGCTTGGATTGCTTTCCTGTAATCCTGTTTGAAGCGTATTCGAATCAGATCAGGCGACCAGATTGTTCCATTGACATAATCTTCTATATAATCGAGGACAAGATGACGTACGACTTGATGCATGATGATCCAAGGCGATTGAATTGCAAATGCTTGTCCGAGCATTTTGCCTTGAGGATGGTGCGCAGTGAGTTTGGCTAAACCGTAACGCAAGACAAACGCCCTCGGACAACGTTGGAGGAGGTTGATTCTCGTGTTTGACCATGTGGGTAGGTAAGGATACATATCCTGTGTGAATTCCATCAACCCTCATCAAGGATTCTCTAGAAGACACCTATCGAGAGCAGGGACAAAACACCATTGATGGTTGCCCATAGGCTGATTGGAAGAAGAACAAGTCCCATGAAACGAGCAAATGTGTCTGAACCAACACGTCCGAAGATGTTGGAGATTGGTCCTCCCCATGATGCAATAAATCGAAGCAAAAGAATTGCGATACCTGCAATGAGCACATTCGCAAGGAGAAGGAGAACCCCAAACAGGATGCTCATGCCTCCACTGAGCATAGCCGCTCCAACGCCTTGTGCGATGAGACCAGGATCGGCCATCCACGATAACCATCCAATGAAAATGCCGAGGAAGACATCACGCTGCATGTCTTCTTTTGGTCGCCATGCTTGAAACGATTTGGTTGATCTTCCATGAATCAATGAGCCCAAAATATCTGCCTCAAACGGCGCACCTTGCTTAAGTGTCATCGCACACATCCAGACGAACCAGAGATACATTACTGTGGAGAGAATGTGTATGAGTGATGTGCTGAGAGGGAGCACGCTGAAAAGAAGCGGAGGGAGGTGCACAAGCAAGGCACCCACTCCGCCTGCGAGGACGATGCTCGCCCAAAGCGCACCGGGGGGGAGGGGCTCGTCGGGTTTTGTCCAACCTTGACGAGGTAAGGCGAGGAAAAGAAGGAACAGGCCGGTTGGGAAAACCACGGAGAAGTACGTTCCCAAACTCGTGGGCCCACCTCCTTGAATGCCTTCAATTGCGTCGTTCATGGCTTTCGCTCCACCAGTCGGTGATTGACTCCATGTTACATGCATACTCTTGTCGACAAGAATAAGAGAATCTGCGTTCCCAGTGGGAGAAGTTGCAACGAATTCTTGATTGTAATCCAATACAATCGGCCAACTGCTGTTGATGGATGATCGATATGCTTCAACATCGCTGAGCATTGAATCGTCTCCAATGACAATCTGCACCACGGCGACATCGTCGCGTTGCCCGAGCAACAACTCAAGTTCATTGGCCTGATCTTGTGCGGATTCAGAACCGGGTGCGATTGCCCCGATGGCAAGAACATTGGCGTCACCCATTAAATCGGACAACGTCGTAAATTCTGCACCACTGGATTTTAATTCCGCATTGACCAACAAAGCATTGTCGTTAAGTTGTGCATCTGTGTCGAGATTTGATTGAGAAAAGCCAACTGGAAGCATCAACAACATCATCACAATTAGCGAGATAAGAATTGGGAGTGGAAGCGGTTCATCTGCATTGAATCCTTTGATTGCAAAGCCTATGAAACATACAATCGTTGACAGAGTAAGCCATATTCCTGAACGAGCAAACCCATCCGATTCGGGTTCAACTTCAAACCGAATGATTCCAAAAGCATGGCAATCCCGATTTGGATTCCCACCTGTTGTTTTCACACAAATTTCGAGATTTGACGTTCCTCGTTGCAGGATTTCGGCTCCGGTCCATGTCCAAGCAGTTTGGTTGTCCCCGAGACTTCGCTCCATTCGAACACGACCAACCGAACTTTCCATGACCATGTCTCGATCTCGATTGGTCTTCACGTCATCATCAAGCGGTCCACGAAGAACCCAGGAGACGGCTGGCTCACCATCCCCATCAAACAGAACATCGTCGATTCCCCAAGGAAGTGTTGGCAAGAATTCAATGTGTGCTCGACGTGATGAATCGACGCGAATGCTTGCTGATGGCTCGTAGACTTTTCCTGTCATGATAATTCCACCAGCATTGGTCTCAAATCCGCCCCATTGCACTCGAGCATTTGTTCCCTCGCAGAGATGTTCTGCACTCAACGAAATTGAAAACGTGTCACCTGCTTGCAAATCGATGTCCATCATGACAAGTTCACCAGAAAAATTCTGCGGGTTATTTGATGCAATTGTGTCAAGGGTGTGCGTCACCGTCGATTCGTAAACTTGCTGACCTGAGATGCCAACGGTCATTACCATGGTTGTAGAATCTTCTCCTGGTGTAAATGGAAACGATGGATTGACACATTGTGTAGGTTGAGAAAAACCAGCTTGAGGGGCCAGATATGCTGAGAAATATGTGGTCATATTGATGGTTCCAATCATTGAGTTAACAATTGGTTCAGATGTTAATGTGAAAATAGGGACAAGCCCAGTATTCGGGGCAACATCGACTGATCCAAGCGTAGCATCGGGACGTTCCCGTTGCAGTACCGACGTTTCAGGATCCTCTCCCTCAACATAGAGGCGTTGTTCGAAATCCATTTCCCAATCGACATAACCTGCTTCATAAGAGACATTTTCAATTCCCTGAACAGTTGTCAGGGCAATTCCGGAGAAAAACAACCCCATCAGCAACACGGCTATGACGTGGCGATGGCGCATGTCACGCTGAGTGTGAACCAGTTCATGAACTCGGCGGCGATTTACATCGGTGAGCCCAAGTAGACCCACATGATCGCTACACCGGCGATGATTGAGAGGGCGTTTACAGAGCCTTTCGTCAAAAATCCCCTGTTTTCGAGAAGTGCACCTAGCAGGCTGTCAATTTGGCAACCGAGGAATCCAAGCCCTGCAACAACAGCAGCAAGCTGAAATCCTTCGACGAATCCCAATGAGAACATGATAAGGCCAGCAACCAGGGCACTCAAACCGATGAGAATACCTCCCAATGCTGCAGCAATTTGACCGTTGGGGGAAAATCCTCCGTTTACTCCTGCCTCGCATGGCTTGAGCGTCGTAATCATTCGAACACGATTGTCGAGGCAACCAATCTCGCTCGCCCACGTGTCTGAGGTTGCAACAGCAACGGCTGCTGCGAACATCCACAATCCATTTTCCCAATCCTCCAAAACAAATGCGAGCAAGGCAACAAGCGCAGGCATTCCACCGTTGGCAGCCACATTGATCCATCCTCGATGCCCGTCTGAGGATTCATTGAGGCCGCGCGCTGTTTTTTCTTCGAATCTCCATTTTGTAGCAAGATGACTACTAAGCAGGAAGCAAAGAAGCAATAGCAGCCACGTCCAATGACCTAAGATGCCAACAAAAAAGCCGAGGAAAGCCGCAGCAATGATTCCATTTCGATCGAGAATACGCGCTCGTAACGAGGCAGAAACGAGGCCAATGATGAGCAACGACGTGACGATGATGTTCCCAGAAACGAAACCACCTGAGGTGAAATCCATCACAAGCCCTCAACCCCAAGCCCAAGTGATTGGTTTTGTTCTTTGCGTTACGAACGTTTGCGAAGGATGGATTTTGAAATCAAATCGTTTCTTCCATTGCAGCAGCAATGACGAAACGACCAACGGTCCAAAGAAGCGTGATTAGGATACCAATCCAAATCAATTCAGCAAAGAGCCCGAGTACGGGATCGACCTGTTGGGAGAGGTAGGCCATCAGGACTGAACTCCCATTCCAGAAGGCGTGTCCAAAAATTGCTATGCAGAGCATGATTGGTAGTGAGGTTGGCAGTTCCAAGTCAGAAGATTTTGAAAACATCGACTTTTGCGAATATCGATCGAACACTCCTTGTGATGGAGGTTTCCCCCCTCCAAGTGGGTTCACAAGATTCCATTGGTTCACATCTGGAATCTGTGGCATTCGTTTACGTTGTTCAAGCATGCTTCCTATCGCATAACCACTGCATGCTGTCCACATAGCGTGTCCTGGAATGGAACCAATGCCTCTCACTACGGAGGTTAATCCATAGGAAAGTGCGACGAATTCACCTGCGAACAAACTGAAGAGAATGTATTGCAGATTTTCAAGGAGAGCAAATCCGAGGCCTACTGTGAACCCAACCTGAAACCCGCGCTTCTTGGAGTCAATGAGTCCTGCAAGAGAGAAGACAGCCAATGCTTTGCAAATCTCTTCTCCGACGGGTGCTGAAACGATGATTGTGATGTTTTCGACCATGGTTGCTGACGCATTTCCACCGGAGAGAAACAACACCGCTCCTGGTGTGATGAAGGAATTGATGATAATGGCAGGAAACGTCGACAACATCCCTGCAATAAGCATGGCTTCACCCTGTTGCCGAGTGGTTGATAGATGAAACCGTGAGGATGAGAAACTCCACCATGCAAAAACTGGGGTTGAGAAGCCTACGAGCCAAGCCGGAATTGCCACGAACAGAGCGAGAAGTAGAAATCCAACATTGGAGGAGTCGATCAGGAGAGGAGCAAATGCAATTGAGGAGATGAGCACGCCTCCCAAGAACAGCATCCATAGGTGCTTTGCAACGGGTACGGTGAGTGGGTGTCGTGAACGAACAATGAATTGACGTATACGTGTTGGAATCGGAGTTTGAAGGATTTTTGAGTTCGGGAGAGAATGAATGTGCAGTCCTTCAACATTTGGTTCAGCTATAATCAGGTGTTCCAGTCGAGGACGACGCATGAACAAAAGCAGGACGATCAACGGGGCAGAACAAAGCGAACCTGCGATAATCAAGGCACCATCAATCGGTCCGAAGTCACCATCCAAATCGCCATCGAGGAATCCCGCTGCAATCAATACAACAAATTGAGCAAGAACCCACAAGAGAATGACGATGCTTAGCATCCTTCCGATGCTGCTCCAACTCGATTGCGATTGCAGGTGAGACGTTGATGATGCAACCGACCCCTGCATGCATTACCAACGAAACTGGTCCTACATGAATCATAGGGAGGAGTCCCGCTCAGTTCGCCCATCAGTCTTCACGGAAACAGCAGTCGGCTTTGAGCACTCATCATTGCGGGATTGCCCCTCACCGTTTCATGAGTTAAGGCTTCGCCAATGATGAAACAGTTCTTCAAAAAGGTGAGAATGTTAATTCGAATAATGAGCCTCGTCAACAAACTGTTTGCTCCTCGAATCGATCATCGCGGAATGTCGACACCCAGTGAGGCATCTCGAATCTTTTTGATCATCACGATGCTGGGTACAGGTATATGGTCGTGGTTTGCAACCGATGGCAACCTTGTTGTATGGTTTTCCTTGACCTTGCTTGTCGCCACACCTATTCTCTCCATCGGATGGTATTTGCTTTCGCTCATTGCAAAAAACCGACGCGGTGAATTGCTGACGCCTAAGGTGCAAAATGCACTCGAGGCAAAGGGTCGATGGCCCCATCACTCGAGAAAGCCGTAGCCCCAACTTCGTGGAGGCGTGAAGGTCTCCTTGATGGAGCGAGGGGAAACCCATCGAAGCAAGTTAAGTGGACTTCCTGCTTTGTCGTTTGTACCACTTCCACGTGCTCCTCCAAACGGTTGTTGGCCGACAACCGCTCCCGTTGGTTTGTCATTGATGTAGAAGTTTCCTGCACTAAATCGAAGCGCATCCTTGGCAGTTTCAATATCCACGCGGTCAGCAGCAAAAATCGAACCTGTGAGCGCATATTCCGATGTGGAGTCGCACAGTTTGAGAACGTCATCGAACTTGGAATCATCATAAACATGAATGGAGAGTACAGGGCCGAAAATTTCCTCTTGCATGGACTCATACATTGGATCCGAGCAAACTATGGTTGTTGGTTCAACAAAATAGCCAGTTGAATCATCGTAGGAGCCACCTGTTACGATTGTGCATCCTTCATCAGCATGCGCCCTGTCGATGTATCCTGCGATGTTATCGAAGGACTTCTTGTCGATGACTGCGCCCATGAAGTTGGCGAAATCTGCGACATCACCTATGGTAATTTTCCCGACTTCTTCGACGTATTTTGCCTCGATGCGAGACCAGACTGAACTCGGGATGTAGGCACGACTTGCAGCAGAACATTTCTGTCCTTGGAACTCAAAAGCTCCCCGTAGAAGCGCTACAATCAATGCCTCTTCGTCGCATTTTGGATGAGCGACGATGAAGTCCTTTCCACCAGTTTCGCCAACGATACGTGGGTAACTGCGAAGGTTTTCCAAATTGTTGGCAACATCTCGCCACAGCTTGCGGAAGACAGCTGTTGAACCGGTAAAGTGGATGCCAGCAAGGTCGGGGTGGGACATGCAGATGTCACCGACAACGGATGCGGGGCCGGGGACGAAATTGATGACGCCAGGAGGTAAGCCAGCGTCCATCATGAGTTTCATAACTCTGTAATTCGAGAGATAGGAGTTGCGGCTTGGCTTCCAAACACCGGTATTGCCCATGATGGCTGCGCAGGATGGAAGATTTCCTGCGATACTGGTGAAGTTGAATGGTGTTACCGAGAAAACGAAGCCTTCCAGAGGTCGAATTTCGCTCTGATTCCACACACCTTCAGGGCTGATCGGTGGTTGAAGATCTTCGTAGATTTGTCGAGCATAGTCGACGTTGAAGCGCCAAAAATCAATGAGTTCACAGGCGGAATCGATTTCTGCTTGGTGACAGGTCTTGGATTGATTCAACATGGTTGATGCGTTGATCTCTTGACGTCGATTACCTGCAAGCATGGTGGCTGCTTTGAGGAAAATCGCACCACGTGCTTCCCATGGCATGGTGGACCATGCTTTGTGGGCATCAAGGGATGCTTGTATGGCATCTTTGACTTCTTTTTCACCAGCGAGGTGGACCCGTGCAAGAACGTGACCGTGGTTGTGCGGCATGACTTGCTCAACGACGTTGTCGGTCCAGACCTCTTCACCGTTGATGATGCACGGAATTTCCAACACTTCTGCCATCTGTCGAGCAAGTTCTGCTTCAAGTTCTATACGTTCTGGTGACCCTCGAACGTATCCCTTTATTGGCTCGTTGTGCGGTGCAGGTGGTTGAAAGATTCCATTGACCATGATTCATCGACAGGAACTCACTCCTTCAACTTCGCGCAGGTGTCACTTGAGGTTCATTGGTACAAATGTGCCAACTTTTTGCGTACCTTGGCAAGTTTTGGACCAACCACCATGGCACAATAGCCTTGATTTGGATTCCTCGCATAATAGTCGTGATGGTAGGCTTCGGCAATGGTCAGGTTCTTGGCTTCCTCGATGGTTGTCACAATGGGTTTGTCAAATGTGGATGCGAAGGATTCGATGACGGACAAAGCGGTTTCTTTCTGTTGATCGTTCGTTGGCATGATGCAACTTCTATACTGTGTTCCAACATCATTCCCTTGACGATTCAGTTGCGTTGGATCATGAACGGTAAAGAACACCTCGAGGATGGTTTCGAATGAAATGATGTCCGGGTCGTAATCGATGATGACGATTTCAGCATGACCTGTTGCACCGCTGCAGACTTCCTCGTAGGTGGGGTTCAGGCGCGGCCCTCCTGCGTAGCCAGGTAGAGCCGATTGAACCCCCTTGATTCGCTTGTAGGCTCCTTCAACGCACCAAAAACAGCCGCCGCCGAGGATTGCTTGCTCCATGTGCACTGCTGAGAGAATTCATTCATGAACGCTTGTATTGAGTGAGTGAATTCTCACAATCTGAGTATGATTAAGTACTCTCGACTTCCCTCTACACTTGCATGAGAGAAGACGCCGACACCACCGTTGTTGTTTGCCGCCAAGACTTTGCCGAAAACCGTATTCTTTACACGTACGGTCGTCATGCAAAAGAGCTTAAAAATGAAGGAAAAACCTTCCTCGGACCCGTCTTTGAATCCATGATTGAACAAGCTGGAATAGTCGATGATGCTGAGGAGGTTGGGTTGATGGTCCACATACGCTTGCGTCCAAAGCAAAACGATGACCGTTGGTATCAAATTGATTTCGTGATGCAGGATGAGTCGATGGCCTACTACTCGAATTTTGACGGTCGTCTTCCAGCCGAGATGGTCCACGTTGTTCCTCTGAGCGGGGGGCTTCCTCGTCAGATGTTTATTGCAGTTGAGGCGCTTGATGAAGTGGCTTATGCACATGCTGTCGATGCCGAGTTGTTCGAAGGAAACGATGAGATGGGTCTACCCCAAGACCAAACATCTTTGCTCGACTTTGGATTGGAAGTCGATGCTTCATCAGAACCAACAGATAACGACGGTGAGGAACAGTTCATCATCAAGAAGGTGCAAAACCGTGCAGAAACCCTTCCTCTGCCAGGTCCAACAAGCCGGGCTACTGGTGGAAAGTAAGGGATATCCAATACATGAGTTGATAAACCAAATTTGCAACGCGTTGACATGGAATCCATTACTGATCCTAAGTTGCTAGAAGATCGTCTTTTCTACAAACTTGGTGAGTTCACATACGACCGTCGCAAGATGGTTCTCGCTGTTGGTCTCATCGCATGTCTTGGAATGGCATCGCTCATTGGGATGGGGGCAAATTGGGCCGAGTCCTGGGGTGAGGGTGATCTTGAATCCATCGAAGCCGCTGAATTACGAGACAGTGCTTTCACCGCCGAGGATGAAGGGTCGCAGAGTTTTATCTTCCTCGTTCATCATGCAACACTGGATGACGCATCAGAAGCATGGAGAACGGCGGTTGAAGACGCGCTTTCCGATTTCGCTGCCATGGATGAGGTAACCATTCAGTATTCGTGGGACCTTACAGGCGATGAACGTGACGAGTACGCCTACCAAGGCGAGGATGGTTTCTGGGCAAAGAATCGAGTGACCATCAATCAAGACAGAAAAGAAGCCAAATTACTGTTCGCTGAAAACAAAGAATCCATTGAAATCGATGACGACTTTGAGTCATGGCGAACAGGCGAAATTGCCATCGATGTCACCTTTGATTCTCGCATCCAAGAAGATCTTGTCAAGGCTGAGTTGATATCAGGGCCTCTTACCGTCATCATTCTGGGTATTGTATTCGGAACCATCATTTCTGCACTGCTTCCATTTGGAGTAGCTGTTCTTACCGTTCTTTCTGCGATGGGTCTAACCATTTGGCTATCGAACACAATGGATGTTACACAATATGCAATCAACATCATCACGCTTATCGGAATAGGTGTGTCTGTTGATTACTCATTGTTCCTTGTTAACCGATTCCGCGAGGAACTGAACAGAGGGCGAGATATTCGAACGTCAACGGCAATGACGGTTGCCACTGCAGGAAAAGCAGTGTTCTTCAGTGGTGTAACCGTTGCCATCGGCCTCATGGGCATGCTGTTCTTTGAGAACACTGGACTGCCCAGTCTCGGCATCGGTGGTACACTTGCAGTATCGGTTGCTATGATCTTTTCAGTTGTCGTTCTTCCGGCCCTCATGGCGATTTTAGGTCATCGTGTTTTCTTTGGAAAAATCCCGTATTCGTTTAGCACTGAGAACGATGATGGAACGGGCGTTTGGGCAAAGATTGCAACAACAGTCATGGAAAAGCCATGGGCAGTTCTTGTCCCAACGCTGGTCATTCTCCTTGGAGCAGGTTTACCGTTCCTTTACGCAGATTTCTCGATTGCATCACGCGATGCTCTTCCTCCGGACGATGAGACACGAGTTGGTTTCGAACACATGGATGAGAAATGGCCCGAAGGTGCCGTCAACGTCGCCATGGTTGTTCTTGACTTCGATGGCGAAGACCCCCTTGCTGAGGAGAACCTCAGAGCGACCCACAAATGGATGCTCGAACAAATCGATGACCAACGGGTCATCACAGCCTTTGGTTATGCATTACCTGATTCAAGCATGAACGAATCATCGGTCGTAGCGTACTGGCAAACGCCGGATGAGTATCTCGATGAAGAGCAGAGAGCGACACGCGATTACCTCAGAGAACAGTTCATATCCGATGGTGTCACCTACATCATTTTCTCGTTGAATGGACCAATTACTGGTGAAGATGGCCGTGGCTTTGTTGCAGATGTTCGAGAAGATAGAGGTGAATTCCTCAGTGATCTTTCCATTGGTGATGATGGTCAATTGCTCGTTGCTGGCTTTGCTGCATACTCGCTAGATGTTCAGGATGCAATCGTAGAAAATCTTCCGATTGCATTGGCATTCATCTTCATTTCGACAGTCATTCTCATCTTCATTCAGGTACGTAGTGTCATCATCCCCATCAAGGCCATAATCATGAACATTCTATCGATTTCTGCCACATTCGGTATGCTTGTCTTTGTATTCCAATGGGGCTATGGAGAAAGCCTGCTCAATTTTACAGCACAACCAATCGAAACGACCAATCCTGTGATTATTTTCTGTATCGTCTTTGGATTGTCCATGGACTATGAAGTCCTGATGCTCTCTCGAATTCATGAAGAGTGGGAAGTCACAGGAGATAACACGCAAGCTGTTGCGAATGGATTGCAAAAGACTGGACGTCTCATTACAGGTGCTGCAGCGATCATGGTCGTCGTGTTCATGGCATTCGGGCTCTCATCTGTCGTCATCCTCAAACAAATTGGTCTTGGTTTGGCCTTAGCTATCTTCCTCGATGCTACCATTGTTCGGGCGCTCGTCGTACCCTCCACCATGCGTCTTATGGGCAAGTGGAACTGGTGGTCGCCGAAGTGGATGGATTCGATGTTCGGAACCAACCAGAAGATTGAGAACAAGGATTCTGAACAAAACTCAAACGGTTGAATTGTGATGGATTCCTTTGACGGATATCATCCGAAAGACGATGTTCTTCGAAGCCTGGGTGTCTTGTTTTCTATTTCCTTCATTTCGCTTATTTTGATTTTCAGTTGGGATGTTCCCTCCCTTCTTGCCGAGACAGGAAATTCACTCACACAAGGCCCTTCAGACCTACTGATGGCTGTGTGGCACATCGCTTGTTTGTCGTTGGGTGTGCGTGCAATACTCTTCATGTTGAGAATGAAAACTGGTCATATGATTGTTCGGTTACATGACAAGAAAGAAGATGTTCTTATCCACCCGCTTGGTATCCAGAGATTCGTTACGTTCAGCAGCTGGACGCTCATTCTCAACGTCGCTTACTTCTCACTCGCAACCGTTGGTTCGTTCTTTGCATTTTCTGATAGGATAATTGCACCATGGTTGGCTCAATTTCTAGCCGGCGTTTTCGTGACTGCTTTGGGAGCATCTTTCCTGACGTCAACAGTTGTCCGATACGTCATCTTGCCAGGGAACTTCAGCGATGAGGAACATCACAAACGGCAATTTTGGTTCCACAACCAAATGATGCACAACTTCTGCACAATCTTCCTCGTCGTTGAAATCTTGCTTACCTCGCCTCAACTTGAATTTGCGTACATGCTGTTTGGAATCCTCATAGGTTTGGCCTATGCTGCATTTGCTTTCCCATTCGCCGTCTTCGGTGGAGGGTACTATGTCTACCCATTCATCGATCCAAGATTAAGAAAAGCTCCACTGTTCATCACAATGCTTGCTCTGGCAATCTCGATTTCATATGTTGGAGTTTGGCTCGTTTCTGAGTTGATTTCGTTCAACGTCTTCGTTGGTGGCTTCTTACTGATTGCGTGGTGTTCTCAAATCGTCCAATTCAAGCCTCTAAACGGTAAATTCGCTGGTGGACGTGCCGAGCCATAAACCGAAGTGATGAGTAACTCAACGGTTTTGGCAGCACGATCCACTCCGTTGATGGTAATCAAAAGAAGAGGAGTGGACGTGCCGAGATTTGAACTCGGGGCCTCTACCATGCCAAGGTAGCGATCTTCCAACTGATCTACACGCCCGTTTGGGTGCTTACGCAACCTTGGCGACCGTCATGCCGATGATAAGCATTCCCAAACCAACACCTATGAAGAAGATGCACGAGGCTTGGGCATGGCGGGAAAGACATCGGGACTTCTCGCTGATACCCCTGAACCGGACCAAGAACCATACATTCCAGAAGGTTCCGTCGAAGAGGTGATTCAAACGCTTTCAGGTGTCCTTGATGCAGTTTTTCGCCCATGGGTCGCTGACCGTTTCTCTTTGGAATGGCTCGAAGTCAGCGACGATCGTTTGGGCATGACCCGCTTTGATGAAGGAAGCAATGAATTGGTTCGCAGGAGAAAACTTCGACTTGATCCGGGTCCAATCACTATTGGACTGCATCCTGCATTGTTGCAAGATGATGCATTGTACAAGCACACATTTGTCCACGAACTCCTCCATGCAGCAGGTTTGACAATCCATTCCAAACAACACGACAAGTTGGTTTCTCAAATCGCTCCTGCTCCTTCACTGAAAGAATCTCCACTACTACAGAAAATGCGTGATGCCGTACTTGGAAACCAAACAGTCCAATCATGGACATGCAGCCATTGTGGTTTTGAATGGAAACGTCGAACGGTGCGTAAGCCTCGTCGATGTGTGAAGTGTGCTCGACCGCTCTAATCGATTGTAACCTTCTTGAAGAGTGAGCCTCCGCATCCAACAAGGACGTATAGTGTAGTCTGGATATCACTTTGGCCTTCTAAGCCGAAAACCCGGGTTCGAATCCTGGTACGTCCGCCTTATGACCCAGCATAACGAATGAGGAACCTTTGCTGCTCGAAACAAGATTGGCTAGGATTATTCAGTTTCGCGAAGTCCGAATTGTAAGTCGAAATCTCGTTCCAATTCTGAAACTCTTTCATCCGAGATACCTAGCGTTTTGGCTTGTATGTTCAGCATCTTTCGCTCATCATCAGTTATGATCATGTCATCCATTGCCACTTTATATGCTTCCAAGTAAGCATCTTCTTTACTCATATCAAGAACCTCGGATTCAGTAATCTGTGCCTGAATCTTGAATTCATCGTATTGAATCAAGCCATCATCATTCAAGTCTATTTCTTTGAACAATTTGGAACGTGACTCTGGAGGCAATTTTAACACCTCCGGAGCTGCTGAAAACTCTTCAGGAGAAATGAGATTGTCGTTGTTGGTGTCCATTGATTCAAATGCTTTTTTGATTTCTCTTTCGTCGATTGGAGCTTCACCAGTCGTTGCAAAAACGCTCATCATATTTATTCCACTTTTACCATACCTTTTGGCCAAGTCGGTATTACCTTTGCCAAGTCTTTGTAATTCATCATACCAGTGTTCAAGATAGTTCTTTCTATCCACATCTATTCCATAGGCAGTCGCCTGCAAATTTAGCATTGAGCGTTCATTCACGGTGATTCTGCTATCCTTCATCGCAAGCGAATACATCTCAAGGTAACCTAACTCTTCTTGAGTATGAGATTCGGGGATGAGTTTTGTTGAGAAAACCCCAAGTGTTGATAAAATTGGTTTTCTCATCAAGATAAAAGTCAATCCAATGAATACACCTCCAATCCAACCCTGATTAAACACTGACTCCATGAGTTCAGTGCTCATTAAAAAGAGAACAGCACCTGAACCTGCAAAAATTGTCGTCGAGAATGTCTTTCGCAGACGTTCATCGATTCCGAACATGTCATTTTTGATAACTGCGTATGTAAAGATTATTCCCTCAAATAAAGCGGCCAAAACGACTGCAGTGGGCATCAATGGTGGTAAGACATACAATGCTTTCGTTATCTCAATATTTGGATTAAACGGATTTATTTCTAGAGTAGGAGGTCCGCCAATAATTGAAATCATCGAAAATAGAATCAATGTTGTTGTGATTTGTAAAACGGTCTTGCCGATAAACCCTAATCGAACTGCTTTGACTTCACCTAGAAGGTTTGAATCTTTGGCATTGTGAATTCTGTTCTTCGAACGTGTGAGGGCGACAGTTGCCACAACAGCGCCGAGTAGTGGGACGAAGAGCAGAACTTGGCTTAGTGGCCCTATGACTACATTTGTAAATGTCATAGGATAAACTGATTCAAATTCTTCAGAGCATCCCGGCTCGAATGGTAACGGCTCTCCAGAGTATGTAGTACCCTGGCCTGGTCCAACGCTTTCACAGTAAATCCAACTGATGTCACCAATTGCAACACCGGTTCCCCCCAAAAAGTGACTTGCAATAAGAATAACACTCAAGCAGAAAACCGGAAGGGCGTACAATCCATGCAATTTAAAAAATCCAGATATTTGCTTCGCCCATTTTTTCTCACTGTAGAACGTTGCTGCAACCATGTAGAGTATGAAAAGTTGGAGTGACATGGTATAGTATGCAACACGGGCAGGCTTCAAGAAATTGAGGGCTTCTTCAGGCCATGCATACAACCAAAACAGCATGGCAGTGAAACATCGAATTGCTTCAGTAACAAGCATGAGAGCCATGAAACGATTCTTTGCTTTTTGAGGATTTGCTTTGAGGATTAAGTAAGCAAGAAATAATAAAAAAATCCCTGATAAAATACTGAATATTGCAAGAATATTCCAATATCCAATATAGGTTCCCATTGATCGGAGATAATAGGAAAGAGGCGAGCCCACATCTGCCATGTGAAAACGTCAAAATCAGTGTATATTAGAACTGCCCTAGAAAATCTCCCCCGAAACCTCGATTGTCTGGAGACTGGTACGTCCGCCAATGTTACCTGCTAAGTTGGCGAGTTGATTTGAGATGCAGTGACAAGAGGCGAGCCGTACGCTGGTATTCATTGTTCATCCTACCGCCCAGTCCAAACCAGTACTCTGCTCGAACGGGACGTGCTCGAATCAAGATGCTATCGAGGTAGTGATCCATGTCTCTCTCGTGTCCAGCATAAAGGAGCGCAGCACCAATGATTCCGGTGCGGTCTTGACCATGGAGGCAGTGAATAAGGACTGTCTTCCCTTCCTGCAAGGCATCGATGGCTTCGTTGGCAATGGCTCCCATCGCATCCATGTTCTTGAGATCGTAACCGCCAAAGTTCCTGAACAACCATTCACCCTGATGGGCAAC
>CBFIJH010000007.1:0-106345 GCA_965662895.1 Candidatus Poseidoniaceae archaeon | reverse complement strand
AGCGATGATTGGAAGAGATTCTCTTGAGAAGGATTTGCTTGCAGAGGCACCCGTTAATCGAACGATTTGGATTCCATTGTCACGGTTTTCGACTTGAACCGTCATCTGTTCACCTCAAAGTTTGATGTTCACGTTCTTGACTCGAGTGTAGAAGCGGAGTGCATCTTGGCTCTGTTCAATACCAATTCCTGATTGCTTCCAGCCCGTGAATGCGGTTTGTGGGAAGGTGATGGGGAACTCGTTGATGGAAACCATTCCAGATTGAACGTCTCGTGCAAGGCGATGTGCTCGGCTCAAGTCGTTGGTCCAAATACCATTGAGTAGACCAAACGGTGTATCATTTGCAAGAGCGAGTGCTTCAGCTTCTTCTGTGAACTTGGTAACTGTAAGAACAGGTCCAAACAGTTCCTCTTGGAACAGAGGATTGCTTGCATCAACGTCGGTGACAATGGTAGGTTGCATGAAGGCACCATCGCCTTCGACGGCTGCTCCACCTGTTACGACGGTTCCACCTTGCTTGAGTCCTTCTTCGAGCATGCGCAGAACATCAGCACGGTGATCTGTATGAACAAGGCTTCCAATTCGGACACCTTCGCTCATTCCTGGACCAATCTTCCACTTGGCGACTTCTGCAACGACTGCATCGACCAATTCGTCATGGACATCCTCATGAACGATGAGTCGGGAACCAGCCCAACACATCTGTCCTGCATTCATGAAGATTCCAAAGCAGATGGCTTTGGCACAATACTTGAGATTTGCATCAGGGAAGACGACGTTGGCTCCTTTTCCACCCAATTCGAGAGTGACGGGTGTAAGTTGTTCGCTGGCTTTTGCCATGACCGCTTGTCCTGTAGGTACGCCACCAGTGAGAACGATTCCACCAATGTCTGGGTGGCCTGCAAGTGCATCTCCGATGAGCCCGCCTGATCCTGTAATGACCTGAACGACGTTTTCTGGTAGTCCGACTTCTGCTTCATGCATGGCTTCGAGCCATGCGATGAGCGAGAGTGGTGTCCATGATGCTGGCTTGGCGATCACGGTGCATCCTGCTGCGAGTGCAGGTGCAATCGAGCGTAGTGCGAGTTGCAATGGGAAGTTCCATGGGATGAGGTGTGCTGTGACACCAACAGGTTGTCGGAGTGTGTAGTTGAGTCTGTTGCCAGGTACTGGAATGGTTGATCCTTCGATCTTATCGGTCAATCCTGCGAAGTATTCGAACGTCCATGCTCCGTATCGGATTTCAGACAATGCTTCACGGAACGTCTTCCCGTTGTTGCTGCTTTCAATGGCTGCGAGCGCCTTTGCGTTGGCATAGGTTGCTTGGGCCATTCGGTTGAGAACACGACCGCGTTCTGCAGGGTCCATCGCACTCCAGCTTCGATCTGCAAAGGCTGCTTTTGATGCAGCAACACAGCGGTTGACATCGTCAATGGTTGCTTTCGGTGTTGTTGCAATCGTTTCGCCCGTTGCTGGGTTTAGAACATCATGTGTGTTGTTATCCGATGATGCGCACCATTGGCCATCAATGTACATCTGCTTCTCGTCCATGTTCTTTCCACATCGATATGACTCATGAGCGATTCGGTGGATTCGTTTGGTTGGAAAGAACGATTCAATCGTTGTTTATGACACAATAGACTCATGAAGTGCATGCTTCAACAAGCATCATGGTCGAGCGTGTTGGTCTTGCAGCAGAATCTGCAAAGGCCATGAGTCAAGTCGCACCTCGTTTGCTGATTCTTGCTGGTGCGACTGGAGTTGGAAAATCAACAGCTGCTCGTGAGATTGCAGCAGCATCTGGATTTTCTCGAATTGTTTCAACCGATGCAATTCGTGAAATCATGCGTACCTGCATCGATGTTGATGAAGATCCTGCCTTGCATCGCTCATCCTTCTCCCGTGGAGAAAATGGAGAACCGGTCATCGATTGGCAACGAACGTGTGAATCGGTTGAACCGGGAATTACGGCAACGATTGAGCGTGCTCGTCGTGAAGGAATTGACCTTCTGATTGAAGGCGTTCACATTGTTCCGAGTGACCGTTTGCTTCGTGCCTGGCGAGAAGGTGGAGGCATTGCAGTTGGCTTGTTGATGCAAGTTGAAACCGAGGAGAAACATCGAGCGATGCTCAAGTCTCGTGATGCCCATTCCTATCGAAGACCCGACCGATATCTTGCAGGCTTTGATCGGATTCGTCGTATTCAGGAAGGACTTCAAGAACGTGCAAAGATTGCTTCTTGGCCTGTTGTTGATCCAACATGGGGAAGCGATGTTGAGCGAATCAAGCACTTCCTCAACCTTGCTTGGAATGAGCACAAATCATGATGAAAGTTCGATAACAAACTGAATCGGTTTCATCAACATTGCATCACTGTCAGAGATTCCTAATTCTGCATCAACTTGGATTTGATTTGAACCAAGATCGGTAATGGTGATGTTGATTAATTTGACTTCAATTCCACTGATTTCACCATGATGCAGGAGATCTTCGTGGGAAGAATCCATGGCTTGCGTGACGGATTCGAGTGCAGATACACCGTTCTCATACCATACTTCGGCTCGTGCTTCAACAAGACCAGGGAGGACGGATTCCACATCCTGTGTGGTTTGGATAACCCCATCGCTTGCAACATCATGCGGAACGGACATACCTGCAAGTTTGATGGCAAAGATCGCCATTGAAAGCAAGGACATCATGAGGACGACACCCGTAGCGAGGAGCATCTGGGCTTTGTCGTCTTTCTGTGTGGGATGCATCATCAAGCACCTCCTCGAGACCATACATCGAGGCTGATGGTCCATACGTCCGTATTGACGACGAGCAATTGATGCACGGTAATCGTCGCTCCGTTCGGCGTGCCTACCTCACCGTAAGGTGTTGCAGGCATCGCATTCTGTGCTAACCAACAATTCGCTTCCTTACCGACTGGAATCATCTCTTGCAACAGGGCACATGCATCATCGTAGGAATCTTCTGAGAGCAGCTCATGCAATCGGCTTTCTCCAGTGAGTTCAGGAGGTAAGGCCATTGATGCGGTAATGGCATCCTCACCTGCAGATTCAAGCGATGCATCAATGGCAACCGATCGAGCATCAGGAACATTAACTCGAATAAGGAAGGTTGCTGACATGAAGAACAACCAAAACAACGTCAACATCTCAAGAATGTGGACCTGTGCGTCTTCGTCCTTACGCACAGCATCACCCTCCAAGATTCAGAGGTGCGGGCACGAAGGTTCCAACAGACGGATTCACTCCGGGTGGTTCGGTGATTCCAATGAGACCGGGTGAGAACGCGATAAGGTTGAATACAACAAGTGCAACAAGAATCATCATCCCTGAATGTTTGAAACCAGCTGAGAATCTTCCCGTCGCCATCAGACCAGCCATGCAACCGTTACCGATGGCTTGCATCGTCACACCATAATAGAAAATCGTCAAGAAAAACAACGGGTCAACATTCCGAATCTTCATGTTTCCAATGTTTTGGCCGCCACCACCGTCATCCGAAGAATTCGAATCGGCAATTGCAGGAATAAAGACCGTTGAGAGAACAACAATAACACCGAGGAAAACGAAGTACGAGGTCCAAATAACCGCAATGTAGGACCCTATCGCTCGTTTCCGTTCACCTTCAAGGAACTTGATTTCTCGAGAGTCGTTGGCAGCGGTTACCAGAATATCGGAAATCTTTCCACCTGCACGATCAGCTTCTGATATCAGTGAGATTGCACGTTTGACAAGAGGTGTCCCCACTCGTTCCGCAAATTGAAGAATAACATCACTGAACTTGATGCCCCACGACAACTGATCGCTCATCTTTTTGACTTCGTCATTCAATGCACCATACTCTGACGTTGCCAATGTTTGAACTGCAACCGTCATCGAAAGACCACCTTTCCAATATTCTGCAAGGTCTCGAAGGAAATCAGGGAACTTCTCTTCGATCTCATTCTTTCTGTTTTCGACCCGTTCCCAGTAAAACGATGCGGGCCAAAGGAAGAAAAAGAACATCAATCCAAAGAAGTTGAGGAAGATGGTTGGGTGGACGCTTACTGGTCCAACACTATACTCTGGACCAATCCATAGCGATTTGTTGTTCATGTTTGCAGGGATACCGTCAAAATATTGGATTTCCATGTTGAACGTAAATTCATCCAGTGGAACGGTTTCTGAGTTGGATTGAACGGCAATTTCGTACCGTGTACCTGCACTGATGGAATTCATATCGATGCGACACTCATCGGATGAAACACCCGTATTGCCTTGATAATAATCGAGAACTTCTCCGTACCGGTCACGAATAGCAACCGTGTAGGTTACCGGTTCGCGCGCCTCCGCTTCACACGTGAGTGTCAGGGGTTGGAGAACGACCTCTCCACCGGTCGCTTGCGGATCAACACCAGGGACATCGAAATTTTTCCCTCGGAACATGATATCGTCCCAGGGTTCATCGCTCCATGATACAACATCGGGACTGTCTTGCAACAGTGAGCAGGATTGATTCTGCGCATAGGTCGGCTTTGTATTTCCGTTGAAGGCCTCGTTATCGCCCGTAATAATTCCACAGGCTACGTTGGTGAACATCGGCTCCCCATTGCTTGTCGGAATGAAACCTGAGTTTGTTGCCCAAACTACGGCGGTGGACATCCCAAAAAGAATGGATACGAACAAGATACCGTACAACTTTGTCATTGTTGAGTCGTCTTTCGGCAAATCGAGTTTGACGACAATCTTGTTCTTCTTTTTCCGAGCCAAGTACCGTCACCCCCTACATCTCTTGCTCCTTGCTGGACGTGTAAACAAGAACAGCGTATGCAACGTGAATCATTGGAATAAACCCAAGAACGATTCCATAGAGCATACCTTCGGACATTTCAGCACCTGAACCAGAAACCCAGAACATAATGACAAGCATGACAATCAAGAACAGCGGCATTGCGACAGCGACAACAATGTAGGATTCAGCCAACAAGGCAATGGACTCAAGGAATTGGCCAAGACGCGTTCTGTTTTCACGCATGTAGTGCTCTGCACGGTTGAGGAAGTAGAGTTTCAACTGACCACCGGCAGTAAGCGTTCCGACCATTCCTTGGAAGAATTCGGTCAACCATACGGATGCAGCCCGATCGACGCTTAATTTCATGGCAGTAATCAAGTCATAACCGAGGAGCGTAACGTCCCTGTACACCATCGCTGCATCGTCGGCAACGTCGCCGTAGATGTCTTTGTTCATCGCAAGCGACCGGAAAATCTTGGCAGGCGTGGCGTTTGCTGCAGACATCGCAGCAGTGTAAGAAGCAGCATATGGCAGATATTTCTCAATCATATCGCCTCTTCGTTTCGCTTCACGTTCAGCACCGCTCTTGTTGTATTTCCATGCTGCAAATGGAATGATGATTCCTCCAATTACAACGAGAAGCACCTTGAGAATCGGCGGGAAAACCTGGGTCTTGTAGTCCGGACAGCCATTTCCAGGCTTTGATTCATCGATAAGGTCAGGATACCAGTATTCCCATTCCCTGCACGGTGCTTGACTGGCAGGATCAGCTTGACTTTCCCACAAATCGATGACACCGATTTCAGGAACGAAGAACAGGGCAACAAAACCTACACCAAGGGCAGATATGACGAATGTCGTTACAAACACCGTTGCCATGTACACCTCAGGCATCATTGGAATCGATGCTTTGACGAGGTTGTCAGAGAGTTCTTTGTCGGCTCGAGCACGCTTCTTGAAGAAACCACCGAGGAGTCGGTGACAGATGCGTTGCCAAGCAGTTAAATCCATGGTTTCACCTCAACGCAGACCGTCAACACGAGCGAGAACTTCATTCGGACGGACGTAGTATTCCGTGACAATTTGCGACACTTGGTCCGCTTTTCGAATATCGTTGAGAACGAGCCACTCAAGAATACGCTTGCGTGTTCGAAGCTCACGCCGCATCTCGTCTTGTGAAAAGTTGATTTTGACCATAATCTTCTCGAGAACGTAGGATTTTCCACTGAAGATGAAATCATCGGATGAGACATCCCATCGGAACACTTCATTGGTGATGATTTCCAGTGAATTTGGATCAATTCCAACAATCTCGACGATTTGCTTTGTACGTCGGACACGACGACCATTGATACGGGTTTGAATCTGAATCGCACACGCTTCAAGAGCAGGCAAAAGAACACGAGGAATGTCAATCGGCTTGTTCTCCAGTCGGTGAACAAGGGATGGTACAGAGTCAGCGTGGACCGTTGAATATGCACAGTGACCTGTTGCCATCGCTTGGAACAGAACGTATGCCTCAGCACCACGAATCTCACCCACGATGATGTATTCAGGCCGTTCACGTAACGCCGCTTTCAACAACTCGAACTCTCCGATTTCACCTTCGCTCGATTCTCCACCAAATCCTTGTCTGGTCAGACCTGGGACCCAGTTTGGTTGAGGGATGTTGACTTCACGGGTGGACTCGATTGAAACAATCTTCATCTGCCATGGAATGAAAATGCACATTGCGTTCAAAGTCGTTGTCTTTCCAGAAGCGGTACCTCCGACGAACAACATCGGAACTTCGTTTTGGAAAGCAATCCACAGATATGCAACCATGAGCGATGACATGGTTCGGAATGCTACAATGTCCGCCGGGGAGAACGGGTCGTCCTTGAATCGTCGAATACAGAAAGCAGAGCCACGCGTTGAAACTTCGCGACCGAGTTTCATGACGATTCGTGAACCGTCCATCAGTGTCGCGTCCAGCAGCGGATCGGCAACAGAAATGTGCTTACCACAGCGTTGTGCAAGTTTGATGACATACGATTCGAGGGCTTCGTCCGTATCCCAAACGCAGGTCGTCTCCACCGACTCGAATTTTCGGTGATAAGCGAAAATTGGGACTCCGGTTCCATCGAGTGAAATATCCTCAACGTTCGCATCGTTCATGAGAACGTCCATTTGACCGTAGCCAATCAGGTCACGTCGAATGTAATAGAACAACTTGGATTTCGATTTCTTTGTGATCTTCATTCCGTACGATTTGATGACCTTGTCCATCGCTGTTCGCAAGTAAGCCTCTGGGTTTCCATCGATCTCTTCGATGTTGGCGGTGAGCGAACGGATGAAAATGTCCATAATTTCTTCTCGTTGCTCCTGTTCTTTTTTGGTCATTGGAGGTTCAATGATTTGGTAAATGATGTTGAGTGTTCGCTTGTCACGAACGATGCGCGCAAAGGCATGAGGCGGCATGACCGGGTACTTGTCAAGTTCGTCGTACTGTGCACGCTGTTGTGCTCTTTGCCGGCTTCGTTTGCCCCCACCTTTCTTTCTAGCCATAACAAATCACCGCCGAGGCATTCCTTGACAGGTTGCGCCCGACTATAACCTTTGGTTGCCAAACGATGGCAAGAGGCTTAGATAAGTGTTGCCAACCATGTTCGAATTTGATTTTGAAATTGAACCAAATCATCGTTGTTCTCGACAAGGATGTCGGCTGAATCGATCAGTTCCTCCAAGCCCCATCCTTTTTCCCGCTCGTCGCGGGCTTCAAAGGTGGCGATACCGCCATCCTCATCGCGTCCACGCGCCATCATTCGAGCAAAGCGAAGTTCCTTGTCGGTGTGGATGGCCACCGATTGGAAGACATCGCCCCACGTTGATTTGAACACGTCGTATTCTGCAGTTCCTCGCAAACCATCGATCAAGACGAGTGGATGTTCGTTCAAAAGTTCATCAACAGCCGCAGTCAAACGAACTGCAAGAACATCCTCACCAAACTCTCGGCGTAGATCGGAGGCGACTTGACCAAACACTTCTGGAACCACCTCAAGTTCTCGCTTTGCGACTTCCTCGCGCACCATATCGCCCATCGAACGAACAGGAATTCCTGCATTCATGAAGACTTGAGCGAACTCGCCTTTGCCAGAGCCCGGCATACCACAAACTGCGAGAACTCGACGCATGCTTGAAACGCTGTGACGAGGCCTCATCAATGTTGTTAGTTATCGAAGGGCGATTTGCCCCAACGGCGGTCCATCAGTTTCCAAAGCAAGCCACTTGCTCCAATCAGTGCAAGTGAGACGCCAAGCATGCCCCAGAATCCTTGTTGCATTTGTTCACTGTCAAACGTCACAGATTCAGCATCGAGACCGTTTTCTCGAACCTGACTAAACCAGTTCTGATAGAATTCAGTATCACCCTGTGTGAACGAGAGAAGGAAGAGCATCAAGAGTGGGAAGACTGTTCCAATCCAAAACTTGGTCATGATGGCTCCATCGAAGATGGCTTTGTTCGGTCGCAATCCCATCAGGAATGCGGTAAGTGCGACGATGTAAATTGAGTTCGCAAACATAATGATCAGCCCGATTGGTAAAGCGCCCCACTCGTCAAGACGCCAAGCCATAACGACAAGGAAAAGGAGCGATATCCAGGACGTTGCAAGGAAATAGACGACCACCTTTGCCCGAATCAACTGTGGAACACTTAGAGGCAAACCGTTCATGAAATCTGGTGAATCGAGCGCGGTCAGCCAGGAATAGAAATTGAAACCGAAGAAGCCCAAGAACGGGGCATAGGAAAGCAAATTGATTGGAATAGGTGCTTCAGCGAAATCAACCAGCCATGCCATACCGAGCAGAACCAACAACGGAATCGAATAGGAGACGGTCATTTTCTTGAGCGCACCAGAACGTCGTAAATCAACGAATTCTTTAGCGACTAAGAGACGGACTTCACCTTTACCGAGGAAGTTCAATCTTCGATAAAACGGCTCGAAGAGATCAGCGTGCTCAATGACTTTTGCCTCAAAATCATCGAGAATAAGAACGGCGGAAACCAATCCGACAAGTGCACACCCAATCAGGGCTGCAAGAACAATCCAAACCGCTTGTTCACGTTGAATGGCCAGCCCCCATAGTCCGAGGTCAAAATCGATTAAACCGATTCCAACAGATATACCAAGAAAAACGATTCCAATTGGACCAAGAATTGTAAACGGACGTCCACGCATCCACAACGACGAGGCGAGAAATGAAATCGCCAAACCTTGGGCAATGGTCGTGAACATCGCCAACCAGGTCCACGGTAATGAGGACCATTTGAGCGGTGTTGTAATCGCTCCGAATTCACCAAGCAAAATACCGAACGACATTCCGATGATGATCGGGGTAAGAATGAGGAGAGCGTAATACACCAATTCCTTGACAAAAAAGGCATAGTGTGCCATAGAATTTGGCAACGGTTGAATGGCGGGAGCTGCAATCAAGTGGTTCTTGTTGCCATCACGCTGGGAAATCGCTTCACGGCCCCGAAACGCAAAGGTCCCCATTCCAAGACTGAAGAACAGCAATGGAAGATGCAAACCGAAGCGAAGTTGATCCCAAGTGAACGATTTTGTTTCCATATTCGAGGATTGGGCTGCAGAATCACCGACGAGAAATTGCAAACCGATTGTTGTGACCATGGTCACGAGTGTCAGGAGAAGCGGGAACAAAACGACTTGCCGTTTCTTTGCAAAGTCGATGTTTTCTCTCCACTCTTCGCGAAACATGTAACGGAAAGTCGTTGAAAAAGCCGCAAAACCACGCTGCGGTACAAGAAGCTGAACGCCACCTGTTGATGTTCCAAGCGATGTCTCCGAAGGGTGTTCCATTCCAACAACATCATCCCACTCGCGAGAGACGATGGTGGAGGACGACAACTTCATTCCTCCTCGGTAGTGATTCCTTCCTCTGAATGACGTTCGACTTCTTCGATGGAGTGCCCAACCAATCGGATGAAAACGTCCTCAAGCGTTTCGTTCTCTGATTCTTTGAGGCCTTTAACAGTTCCAGCAGCAAGGACACGCCCGTGGTTGATAATCGCCATGCGATTGCACATGCGCTCAGCCATCTCGAGAACGTGGGAACAGAGGAATATTGTCCCTCCTTTGGCGACATGGTCCAGCAACCACTCTCTGCATTTTCGTTGATAGATTGGATCGAGATTTGCAAACGGTTCATCAAGGAACAGCAATTTGGGTTTGTGAATAAACGCCGAGGCAAGCATGACTTTCTGCCGCTGGCCTTTCGACAAATCTTTGCACATTGTGTCTCGTTTTTCTTGCATACCAAACCAATCGAGCCAATACTCAACCTGTTCCTCAAGATTCTCAAGACCTCGTAATCGAGCCACAAACTGAAGAAATTCGGTAGGGGTCAAGAACGAAGGTGGTGATTCAGACTCGGGTACAATGCCAATGTTTGCCTTCAATTTCTGAGGAGATTCTCGTGCATTGACCCCCAGCACTTCGATCTGGCCAATCGATGGTTGCAACTGACCGGTAAGGAGTTTGATGAACGTCGATTTTCCTGCACCGTTCGGTCCAAAAACGCCGAAAAATTCTCCAGAATGAACTTCAACATTGAGAGGATGAAGTGCTACGAATTCTCCGTAACGCTTGCCCATGTCCACTGCGCGTACGAGGGGTTGTGCGTTTTCGCCCATATGATGACCAACCATCTTGGGGTTTTCATTGCTTGCTTGAACCACCTAAGCGATGCATCGGTGGACTCTTGAACTCCCTTTGCGTGCCAAATCCATGACGCCCCCTCATCACGATGTCCTGACCATTGAAACGATTCCTGTTGAAGCATGCGACGACGGAACAGTTGTTGCTTTGGTAACAATCAATCGGCCAAATAAGTTGAATGCACTCAATGCTGATGTGACTTCAGCGATGAAGGAAATGGTTGCATGGGCTGAATCCGAAGCATTGGTCCGGTGCATCGTTGTGACCGGCGCACAACCGCTCGAGCCTGAAGAAGGGAAGCGAGCAAAACCCAACGCGTTCGTTGCAGGCGCAGACATTACCGAATTTCTTGGAGCTGGAAGCGAAGAAATTACCGTGAAATTCACGAACAATGCGATTGAAGCATTGTGGAACTTAAGCAAACCAACCATTGCTATGGTCGATGGGTTCTCTCTCGGTGGCGGTCTCGAAGTTGCCTGCTCATGTGACATTCGTATCGCGAGTACTCGATCGAAGTTTGGAACACCTGAAATTAACCTCGGACTCATACCAGGATACGGTGGTACCCAACGGCTCGTTTCCTTGCTCGGTTATGGAAAAGCCCTCGAATTGGTGTACACTGGTGAGATGATCGATGCGGGAGAAGCACATCGTATTGGTCTTGTCAACCATGTTGTTGAGGCTGATGAATTGAAACAAAAGGCATTGGAGATGGCCTCCCTTGTCGCCACCAAATCAAGCAGCACACTCCGTGTTGCAAAACAGACGCTTCGCTCTGCACTCGATGAAGGACTTACGGATGGTGTCGCAACAGAGGCCAAAGCCTTCGCAGGATTGTTCGATACTGAAGACAAGGAAATCGGTGTCAAAGCATTTCTCAACCGTGAAAAAGCTCATTGGAAGCACAAGTGATTAGAATCCAACAATCAAATGCCAGGCAACGGCGAAAACTGCCACATCTGCAAGAGCATGGGCAACCCAAGCCACCCAAATGCTCCGATATTGGACATAGAGCCATGAGAAGATGACACCGCCGATAAACACGCCCAACGATGCTAGAGCGTTTCCTAATGGATCGATAAAAAACGACAGAGCAATCGTGTGATGGAGCGTGAAGATGCCTGCAGAAAGGAGAATAGGAAGCCAGGTTCCACCAACAAGCTGTTCAAGTTTTGAAGTGATGAACCAACGAAACACGTATTCTTCCAAAACAGAATTGATAAAAATCCAAAATGCAATTCCTAGAGCAAGCTTCCAAGGCACTGTAAGACCATATGGGTCAAGAATGGCATACAAATCTTCGCTTCGAAGGACCCGATCACCGAGAACAAAATAGGCGATTCCAATCACGACAATGGTTCCAAGACCGAGGAGTGTCGCAGCCATCCAGCCTCCATTCTTTGGCATGGAGTAGGAGCGTTCACCACCTTCCACTTTGAGATACCAATACGCTGGTAGTCCAAACATCCACAGTTTCGTGAAGACAAAGACAAAACCGCCCACAATTCCAGTTTTGAGTGCAAAACTTGTCAGAACGGAAACGGTTGGTGCAAGAGCAACGAGAAGAAGTCCGATGAAGGCCCGTTGTTTCGACGTTGAACGAGCGACTGCTTCCATCAACAAGCCTCAGTCTTCGTCCATTTCCATTTTCAGTGCTGCAAGCGCACCGGAAGGACTTGGAAGGTCTGGAAGCGGAAGTGGATTTCCATCCGGACCAATCAAAGGAGGAAGATCAGTTGGTAAGGGCTCAAGTTCTGGTTTGGTCGAAATGACGGCTTCAAACCCAGAATCAAGTTGCGAGCGATACTTTAGAATTCGTTGATCGTCGATTCGGATAAATGTAGCACCGTAGATGTGGCCTGGATCTGGGTTGAGAGGTTCATCAAGGACCGTTAGGCCATGCCCTTCGTTTTGCAACACGGATACGAGGTCCTCTCGAACAACGTTTTCTTCCCACATGCGAGAGGTTGAAGCGCGAATGTCTGCCATTTGTGAGCGGCGACGTGCTTCAATTCGGGCGCGTATTTCGTTGTGCTTTGATGCACGCTCTTGGACCGTCATCTGGATGTCCGCTTCCTCTACAGATTCGGGACTGACTTCAACAACGTATTCGTCAGCGACGTGGACGGTTTCAACTTCAACGATGGGCAACACCTCCATGGATTCGTCCTCATCACCGTTTGCTGCAGCCATTGCAGCACGTTGCGCTTCCTTTGCAGCGAGAATCTTCGCTGCTTTACGCTCCTTCAGCGTCATGGTCTTTGTTGCCTTAGGTTCGGGTGTTGTCGCTTCCGTTGAAACGACGTCGGCTTGGCCTTCGACAGCGCTTTCTTGCTGTATCGGTAACGATTCTGATACAGGTTGTTGTGGAAGTTCAAACGACGGCGATCCTGAAAGGATGAAAACGAGACCGAGAACAACCATCGTACCAATAACAATCCACTGTTGGTTTTCTTCCAATTGTCCGAGCGTGAAAAAATAGAACAGCAAGGTCGCAACAAACGCCAATGCGATTGTGTTACGTAGGAATCCCATGCCTATCGCTCCACCCAAGAACTCCCTGCTTATGACGATGATGCCGTCTCGGATGTTGAGAGCAACTCGACAAGACCATTCAACGCTTTTCGCCGATGACTGAATTGCTCCTTTATTGAAAGGTCGACATCCGCAAAGGTCAAGCCGTTGGTTGTCGTGATTGCATCGTCTTGAATGATGTCATCTGGAACAAAGATTGGATCGAATCCAAAACCTTTGTTTCCGCTCATAAGTGAGGCGATTGAACCTCTGCAAACGCCTCGAGAAACATGCGTCATATCTCCGAGAACGAGCGCTGCGACAGCCTCAAACTGTGCACCTCGCGATGGTTTTCCATCAATCAGGTTGAGGACACCTTCACATCCAATCGTCTCCAATGCATACGCAGAGTAAACGCCGGGAAAGCCGCTGAGTTCGTCAACGAACAATCCTGCATCCTCAACCAGAAGGGCATCATGTGGATCGGGTAGGAAGCGTTTCGCCTGTTCAAGTTTTGAGCGTGCGACGATTTCCAAATCATCGCATTGAGGTTCAATGAGTTCAACCCCCTCAACCCGTAATTGCTTCACATCATAACCCAGCGGTTCAAGAGCATGCTTCGCTTCTCGGACTTTCCCTGGATTTCCCGTCATGAACCAAACGATGCGCATGGCTTGTTCTTAACGCGCCCCATTGATGGCTTTTCGGTTTCAATCAATCACGAACTTCAAGGTCTTCATTACCAAGCCGGTGGCATGCTGCAACAGGTTTTGATGGTCGCATTGGGCGGTGGATTGGGTGCAACCCTACGGTACTTGACCTCGGAGTGGGTTTCCAACGACGGTTTTCCTTGGGCAACACTCTGCGTCAACATCGTTGGCTCCTTCCTGATGGGCGCACTTGCAATTGGTCTTGCTGAACAATTAATTTCCAAAGATTTGGCACTCCTTCTTGGAACCGGGTTGCTCGGTGGATTGACAACCATGTCGGCTTTCTCGGTTGAAACAATCCGACTCATTGAAGATCAGCAAACCGGTCTTGCTGCAGGATATGTTGGCATGACAATGCTTCTTTGTCCAATGGTTGCATTCCTTGGTTGGAAATTTTCTGAAACATTTGTTGCCTCAACCTGAGGTTTAAGTGGAAGCATCACAAGCATCTACACGATGACAACCGACCATTTGATTGCAAAACTCAACGAAGCGCTCGGATGGGAATTGCGAGCCATCAACATGTATGCACACTATGCAGCATACATCCGAGGAATCCATAGATTGCAACTTGAGCCCCACTTTACTTCTGAGGCAAACGAATCGATGGTTCATTCGAACATCGTCCGCTCGGCGATTGTAAAGCTCGGTGGTGTTGCAGTAACGGAACGAAATCAAACACCCATTGAGCACGTTTCGTCTTATCTGGATATGCTCTCTGAATCACTCAAAACCGAAACAAAGGCAGCCGAAGTCTACGGCGATTTGATGGAATTGATTGAGGATGCAGGAGATACCGAGTTGTACGATGCAATCGAACAAATCTATCTTGCTGAAGTACGAAGTGTGGAAGAATTACGACGACTGGTCGAATAATTACACACGGATGCTGAGCATGCGCTCAAGAGCGAGAAGAGATCCTTCTTGTACGTCTTTTGAAACCGTGATTTGGTTGTGAACCTGACCTTCAACAAGTTTTTCCAACAGATCCATGAGGTACGCTGGATGAATCATGTACATGGTCGAACAAGGACAAATTTCAGGGTCGAGGCATTCGATGTGTTTGTCTGGATGGTCGTCAGCGAGACGAGCGACCATGTTGATTTCTGTGCCAATGGCGACGGTTGCGCCATCGGGCAAATCGTTCACGTAATTGATGATGTATTGCGTTGAACCGTTTGCATCGGCCACCTCCACGGTCTCCTTGGGACACTCGGGATGAACCACAACAACCCCCTCAGGATATCGCTCTCGGAAATCAGCGATTTGACTTGGTTTGAATCGCTTGTGGACGGAACAGAAGCCATGCCAGAGAATAATTCGGGCCTCGGATAAATCGGAACTTGCACCGATACCCGGGGTCCATGTCGGCATCTGTTGCTCCGTTATACCCATCCGAAGGCCTGTGTTTCGTCCAAGGTGCTGATCGGGGAAGAACAGCACTGCACCGTTCGGCCCTGCTCGATCAAACGCCCATTGAAGAACACCTTCAGCGTTGGATGAAGTGCAAACAATTCCACCATGACGACCAACAAAATCCTTCAGATCTGCACTGCTGTTCATGTACGTGACTGGGACAAGATAGGCCTCGCCTTCCTCTGCAAGGTCAGCTGGATTGTTTTTGTTGATCGGGTCGTGAAGATTGGTCGCTGCGAGCATGTCCTTCCAAGCCGCCTCAACATCAACAAGCGTTGCCATATCGGCCATTGAACATCCTGCTCGCAAATTTGGTAACATGACAATTTGCTCGTCCGACGTCAGAATGTCGGCCGATTCTGCCATGAAATGAACGCCGCAAAAGACGATGTATTTTGCATCCGATTCGGCAGCTTTTTGACTCAGCATGAAGGAATCACCAAGGAAATCAGCATGCATCACGATGCTGTCTCTCTGGTAGTGATGACCAAGGATAAGTAAATCATCACCAAGTTCGTGTTTCAGTTCAGCGATGCGCTCTGCAATCGCGACATCTTCTGGCGACATTGAGGTCGAGGAAAAGTCAACTGCGCACATAGCAAGCGAAATGGACATGCGTATCATTCTCTCCAAGTCGCCTTCCAATTTCAACCCATTGATATCGCTGAACTTATCAAAAGGAGGCAACTCGAGATGTTTGATGGCATTCACGGCTGAAGAGCGATTGCACTTGGGCGCAGAGGCCGAGGTGTGGCGTGGCTCATGGATGGGGCTTCCTGCTGTTCGTAAACAGCGTCGACTGCGCTCATGGCGCCATCCTGACTTGGACGACCGGCTGGGCAGGCGACGAATGATTGCAGAAGCACGACTCATGGCCCGTTTGTACAAATGCGGACTCAACATTCCCGTGCTTTACGATTGCGATCTCTATGAGCAGGAATTGGTCATGAGCAACGTTCCAGGTCTGCCACTCATCGAGTTGTTGAACGACCCTTCAATCGATGACGAAACCGTTTTGCAGCATCTTCGCTGTGCTGGCCGAAGTATTCGAATGCTGCATCGGCAAGCGGTCGTTCATGGCGATTTATCCACCAACAACATCATGATGACGCCGGATGGAGAGGCTGTCCTGATTGATTTTGGACTGGCCAAGATTGAATTTGAAACAGAACTGTACGGGATTGACCTTCACGTTTTATTCGAAATTCTTGGTGCTTCTCACCCACATCGAGAAGGTGCCATGGAAGCGATTCTCGAAGGATATTCACAATGCGAAAAGGAACTGGGACCTGCGCCGACCACGTCGGGCGGTGACCCTGTTGCAATGGAAGACGTTCTCGAACGATTCGAAGTTATTCGGACTCGAGTACGCTATCATGGTTGACCCCAACGAAGCGGTCTTCGTCTTGTCGTTGCAAGATGTAAACGAAGGTAAGGCCAATCAGGATGATCACCGACCACTGGAGGATGAGACTGGAATAGGTTGCAAGTTCAGTTCCTCGATTCAATACGTTCATCGTCATCTCTCCATCATCATCGACTTCGATGTAGGCAATGCCTTCTTGCAAAGCAATTGGGTTCAACTGATCGATGCCGTCGGATGTTAATTGCTCGGAATAGTTTGTCGGGAGATGCAATTGATGCAGCTCCCAATCACCATATTTGTCGGTAAAACTCAACGGATTGAAGTGGTCTTTTGCTTCCCAAACGACGTACTCGTAACCAAGCGAGACATTTCCAACAGGGAAAATCGGATCAAATCCAAACCATTGGTCTCCTGTCAGTCGGTCAAAAAGGACCATTCGATCAAGGGCTGATACGTTCACTCGAATGGCGATGTGCTGTGAATCAAAGGCCACTTGGACAATACTTGCATTGGCCTCATCAACAACTTGTCCACGCTCTTCGAGAACCAGATTTTGTTCATCCGTCGTTGATGCATTCACAGGGATGTTTTGCGTACCTGATGCTCCAATTGTTCCGATATGAAGGGTTGATGGTTGTTCTTTCGAAACCATAAGAATCTCAATCCCAGAGACGGACATTAACTCGATTGTTTCACCGCTTGGAAGTGTTGGAAGAAGCACCGCCTCCCCATCCAAATCCAATCCATGCAGGGCGTCATTGGCGACGTAAAGAACAACGATCTCTCCTTGCAAAGCAGTCATTTGCAAGGATTGGATGGCAAGGACTTCTTTTCTGAAAAGGACTTCTTCTGGTTGTTCTACATCGATAACGCGTAATTCGGTTCCATTGGCAACTACGAGGAAGTTTTCATACAATGCGAGAGGCGAATCGAACTCCATCGTTGGCTGTGCGACTGTATTTGGAAGCAAAGTTGGCTCAGATACGTCATGAATCAATACGATGGCTTCATCTGATTGATTGTCCATTGTTGCCATCCATCCTTCCGATGCAACGGCGCCTTGTGCGGATTGAACACCTTCTGCTGGAAGTTCATTATGCGTTAAATCCCAGGTGATCACAGCCCCCGTCAAAATCAGTATCACGATGATGAATGTACCCGTTTCTCTGCTTGTTGGTTTCATCAAACGCGCGGAATAGGCTTTGATTCGGTTCAACATAATAGACGCAGAATGCCGAGGTTTGGTCAAAAGCGTTGCAAGACGGCTGTTGATGGTTCGCTCATCGAAGACCTTCCAAACGGATTCGTTGGTGGCATCGCTCAGTCGTACGCTTAATGCGGCAACCATCATGCCTCCGATGATGTCAACAAACCAGTGGATTCCGAGATAGATGATTGCGAATGCAGTGAGAATGATGTAGCCCAAGGTCATGTTTTGGAAACGGCGCCATCGCCCATCATGATCGTGTTTGCGAAATGTAAGCCAAATCGCAAATGGAACAGCGATATGCAGCGATGGCATGCAGTTTGTAAAAGCATCAATGCGACGGAACCAATCTTCAATCTCAGGATTCAATGTGTAGGCGATTGCATCCATATCTTCGATGTAAAAACCTGTTACTCGAACATTGAAAAAGAGATAAAATGGAATCGCTAAGAGGTACACCCAAGCGATGGATAGAGCAATACGATCTGCCATCCAGCGATCATCGAAGTATGTCACATAGAAGATGGATGAATAGGTGATGAACATGAATCCTGCAATGTAGAAATGGGTCATAAAGACGTCAAGCCAAGTAGCTCGAAACACGTCTTGGAACCATACAACCAGGTCACCCTCGATGGCATAGATGTAAGGCGTCATATCGATGCCTGTACGAGCCATGAGGATTCTGTCAACTTGGTCGAGGAAATCTTTCGCATTGTAAATGGACAAAGCAATGAGCAGATGCAACCAATAACGACGAATGAAATCAACAAAGCCACTCAAAGTCAAGCGAGCCCACGGAGGCTTGAAGACGGGCATCAAGAAGACACCTACAGCAAGAGCTGAGATGAGCCAGGTGAGATAGACACCATCCATCAAGAAGCCTCCTGAACCAACGGTGAGCGTTTTTACTCAAGAAACCTGCACCTTATTTCAGCCTGATGCGGTTGTTTCACCAAGCTCCGTGAACATAGGGGCGGCCTCGATCAGGGTCGCGACGGTGGGCCAAGTCCCAAATCCGTTCAAATCGATAAATTCCACTCGAGCACCCAGATTCCCATTCAAATGAGAGTGCGTAATTGCCGACAGTACGAACGAGTGGTTTCTGCTTTGGCAATGCTTCAACTGTGCGACGAAGTTGCATGCTTGTCTCATCTTCATTGCGCAACGGCGCACACTTGGCACAAGGGCAAGCGTGACGAAGATCATCATAGGTGACGGTCAACGTTGTTCCGTCCTCATAGGTGAGTTCCATGTCGGTATCTCGACGTTCGAGGCGGCGAAGTTCCAGCGGTGTATCGGTCATAAAATCACTCAAATGATCTCTAAGTTGGACGAAGTCGCTCCGTCAAGTTGCGATTGTATGGAAGCAACGACATGAGAGAATGCAGAGGCTGACGCCCCTTCAGGCTCGCTGACAATTCGGTGAACACCATCGTCTCCACCTCGAACAAATCCTGGGTCGAACGGAAGAGCACCAAGGAATGGTACACCAAATTCTTCTGCAGTCGAGCGACCTCCACCTTCCTTGAAGATGTCAAGTGTGACGCTGAATCGACCCTCGTCATCGCACGTCGCTCGAACCGTTCGGCCTGCAGGTGCAGCGATTTCAATCTCTGAACCAGGATCTCCTTTTCCTTGGATGGTGTATCCACTCATGTTTTCAACAACACCGAGGACTGGAACCTTCAAGGACGAAGCAAATGAAATCGATTTACGACTATCGAGCAACGCTACATCTTGTGGCGTGGTAACGATGACCATTCCGTCAATGTCCGGCAAGGATTGAGCCACGGTCAGCGGCTCGTCTGAAGTTCCGGGAGGGAAATCGATGATGAGGTAATCCAAATTCCCCCATTCAACATCGCCGATGAACTGCTGGATTGCTCCGAGTTTGATCGGGCCACGCCATACAACAGGGGTATCCTCGTCTTCGAGAAGAAACGCCATCGAAATGACTTTGACGCCGAGATGCCCTTGTGCAGGATGGATTCTTCCTGCCTCAACATGGAGTTTACGACCATCGAGCCCCATCATCTTCGGTACGTTCGGTCCTGTAATATCAATGTCCAAAATTCCAACCTTGTGACCTTGCTGGGCAAGAGCGAGGGCGAGACCTGTTGAGACGGTAGACTTGCCGACACCACCTTTTCCGGAAAGAACCATGATTTTGTGTTTGATTTTCTTTCCAATTTCTGCCATTGCCATTTTTCGCTTCATCTGAGCGTAGGCTTGTTCCATTTGCTTTTGTGCTGCAGGGTCAGGCGCCTCTGGTGCTTTTTCTGGAGCATCGTTTCCTGGGTTGTGAATCGAAACCGGGGAATCGGACATGGATGTTCCACAAGTTCTGCCTACTTCAATGCGTTTATTTTGCCTTCATCAAAAGAAACCAGCCACGGTGGGTAAGCGTTGTGAGCAGCAAAGCAATTGAGGTCCCAACGAACTTTAATTCCATATCAGTAAAAGCATATGCGATTCCAACCGCAAGCGGGATGCTGATGAAAAAACCTGTTTTGATGATGGATGCAAACGTTGACTCGTTTCCGTTTCCAATGAACCAAAGCAACGGACCACAAAAAAACGTCATGGCAACCAGGACGAGCGCAACGATTCGAAAGAGCAGATCAAAGTCGTTGGCTGCAAATACGATGTGGAGAAAAAAGAGAAGAGCATACGTGCTCGAGAAAACAATCACCGGCCGCATCGCAGAAACCTCTCTCATTGTTCTAAAGAGTCAATGTTGATAAGGTACATCACTTAGGTGCAAGTATGCGTTTGTTGTTTGTTTGTGTCGGGAATTCTTGTCGTTCTCAAATGGCAGAAGGAATTGCTCGACATCTGGGCCACGAAGCAGCAAGTGCGGGAACCCATCCTGCAAGCCAAGTTTCAGCAAATGCCCTCAAAGTCCTCGAGTCAAAGGGAATCTCGACCGAAGGACTGGAGCCAAAATCGGTCGATTTGTTCAATGCAAGTGATTATGATATGGTCATCTCCATGGGTTGTGGTGTCTCTTGCCCAACGATGAGAATCGATGAGGACTGGGGACTTGATGACCCGGTTGGTCAATCGCTTCCCGTTTTTGAGGCTACGGCTGCGGAAATTGAGCGACGCTTGTCTGAGTTGTGATTACTCTTCTTCGGTCATCTCGCCCTCACCAAGCAGTTCGATGTACATACTGCTCACGGTTTTGGTGCGACCATCATCATCTTGAAGTTCGATTGAATCTGTCTTCATGTCAACAATCGTAACTGTTTCTGGCAACATCGAAGCGATGATTCCATGACGACGGCGACAAATCTCTGCAACATCCACAGCTCGACTGATGGCTTGACCTCGTGCCTGGAGTCGTACAAGGCGTTCGCCCTCTCTCATCGCCATGAGAACCGCTTTAACGTACGCAAAGGAAGGTTTTCTGCCGACGTAAACAACCCGTGCTTCAGTCATAGTATGCCATTGAACAAGCAGTATGTAAAGGCTCTTTCAATTGATTTTGGTGCGAGCGCCGGGACTCGAACCCGGGTTCAGGCGTTGGCAACGCCCGGTGATAACCACTACACTACGCTCGCAGGTAGCAACCAACCCACTGAGCAGGGGTATAAACGATTGTCGGCGCAATTGTATGCTTACTGAAATCCGAAGCGGTCTTGCTTTTGTTCTGGCGGTTGACGTTGCCTGAAGAACACAAACAAACCGGCCAACAGAGCGACAATGCCTACGACAGCAGCAATGATTGTTACCGAGAATTCAGCTTCCTCTCCAATCGATTCCTCATCGGGCTCACCAACAGAAACAACGAACGAAATTGGTGGTGTTGCATCACCAAACGAATCCGATGCTTGGACATAAATCTGGTGCGCACTGAGCGGAGTCGAAGTACGGACTGAAGCGGTTGCCGTGTAAATGCCATCGTTTGCAACTCGATCCAGTCCTTGGCCGTTATCGTACAAGGTTACCCATCGGTTGTTTTGACCAAGTGGTTTGAGGACGCCAAGGTCTGCACGTACAAGGAGAATGCCATCAGGATCTTCCACCAAGATTTCAATCGCTTGCTCAGTATTTGTGGTTTCACGTTGCAAGGGTTCCGATGTCGCGAGAGAGATTTTCGGAGGCGTGTTCTTGATCGTGACTGCGAGATCAACATCGGTTGAACTCGGTTGGAAATGATGGCCGGATGATTGGGTCTTCGTAACGAGAATACTCGCCGAAAATACATCGGTTAGGCGCACTTTAAGCAGACGAATACCGGGTGTCATTCCATCAGGAATTGTGAGTTCACACGTCCAAAGCTCTGCTTTGAAACATGCCGTTTCGTTTCCGCCATATTCGCGAAGGTCAACAATGACGGAATCGACACCATGATCATCAACGACGTCGAGCGAGACCGTGGTCGTATCTCCTCGGACAACGTTCTCTGGCGCAATCGATGCGCTCAAAATTCGTGGTGCTTGATTCTCAACCGTGAGGTTCGTTGACAAAACGTCGCTCTCACCCCACTCGTCAATGACTTCAACGCTGATGGGTAACGCACCAATTTCCGTTCCTTGGACGGAAACCATGGTTGTCCATTCATTATCGCCAATGGTTTGGTCTCCATTGAGGCCACGGTCGTTCATGAAAACGGTTCCAAGTCCGACCGATGCAAGGTCAACAACAACGCTGACAATGTTCCAATCAGGATCGTCAATGGTTGCAACAAGGTGTGCCGAAGAGCCACCCTCACCAAAAACCAATCCTTCCATCAATGAGAGGTCGAGAACCTTCGGTGCCGTATTGTCATCAGCGGAGACGATGCTTGGTGAAAGAATGGCATCAACCGCTTGCGATTCGTTAAGCAAAGCCGTTTCCCCATCATCTCCAAACTCGATTTCAAAAGAGCGAACTGTGTTTGCAAGCAGCCCTGTTAACGGGCCTTGATGAACGATGGAGCCGAAGGCAGTTCCCGATACTCCATCGCTGTAGACACCCGTCCACTGAATAACACTGAGGTTTTTGGCATCTCGTGGCTCGATTGCTTCCGGCCCAGCAGTGACGGTCAAGACGATTCCGTCTTGAGCCAAAAGGCGGACAACATCGCCCGTCTCCATGGGGACGGGTGCAAATCCTGCCTCACGTCCGACGGAAATGTTGCCAAGAGCTTCTTCAACCTCTGGTGGCGTTGGTTCTTGTTCGATTGGACTGCGCTCAGGCCGTTCATCGCCGCTCGATGCGTCCGGTCCAGTCTCCGTCCAAACAAGCCGAACGGTCCGATTCTCCCAATCGGCATTTGTGGCTTGATAGATGTAGGAGTCATTGTAGTAAGAACCAACACCGCTGCCACCAAAGAAATTGCTACCTCCAAGCCCTGTGACGTTAAACCAAGTCTCACTGTGAAGAACATTGACGTCGTGTTCAACGAGTGTGTGATTGAGTTGTGTCCCTGTTTGTTCAATGGTTTGTACGACGCCAAATGTCCCCTGAACATCACCCGAGAGTGTTCCATCAACATGAACATCATCGATCAAGGTGATTCCATCCTCGATGCGATTGTGGAAGTTGTACACAGTTCCGTTCACAACCATTGTCGAATTCTCTTCTTCGTCTTCAAATCCAAACGTTCCATCGCCACGAACAAGTTCGAGATGGTCGGTTCGCTCACCGTTTTCCCACCGCTCCAATGTTTCAAATTGATCAAGTTGGAGATTAAACTGCGACCCATCATCCGAGAGAATCATGTCTGCGGTCGCCTCGATTTGAGTGTGTTCAAGAACACGAACCCCATCAACATCCACCGTTTCAAGAAGCAACAGACTAATGTCTCCATCAACATCGAATTGTCCACCATCTTCCTCGCCATTGACGAGTAGGGCTCCAAACGCTTCCAAGCGAATCCGTTCTGAGACAACGTTGTCAATGTTCGATCGATTCAATAATGCATCAACAACGGTTGCATTGATGGTGGTTACCAAACCGTCTTCCTGAAGTTGCAAGACAATATCGCCACTTCCTTGGGCTTGGAGAACTTGCGAGGTTAAGACGCCAGAGGTTACGGTTTCATTCTTCCAAAATGCGTCAAAATCAAGGCTGAGTTGCGTCGTGGTATTGTTTGTTACCTCGGATGTCAACAAGGTTCCATTGCCCAACTCGTACGAATTCAGAACTTCACCAATCCGTTGTTGCCATCCATTGCCTTCAAACAGCAAAACGAAGGATTGGTTTCCTTCACTCGTTTGGTAATCTTGCTCGAGCGACCATTCGGTTGTTGTCGTTACTTCATGATCTGCCATCGGTTGATTCCACGAACCAACAGTAAACGTTCGTTCCACGACGACCGGTGATGACAGCGGGACACCATCATGACCGTTGATGGTGACTTGAATGGAAATGGAGTCGTTCCAAGCGATTGTTGTATCAAGAACAACACGTGCAGTAAGCGTCGGCGTATTGTCAAGGAAAGTTGTCTGAATCGATGGATTCAAATCGATTGAACCCTGAAGGTGTTCGATGAAAATGTCGTAGTCATGGGACGATGAATCTCCGAAGGTTAGAACATAGGCATGCTCATTGTTCAAAGCAGAAGAACCGTTCCAATCGGTGGTGATGGAAACTGTGGGGGCGTCCTCTGCAGAGACGAGAGACGAGAGGGGAGTCAACAACAACAACAAAACAAGAACGATGCCATGTTGACGTCTCATGTAGTGTTCTTGCCACCGCTCATCTCTAAGGGTTTGGGGGCGTTGTTTGAACAATCAGAGGTTCAAAATGTACGCAAACAAAAGCGGGGCCACAATCGTAGCATCGCTTTCGACCACGAACATTGGCGTCGATGCATCGATTTTCCCCCACGTAATTTTTTCACTTGGTGGTGCTCCTGAATATCCTCCATACGAAGGACGCGACTCGGAAATTTGTCCAAACCATGACCAGAGTGGAACGTCTCGCTCAAGATCTTGATTGAGCATTGGAACAACGCAAATGGGAAAATCTCCAGCAATTCCACCACCAATTTGTAAAAATGCCAGCGGTATTGTTTGCGCTTCGTACCATGATGCAAGGTGTTTCATGTACTCAATTCCTGATAGAATGCAATCGGAATCAATCGCTTCTTCAATGGAACGGGCAGCGAAGATGTTGCCCATGGTCGAATCTTCCCATCCTGGGACATAGACCGGTATGTTCGCTTCACAAGCTGCATGGACCCATGAAGCAGAGACATCGCCCTCGCACGAATTCAGAAAGGACTCCGAGCGTAGCACATCAAAGAAGTAGTGATGTGGAAGTTGCCGTTTTTTTTCATCCAATGCCTTTTTCCAAACTTGCATGAGATGCGATTCCAAATCACGTATCGCTTGCTCCTCAGGGATGCAAACATCCGTTACACGATTCATTTTTTTGTTGACAAGTTCTTTCTCGTCTTCCAACGAGAGGGTTCTCCAGTTCTCGATGGACTCGTAATGGGGCAGTGCCATCATTCGAAACACATCTTCCTCGAGATTTGCTCCGGTGCAACTGATTGCTGCAACGTGACCTTTTCGAATCATGGGTGCAAGCAACTGTCCAATTCCTGCGGTGCTCATGGCACCAGCGAGGGTGATGAAGACCTTGCCTCCGGAATCGATGTGCTTCAAGAGCGAAGCGGACATCTTGCCCAATTCACCAGCATTGAAATGATGGAAGTAGGATTCAATCGTGCTTCGTATACTCACGTTCATACCTCCGTAAGCAGGAATCGATCAACACTATTCTCTTGAATCATAACCGTTGATGGAGACAAATCGTACAACGTTTGCTTCAAATCTTCAACGATGGAGGCCGGGTCGGTGCCGCCGCACGTAAAGGCGTCAATGGCAAGCAGACCTTGATCCGAATAACAGTGAGCGCTAAGGTGGCTCTCGTCAAGCAAAACAACGGCCGCAAAACCTGGCGGGGAAACGGAACCGTCGAAGATTTCAACGTGAGCATGGACTTCTCTTGCCCCACTTTTTGCAACGGCTTGTTTCATCAGTTCAAGCATCTTTTTTCCATCGAATGAGGAGGATGGAAAGAATTCCGAATAATCGACGAAGATGTGTTTTCCACGTGCATTTAAGCTCATTCACGGACCTCCATTCGATTGGAAGAATCCACTGGAATCATGAACCGAACGCTGCGGTCCAGACGTTGGTGCCATAGGATTCCATGCACCCCTACGACGTGCAGAAGCATGTGCTGCGACGACATTTGTTGCCAGCATCGCTGCTGTGAATTGAGTGAGGGGTGAATCTTCTTGAACACCAATTTCGTTCACATCCGCACTGACCACGACAGCATTAGGTGCGTTGAACAAGGCTTGAATGGTTTCGTGCACCTGCCAGAATGTCAGCCCACCAGGAACTGGAGTTCCTGTTGCTGGAACCAATGCTCCATCAAGACCATCGATGTCGATGGTGAGATGAACAGGCCCTTCGATTGAAGAAAGCGTTTCAAGCCATTGATTCCAGTGATGTAATCCATGGCACGGTGATTGTGTGTCCTTAGCGAAGAATGTGGTAATTCGTTCGTCTGTAAGCATCCGTTCGTGTTCTTTTTTGCTGTAAGCACGGATGCCAACCTGAAGCAGCGACCCAATTCCTGCATCAAGAGCACGGGCGGCAGCGCAAGCGTGAGAATACTTCTCACCGTCCAAATGTTCACGAAGATCACCGTGTGCATCGATTTGGACAACGGTCAGGTTGGAAAGATCGTTGTTCACAAGAGGATGGCGCCGTACGGCTTCCATGATCGGTGGCAAAATGCCGTGCTCTCCACCCAAGCAAAGCGGGAAGCAATCCCCCTTGAACCACGGTGTGAGGTAATCGACCATAGAATCCAACTGCTGAAGCAGTGTTGGTCCTTCGCCATTCCAAGGCTGAATGGTGTGAATTGAAAGCCCAGCAGGAAGATCTTCGCCCAGATCTGCATCGTAGAGTTCCACTTGCGCTGAGGCTTCAAGGCAGGCCTGAGGCCCCATAGCAGTCCCTTGGCCGTAGGATGTTGTCAATTCGTACGCCAAGGAGAGAATTGCGATGTCGACATCGCCTTGGCCTTGGTCGAGCCCAAGAAAGGTCGGCATCACCTCGTCCTGCATGGTGTCCGCGTCCTCTTTCCGCTTCTAAGCGTTGCCAAAATTTAGCCAAATATCAGTGATGAACCGTGGATTGCAAGAAAAACAGCCGATGTGTTAATATACATCAACGACCAATATACAATAGTGTTCTCGGAAGAAACCCGAGGGCGGAGTGATGGAAGATGGGAATGACACTACAATCGTTAACACAAGCAATACAACAGCATATTGACACAGAAATGGATGCGGAGGTCGCTGCAGGTATGGCAGAACACGCACTTGGTTTCTTTGGATTTTACAACCGCATCATTGACAATGCTCTCGAGCCGACCGACCGTAACTTGTTCTACATGTTCCAAGATTACGATCTGTTAACAACAGAATCTGAAGAAACGACACTCTGGGATGGACGCGAATGGCGCATCCACTATTGGAAGTTCAAGCCCGACCTCAAGGAGCGTGTTGAATCCTACATGCAGCGACAGCGCAAGCCGGAGGACATCGACCCTTTCGCGGATATCTATGGGACTGATGGACAATCCATCTGGACTCGAGAATCCGAAAAGGTTCAGAATCCAAATGCGTTCACCAGCGATTGGTGATATGCTTTAGCAAGCGTTTTTGTCTCACCGCCGAGAGGCCAGACCATGCGTGCTGCAGTCGGCCTCGTCCTCTGCCTCCTATTGACTGGTCTTGGCCCAGTAGCAAGCGCTGCTTCAACTGCTGAAGATGATGCGTGGCCCGGAGAGCCAATCGATAACCATGTCCACATGACGTGGGCTGCTTTGACAATGGAAGTCAACGGGTGGGCTGACAACAATCCCGACATTGTCAAACTGGTCGATGCGGGAAACTCTGAGCTTGGAAAAACACTCTGGGTGCTTCAAATCTCAGATTGGTCGATGGAGACCAAAGCCGATGGAAAAGCGAAGGAAATCGTCTACATTGACGGCGGACATCACGGTAACGAGTATTTGGGTACGGCGCTTGCATGGTTATCGGCACAATTCTACATCGAAGGTTGGTCTGAAGGCAATCAAGAAGTGATCGATGTGCTCCAGAATACTGAACTTCACATCCTGATTATGCTTAATCCCGATGGCAACGACATCGACACACGTTGGAACATCAATCAAGTCGATTTGAATCGAAATTACGACCATTTTTGGAACACATGTCCCACGACGCAACCAGGAAGTTCTGCCTTCAGCGAATCTGAAACTGCTGCGAATTCACAATACATGAACGACTATGTCTCCGATGCGGATCTCTACGTAACGATGCATACGGGCGTATGGATTATGCTCTACCCGTGGGGTAAGTGGGCAAGCCAGCCATCCGATTGGGAATTGTTCCACGGGATTCGAGAAGAAGTTCACGCAAACATCTCGGACATACCAATTCAAAATGCCAATCAAGGACTCTATCCAAACTGTGGGACAAGTCGAGACTATGGATACGGCGTTATGGGATTCCCAACATTCACGTTCGAAACCGATGATGAACAGTTTGTCCCCGGCTCTGTTGAAGCACTCAACGAACGGCTTGCTGAAGAAATGGATGTTATGCGATATCTGATTACCAATGTTTGGTACTGGCGTGCTCGACTCGATGTACAATCGATTCAAGTTTCTGACGAGACTGTGACCATCGACGTGGATAATCTGGGACATGCCTCGACAACGAACGCAAGTTTGCAATTCGTTGATTCAGATGGCCAAGTTACGTGGACTTCATCCTTGTTCTCAGTGAATGCAAGCAATTCAACGATGGCAGCATTGGATGCTTCGAACTTGTCCTACAACGGAGACGGTTCTTGGCAATTGTATTATCAAAAACGCGTCATCGATGCTTCAAAATGGGTGACTGAACCCCTGAACCTTACCGCCGTTTTGATCGAGGATGAGGAGGGTGGAAATTTCCTCATCGGCTATGGGTTGTTCAGTCCAACCACGATTCTTGCGGGACTAGCGGTCATTTCGCTTCTACGAAAAGAACAAGAAGATTTAGCATAAATCGCTGAAAATCATTCGCAAGGTTTCAAGTGCCTCAAGGGATTGGCATCTACCGGTGAAACCATGCAAATTAACGTAAGCCCAAGTCATAACATTGACGGAACACTTGTTCTTCCGCTCTATGAAGGAACTGAAATCGTACCCGATGCCCACGCAACAGGACTACACGTCGCCCTCAAGGGTCAAATCAATCGTGTTCTTGCTGATGGAGATTTCAAAGGTAAGGCAAAATCCACAATCACCCTCTTTGGGGGTGAAGGTGGAAAAGCCATGCTCGTTGGTCTTGGAAAGGAAGAGGATGCTGATGTCCACGCTTACCGCAAGGCAGGTGCTGCAGTTGTAGCTGCTCGCAAGAAAACTCACGGTACAGATCTCACCGTTCGCTTTGCTGGCGCTGATGTTGAATACATGGGTGCTTTTGCAGAAGGTATGTTGCTTCGTGACTACTCCTACGACGAGTATAAAATGCAGAAAGAAGAAGATAAGGAATCCGAACGGAGCGTTCGAATCACCTGCGATGAAGGCCAAGAAGAAGCTCTCGAAGAACTCGTTCGAATTCATTCTGGAGTCGCCTCAGGTGTTCATCTCTCACGAGATCTCGGCAACTGTCCTCCAAACGACATGTATCCAGAAGCATTCTCAGACATGGCTTGGGAATGGGCCAAGCAATACGACAATGTCGAAGTGACCATCATCAACTACGAACACGCCATCAAGGCAGGCATGGGCGGTCTTGTTGCTGTCGGAATGGGTTCATCTCGAAAACCATGCATGGTTATCTTCGAAATGAACAAGGAGAAACCTGGTCGATGCCCACTTCTCGTTGGAAAGGGTATCACCTTCGATACGGGCGGTATATCGCTCAAGCCTGGTGCAAACATGGATGAAATGAAATACGACATGGGAGGATCTGCCACAGTTTTCGGAACCATGCAAGCACTCGCATCCACTGGATACGACGGAAAGGTCGTCGGAATCACCTGCATGGCCGAGAACATGCCTGCAGCAAACGCACAACGTCCAGGCGATGTTATCACAACACTGTCTGGAAAAACCATTGAAGTTCTCAACACCGACGCCGAGGGCCGACTCGTTCTTTCTGATGGACTTTGGAAAGCCGGTGAATTCGACCCTGAGTTCATTATCGACTTTGCAACACTGACTGGTGCTTGTGTCGTCGCACTTGGTCATGAGGCAACGGGTCTGTGGTCAAACGATGACGACTTCCGCACCAAGATTCACGAAGCCGGAAATGCAGTCGACGAATTGGCCTGGCCAATGCCGCTTCTCCCTGCCTTCGAGAAGGAAATGACCGATTCGAAGATTGCTGATACACGCAATCTCGGTGCTGGTCGATGGGGCGGAGCAAACACCGCTGCAGCATTCCTCAAGCAATTCGTTCCAAATCGAAACTACGATGAAGATGGTGACCAAATCACCTGGGCGCACATGGACATCGCAGGAACTTACTGGGGTGCGAAGACCAACACAATGGTCGGAAACGGTGCCACTGGAATCCATGTCCGCACCATGTACCATTTGATTACCAACTGGAACAATTGAATGTGATGGCATGCGAAAGCCGGCTCTCCTCTTGGGACTGGTCTGCTTCCTCTTTCTTTCTGGATGTCTTGGATTTGTTGCAGATGAAGAGATTCAAACCAATCTCAATGTTGATGTCGATGAACGTCGCCTCGTCATCGAAACCATCTACGAACAAGGTGAACGAATTTCATCATCGACTGCAACGTTTGAACTCGATTTCTCAAAATCGACATCCGATGTTTCGATCCAAACATTTGGCATTGAAACAGATGATGGACGAGCCATGAGCGTGAAAGCCAACGAGCAACAGGTCATCGCTCTCGATTATGAACATCATGGGATGTACACGGTGACGGCTTTCGCAATCGATTCAAGTGGAACTCGCACCACTGAAACGATCGTTCTCATTGTCGAACAAATCGTATCATGGACTGAAGACGATACTGGTAGCCCACAATCCCTCTTCTTTGATGCAAAACCCGGCAATGATGGTACATCTCCATCGTATTTTACCCTCAATTCGACCATCAGCAATCCGTCCCCAATCTTGGAATTAAACGGAAGAGACGTTGATGTTGAATGGGCAGTGATCAACGTCGATGGCCAATGCATGGGCAATCGAGAAATTGTCGAGAATGGGGGTTCTGTTGAATGGAACACGCTCCATTTTGCACCCGTTGAAATGCATGAGATTGAAATGACAATCCATGAAGGACAAGACGAAATTCGTGTCGAGCATGTTGTCGCTCTTCGATATTCGCAATGATTCAAGCAATAAAATCAATTTTGCCTGTATCAACGTCGTACATAGCACCCTCAATGATCACATCTGACTTGAGCATTGGATTGTTCTTCAGTTTCTGAACATCTTCAACAATTCTTGCTCGTTGATTCGAAATGACGTCAGGATAGTATTCGCTAACATCTGCTCCTGTGTTTGCATGGACCACTTCTCGAACCTTCTCTAGCGTAGCAGCTGCCATTCCACACCGAGTATGCTGCATAATGAGAATCCGGTCGCATTCGAGAATGTTGTTCGCAACAACGACATCTTTCTCAACTTCGGGATTGATTTGACCACCTCCATTTCGAATCACTTTCATGTCGCCAAAAGTCAAACCGAGGGCTTGATGAGGTACAATTCGACAATCCATGCACGTGATCAACAGCATGTTACGAGCGGGTTTTCCGGGCACATCACCATGGCTGAAACTCGCCACAAATTCGCTGTTTCCTTGAACAATGTCGTCAAATCCCGATGTCATGTCTCTCACTGATACGATTACTTTGAATCAAGCACTTGAAACTTGGTCCACCCAATTTGAATTCTCAACCAATTGCAAGGATGGTTCGTACGCTACCCATGGACAGATGTTGCTCTCATTGACCTGTCTTCTTTCTCAACTTCAAAGAACCTATACCTCAGTATTCAGGATCGCTGATAATCAATTCTAAATAGAGAGTTAGCAAGTGGAACTTATGGAAGCGCAAGCGTACTATGAATCTCTCATTCAACAAGGGTATTCTATCGATCAGGCAAAACAGTACACTGTACAGTATTATCCAGATTTCAACCAAACTCCACCTGCATCGATTCCTGGACAGAACCTTCCACAAATCCCCGCTGTTCCTCCCCGACCTGTATTGCCTCAAACTCCTACCATCAATTTACCTCCACCGTCTTTCAACAGCCCGCTATCACAACCTGGGCTTATTGAGCCTAATGGGCTTGAGAAAAAGAAAATCATTGCCATTGCCGTTGTAGGAATTTTGGTCACTGCGGGCGCGGTTGGTATCATGTATGCTCTCGGAGTTTTCGGTGAAGGTGATGCTGAATTCGTTGGGCAATGGGTCACCGATGATGGCCAAATCATGCGTTTCAACGAGAATGGTACGATGGTTTCCTCATCTTGGTCGGCGGAAAACCCCTACCAAAACTGGCCGTTCGACGCTACATGGGAGAAATCAGGAGATGAACTTTCATCGACATATGAGCGAACAGTTACCTCTGAGGAATTCCCATACGATGAAAAAATGGTTGCAAAGATGAAAATAAAAATTGATGGAAGCGTAATGTTCGTATCCGTCATTGAATCTGTTCTTGAGGAAGATTATGGTGAAGGAGAAGTTTACGAATACGATTTGATGGATACAACCAGTGAAGACTGCGTCGCATTGATCAGCAAAGAACGGTTTGAATTTACTGGCGAAAATTGGAATGAAGAAGCGCATAACACATGGTATTCCATGGTCAACGCTGTCGACATCCCGGATTGGTGCGATAATGAATTCAAAAATGAATACAGTTTCTCGTTCCAACACGATGAATCGCTCTTCGGGTTAACGCTTGAAACCAGTAAATGGGATTCGTTAAGCATCAACGATCTGGCGTTTTTCATTACAATCAATGATGGTACAGAAACTGAGTGCTTCTACGATGGCTACGATGGTGTTTGCTCGTACATACCCGGATTTGGGAGCGAAAAAATCCGGCCCGGTGCAACCATTTCATTTGGCCGGGCTGAAGCATGGAACACCGACTGTAGCTCCGGTTGCGATATTTATGTCCGAATTGTACAGAATACAGATTCAGGGCAAGTTCTTATCGATGAATTTCGTGAAACAAACCTTGTTTGGAATTGAATAATTGAGGTGGAAGTTGACTGAGGGTACGGTTTTCTGAACAATTGATACTCCTAGAGTTGGTTGTCCGCTGACGAACTCCAAAGTGCAGCATCATGAAAGAGGTCGTAAAATGCGTCGAGTGTAGCATCGATAGGTTTTGAATATCCACCGCCCATGAAGAGAACCAACGGAATATTTCGCTCCTTTGCAACTGAAAACACGAGATGGTTTCTTCGACGCATTCCTTGACGAGAAACGTTGAGTTTCCCCAAAGCATCATGTTCTAAACCGTCCACTCCGGCTTGATAAAGAAGAAGTTCTGGATTGAAATCCTTGCAAATCGTCAATGCTCGCTCGACCGTTTCGAGGAATGTAGCGTCATCTGAACCTGGCTCGACTGGAAGATCGTAGTCACTTTTGGATTTACGAAAGGGAAAGTTCGTTGAGCAGTGCACTGAAATTGTGCAGACTCGTGGTTCATCCGCCAAGATGGTGGCCGTACCGTCGCCTTGATGTACATCCAAATCAAGAATTGCTACACGCTCAACGCCAAGGTTTTCGATTGCATGCACTGCACATATTGCAAGATCGTTGAAGACACAATAGCCCGAACCGAAATCTCGGTGAGCATGGTGGGTTCCACCCGCCATGTTTCCTGAAAACGTTCGATGCTCGAGTGCATATTCTGTCGCTTCCAACGCTCCTCCAGTGAGAACGAGGGTTCGCTCAATCATCGCTGGCGTCCAAGGCGTCAACCCAATGCGTTTCTGTTCTTTGTCCGTTAGTTTTCCTGCAAGAAACCGCTGCACGTAATCTTGTCCATGGGCGAGGAGAAGGTGTTCCTCGGAAATCGCCTGTGGGACGTTGAAAACCATCTTGTTCATGGCCTCTGATGTTTCAAGGCGTTCACGCAACAATTCGTAGCGATTGCGAGGAAAGCGGGCATTGGGATGAATCCCATTGGTGTACAATGCATGGTACCACATGGCAAATGGTTGAGGTTCAGAGACAGTGGTGTTCCGCTGCGCATCAACCATTCTCTGCCTCCAAATCACCCTCCTTCAATAAAGCCAATAAAGTGCTGTTTCCGTCTAACTCCAATGGTCCTCGTTCGTGACTCAAATTGAAATATCGTGAAAGAGACTATAATTCGCAAAAGCGAGACAGCCACATGAGCACAGCAAAAAAGTTCTGAATCCGAAAGTATGGTTGATCTTTTTCGTTCTCTTCCACGGCCTGAGTATTACCTTCGTTGACACCCTACCCATCGCATTGGATGATGACCTCGCAAAAGAGAGCATTACCGAAGACTACAATGCAACGATGGCTGAAAATGCAGACGCCGTCAATACCTATCAAGAGTCCGTTTACTTCACTTGGGTTATGATGATGATGATTATCCCTGTCATCATTGTCGGTGCATTTTGGATGAAAGGGGAAGCTCTAGCAAAATTCGGTATTGGCGTGGGTCTCACCGTCGCCATCACCGGGACTCTGTTTTCATACAGCGGAGCGTTGTTTGGGGATGGCTTTGATTTCGTCTTTATGCTTGTCCACATCGTTCTTGCAACTCCAATGGTCGTTGGCGGCTACCTGTGGCTCCAGGACAATGAGTCATCTGATGTGCCCACTGAAGCATAGATTGAAGCGATTAATCGCCAACCTTCCGCATCAGCATTGTGACTGCTTTGTCTTCATGCTGAAGTGTTCCAATTTGTTCAAAATTAAATCGAGAATGGAATCTCATGGAGCCTGGGTTTGGAGGCTTGAGATTGACTTCTGCTGCGACGGGTAGGTTGTGCTTAATAGAGTAAGAAACGACATGTTCGTACAACATTGTTCCAATACCACGACTTCGGAGTTCTTGCGATACGGCAATTCGATCAACATAGAGAAAAGCATCAAATCGCTTGTTAAACCATGCATAATTGAGGCTGCCATAACGTGTTCCAGGAGGTAAGCAAATCACGAATGCAGTCAAGTCTTCTTTTTCAAACGCCCCGATTGACAAGATGGAGGAGTTGAGCAACTCACCAAGATCGGATTTCGAAACTTGGCCAGTACCGGGCAATCCTTGCTCGTTGATGATCCACATCGAATCAACATCGTCGAATGTCAACGGTCGTACTTCCATGCCTTTGGACTTGCTATGGAAGTATATGGTCATGCACCTCTCGCTTCTATGAACACACTTTCTCATTTGTTCCTGTACTATATTTTGATAAACGACAGGGTTTGATTTCAAAAGTAGTGGCGACCCAACATACCCTCCTCGCTAAACTGATTCATTGGACGTTTATTCCGCTTTATGCTTACGGCATTTTCAAACAGGTCGATGACATCGAGCAATTGGAAGATTCAGCATTGTTGATTTTCGAGTCAATTTTTGCTTCAGTTTTCTTGTTGATTGTCATCTTACGCTTGACCTACATGCGACGTTTTACCACATTTCATGGTGCGACTGAAGCACCGCATCGAATTCACACCTTCATCGCCAAATCCGTGCATCGAGGCATGTACGCAGCGTTGATTCTCCTACCCCTGTCCGGATTGATCATTGCTGCGTTGTACAGTCAAGACATCAAAACTGGGCCTTTGCAAGATGGAGCTCTTTCAGTTCATGAATTCAGTGCAACATTGAGTTACGTGATGATTGCAACACACGTTTCCGCTGCCATTTATTCTCGGATAAAAGGCGAGGGAGTTTGGTCCTCGATGGTACCAATACTCAAGGAAAAGGGACCAACAGAGAACGAGATTGTCAAAAAAATTGCAGGCTATGAGCAAATGGTGTACGAGAAAATTGATGCCTTTATTACGTCCAGAAAATCAGAAGAAGAATCGAGATAAGGCATCATTCTGAAGCCGTTCTCATGCTTTCATTGAACGCCGTTTTCCGCCATTGCCGGACGCTGTGTATCAAAGGTCAGGTTCATATATCACCCTGCTATCCCAACTATGTAACCCAAGGTTAAGTAGTGGTGAAGTCGATGGCAGGTGACGATTGGGAAGAGAAGATGTTGGATCAACTTGAGCGCCTCCTTTCCAACATGGGCATGAACATGTCCAGAGAACAACTACGCACACTTCTCCAGCAATTTCGCTCACAATTCGAAAAGATGGGAATCGATGAAGAGCGATTGGCCAAAGGCGATGTCAACTTCAACTTCGATTTGAGCAATCTGCAAAACTTCTTCCAACCCGGTATGGACTTCAATGAGTTGTTCAAGAACATGGGCGTTGATGTTCGTGTTGATGCTTCTCCCGTTGAAATCGAGACACCCGACGGTGATGACCAAGACGACATGGTGCTACCGGCAGACGATGTTTACCTTGAAGGATGGAACATGACCATCACTGTTGATTTTGCAAAGAAAGAACTTGAACAAGATCAAGTCGAATTGAATCTTATCGATGGAGGAACGCTTGTTGAGGTCCACCGATCCACCCAACTCGCACCTGTTGCTCGAATCGAACTTCCACATGCTTGCGAGGACGTTGTTGACTTCACACTGAACAACGGTATTCTCGACATCACCCTGCGCTTGATTCCTCCAGAGGATGCCTTCGCAGCTCTACCACCATCGGAAGATGGTGACGATTCCATTCCCCAAAGTAGCGACATCGCCATCGACCTAGCGGACGATGACGACGATGACGACGACGATGGAGGAATCCCAATTCTATGAAAAGGAGATGAACAAAATGAGCAAAGTAATCGGAATTGACCTTGGAACAACCAACAGCTGCGTAGCGACAATCGAGAACGGCGAACCCGTTGTTATTGCCAACGCTGAAGGCGCACGAACAACACCTTCTGTTGTCGCTTTCAACAAAGATGGCGAGCGTTTGATTGGAATCACCGCAAAGCGACAAGCCGTCACAAACCCAGACCGCACCATGATTTCTGTCAAGCGACACATGGGGACTGATTGGAAAACGGATATCGATGGAACGGAGTACACGCCACAAGAAATCTCTGCGTTTATTCTGCAGAAGTTGAAGGCGGATGCAGAGGCTTACTTGGGTCATGAAGTAAAGCAAGCGGTCATTACATGTCCTGCCTATTTTACCGATGCACAACGGAAAGCAACAAAGGATGCTGGACGAATCGCTGGCATGGATGTTCTTCGAATCATCAACGAACCAACCGCTGCTGCGCTTGCTTACGGGGCGGACAAGGGCGACGACCAAACCATCCTCGTCTACGACCTCGGTGGCGGAACGTTTGACGTTTCGATTCTTGAGATTTACGATGTTGACGGACAACCACAAATCGAAGTTAAGGCGACTGCCGGTAACAACAAACTTGGTGGCGATGATTTCGACGATCGCATCATTGAATGGCTCGTGAGCGAATTCAAGCGTGAAACTGGTATCGATTTGTCCAAGGACAATCAGGCCATGAGTCGACTCAAAGAAGCCGCAGAAAAGGCGAAGATTGAACTCTCAGGAACACAGTCCTCCCAAATCAATCTTCCATTCATTACAATGAAAGACGGAAACCCTGAGCACCTTGACATTACACTCTCTCGTGCTCGATTCGAAGACCTCATCGCCAAGCACATCGAGGATACGATGGCACCAACTCGCCAAGCCATGAAAGATGCTGGCGTCAAGAAAGGTGACGTCGACAAAGTCATTCTCGTCGGTGGCTCCACACGTGTACCGGCAGTTCAATCAGCGATTGAGAAAGAAACTGGAAAAGCCCCCTACAAGGGTATCAACCCCGATGAAGCCGTTGCCATGGGTGCCGCTCTCCAAGCAGGGATCATTGCTGGAGACGATGATGTCTCTGACATTCTCTTGCTTGACGTCACACCGCTCACCTTGGGTATTGAGACGCTTGGTGGCGTCACAACGACCATGATCGAGCGAAACACAACCATTCCAGCACGTCGGAGTGAGATTTATTCAACCGCAAGCGACAATCAGCCGGCTGTTGAAATCCACGTCCTCCAGGGTGAGCGCGAATTTGCTAAAGACAACGTAACGCTGGGCCAATTCCACTTAACGGATATCCCCCCCGCACCGCGCGGCGTCCCTCAAATCGAAGTCACCTTTGATATCGATGCAAACGGAATCGTTAACGTGAGCGCCAAAGACATGGGTACTGGAAAGGAACAATCGATCAAGATTGAATCACAAACCTCCCTCTCCGAAGAAGAGATTCAAGCCAAGATTGCTGAAGCAGAATCCTTTGCAGAGGAAGATAAGCGTCGAAAAGCCAAGATTGAGTTGCGAAATATGGCCGATCAAATTGTCTATCAGACTCGTCGAACGCTCGATGAAAACGAGGACAAACTCGATGCTTCCGACCTTGAACCCGTACGTGAGAAGCTTTCAGAACTCGAAGCACTTGTTCAAGATGATGACGGAAAACCAATCGATGACGAAGCCATGGATGAGGCTGCAATTCAAGCCAAGGTCAAGGAAGTTGAAGAATCAATGCACGCAATTTCTTCAAAGTTGTACGAAGCTGCGGCCGCTGAAATGGCAGAATCCGAGAACGGTGAAGGCGATGGAGACATCAACGTTGAAAGCGACGATGTCGTCGATGCAGACTTCGAAGTCGTTGACGAAGAAGACTGAAACATTGTCCTTATGTGTAAGCCTCCGTTGGTTTGGCCATGAGCGATGTTCCGATTCTTGAAGAGACGGACCGTACGACGGGCCGTGATGCTCTTCGCAAGAACATACAAGCTGCAGTTGCACTCGCTGGAGCAGTTCGCTCTACCCTAGGGCCAAAAGGTCTCGACAAATTGTTGGTCGATGATGAAGGGCGAAGCATGGTTACGAACGATGGAATCACTGTCCTTGAATCAGCCAAGGTTGAACATCCAATCGCACACATGTTAATCTCCGCCAGTGCTACGCAAGATCAAACCGTTCGCGACGGAACGACTTCCACGGTCTTGCTCGCTGCTGAATGGTTGCAAAACGCCTGGCATCTCGTCGTACAAGGTGTACATCCAGCAACCATTGCCCGTGGATATCGGATGGCTGAAGTGTACTGCAAGGAACACCTCAGCGCTTTGACATATCAAGCCACGAATGAAGACATTCAACATGCTGCAATGACATCCCTTGCTGGGAAATTGCATCAAAAGATGCAGTCAACAATTTCTGCGTGTGCAGTCGATGCTGCTGAAGCTATTCTTATGGAATCAAATGGGAAGATTGTTGCCGATCCAACCAGAGTAAAAGTCATCACACGCAGCGGCCCTTCGCTTGAACAATCGAAACTCATCACCGGTCTCGCACTTCCAAAAAAACGAGCACATGTTGAGATGCCTGCATCGCTGAAAGCAGGATCGATTCTTTTGGTCGATGGGGGACTCGAACTTCGTTCATTGTCCACGGATGTTCAACTCAATGTTACTTCAGCGAGCGTACTGCAATCCTTCCGTGATGCTGAAGAACAGCGTTTGCTTGAACAAGTCAAGATGCTTGTTGATTTGGATGTCACCCTTCTTGCTTGCCGAGAAGGTATTGATGAGAGCATGCATGTGCATCTTGCCAACGCTGGTATCAAGGCGTTCCGACGCGTCGCAAAGAGCGATCTTGAACTTCTTGCGAGGGGATGCGGTGCCAAGTTAATTCCATCCATCCATGAAGCGAAGAAAACCGATATTGGTGTATTCATTTCCAGTCGGTGCGAACGCTGGGGCGATGTTGACCACTGGATTCTCGAAGCCGATGAAGGTGGTGCAACCTTTGTTGCAACAGGGAGCACCGAAACAGTGGTTGGAGAGGTTCAACGTTGCTTTGCTGATGCTTTGGGTGTTGCTTGTCGACTGAAAGAGAATCCAGAACTTACGCCAGGCGGAGGTGCGACCTACATCGCTCTTGCACGTCGATTGCGACGATATGCAGAAACTGTTCCTGGGAGGGAACAAATGGCGATTGAGGCTTTTGCTGATGGGCTTGAGACGATTCCGCGTATTCTTGCTGAAAATGCTGGTATGGATCCGATCGACACGCTCCTGCAACTTGTCTCATTGCAAAGTCAAAGCGATGATGATTCAATCGGATTGAATGTTTTGACCCGTCAGCCTGAGAACATGCGCGCCTCAAAGATCGTCGAGCCGGCTCGGGTTGTTGACCAAGCGCTATCGAGTGCGAGTGAGGCGACAATCGCTGTACTAAGGATTGATGACGTGCTTTGGGCCAAACAGGAAATCAGCGTACCTGACGACGTTCAAGCATCGCTCGATGGAACTGCTCCTGATCGACGCTAATTGAAAAATGTGCGTCTTTTTTGAACCAGCCTATATATATTCAAGAATTTCCGGGGTAGCATGGTTAACGTCGGTATTGACGATGTAGCAATTCATTTCCCGCGACTCTACATGGACATGCGAGACTTTGCAGAAATGCGAGGCGCTGACTATGGAAAACTCAACAAGGGCCTCGGTTTGAAAGCAATGGCAATTCCCGATGCCCACGAAGATACTGCAACGATGGGTGCCATGGCAGTCATGCGACTTATCGACCGAAATGGTATCGATCCGCGTGACATTGGCCGCATGTATCTTGGAACCGAATCCGCTCTCGATGGCGCAAAGCCGACTGCTACATACATCCTTGATATGCTTACGCAACGCTACCAAGACCGTTTTGGAGAGGATTGTTTCCGGAATTGTGATGTTGTCGACATGACTTTCGCATGCATCGGTGCTGTCGATGCACTGCATACTACACTTGACTGGGCTGCTCGTTCAAGCGAAAAGGACGACCGCATCGGGATTGTCATCTTCTCGGATAACGCCAAGTACGACCTTGAATCAAGCGGAGAATACACCCAGGGAGCGGGCGGAGGAGCGTTGTTGATACGACAAAATCCTCGTTTGTTGGTCATCCCTGATTGCTGGGGCGTATCGACGACACCGGTTCACGATTTCTTCAAACCTCGACGAAATGTAAGTCTCCGTTCCGTCATTTCCAACGTTATGACCCTCGCCCAAGAAACAGGACAGTCCCTCAAGAAAGGCATTGTCGATCGAATGATCAAGCACCTTCCAGAGTCAACGGTTCGCCGTCTCGGTATTTTTGCACACGGTGAAGAATCCGTCAGTGTTCATCGTGATGAACCTGTTTTTGATGGTCAATTCTCAAACCGATGTTACCAGCAAGCGGTTCGTCAAGCCTTCCATAATTTCAGCCAGCGAGCCATCAAGCAAAAGCGATGGGATCCAGAACTCGACACGCAATTTACTGAACAATGGTCTCGAATCATAATGCATCTCCCTTATGCTTTCCAAGCAAAACGAATGTTTCCTGACGTGTTCCGCCATGACCGGATGAATACGCCAATGTGGCAAGGTGTCATCAAACAAATCGGCGAACCTCCACAAAAACCCGAAACCGATGACCTCGAAGCAATGGCTGCATGGGAAAAAGGAATGGACGGTTACAGGCGAGCGATTTCGAAAACGCCTGAATATCTTGAATTCCACAAAGAACAAATTGAGAAAGGACAACGTGCTTCAAGTTTGATTGGAAACCAATATACAGGCTCCATCTTCTTAGCGCTCATGTCCACATTTGAATCCGATTTGGAAGACAACTCCAAACTTGAAGGTGAATTGTTTGGCCTATGTGGGTACGGTTCGGGTGCGAAAGCGAAAGTTTTCGAAGGAATGGTTGCTCCTCAATGGCGGGAAGTTGTTGCACGATGGCAGTTGTTTGAACGCCTTGCTGGTCGCGTTGCAATCGACCAATTCACCTACGAAAACCTCCACAAAGGATTGCAAGAAGACAGCGTTGTTTCTCCACGTGGTGAATTTGCTCTTGTCGAAATTGGCGAGGAAGGCGCCAATGAAGGTGCAAGAACATACAAGTGGATTTCACAGTAAGCTTCCAATGGATGCAATGGGAATTCATTGTTGATTTGACAAACCATTCAGCATCGCTTTGACCATTTGGTCAAGATCAAACTTTGGTGACCAATTCCATTCTTCTTTTGCTACAGATCCATCGATGGAATCGGGCCATGAATCCGCATATGTCTGGCGCACATCGGGAGTGAATTCACAGGTAAATCCATCCACTTCCCGTGCGATTGCATTCGCAAGTTCTTGGGCTGTGAAGGAGTAACAATCGATGTTGTAGCCGGCTTTGGATGGTCCAAGTGCATCGCTATCTGCATCCATCAGCATCAATGTGGCTTGTATTGCATCATCCATGTAGAGCATCGGCAGGCGCGTATCTGGACGGACAAAACAGTTGTAAGAACCATCCTTCAAGGCAGCCTCGAAAATTTCCACAGCGTAATCCGTCGTACCACCGCCTGCTGGAGCTTTGTATGAAATGAGACCAGGATAACGAATGCCACGAACGTCGATACCATGCTTGTCCCAGTATTCTCTACCAAGCTGTTCCCCTTTCACCTTGGTTTCTCCGTACACCGTTGTCGGGTTCAGTTCTGTAACTTGGGGAGCATGTTTTGGAGCATCCGGACCGAAAACTGCGATCGATGAAGGCGTAAATACGCGCATTTGGCATGCTCGTGCAGACTCGAGGACGGATACTGTTCCGTCAATGTTCACTTTGCGGCACAACTCAGGATTTTGCTCCCCGGTTGCGGACAACAATGCAGCAAGGTGGTAGACGGTATCAACAGATTCAGATTTGCACAGTTTGGTGATTGCGTCCTGATTCAAAACGTCGAGGGTTACATACGGGCCTTTGTCGTTTTCAGTATTGTGTGCATCACTTCGAATATCTGAGGCAATGACAGAATCAACGCCGTGTTTTTCTCGTAAAGCCTCGACGAGTTCAGTTCCAATTTGGCCCAATGCTCCGGTGACAAGAATCCTATCCCCATCCAATCCCGGCATAGGCTGCCCTTCTTGTGACGATACTTGAAACTAGAGATGCAACAAACTTGGTCTTCTTAGCCAATATTCATATGGTATGCGCGACCGCTTTGAATCCCGTTGATGGGTTTGAAGTACGTAATTGTCAGCGGAGGAGTGCTCAGTGGCTTGGGCAAAGGTGTTACTGCAAGCAGCATCGGTGTACTCCTCAAAAGCGCTGGATTGCGAGTCACATCGATAAAAATTGACCCGTACTTGAACAGTGATGCCGGTACGATGAGTCCGTTCGAGCATGGTGAAGTCTTCGTTCTCGATGATGGAGGAGAAGTCGACCTTGACCTTGGAAATTACGAACGTTTTCTCGACCTCAATCTCGCTCGGGATAACAACCTGACAACTGGGAAAGTCTACTCCAAAGTGCTTGAAGCTGAACGACGAGGCGATTATCTTGGCAAGACGGTTCAGGTCATCCCGCACATTACAGACGCAGTCCAAGATTGGATTGTGGATGTTGCTCAGCGCCCTGCTGACGGTTCGGATGAAACACCAGACGTTTGCATCATCGAACTCGGAGGAACGGTTGGAGACATCGAAAGCGCACCCTATCTTGAAGCACTACGTCAATTCCAATTTCGAGTCGGACGAGACAATGTGACATTTGTCCACGTATCGCTTGTTCCTGTCTTGGGCCCTGTTGGTGAACAAAAGACAAAGCCCACCCAACACACCGTAAAAGAATTGATGGGCTTAGGGATAACGCCTGATGTCCTTGTCTGTCGATCAAGCAATCCTCTCAACAATGAAACTCGTGAGAAACTTTCTGCATTCTGTCATGTTCACCCCGATGCTGTCTTTTCTACGCATGATGTTCCAAACATCTATCACGTCCCATTGATGCTTGAAGAACAAGGTTTCTGCAACATCCTCGACATCGATTGTGACAAGACAGGGCTGCTCAAGGAATGGAGAGCTATGGCTCATCGCCTCGATCAATTAACAGAAGAAGTCCACATTGCAATGGTTGGAAAATACACCGACCTTTCGGATGCGTATCTTTCGGTCATCAAGTCTCTCCAACACGCAGCAATTGCAGTCGACCGAAAATTGGTCATCGATTGGATTGAAGCCAGCGATTTGGAAGATACCAAGAACGCTGAAGCATGGAATTTGTTGCGCAATGCAAATGGGATATTGGTTCCTGGTGGATTTGGAGACCGTGGTATTGAAGGAAAAGTTCTGGCTGCTCAATACGCTCGTGAAAACGATGTCCCTTACCTTGGTATTTGTCTTGGATTGCAGGTCGCAGCCATTGAATTCTGTCGCAACGTTCTCAACATCAAGGATGCAACTTCCACAGAGTTTGATGCCGATGCAGCAAATCCTGCAGTTATCTTCATGCCAGAAATTTCCAAGACGCATCTTGGAGGGACAATGCGTTTAGGATCACGTCCGACCATCTTCCAAGTTGACGATTGTACAATGAAACGACTGTATGGAGGTCTTGATTCGGTCGATGAACGTCATCGACACCGTTACGAAATCAATCCCGATTTGGTTGAGAAAATCGAGGCTGCTGGACTCAAATTTGTTGGCAAAGATGAGAGTGGACAACGATGCGAAATTTTCGAACTCGAGGGACATCCATACTACGTTGGTGTTCAGTATCATCCTGAATTCAAATCTCGGCCAGGAAGACCAAGCCCTCCATTCCTCGGTCTCCTTCTCGCATCGAGTGGACAATCGTTGCCTTAGGCTTCAAGGACGCGAATAACTCTCGTCGTCCTGTACCCTTGAAGCAATTTCACGAAACGACGTTGTTGGAATTCCTCATCAAGTGAAACATCGCCCGTATCAATACGCACGCTCGACAATCCGAGCAATTTCGACGGGGTTGCAACGCCAAGGATTGAATCCAATCCAATCACTCTCAACACATCAGGTGAAAGTTGGAGATTGCCGCGTCCAATGAGGAACCCTTGCCCGCCCATCGGAGAAAGAAGAAGCAAACGTGGTCCATCATACTCACGAAGATGTTCAAGCAGTGAGGTTTCGTTCAAATCGGCATGAATTGAACCTCTGTGCTGAATGTCAATACCGAGAAGCGTCAATTCAACACCAAGGTGTTCTCCCATGCGGCGTAGGGTTCCACCACTACCCCAAATGATCATGAGTTCAGGGTCTGCTTCGATCAAATTTCCGATATGATTCGCTAGTCCTTCAATCGTTTCTGATTCACTTGCTCGTTCGACTTGTTCTTTTGCACCTTGCATGAATCGAGGGCTTGATGGTGTCCATGCCTCACCGTACATCCGCACGTTCCATTCCCCTTTCTGGTACGTCTCTTCATCAAGGTCCATGACTTCCGTGATGGCAACCATGAGATCACCTTGAAGGAAGGCGAGCAAAACCTCAGCAGCTGCATTCGGAGTTGTAGCAAAACAGCCTGAATGCATCTTAACACCAGCAGGTACGCCGATTAATGGGGTTTCATGACCATTGAGGGCATTGACGATATCACGGGTTGTTCCATCTCCGCCAGCATAGAGAATTGCATCCACATTGGCTGCGAGTAAATCATGAACAAGGGCCGCTGTGTCCTCCGCGGTCGATTCCGTTGGAGAGGGTTGCAAGGACTCGTAGGCAATACCTTCCAACCAATCACCACCCATTCGCCCCGTCCAAGCCACAAAGGTCGGCGAAACACCCATGCGATTCAGGCTTGATTGTTGGAATTCAGTGAATTTCGTCACGCACTGTTGCATACGTGGTCCAGAACGGTCAACTGCTCCTGCTTCCCTGGCTTCTTTTGCTCGCCCATCACTGCCTTTGAAACCCAATCGACCTCCAAGTCCAGCGTCTGGATTGACCACAATGCCGATTCGCATGATGGAACGTCGTTTCTGTTTGTTTTCAATCATTGCTCTTGTCCGTATGAAATCAAAAAACCGATGTTTTGATGTTATCGCCTGTTATCGCCATTCATGGCCAAACGTTCAACATCGGATGAGATTACGCTTGAGGAGATTATGCAAAAAAGCCTGAAAGATATGGGGAAGGGTGAAACTGTAGAGGAAGAAAATGCGACCAAGCAACCACTTGAAACGCCACCTGCAGAGCCCGCAAAACCTCAGTTTGGTTTCAAACTCAACCCAATCGAAGCAGCTGATTCTTTCGTTGTTGCACCCAAAAAAGAACCGAATCCAAAGGAAGTGAAAGAACAGGTTATTCTCGAAAAGCCTAGTCAAGATTTGGACGACGACATCATCGTTGAGTGGTAATTTCAAGCGTCGCATTGATGAATAAGGCCGTCGAGGCGTTGACAAGAGGCGTCCTTATGTCGATGGTCAATGTCACGTTGCCGGATGGTACAGTCAACGAATATGCTGCTGGCATCACTGCTGGTGAAGTCGTTGTTGATGCCCTTGGCAAGAAACACGGATGTCTTGCTGCGCGAGTCGATAACGTCGAGCGTGATCTCTCAGCTGCGTTGGATCAAGATTGCAATCTTGAGGGGATTCTCGCAGCGAGCGATGAAGGTATGCACATTCTTCGTCACAGTGCTGCGCACCTTCTTGCCCAAGCGGTGATGGAACTCTATCCTGATGCAAAACCAACAATCGGTCCTGCCATCGACCGAGGTTTCTACTACGATTTTGCAATGGAACCCATTAGTGAAAGCGATTTGAAACCAATCGAGAAGAAAATGCATGAACTTGCTCGCCGCAATCTCAAGGTGGAACGGGTTGAGTTGGATGAACACGACCTTCGTGAGCATTTTACATCCAACCCATACAAGATTGAAATCATCGATGATAAGCTCGAAGATGGACATGGTTCAACTATCTACAAGCAAGGTGAATGGTATGATCTGTGCCTTGGCCCACACGTACCCAGTACAGCGAAATTGATGTTCAGTCGTTTGACATCAGTCTCCTCAGCGTACTGGCGAGGCGATCAATCCAGAGAACAATTGGTTCGGATTTATGGAATCGTTGAACCGACCAAGGAAGCACTCAAGGCAACCCTTCATCAAATGGAACAAGCCAAGCTTCGAGACCATCGAAAATTGGGCAAGGATTTGCAATTGTTCCACGTTGACGAAGAGGTCGGACAAGGCCTCATCCTTTGGACGCCTCGAGGCGCCATTGTCCGACAACAACTCCAAGATTTCATCTCCCACCATTTGCGGCGGCAAGGCTACGACCAGGTGTTTACGCCACACATTGGTAAACTCGATCTGTACCGAACCTCCGGTCATTTCCCTTATTACCAAGACAGTCAATATCCTCCCCTGGTCGAGCGCGAACTGATGAAGAAACTCGCTGATGAAGGGTGCTCATGTTCCGAACTTTCCAACATGATGAATTCAGGCGATATTGACGGATACATGCTCAAACCAATGAACTGCCCGCATCACGTCAAAATCTATGCCTCTCAAGCACGTTCTTATCGTGACCTTCCACTCCGATTGGCTGAGTTTGGAACTGTTTATCGATGGGAACAATCCGGTGAAATTTCAGGGATGACTCGTGTCCGTGGATTCACGCAAGACGATGCACATCTGTTCGTGACTGAAGACCAAATTGCTGATGAGGTCATGGGTTGTATTGAATTGGTTCAAACAATTTTTGATGTTCTTGGGATGCATGATTACAGGGTTCGCGTCGGTTTGCGTGACCCAAACAGCGACAAATACGTCGGAGAATCCAAACAATGGGATCGAGCAGAGGAAGCATGCCGATCAGCTGCTGCAAAACTTGGCGTCAATTGGTCCGAAGAAGAAGGAGAAGCCGCATTCTACGGTCCAAAAATTGACTTTGTTGTCAAGGATGTCATTGGGCGAGAGTGGCAACTAGGCACGGTACAAGTGGATTACAATCTTCCCGAACGGTTCGATCTATGGTACAAAGGAAGCGATGGGGAGAATCATCGTCCTGTGATGATTCATCGTGCTCCATTTGGGTCCATGGAACGTTTTTGTGGTGTCCTCATCGAACACTTTGCTGGGAAATTCCCCACGTGGTTGTCGCCCACACAAGTCCACATTCTCACCATATCGGAAAAGCACAAGCAATACGCTTCACAGGTCGCCGAGAAGTTGCAAGAACACGGTGTTCGTGTAAAAATCGATGATGGAGACGACACGATCGGAAAGAAGATTCGAACCCATCGGAAAATGCGACCTGCCTACTTGATAATCCTCGGTGATGGGGAAATGAACAACAATTGTGTCTCTTTGCGCTCCCGTACTGGCGATCAAATCGCAGACATTCCTGTTGATGCATTCATCAAGGATTTGAAACAAGAAATCGATGATAAAATCGCAGAACCAAGTTTGGTTCCTGTTCGCAACGAAAAGTGAATCCTAAAGTGACATTGTTTCGCACTGCATAAAAGGAAGCAAGACGTGGGAAAAGCATGAGTGGACCAGTGATTGTTGAGGGCTTTGCCTCAATTGCCACAGTTCCCCTTCTTCTTGCAGCCGTGATTGCGCTCTTGTTCTGGAGAACCGTTGTTCCCCGTCAATTGCGTGGGCTGCAAGTCGCGTTTGAAACCGGACCGAAACGATACGAAGTCCACACGGTCACAGATTCCTTCAGTGAAGCACGTGATCTCCTTCGTAGTCGAGGTATGCGGTTTGGTGTTGCAACCTATCTTTTTGCACTTACTGGCGCATTGTTGTTGTTCTTTGAATACATCATCTATGCACAAGGATGGAGCGATGGGTTTCATGCTCCAAACATCTCACTTGCTTTGATTCTCATCATCCTTCCAGCAGTGATTTCATCCGGTTCCTCTCTTGGTGCGCAAATCATCAAACCGATTGGTCACGGGAAAGCAAAACTGCAGGTTTCGAGCAGTGCTCGCAACACAGCCTACATCGCACTGACTCTATGTTGGTTCATTGGTGTTGGATTTTTGTATTCAATTCTCGGCACGTGGGATATTGCATTCACGCACCGATTGAGCATCACGCTTCTCGTTGCCTTCTCCCCATCGATTGTTGCATATGGCCGCGTCATGGGAACATCATGGCAGGCACTGCGTCAATCATCTTCTCAAATTGCGAAAGGAAATCCATCACCGTTTCACAATCATTCGCCAAACGCCCGACAGCAAGTCATTGCTCGAATTGTTCATCTCAACACCATAGCCATGCCCGTTGTTGCGATCAACACCTTGTTATCCCTCATTGCAATCATCGTATCTCCAGAATTGTTTACGCACTCTGACCAAGTCATTGCGTTGCCTGAATACCGAGAGCAAGCAACCATCATGGAAGAAGGTGGTATCCTTGGGTTCTTTCTCATCGAATTGTTCTCCAATATTCCCGACCCTGGCTTACGCGTACCGTTGGTTACCTCGATTCTCCTGTTCTTGTTGCTGAACGTCGCCTTGGTTGGTTTTCTTTTCGTTTACGAAGTTGCTCGTATCTTGTTCCTTGATGTTCAAGATGTATCGGGCCGAGGTGGTATCCGGCTCGCAGACAGCCGTTTGCTGCGAGCAGAGCGAAGTCAGCAAGCAAAAGTTCTGAACTTCTGCTTCACTGGATTTGCTGGACAGTCGATGCTTCTCTTGGCACTTGCCATGATCACCTTCTGGGATTCAAGTTTCCTTCCCCAGGGTGCTGCTTGCGGTGACTGGGAAGGAACATTGTGTACCTATGTCGAAAAGGATGCGATGGAGGAACTAACGTGGATGTTAGCATCTGGTGGTCAAGTTTGTTTCCTTCTCGTTTGGTTGACTTCATTGCAAGTTGGTTCAAAACTTGATGACATCTCGTTTGATGCAAGCATCAGTGAACAACGACAAATGCTTACACAAATGGAGGATATGATTTATCTCAAACAACGACCTTTCACGGAACTTATCGCAAAGGATCGGTGGACAAAAGCGATTGAATTCTACGATGAGATTTTGAACCCCTCTGAGGCCTCAACACAAGGACTCGATTTGCTTCGACAAACAAATGCAAAGATGCAACTTTATGCAGGGATGAATCGTTGGGAAGAGGCCGAAGAAAATGCTGTCTCCTTGTTGGCTTTGCAGGCAGGGAGAGATGCCCAAGTTGCCCGATTGATTCTCGCTGCTGCAAGCTTGTGTCAACGCGACCTACCCGAAGCAGCGCCTCGCCTTGCACTCCTTAACAAGAGCGATATTGAGGCAGCACGTTTGCAATGGTTTGCTGCTGTTCTTGACCCGAAACGTGTTGTTCCAGATGCCTCGCAACCGGTCTTGGGCGTTGATCCCTTAATGCGTAGAAACATCGATTTGTTGAAGCGTACCTCTGAAGGAAATCCACGAAGCAATCGAAAATATCGCAACAAACCCGCAGATCGACTCATTCTCCTCGGAGATTGTGCACGCATGCGTTTGGAGGGCCGCAGTGAGGAGGCACTTTCCATGCTTGAATCGTTCATGAAACAACATGAAGACGATTCAAAGTTACCGTCAACATCGTGGGCGCAAGGTCGAGTTGTTGCTGCCTTGTTGCACTTGGATGCCAATCGACCGAACACTGCAGTCCGAATCGGACGAGAGTTACGAACAAAGGAACCTCGCCACCCCCATGTTCGGTCATTGATTCGGATTCTGAATGAACTCGGACTGCTCGATTCTATGGCAACCGAACCAACCAAGATGACGATGCTCATCGATTCTGAAGGCGATTGGGTGCGTAATTGGCCGATCCTTCACACCGTCCACGTTTCACCTCGGCTCGGTTCGACAGCAGCGAAAAAGCATGCAAGTCAAGCAAATGTATGGATTGTTCACTCAAAGGAGGAATCCGTTGCAAATCATTACATGAAGTCAAAAGTATGGAAAAAGATTCCATTTGACGCAGAAAATCAACCCCCGCATGGGCTTTATCTTCACCTCTATGGAATTGTTGTAACCATTGCAGGTATGCCTGTTGACCTTGGATTACCGAGTGGATTGGACATCGACAACCTTGCTCAACGTGGTTTGGTTTGATTAAACTCGCCTTCGAAGTCGTTCCATCGAAGCATCGGCTTGACCAAGTTGCTTGAGGGATGCTTCAACCTGGCCTTTCGTGAGATATTCTTCTGCGAGGGAAACTGCCGCCTCAGTTTGTCTCATATCCTCATCCGAAACCGGTATGCTCGAAGCATTGCATTGGTTTCGCAAGACTGCCCATTCTTGGCGAACGAAATCAAGCAATGCCTGTGCTTCGTCTTGTTCGCTACCGAGTGCATCGAGGTCGATGGTTAAACGTTCAAGCAACGTTGCCGCATGACTCCATTCCCGCTCATCCGCTGCGTTCTGAACCTGTTTAAATCGAGCCATCCATTCTTCGGCATCAGTAAAATGTTCAAATCGCTCTGTGATCTTCTTGCGTTGGCGGAGTGCGCGACGGACCGTCTCCATGGATTCGCGTTCAATTTGAATCACGCGAAGAACCCCCTCTGCAAGGCCAATCGATTGACCTGTATCACCCGCTTCGAGCGCTGATTCTGCCTGCTCAAGGCGCTTTTCAAGTTCATTGGTGTCGAATCCATCTGTTGCTTTGAGTGCTTTTGCTGCATCGCTCAAAACTTCAACTGCACGCTCACGAGCATCACCATCTGCTTGCAATTGAATCGGGATCACACATGCAAGTTCGAATGCCTTCTTTGGTGCCTCCCGGTCAAGTTGCTTTCGTGCGTCGCGAATGATTTGACGCAAATTGTCGATGGTTGCGCCGGATTTGCCGGTGAGTAGTTCGTCCGCTGTTTGGATGGCTTCTTCTGCTTGCTCCCACCAGGTAACGATTTCTTGCGCTCTTCGCTTCGCTTGACGAAAGAGTCCTTCCGCTTCCCGCAGAGAACCTAGAGAAGCTTCTCGTTCTCCCATTTCGTAAGACTTACGTGGACGCTTGGCGAGAGGTGCCAATTCTTCAGCGTGCTGAATGACGAGAAGGGCTTCACCTCGCACAACATCGACGTCCGTAGCAAGGGATAACGAACGCTCTATGTCTTCGGTTGCCTCACGAAGGAGACGCATACCGAATGACGGGTCGATGTGGCCTTCCTCCTTTGCCGTCATGACAAGGCTACTGGCCTGATCAACAGCGGCTCCTTCAGATCGCAAAACGAGCAATCGATTCTCAATGATATCGAGTTCTTGGCGGAAGGCTTTCCGTTCTTCTCGCATATCATCGCCCGCAATCCAAAGATATCCCACGTGAAGAAGTATCACAAGGCACAAGATAGGGTGAGCCCAATCTTCAGGCTCAACAATCCACGTTCGACCTGCTCGGTCGCCTACAAGCACACCAAGCACTGTTAGTGCACCAAGACCCGTCATCATCGCTCGGAACCGCATAACATCGATTCCACCGCGGAGCGTGTTTGCTGACGATTGGTACGTTGCAAAACCCAATGCTGCGAAGAGAACCATTGCGAGAAGATCGGTCGGATTTGTTGAATAGGACCGCAAGGCAAACACAAGAAATACTGGCCAGATGATGCTTGAAGCCGCTCCGATTCGTGTGCGAGCTCGAGGATCATCGAGAATGAGGTCCTGTATGACAATGCCCCAAAGTAGAACAAGGACTGGCATTCCAAGCCCAGTAAGGAGGCTCGCATCACCAACAAATGCATCCTTGAGTACTGGCCAAGCCAGCCAAACCGCTCCACTGAGACAAAATAAGGCGCAAATGGTACTCAATCGCTCGATTCTCTGAATTCGAACCAAACGCTCGGCTTGTATCGCCTCATCGACATCGCCCCAGAGCATGAATCAACCAGAAAGGGCTTGGATGATGAAACCACCGACTCTTTGCATAGTGGCTGGCAACAATGTTCAAGGGTGTGCTTGGATGGTTGGCATAGAAGGGGACATTCAATGAAAGGACTCATCACGATGGACGACTTAACGAATGAAGACATACACAGCATTCTTGCCGATGCTGAACGCTTGCTACCGGTTGCTCGAGGCGAAACCTATCTTCCGCTCTTGCAAGGGAAAATTCTTGGCAACCTCTTCTTTGAACCCAGCACTCGGACACGAATGTCCTTCGAAACTGCAATGAAGCGCTTGGGCGGAGATGTCGTCAATCTTGGTGATGTGAAGACCTCCTCTGTCGTCAAGGGAGAGACATTGTTCGATACCATTCAGATGGTTGACGGGTACACCGATATCATCGCAATGCGTCATCCCCGACAAGGTGCTGCACGCTATGCCCAAGATGCTGCAAGCGTTCCTATTCTCAATGGTGGAGACGGTGCCGGACATCATCCAACCCAAACCATGCTTGATTTGTTTACGATTCAACAATCGCATGGTACGCTCGAAGGTCTAACCGTTATTCTCGCCGGCGATCTACGTTATGGTCGGACCGTTCACAGCCTTTCCCATGCATTGGTTCGATTTGGCTGTCGGCTGATTTTCGCATCCCCTGATCTGCTTCGCATGCCTGTTGAAATCGTTGAAGATTTGCGAGAACATGGCGCTGATGTAACAGAAACGGAGGATCTTCTTGGCAACATTAACCAAGCCGATGTCGTCTACATGACGCGTATTCAAAAGGAACGATTTGCTGATGAGGATGAATACGCTAAAGTTGCTGGGGCTTACAAACTCCATGCACGAGACCTTGATAACGCAAAGTCTGGGATGGTCATCCTCCATCCACTACCACGTGTGGATGAGATTCATCCAAGTGTCGACAAGACCCGCCATGCACGATATTTTGAGCAAGCATTCAACGGTGTCGTCGCCCGAATGGCTTTGCTCTGCAGACTGCTCAATATCGAAGTTCCTGCAGAAATCGCTGGAGGTGAAGCCTGATGGTGGAAGAACACAACATGCGCCGAGTAACTGCAATCAAGAATGGAACCGTCATTGACCACATCCCTTCAGGGCAAGCTCTCAAAGTGCTTGAACTGCTGAATCTGACAAGCGATACATCGGTCCCCGTTTCTTTGGTTATGAACGTCCCATCGAAAAAGATGGGAGCGAAGGACATCATCAAGGTCGAAGATCGGGAATTGACCCAATCTGAACTTGATCGCTTAGCATTGGTCTCCCCAGAGTCCAGTATCGCCATTATTCGAGCATACACCGTAGCTGAGAAATTGACGGTGAACTTGGGTGAAGAGGTTCGCAACGTTGTTCGATGCACATTCTCCAACTGCATAACACAAAATTCCAGGGAACCTTTGCCGCATCGCCTAAAAGTTACCAAAACAGATCCTCTCACCCTACGATGCCATTATTGCCAACGTCCGCAAGATTTGGACGAATTGATACACAATCTACTCTGAGGCGACATCGAGAAGATCTCGCATGTCGCAAGCTTTGCACGTTGATCCTGATGTTGGTGAACCACACCGTTCGCATTTCGTTGGATGCGTTTGGACGGGTGGAACCTCTTGACGGGCAACGGTCTTGATGTTGTCCGACATCCGGACCAAACTGTGGCGCGTCCCAGGTACATCCTGCTCAAGTTGTGCGACAATGTCCCGGTATCGCCATCGTAGGGCTCCTTGTGCGTAAGGACACTCTTCATGATGAAGCGGGAGTTGTTTGTGCATCGCAAGCAGGTGAATCTCTTGCTCGGGAATCCAACGTAAAGGAACAATCCTTGGTGGCAGCCCGTTGACTGGAGCATCGGTGTGTGGCGCTAGACGTAACGTTCGCTCAATATCTCCATTTGTCATATTCATGAGAACTGTTTGGGCCATATCATCCAAATTGTGACCGAGCGCAACCACATCAGCGCCGACTTGTTGAGCAAGCGCATTGATACCTTGCCGACGGAAAACTCCACAATACGAGCAAGGCATCGTCGATGCGCCATCTTTCTTCTCTGAAATCATTGGTAATCGCTTGACTACTTCGTCCATCTGGTGAAAATCGAGATCTTCGTAACTGGTGGAAATGAATTCAACATCTAGAGTTTCACAAAGATCGATGGCACACTGGAGAGATGGTGGGCGATAGCCATCGATTCCTTCATCAACGCAACCAGCAACAATACGGACATCTCGACGCATCCCGATGAGATCAACGAGAAGCGTCAGAAGAACTGCTGAATCTTTCCCACCAGAAATCGCAACAAAAACCGTCGTCGGTTGCGATTTGTCCAGAACAAGTTGCTTACGCAATTCTTTGCCAACTTTCTTTCGAATGGACTTTTCGAGGTGATGCCCGCATAAAATACGCCCAGAATAGGCCTGTTCGACGACAGCATCCTTGCCGCACACATCGCAAGCAGGTGCTTGGAAGGGACTCTGGATAGGCTCGGCCATGGTCGAGGGTTACAACACCTCCATTAAACGCCTCCGATTGGGTTTTGATTGTATTTCAAAATTGCAATTAGATTTTAAATTTTTTAATTGGATTTTTTATTTACGTAAGGGCTTTCTCGATGCCAGTAATGCGCGGAAAATCTACGGTGCTAACGCCTCCGCGCAGCAATGATTGAAATTTTGCAGTTGGAAATTTGATTTTCATCACCAAATCCCCCTACGGGGGAAGAGTTTCGGCAAAGTTCTTGAATGGTACGTTGCTGTGAAGAGGTTTGGGCTAAGATGTTGGAGACGTTGTTTTCTCAACTTTGCGAACTCAATGGTGTGAATCACGTCCGCGTGATGGATCAGTTTGGCGGTGTTGTTCAGACCACGAAGAAATGGCCCGAGACTGCTGGGGAACAACGACGCGAATGGGCAGAATGTTGTGCAGTTGCAGAAGAACTCAAACTCGGCACGCTGTTTGAAGTTTGGAGTGAAGGGCGACGATTGACCCTTTTTGATCGGTTTGACTACGATGTTTTCGTCCACCTCTCTGGCAAAGATGGGAAAATGGGCACCTGGCGTTACGAACTTGAACGGCTGCGTAACGATTGGAATTCAAAACAAAATGAGGAGATATAATGTTTGATTTACCACATATTGAGCGATTCGACGATGAAGTGGATGTTGCATCTGGAGGACTCCAGCCTTTTGAACATGGGTACATCACAACATGGGTTGGCCGACGAAAAACCCCCTTCGGACACCGATTGGTTCGTGCTGGAAGGATTGTTGGTTGGATTTGTGAAGGGACGAGCGCAACCAAACTACTCGGCGGCGCTGACGCTCGAGAAGCGCTTGAAGAGGCTGAGAAAAACCAACATCGTTTGGTTGCCTCAACATGCTCAATGCATGGCTTGGCTGAGCTTGCAAAACTTCTACCAGAAGCCTTTGAGTTCCAAGCAGATGCACAGGGACTCGGTTCTGGAGGCGCATTGACAGATCGCCTCTTCGCCCGAAACTTATCTGCAGTTCTTCAAGCGCTCTCTGATTACGAGCACGTACGTGGAGGTCTCGCCGCTGATCAAGGAATTGTCATCGATAGCATGGGTGAGTTACCAGGATCTGCTGAAGACCTCGCTGCAACTGTTGCCTCGCTCTCGGATGCAATGAATGCACAGCATGAGACGCTCGGAGGAGATGGTCAAGGTTACGCATCGTTGAATATGGGAGATGCGTCTTTACTTATCGCCTCAAGCAGCACCATCGTGTTAGCGATATGGACGGAGCTTGATGCGAATCATGCACGCTTGTTGTCCGATGTAGCCGCCAAACTTGATGGAGAAATAGGAACATATGCCGAGGGTGAAGCATCACTGCCTGACGGTTTCATTCTTCGAGAGGGAAAGGGCGGCTCAGATGCCGTCATGTCTATGCTTTCTGCAGCACTTGAAGATCGAGTTACTGGTCATCTCAAAGCAGGTGTCAGCGACAAGGCGGTCTCACTTGCATTGAACAACGGTCTTCCAGTAGCACTGGCAGCGAACGGACAATCGTTCGAGGAAGCAATGCTTGGATTGACGGAAAGCAAGCGTGTGTTGAAGTTGCATCGACTGGCCTCTGGGACGATGATTTCCGCTTCAACCGGTGATGTTTCCGAATTTACACTCAAACAATTTGTAGAACAACTGTCCACTGTACGTACTCGTTCCGAAAAGCGCAGAACTTCTATGATGCATCGATTGATGAGCATGTATGGTTTTGAAATTGGTCTTGATGATGTTCGAGCCGTTCGAGCAAAACTACGCATTCATGTCGGTGGGCAAGAAACATCTCAACCGCTACCAAACTCTGCTCCGCTTGCAGCGGTTGATTCAGGATTACGACGAAGGCTGGAGGAATCCGAGCGTCGAGCTGACTCATTAATGCGCGCAAATGCGAGCTTAACCACTCAACTTCAGGATGCTGAAAAAGAGCGAACTGAAGCAATGGTTCGGCTCGAGGAAGTCAAACAGTCTTCTGGAGACCAAACCGTTGCCATTCAGTCGAAAAACGACGAACTCAACCGAGTACAAGTGACGGTTTCTGAATCAAGAACACGGATGGAGCAAGCTGAAGCACGTGCTGATCGTTTGCTACGTAGGGTGAGTGAACTGGAGCACCAACTCAGTGAGCGTGCAACAGAATTAGCAAAGGCGCTTGGAGATACGCAAAGCAGTGCTGCACTTCGAGATGAACTTGAAGCGCTGTCAAATCAGGAAGCAACAACTCGTGCAGACTTAGAGTCCAACGCACAACAGTTGTCGTCAATTCGAGAACAAATCGAGCTTGAGGAACGACGATTGCGAACACTTGAGGAACAAGTTGCAACCCTGAGGGAACGACAAGCAAGCGCCCAATCAAAGAGCAATGCTTCAGAAGAAAAGATCCGAACTGCACAGGCACGGTTGGACCAAATTGAAGCAGAAACCTTGTCAAGTCGTCAACGGGCTGAGGAAGAACGTCAACGTCTCGCAGAAGATGAGGCACGGCGAATGCAACTCCATGCTGAACTGCGGGAGTTAATGGGTGAGCGGAAAGAGTTGCTTACCGAACTTGGCAATCTTGGAGCTCGCCGAGGCAATGCAGAAACTGAACTTTCTGGGCTCATCGCTCGCGCTGAGGCTCTCACTGAAGCGCATGAAGAAGCCGTTTCAGACATTGCCGAAGCGGAACGTCTGCGTGCAAGATTGTCAGAAGAGCCTCTTGCTCAAGCATTGCTCAATGATGATGCGACCTTCCGAGGTTTGGGACCCGTACTTGAGCGTCTTGAACATGCACGTACGCTTGGTTATTCGGTTGTCCTTCTCGATCGTGCTGTTGAACGAGCCCTACAGGTCGTTCAGTCCACAGTCGACCATATTGCTGCTACACCTCGTCATTTGCTCAGCAGTGAGGTGATGACGTTGCTCGAACGCCAAGTTCCACAGACTGCAGGCGCAGTTCGAGGATTGGCACGATGGTCGGTACAACAGCGACTGGAAAACCAACTCGGTGAGACCGTTGGTCACCTGATTCTCGATTTGGAGGGAATCCTGGAAGATTATGATCGTTCAATTACCATGTTGCGACGCATGCGAAACGTCCTTGATCAACTTGGAGACCTTGGTGCTCCACCTGAAGAAATCGAGGCGCTTCGAATGAATTGCATGCGACCTGAAGCGTTACCAAGTGTTGCTGTTGAAACGCGACGACTCATACGTGTTGCACTCGATGACATTTATCTCGAAGCTGACCAACGCGATGCTGGCGAAGCAATTGCGCTTGAACAGACAGCACAGGTTCTTGAAGAACTGTTGACGCAAATCGATGCCTCTGGATTAACTCGGGGAATACCACGTGGAGCGATGTGGGATTTCCAACGAGACGGTTTCTTACCGTTTGAACGCACTTCAATACCCGTCGGTCAACGGACCCCAGTCATGGATGATATGATGGAAACCATTCAACCTACCTTGGTGGTCGAGGAAAGCGTGTCGCTGGATTCAGAACCAACTGTTTCAGAACTTTCTGAGGAATGGGAAGCGATGCCAGCACCCTCTGATTCAGAACCTCTTGAAACAGAAGGCGAACAAGTCGAAGCCACGCCAATGCAAGAAGATCGTGCCGACCTTGAAGCCGAGTTGGCTCGATTGGATGCGGAACGTCAATTACGGGTGCCTGACGCAGAAGAAGCAAAACCAGACCCCCGACTCGAAGCCTTGCATGACCAACTTTCTGAATTGGATTTCTGAGGTGGAAGCATGGTTGAAACACTTCTCATGCGCAATGAATCGAAAGGTTCCTCTTACCCAATTTTTCTTGAAAAGTTGGTCTTCCTTTTGTCCATCATAGGATTTGTTTTTCTCAATCAGTATGCTTGGTCAAACATCGATTCAACATTGTATCAATGGCTTTCGTCAATTGGACTCGTATTGAGTATGTTGATTCTCAACGAGTTGTTCGGAAGAACGATTCAGTCGATTCGAACACGAGCGTGATTAGAATTCTTTTTCTTTCACAGGTTCGGGTGCATTGTTGCTAAAGGATTCGATAAGACCCCATACCCTCTGCCAAGGAACAAAGAACCTCAGTAGAGCAATAAGACTGAGGAAAAGAAGTGCAGAAATGACCAACCCATACGTCAACGACAGTTCAATCGACTCGGATACTTGCGCCGCCCATTGACTGCCTGTTGAGGTTCGAACCACCTCGAGAAGGACACTATGGAAGCCGAGTGCAACCGTCGTCACGATGCCTGTGATGGTTAGAAAACCAGCTGTGTGACGGAGATGACCGTTGAGGACGTTGTCCATTTGTCGTACGTATTCAGGATCTCTCTTGCAAGACTCTGGAAGGCGATACGCGTACTCGAGATAGCGGATGACACCGAATCCTGATTCTTGAAACACCATAATCAGCACTGCAATCAAGATGAGTGAAAATTGTTCAGGAGTCACTAAGTCGAATCCAAAAAGGCCGACGGTCGGATCACTCACTTGTGATTCCAACGATATCAAATTCGAGCCCCAATCTCCGAGTTGTGATTTGATGAGAGGGAAGGTCAGGATAGCATGGATACCCAAGAAGAGCAAGGTGAATCCAATCGCCCATCCGATGGAGCGGCGTGAGAGGCCCCAAATTCCACGGGTTCCCATGATGACGGGCAACAGATAGATGAACAAAATCATCAATGAAAGAATCATCAAAAGCGGCCATTCAAGAGTCTTCAGTTCGCTCTCTGTCGGTGCACGTAGGTCCAATGAAAAGAGCATTGAAGGAATCCACGTAAGGACGAGTCGTCCAATCAGGAGAAGCATGAGTGTAACGATAAATCCAAGTTTGATTCGTTGTTGAACGCGTGGTGATTGGAAAGCAAGAAGCGCCATTGAACCACCAAGTCCAAGTCCCAACACGATAGGAACATAGAATCGAGCGAGTCCCGTGCGGCCTGAACCGATTAACCAATCTCCAATTGGCACCTCACCGACGGCTGTTTCCAATGATTCAAACAACATGGTGTGGTCAATACTTCCAACAACATAGGTGGAGACGACTTCCAAATACATCCAGACCAGTGCAATCGTTGAGACGACTTGGAGCGTGATGATTTGCCATTGCTTGCGCAATGTTTTGAGGTGCAGAGTTCGGGTGCGTCCTCCCATGAGGGAAACATCGCTTTGTGGATCAACTTCACCAGCCATCTAATACCCCCTTACCTGCATAATCGCTTGTGATAGATCCATATCTGGCATCCAATCAATGACCTGCGCTCCAGAACCTGCAAGCGTCGTCAAACGGTTTTGTCGTTCCAACTTCAGGACTTCGTAGGACATACGCGGTATCCGAGAAACAAGTCGTTCAAAATCAATGCTTGATGGCGATAGGACAGTTACTTCATGACCTCGACCAACAAGATCACGTACTGCTGCAGGAACCGTTCCATCCCCTTCACAGGATGAAATAACAAACACCGGACTACCTCGGCTGAAACGTCCACTGAGCGAATTGGTAACGGCTTGCAGTGGCATACTTCCCTCTGGCTTTACGCCAGCAAGTGAACTTAGGATTTTGAAATACTGCTTGTCACCGGTATCGGGTGGCAAATAAGCGAGACCGTCGCCATAGATTCCGAGAGCGACGCTATCTCGTCGCTTGAGGAAAAATGCTGCAAGACTTGCAGCGCTTACCGTTCCCATCTCGAGTGGATTCTTGAGAACGGTTCCGATGCGGGCAACGTCTCTGGAATCAAGAAGGATGTAAAGATCAGTTACCGCATCTCGACATTTTTCATTGACCATTAAGTCACCAGTTCGAGCAAAGGCCTTCCAGTTGATGTTTTTGAACGGATCACCAGGTACGTATTCTCTCAGCGAATAAAATTCTGACCCTTGTCCTGGTGTTCGAAGCGTTGTTGCTCCAGTGTACATTTTAGGTGTACGTGAGCGAAGGAACGCTTCCTCGACTTCTTTGATTTGAGGGAAGATGACGATATCGGAATGATGGTCAACGTACATGTCCTCAACTCCGAGATTGAAGGTGTTGCGAACTCGAAGAGAAACAGGACCAATCGAGTAATGTCCACGAAGTGGACAACGCAACACGTATCGGATTCGAGCACTCTCTCCGGGACGCAAATTGAGCCGCATTTGATTCAATCCACTACGCAACTTCATTTCGTGAGGAATGTTGTCGTAAACATCCAAGAGTTGGGTTCGGCGATTCGATCGGTTGGTGACAAGCAACTCAACGTACAAATCATCACCTTTGTACAAGTTATCTGCAGAAAGTGTGCGTTGTACTTCGATATCGCCATGGCCGGAAACCCATGAATTTACGACAATGAAGGTGATGAGTGTTAAACCAAGAATCATCATTTGGTTGTTGGAAATCATCATCCCAATGAGAATGAGTGCAATACCACCAGTAAAAGTAAACGATGCTTTTCGCGTCCACATGTGACTCACCTTCGCCCCCATGCTTTGATTCGTTTCACGAGTGCAACCGATTGTTCCAACGAATATTTTCCAGGTTCGATGGCAAACTTCGCCAACACTGGATCTTGGATAAGGCCAACGAGTTCTTTGGCAGGCATGGCATGAAATTCTTCAACGGTCAAACCGTTTTGATTACGAACTTTTGACAAAAATACCTGCCGTATTTTCTCCGTTTTGGCATAATAGGTGTAACGATTTGCATCCCCAAATCCGTAATAGATGATGCTGAAAACATGACGCCATGGCTCCGGGTCTCGCTTTTTGAGAAGAACTGCTTCAAACGTGATAAAGAGAACAACAAACAGTGCAAGCATTGCAAGCCCTTCACCGGTGAAATAGACCAAGAGGAAGTAAACCGTGTTGTAAGAATCTGCAAGTAAGGCGTTCTGTGGGTGGCGGCTTTCGTCAAATATCACTAGGGCGTTTTCTGCTGGTTGGCCCTCTTCGCCTTCAAGCGTGCTCATCAAGGATTCTGCGATAACGTCGAGGGCCCACTTTCGGTTGTCGTTTGCCGGAATGAGTTTACCTGTTTCACCGTATTTTCCTGCATTGAATCCTTCAAAATCGTAGATTGCGTTTATCAGTGCGCTACCATCTGCGACAAAGAAGACGCGTCCCCCTTCATCCGGATCGCAATTTGTGGAGGCGCACGCTTCAATCGAGAGGTTGAATTGCCCCCACAGATCAGGTGTTTCACTTGTTTGTTCGTTGCTCACCCAAAGTTCACCATCGCCATTGACGTCAACGGTAGCCTGATTGCTTGTTACAGAACGGATATTCACATCATTGAGGGCGCCACGGACTCCAGGAACGATTTCAAGACCAGTGACGTTGTTGAGCAGCATTGTGTAGGTTGCATTGTACTCAATACGTCCCAGTTCACCTGCGCTTCGAACCCAGTGGTGCGAACAGACCCCTGCTTCCCCAAGGGTCATGGATTGGCCGTCAAGCTCGGAACATGGATGAGCGCCAACCTCAGAAGACCAGCGTTCGTGTTCTTCTATTGTTGTGGGGTCAAGTACCGTTCCGTTCATACCGCAGGGACTTGCCTGCACACACATCCAGATGTAGTTATAATCCAATTCAGCGACATAGTTTGTATCGTACAACTGGTATCCAGAATAGCGAACACCGTAAGCTTCTCCGATGCTTCCAGCATAACCAAAGTCTTCCAGAACAATGACTGTACCACCATTATCAACAAACTCAACAATTGCATCAACCTCTGAGGGTGAATAACCATCCTCAGTGGCGATTGTGATGAATCCATCTTCATCGAATTGTGGAAGTGAAAGCGTATCTCGTTCAACACCTGCGATGACAAACGTGGTATTTCGTGGATCTTCAATGTCGGCCAATAGAAGCGGGCTGCTTACCAGAGATTTTGTTTCAACTCCCATGGCATTGATATCTTCGCGAAACGCAGACATGTCGTTCCAATCGTCATCGTATGCTGACAATTGATTGGTTTGACTAATGTTGATGAAATTTTGAAGAATGGTAAAGAGGAGGATTCCAAGAACGGCCCAGAATGCGAGTTGAAGCCCAATTCGCCTGAAATTTCTGTTACGTTCGGCCGCCATCTCCACACCTCCCTAGTACACCGTTCATACACACACGGTTTCACATCGGTTTAGAAGGTTGTCCAACTCTGTTGCGAAAATGCTCATCAGATTTTGAGCGAAATCACGTGCCCAAACGAGGCCACCTCGTTGGAAGGAATTGCAACTGCACCGTCTTTCATCTGAAATGGAAGACGACTCGTATCGATGTTTTCTGAGCATTTGACAAGAAGTTCAGAAATTCCACCGTTTGAAACATCAACAACAAGATCGGTAAGTTTTCCAAGCTCCTTACCTTTCTTGTCTTGGACTGTTCGTCCAAGCATTTCCTGACCGAAACTGGATGTCATTCGACTCGCCTTGAAAATCCTAGGCAAAGGAAGAACTTGACCGTTTCCGTGCTCACATTGTTTCCATGCCGTAACTGTAGTCACGCGTGCGCTTGATGTTTGACAAGCCAGACGTCAACCGTGTCTCCATTTTCTGGTAGTATTCGAGCATCTCTGGCGTAACGGTTGGTCGTACACGTGTTACAGCCTCATCGAAGTGTTTCTTTGCGACACGCTTCTTGCCCTCGCGCATGGCAATGAGCGCAGCTTCCCTGCAAACTGCCTCGATATCGGCTCCAGTGAAACCTTCCATACTCGAAAGAAGACCTTTGATGGAGAACTTCGATAACGGCATGCCACTCGAATGAATCTCAAAAATAGCCTCGCGAGCAGGTGCATCGGGCGGAGGAACGTGAAGAACACGTTCAAATCGTCCGCTTCTTAGCAGAGCGGGGTCGATCATTTCCGGACGATTGGTCGCAGCGACAACAATGACACCGTCGAGGGATTCGACGCCATCCATACTCGCAAGCAGTTGATTCACAACCCTGTTGCCAACATCGCTTCCTTCACCGTTCGAAGCATTTCGCATGCTCGCAATGGATTCAAATTCATCAAGGAAAATGATGGAAGGTGAAGACTGCTTCGCTTTCTTGAAGATTTCGCGAATACCTCGTTCGGATTCACCAACCCATTTGGAAATCATTTCAGGACCTTTTATGGAAATGAAGTTGGCTTGAGCTTCATTCGCTATGGCTTTTGCAAGGAGCGTTTTTCCAGTACCAGGTGCGCCAAACAAAACAATTCCTCGTGGAGGTTTGATGTTGAAATGTTCAAACACTTCTGGTTTGGTGAGCGGCCATTCGACGGACTCCTTGAGTCGCTCTTTAACTTCGTCAAGTCCACCAACCTCATTCCATGCAATTTCGGGAACCTCAACGTAAATCTCACGAAGAGCTGATGGTTCGATGTCCTTGATAGCATCTCTGAAGTCGGTCATTCGTACTTCCATCTTTTCGAGGACTTCTGGTGGAATGGTCTCCTCATCAAGATCGATTTCAGGCAAGTACCTGCGCAAAGCCTTCATCGCAGCTTCTCGTACAAGTGCAGCAAGATCAGCTCCTACGAACCCGTACGTGTTGTCGAGTACCCAATTGACTTCAAAGTCGTCAGCGATTGGCATTTGACGGGTGTGAACTTCCATGATTTCTTTTCGACCGTCGCGGTCAGGGACACCAATCTCGATTTCACGATCGAAACGACCGCCTCGACGCAGTGCAGGGTCAAGAGCGTCACGTCGGTTTGTCGCACCGATGACAACAACGTTGTCTCTACCCTGCATACCGTCAAGAAGTGTGAGCATCTGAGCAACGACACGTCGCTCCACTTCGCCACTGACATCTTCGCGTTTTGGACAGATTGAATCAATCTCATCAATGAAGATAATTGCAGGAGCTTTTTCACTCGCTTCGTCGAAAATTTCTCTCAACTGTTTCTCGGATTCACCGTAGTATTTTGATATGATTTCCGGTCCATTAATGGATTTGAAGTGAGCGTTCACTTCTGTCGCAACCGCTTTGGCAATCATGGTCTTACCGGTGCCTGGTGGCCCGTGCAGAAGAACACCTTTCGGTGGGTCGATTCCCAGTCTTCGGAACAGTTCTGGGTGCTTAAGTGGGAGTTCAATCATCTCTCGTACTTTCTGGAGTTGTTGGCCGATACCACCTACGTCTTCGTAGGTTATCCCTTCCGATTGTCCAACATCCTCGTCATCGATGGCCTCGTCTTTGATGACAATGTCCGTATCGCTCGTAACTTTGACGATGCCTTTTGGTGTGGTTTGAACCACTGCAAACGGTAGAGCCTCAGCGAAGAGTGTCATCCCAGGAATGAAAATCCGATCACCGGCCATGACTGGACGTTTTGAGAGACCACGGCGTGCGAAACCCTCAATCCCGGGGCCAAATTTGACCTTCTGCTTGTTCGCCATCACTGGGGAAAGTGTGAGTTTCTTGCACTCTTTTGCTTCCGATTTGGAGATGGTGACTCGATCGCCGAGGCTCACGCCTGCATTTTTTCGAATAATACCATCGATTCGGACGATATCCATTTTGGCGTCTTCTGGTCGACTGCGCCAATAGATTGCTGCTGTTGAACGCTTCTCGCCTTTGATTTCGACAATGTCGCCTGGTTTGAGGTCAAGTCCGTGGTCGCCTGAAATCCGAGCTCGGCCGTGACCGACGTCGGAAGGAATGGCTTTTGCAACACGTAGCGATACCTCGTTATCTTCTCCGGACATACCAAGTCCAAGTCCCGAGAGTACTAAAACCATGAGTTATGAAAATCCGGTGTGAAGCCTGAGGATTGAATCGTAGCCTTCATGGAGGGAAGCGAACTCCGCGAGAATATGGTCCACGTTCTCGAAGCAGGTCTGACGTTCCTCGAAGCCAACAACCCAAAAAACCGTCCAAGCGTTAAAGGTTACAACATCATTGATGGTCAACTCGAAGAATCAAGCAACGGAGAGACCTTTGAATCTCGGAACCCAGCAATCCTGAACGATGTTCTAGGAGTCTTTCCCCTCTCAACCAAAGCCGACGTTGATGCTGCCTTGGATGCTGCTCACGCTGCCTTCTCTGGATGGTCAGCAACACCAGCACCTACCCGTGGACAGATCATAGGCAACATGGGTCGTTTATTGATGGAACGCAAGGAAGATCTCGTCCGACTTCAAGCACGAGAAATGGGGAAGACGTTGAAAGAATGTGGAGGCGAAATCCAAGAAGCGATTGACACCTGCCTGTTTTTCCAATCCGAAGGTCGACGCTTGTACGGACAAACGGTCAACTCTGAACTTCCAGACAAGGAACTGTTCACCTACCGACGCCCTCTTGGTGTTTGTGGAATCATCAACGCCTGCAACTTCCCATCCGCCGTACCGTTCTGGAAGATGATTCCAGCGATCATGTGTGGAAACACATGCGTTTGGAAATCCCCTCAAGACACACCTCTGCTTTCGTTTGCCCTCGCTCGAATCATGCACCAATCCGGTTTGCCGAACGGCGTCATCAACCTCATCCATGGAAAGGGAAGTGGGGCAGGTCAGTATCTTGTTGATGCCGTGGACGAGGGTCGTGTTAACAAGATTTCATTTACCGGTTCAACCGCTGTTGGGAAGATGATTGGAGAAGTCTGTGGACGAAACCTCGTCTCATGTTCACTCGAACTCGGTGGAAAAAATCCACTGGTCATCATGCCGTCTGCGAACCTTGAAAATGCCGTTGAAGGAGCGTATTGGGCAGGTTTTGGAACCGCAGGCCAACGCTGCACATCGCTTGGAAACCTCATCATCCACAAGGACATCTACGATGAGTTCGTTGCGAAATTGATGGACAAGGTCCATTCGACACGCATAGGAGATTCCTTGGAGCATGAAGGTGTTCTTTACGGGTCGATGCTTTCTGAAAAGTACGCAAAGGATTTCCTTGAAGTCATTCAGATCTGCGAACAAGACGGAGCAACCAAACTCTACGGAGAAGGTCGAATCACGTCCGATAACAAGCCATCAGGTTTCCTCGGAACCCCAGAAGATGGCGTCTTCATGTGGCCACACGTCTACGCTGGCGTTACTGAAGACATGCGTTGCTTCCATGAGGAATTGTTTGGGCCTGCCATTACCTTGGTCAAGGCGGATGATTTCGACCATGCTCTTCACCTAGCGAACGCAAGTCCGTACGGATTGTCTTCGGCCATCTACACCAACGATCGACTCGAGGCATATCGCTTCAAGACCGGTATCAAGGCTGGAATGACTGGAATCAACAACTCCACATCAGGTGCAGAAGCGCATCTTCCGTTCGGTGGCGTCAAAGGAAGCGGCAATGGAACTCGAGAATCTGGAATTTGGGTTCTTGAAGCCTATTCCTACTGGCATGCTGTCAACGATGAACTCTCTGGAAAATTGCAACTTGCTCAGATGGATGTTGATGAAATCGAGATGGTTGAAGCAGAAGTTCGATGGGACGAATTGGTCTAATCGTTCAAATTGCCTTTCTTTTTCTTTCAAACGCTGCAATGGGACGAAGGGCCAACCTCAAAGACCCCTAGTCGTTGGGTTAGTATAAGCCCCCTTGAGGGGCGGATGTGAACCTATGGGAGAAGGCATCAAACTCCCCGTGATTAACGGGCTTGGGCGTACCGATCGAATCGACAATTGGTGGGCACAACCCTTCTGGATGGGACTGGCTCTTACCGCTGCGCTCATTTACACTGCATGGCGATTAATTCTGTTCCCTGAGAGCATCTACTACAAACTCGAAGGTTCAACAGTCGTCTCTCCTATCTTCTCACCAAACATCCTCGAATGGAGTTTGTTCGGACTCAATGAATGGGACCATCCGAGTTGGGTCAATGCTGCAATTCTTGTTCTCTGGATTCCATTCGGTTTCCGTGGAACCTGCTACTACATGCGTCGCGTCTATTATCGAACATTCTTCCAATCACCAACAGCTTGCTGGGTCGATGAGCCAGACATCAACAAGAAGATTGGATACGGTGGCGAAAAGCGCTTGTTCATCTTCAACAACCTTCACCGATACTTCCTCTACGCTGCTATGATCATCATCGTCATCAAATGGTGGGATGTCACCCACACCCTGCACTTTGATACCGGTTGGGGCTTCTCCTTTGGAACCTTCATTATGGCGACGGAAGCTTTCCTCTTGACCATGTACGTGACTTCATGTCACGCTCTTCGCCACCTTGCTGGTGGTAGTCTTGACCGATGGGTAAGCGGAATTTCTGCTTTCCGTGGTCGTCTCTTCAAGCGAATCAGTGTGTTCAATCGTTCCCACGGATTCTGGTTCTGGACAAGCCTCGGCTTCGTCTTCCTTGGCGACCTTTGGACCATTGCCGTCGCAGAAGGGCACATCAGTGACATGGCCTTCGTTTTGGTGGGGTGAACAAGATGAGTGAAACCTATACCAAACACGAATACGATGTTGTTGTCATCGGTGCTGGAGGAGCTGGACTACGTGCAGCAATTGAAGCTGCCCGAAGTGGTGCCAAGACCGCTATCATCACCAAGTCTCTCTTAGGAAAAGCACACACGGTCATGGCCGAAGGTGGTTGTGCTGCAGCACTGCAGAACGCAGATCCTCGTGACAGTTGGAAGGTTCATTTCCACGATACTATGAAAGGAAGCAAGTGGCTTGCTGATTGGCGTATGGCTGAATTCCATGCCAAGGAAGCCCCAGATCGAGTCCGAGAACTCGAACAATGGGGTGCTGTCTTCGACCGAACACCCAAACTCCTGATCAACCAACGCAACTTCGGAGGCCACACCTTCCCACGTCTTGCACACGTTGGTGACGCTACTGGTCTCGAAATCATCCGTACCCTCCAAGAGCGAGGCATTCACGAAGGGATTGACATCTTTATGGAATACACCGTTCGTCATCTCTTGAAGGAAGGCGACCGAGTCACAGGCTGTGTTGCTTACACCCGTGTCGATGGTGATTTCCACGCCTTCTCTGCCAAATCGGTTGTTCTTGCAACGGGCGGTAGCACTCGGTGTTGGAGCGTCTGTTCAGGTTCATGGGAATACACAGGTGATGGTCACGCTCTTGCTTTGTGGGCAGGTGCTGAACTTCGAGATATGGAATTCGTTCAATTCCATCCAACTGGAATGGTTTGGCCTCCATCCGTTCGCGGTATTCTCGTCACAGAAGGTGTTCGTGGCGAAGGCGGCCGTCTGACCAACAGCGATGGAGACCGCTTCATGTTCAACTACGTCCCTGAAATGTTCCAAGGCGACCATGCAGAAACCATCGAAGAAGCCGACCAATGGGTCGAAGAAGTCGTGAGTGGAAAACTTGCCACCGTTCGACGACCCCCTGAACTCTTGACCCGTGACGTTGTTGCGAAGGCCATCAAGGCTGAAGTTGAAGCCGGACGGGGTTCACCACACGGAGGGGCCTTCCTCGATATTTCGCACCGTGGTGAGGAAGCCATCAAGAAGAAACTCCCATCGATGTACCACCAATTCATGGAATTGGCCGGTGTTGACATCACGAAAGATGCCATGGAAGTTGGCCCAACAGCTCACTACATCATGGGTGGTATCCGTGTTGATGCTGAATCGCAAGAAACAACCGTTCCTGGTCTCTATGCATGCGGTGAAGCTGCATCAGGATTGCATGGAGCGAACCGACTTGGAGGAAATTCACTCTCTGATTTGATTACCTTTGGAAAGCGTGCTGGTGAATTTGCTGCCAAGCGAGCAACCGATCTTGCACAGCCAGGCATCGATGATGCTCAAGTCAAGAAAGCGATCGAAGACATGCTTGCACCGCTTGCTCAAGAAGGTGGCGAAAACCCTGGAATCATCTACGATGAAATGCGTGAAATGATGCAACACAAGGTTGGTATCATCCGAACCAAGAACGAACTAGAGGAAGCACTGGAGGACCTTACAGCGTTCAAAGAACGTGCAATGGAATCGTTCCCAGGTACAAGTCGACGTTACAATTCGGGTTGGCACCAAGCACTTGATTTGATCAACATGGCTGACGTTTCCCGTGCTTGTGCACTCGCCGCTCTTACCCGTGAAGAAAGTCGCGGTGGTCACACTCGTGAAGATATGCCAACACCTGAAGATGAATACTGGGGCAAGACCCTCAACATCGTTTGGATGGAAGATGGAGAAATCAAAATTCGACAGGAACCTGTTGAAGAAATGCGAGACGATCTCCAAGATGCAATCAAGGAAGTCAAAGCCATGATTGCTGAGCGTGCAAAGGAACAAGGAGGTGGCAAGTAATGTCATTGAAAGGAAGAAAGCAAGCGTTCAAAGTCGCTCGTGGAGAAGATGGAGAAACCGATCTTGAAGAATATGAGATTACACTCGATGAAGGCATGGTCGTTCTGGATTGTATGCACCGCATTCAACACGAACAAGAGCCAGACATGGCTGTCCGTTGGAACTGCAAGGCTGGAAAGTGCGGTTCGTGTTCAGCAGAAATCAACGGACGCCCACGTTTGATGTGCATGACTCGAATGAGCGATGTTGTTGCAGAAACGCCGGAAGGTAAGCCCATTGAAATTCGACCGATGAAAGCCTTCCCACACATCAAGGACTTGGTCACGGATGTTTCATGGAACTACGATGTTGCTCAGCGAATTGCTCCAATCAACGGTCCAGAATCCATGGATTGGGAATTCAACCAAATGGAAGCTGACCGAGTGCAGCACTTCCGTGAGTGTATCGAATGTTTCCTTTGCGTCAACACATGCCACGTTCTGCGAGATCATGAGATGTTTGATGGGTTTGCAGGACCGCGAAACCTTGTGCGTCTTGCACAGTACGAAATGCATCCCCTTGACACCGAAGACCGTATCCCAGAAATCAAGAAAGAATTCGGTATTGAGTATTGCAACATCACACGATGCTGTACGGAAGTTTGTCCTGCAGGCATCCAAATCACGGATGATGCGATCATCCAGTTGAAAGAACGTGTTGTCGATCGATACTACGACCCACTTCAACGCATTTGGAGAACGATTACACGCCAGAAAGTACGTTATTGATTTGCTCGACACGCGTTTCGAAACTGCTGATTTGCATGTCGTCATCGTCCAGTAAACCGGATGTGAACATCTAAGTGCTATTTTGCACTGGGAAAATTATGTTTGAACAAATGACATGGTCAAAACCACACACGTGGCACCTTACGCTTTCCTCGGAAAAATCCACGCTTCTTGAACGGTCGATTGCCATTGGCTTCTTCGCTGGACTTACCGCTTTGTGTGCACAAATTGCCTTCGTTGTACCTTGGACACCCGTCCCATACACCTTCCAAACCTTTGCTGTTCTTGCAACTGGAGTCTATTTGCGTAGGAACGATGCTTTTGTTTCTGGTTGCGTCTATCTCTTTGCTGGTGCTTTGGGCGCTCCTGTTTTTGCGGAAGGTGGCAATGCTTTGTTTTCAGATGGGGCGTTAATCGCCAGCGGAGGATATCTCATGGCATTCCCGGTAGCTTCTGCACTCGTTGCAGAAGGCCTTGATCGGTCTCGGACTGCCGGTATTGCGGACTTCAAGGCTCAACTCATTTGCTGGTTCATTGCAATGATTCCAGTCTATGTAATCGGGACACTTTGGCTCGCAGAATCGTATGGAGTCAGCATGAGTCAGGCCTTTGAATGGGGAGTTGAGCCGTTCCTGGTTTGGGATGCATTCAAAATTGTGATTATGGCAGTTATCACAACCAAGGTCTGGAGTTATCACCAACCAGAGTGATTCAGAAGCGATGGCGGACTGTTTGAACGTGAAGAAAAGGATACTTCAGAAATTTGATTTCCAACAAAGATATGGAGATGCCTAAAAATGAGCGATGATCTGGAAAAAGTCGTTCACTTTGTAGACTTTGAGAACGTTCACAAACACATTCCCATCGATGATATCGCACGAGGGAACCACCAACGAGTGCTTCTGTTCGTGGGGAATCAACAAACGATTCCAAATGACTGGTTGATTGTTGATTACAACATTACAGTTATTCGAGTTGGAAAGACTTCGAAAGACAACGTTGACTTCCACATATCAGCCTACTTGGGGATGGTTCATGTCGGGCGTGACAATTCCGTGAAATTCATTGTTTGGTCAAGAGACAAAGGATTTGATGATCTCATTGAACATTTCAAAACTCGGAAACGACGAATCGAGAGAAAAGAGCCTCCGAAGGTGAAAAAGAAAACCGCTCCTGCGGTGAAGAATGACAAAAAATCGGAGCAAAAAGCCAAGGATACGCCCGATGAGAAAAAAGAAAACGTCCAAGAAAAATCAGAACCGCCCTCAATCAAGCAGGTGGGTACGCGAGTTGTTGAAATTCTTGAGAAGACAGCTCCTGCGAAACGACCTCGTAAGCAAACAACCCTCCAAAATCAACTCGAACACTGGAGACCAGGAATCGGTTTTGTTCACAAAACCTGGGATGTTGTCCACTGGCTCATCCAAAAACAGCACATTGAAATCACCGATGATAAGGTGAAATACAATTTTTAGAAACTGTTGAATTGATATCCTCATTATGAGAGATTCGTTCAATTCAACGTGAGAGGGAAGAAGAAAAAAGCCCCACGAAGGACCTGAATCCCTAGTGGGGCGGAGAGCCACTTTTGTGGCAACACTCGTCGAACGAGTCAAAAATCAAGAGAGATTGAGAACCTCAGAGGTGCTCAATTCCGACCTTCTTGACGTTGGCCTTCTTGATCTTGTCTGGTAGCCAATCAGGGCCGCCAGCAGGCTTGTCAACCATCTTGATTGAGCCTGTGAAAACGTGTACACGCTTGGTGCCACGCTCTCGTAGGCGGATGTTCGTGTGTCCACGGGTTGCAGCTTTGAGGGCTGCTCCTCGTGGTTGCTTGCTCGCAAATACTTGGCTCGTGTCTTTACCGTTCTCCATGAGAACGAAATATTTCTTGTCTGACATTTGGATTACCTCCAAATTTCAATCACAACCCATAGTTATTATAGTTTTCGCCGAAAAAAGGCAATACTGCGCCACATATGCCGCCCAGTACACCATTCCGAGAGCGGAAATCAGCAAAAAAAGGGCACTGAAACCCTAGAATTCTGCACCTGCAAGTGTTTTAGAATTGAGAACCCCAGGAACCTGTCGGATCGTTTCGACAACTGTGGTAGCAATCGAAGCGAGATCATGAGAAACCAATTTGGCGATGAGATCGTAATCGCCGAAGAGAACTGTCACATCCACAACGTTGTCAATCTCTTGCAATTGGACATAAACATCGTGTTCTGCTCCGGGTGCGACATTCAAGAGCACATATCCTACTGCCATGCGTATCATTCCTTCCATGCGCATTCAGAATAATATGTCATCGGTCTCGGTTTGCAACTGCTCGAGCCGAGAGGCATGTTCCTGGCGAACTGCATCCCATTGCCCATCTGTCCAATCATCGGGTTTTTCCCCTCGTAGCCAGGCTACAAATGCGTCTTCCGTCCAACCGTCTGGGAGTGGTGGACTCTCTTCCACCATGCGCTCAAGCATAGCATCGGCTTCAGCGATTGATGCTGATGTGAGGTGATCAAAATCTTCAATCGATTCATCTGTTGCCCATTTTTCCTCATCCCCAGATCGCCGTACCATGAACGCTGTTGTCAAAAGAACAGCAAGTAACCCAAGACCAAGCAAAACCCACTGGAGTGGAGAAGTTGCTGCAGAGGTCGTAACCTTGTCATCGTTTGTCAAATTGCAACCCGATCGACAAACATATGGCTCAACGGTAATATTACTGGGAGAGTACCACTCCCCAACCTCTCCGTCTGAATCCTCACAGAGCGTGTATACATGCAATGCGTCAGTGGATTCATTCAAATTTCGGGGCGTGGGCCATCGGAGCTGATTCAATCCATCCGCATCTTGTGAATCAAGCGGGCGGAAATTTTTCTCCCAAATCGTATCTTCTGAATCATCAAGAACAGATACTGAACAAGATACATCGTCCAATCCGTCGAGATCGGTCACTGCAAGTTGGAGCGTGAGGTCGCTCCCAGCCTCTACCGACGGAGCCACTGTACCATTGATGACTGGGGGCGCATGCCGAAACAACATCGGTATTTGCATCGAAGCCGGATAACCATCAACGGTTACGACATTCAATTGAATGGAGCCAACTTCCGATGCGAATGAACCATCCAATTGCAAACGGAACCAGTATACGCTATCGCCCGAATCCTGTAAGCAAGCATCATTGGATTGAACCCAAAGAGGCTGTTGAATTTGGGGTGCAATGACGATCCAACCTCGTTGACGCAGTGAAAGTTGAACGCTCTCAAGCGGACGGTCGCTCTCGATAACCGCTCCAAGAACGGCTGGATGTCCGAACATCAGCTCCGTAACATCACCATCTTCATTGCAAGAAATCATCGAAGCGATATCGGGGGCATTGAGAATCAACGGCACGGTTACCGTCGTTGTTGATTGAACACCTTTTGAATCCTGTAAAACGATCTTGAAATCAATATCACCTGCTTCAAGTAACTCATATGGAGGGAGAATCTTCAGGCGAACAGCCCCTTCATTCACCAACCCTTCCGTTGAAATGACCTGCAGCCCATAGCCAGGCCAATCGATTTCAATATCTGCAAGATAGTCATTGACGGAATCATCAACATCGTTTACAACGATTCGGAGAAATTCATTGTCGTTGTCGACAATACGGTCGATTGAGGCATTGGAATCGTTTTCAAAATAAACTTGGATGTGTGGCGCAATATCGTTGATTTGAATGGTACGTTGAGCAACGAGGCTTCCATCGTCTTTTCGCATTTCGATATCAAATCCATTTGTTGAAGTCCCGTTTTCAAGAACGAATGTTGCTTGGTAGCAGTGATGGTTTACGTCAACCATTGGAACGTAAACAATCTCTCCGAGGATTCCACGAGCGACAAGAAACTGCGGACGCTCAATCAAAGAATCGTGGTCAACATCAAGAACGCAACCCGTAATTGTTTGCTGAATGCCACGTTGTACGCCCATGCTCGAAGTTGATGGCAATGGAGTAACACCAGACCATTCAGGGTCCGCATTTGTTACATGTGGCCCAAACCACATGGAGGGTGCATCGAGGATATTTGAGACGTTTTCTGCGATCAGTTCAGCTTCCATTCCAAGTCCATCTCTTGCCTTAATATGAAGCGCCAAGTTTCCAACTGTGACATTGATTGGTAAGGTGATCATCGCTTCCCACGTTGTTCCATTATCGTTGGTTCCCATGGAACCTGTGGTCCAAGTTGCGTTGGAAATGGAGCAATTTGGGCAGAGAACGCTCCAACCCATGTCAACCGATTCAACACGCTCATCATCTGAAGCGGTCACAGTACAAAGGAAGGAATCGCCTCGAGCATACTCATCTTGGTCGCAAGCAACAGAATCGATGGTGGGAATGTCGTTCACCCAAATTCGCATGATGATGAAATTGTTGAGCGTTTCGCGTTCGTAGGAGGTTGCGTTATCATGTGTGTAGCGGACACGAACGTCGAGCCAACCGGGTTGTGTTGGAGTAAGAGGGATTGATAGCGACGTTCGAGAGCCCGTTTTGTTTCCTTCAACGACACTCACGTTTGTTGACGACATCAATGTGGAACCTTGGAGATTAATGATGTCGATTTTTCCATGACCTGCCGCCATACCTTTGTTCTGAAGTGCGACTTCGAGGTGGCCTGTTTGTCCGACAGAGAAATTGTTCACAGTACGCCCGCCTAGAATTTCAACATCATGCAACGCATCCATGTAGGGAGCCATTTTCGGATCGCCTACGACAACACCCATCCAAGAAATGTAATTGTTTGCAGCTGCGTTCGCTTCAGCGAAGTTGTAGCCTTGAGCATACATCGGAAACAAAATGTTCGGTTGTCCAACTGCCGTCAAATAAGGTTCATACACGTAACCTTTGACGCCGCTTACACCATCCTCGAGTAAATCAGCAACCAGCGATTGTCCGTATGTTGTACCGAGATTGAACGAACGCCCTCCTGTCGAAACTGCAGTTTCTGCGATTGAACCGTCAATCCAGGACATGTGTGGGCGAATGGCTCGCAGGCTCAAACTATCGATGAAGACAGAACCACTGGTCGATGTAGCCACGACGTTGAGTGGGACTGTGATTCGCAGGAATGAAGCGTTCTCATGAGGTCGGAAACGCATTGTAGCAGTCCCCCAATTGTTCTCAAATGTTTTCGAATTTGATGTGTTGGATGACAGAACATTTCCCTGAGCATCAAGACCTTCGACAATCATTGTGTAGCTTCCAAACACGTCACCATTTCGCTTCCCAGCGAGGGACAGAATCCAAGCATGCTCTCTCAAATCAGGATCAAGGGAAATGAACTGTTCAAGCGAGGCTCCGGATGCACCCGAACCAGAATACGCTTGACAATCCCGATAGATGTCTCGACTTAAGATTGTGATTTCATCGTCGTCGAGAACACTTTCCCATACCATGACTTTATCGATCATTCCTTCGAAATACGTCGATCCTGCTCTGTTCACACCGAGTTTGAACAAATCGATGTTGTTGACTGAGCCGGTTGGGAAGGAAGTCGTGCGAACATGAACACCATCGAGGTACTGTCGCGCTGAACCGTTATCAAACACTGTAGCGAGGTGCATCCATTGTTGTGCTTCAATATCGCCAAAGGTGTGCGTCTGATTGTTGTGCAATCGCCATTCCCCATTGAAAATCGCATGTTGAAACGATGTGTTTGAACCTGCGTTGTTCGAAACTGCGAGAACTGAAGCATAGTTCGGTAAGGTTGTCGAATTTGCCCAAACCCATTGACTCACGGTAAAATTTCCAACCCAGTCATCAACATCAACTTCGACATAATCATCCACGCCATCGTACCAAAGGCAGCCTCCATCTGGACACGTCCTCCAGTTTGTTGCGTCCATGTTGTACAAGGTCATACTTGACCCGTTCAAGACCGAGTCATTGGATTCCGTTCCTATCCCTTCATCGAAATTCCAAGCGTGAAGAAGCGTTGAGGCGGATGGTGGCGTTCCATCGGAAACAACAAACGCTGAGGAAGGAATCATCGCTTTTGATTGGTTTGGCCCCTCCCATTTCAAATTCAATCCATGCGGGCCTCCGCCTTGAAAGAACTCGATTTTGAATTCATGAGGGCCAGATGAGATGTTGCGTGTTCCAGACATTTCACGCATTCCGTGTGACCCATAATTGGTCACCAAACTTGTTCCATCAAGCCACATTTCACTGCCATCATCGCTTGTAAGATAGAAGGTCCAGTTGCCACTATCAGGTACGTTGATTCGGCCGCTAAATCGAGCTCCCCAATTGTTCTTGAATCGATCATCGAGACCAGGGTATGCGGAATTGCTTGAACCGTACTGCAAAGACGATTCAATCCGCGTATGATCAGGGGTGCGGTCGATGAGTAAGGGCATCGAGCCTGTGTTAAAACTCAAGCCTTCATTGTCGAAATACTCAGCAAAAATACCCTGTGTTCCGTTGCTGGATTCATCGGAACAAGATGCTGACATCGTTGCTTCAATCGATGCACTCCCCGCATTTTTGACATCGGTTTGGTAAGTCCAAGCGAACGAATCGCCGGAAGATAATGCCGGAATCGTTGCATTCCAGTGTCGAACACCACTCGACCATGCGGCATCTTCTGTTTCAAATCCGGTATTTTTGCCCCAATTTGCACCCCAGTTCCCATCATTTGAACCCCAAGAGGCATAGCCCATAACATTGCTGACATTTGTGACGAAACCTGTTTCTTCATCGAAGAATACAGTCTGGTTGTACAGTTCCGTTAGTGTCGAATTTGTGGCATAGAGGTCATCGTTCCAAAATTTGTAGCCCGATCCATTTCGGTTGGTTGCCAAATCCAGTACATAGGTGCCGCGTTGTCCAAGACTATTGTTCGCCTTTTCAATCAGGCTAAGTGCAGTATCGACAGTATAGCCTGTGAGGCGAGTCACGAGGTAGAATCCGTGTTTTTGCCTTGAAAAGGATTCAAAATCACCGCCAGAAAGGGGCCCATAGGAATGTGTTGCCCAATAGTCGCCACCGATACTGCTGTTGAAAGAACCGCCCAGCAAAGCGAATTCTTGGTCAAAGGACGCTTTGTTTTGTCCACCGCTTACTCGCAATGGCAAACCTTTGCTCGTAACGAGATAATTCATGTCCGACACATTGCTTCGATTGTTGAGCATCTCAAGGAATGGTAAAGCAAAGAAGGTATTGAATTGATTTCGATTGATGGTTTCTCCAGTGGGTGTTCCATCCAAATCGAAGACGAAAACACGCTCAAGGCTAATGTTTCTTGCATGAACAAAAGCCCAACCAATGGTTTTGCTCGCTTCTGATTTGTTGTTGATCAAAACACCAACATCACTGTAGTCGTAGACGTTAAGAGCGTTAAATCCCGTTGGGACTGCAATTGTTTCGTTGTCCAGGTTCAACCAATTTTCGCCCGTTGTAAATCCATGGAGGAGATTGCTTGGTGGCTCCAAATCGTGCTTTTCATGGATGTTGATTGATGACGTTGGCAAGATACTGAATAGCGAACCGAGCATGATGGTAACGAGAAACAAACTTGTTCCTCTTTCTGCCATGGTTCGACCATAGCAAATTGTAGTTTAGGAGTATTGATGGATTGCGCACAGATTCTTCGCCCAAAATCCTCATTTTCATGAAAAAAACACTGAAAGAATATGAAGGGTGGCCTCCTCTGAGCAATTGATGGCAGAGTTATACATGGCTCGAACCTGTAAATGGGGTACGCTTCGCGTCGTTGGCGGAGATGTTTGGAATCATTCCGGAGATGTGCTTATCACGCCTGCAAACAATCGGCTCTCAGGTAGAGAAGGTCTTGACAACATGATACATCAAAAAGCAGGCCAAGAGTTGACTCAAGCAACCCGGAACATATGTTTGGAAATGCGGAAGATCAACGCACCGCCATGTGCTGTCACACACAACGTTGTCACCGAACCGTTTGCGCTCGCAGACCGATTCAAGCACATCATCCACGTTGTTGGCCCAGATTGCAGGCGACCAAATCAGGACGAAAACCGTCGTGATCTTCTCCCTGAAACGTATTACAAGCTTTTTGCTCGCCTCAAGGAACTTGGGCAAATCGACAACGTCATCTCACCTCCACTCAGCATGGGCGTCTTCGCATATCCACACAGAGAAGGAGCACGTCTCACCCTTGAAACACTTCTCGGACTTCTCGATGGCGAGGAGGATCCCGGCGTCAAAACCTTCACAATCGTTGTAAAAGAGAAGAATTTCATCTCCAACATGCGTACGGTCTACCGAGAAATCAACGATTTGTTACCAGGTATTGACACCACCAACGACTGAGGCAAGGACGATGAGCGACCTTCCTCACATGGTGAGTGTCGCCCTTCAGTCTGCATCATCCTTTGATGCTGTCTTGATGGTTTCCAACGATCGTCGCATGGTTCGCTCGATTGTTGATGTTCTACCATCCAATTTACCTCTAAGGGTCATGACAAGTTTGACGCGAGTCCGTGATGCCCTTGTTGAACACGACATTGATGCTCAAGTGCTCGAAGAGGGCTTATCGACAAAGGGGCTATCCATTCTGAATGAGTTGTACGATCTCGTTCTCCAAGGGATGGGGGAGCGATGGATTGCAAAAGGGGGACGATTGTTGGTCGTCCTTGCCGAACCAATCGATGGCGTCATTATTGTTGACACCAAAATGCTTGGTGCAGAACGGCTCACTGCTATTGCTGAAGAGCAAAACATTGAACTTGAGGTTCTTATTCGCTTGATTGAACTTTCGCGTGCGATTGGTATAAGAGGTCGAGAAGGTACAGCAATCGGTGCATTGTTTGCGATAGGCAACATCCAAAAGATGCGCGGACATTCAACAGCGATGGTTCTCAACCCGTTTAAGGGACACAGTGAGACCAAGCGTGATGTTACCAACAAAGAAAATCACGAAACTTTGGCCGAATTCGCTTGGTTGGATGGTGCCATTCTCTTCAATAGAGAGGGTATTGCAAGCGATGCAGGACGTTACATCCAAGTTCCATCAGGCCTGAGTCCAAAATCCGGTGAAGGTGGGCGGCACCTCGCAGCTCGAGCCATTTCGCAATTAACGGAAGGTGTTGCAATTGCAGTTTCTTCGACGGGAAGCATTGTCCTCTATGCGAATGGCAGAGAGCGTTATCGGATTCGCATCAAATAAGTTCAATCGCCTCAGACATCGTCAACTCACCCGAGGCTACTTGTTTGGCTAGTTCTGATGAAATCGTGACACGCCCTTGACTTTTGATTCGACTCCGCCGCTGTATCTCACGTATCTCTCCTTCCGTTGGTTGAATCACAAATGGTTCCCAGACTCGTGTTCCGGCAAGGGAGGCAATTCGAATTGCTGAGACACCGTGCTGATTTCTTTTCAAACCTCTCGATGTTTTCCGTTCATCAACCAACTCAACGATGTATCCACGACGCAATATTGCGTTCACAAGTTGGTTCCGATGAGACGGTGAACCTTTTCCGACACGAACCAGAAGATGCTCAAAATCGTGCGTTTTGACCAAAACGTCGATGATGCCGATGCATTCCTCAACAGATTCCGTTTGTTTCGTATCGATCAACACACCGTCCGTGAACCAAGCAAGGCCAGGACGTGGGCCTGTGTCAATGCCGAGTGTAAATCGGTGCGTTCTGACTTGGCCTTTCAATGCAAAAAGAGCAGATTCAATAGCCGATTCAATCGTATCTAAATCAGCAGCAATGGGTCGGCCATCAGCAAAATGAGTTGCAACCTCATCAACGGTTCCAATCCAAATGGAGTCGTCTTTTGGCAACGGTTGTTCAAGGGAAAGTTGCTTGAATTTGATGTTGCGTAAACGGAGTAATTCCATGGTGCGATATGCTAACTGGAAATCATTGGTTCGAATGAAGATGCTTCGCACATTGAGCACTACGCTCCCGTCCTCTATAATCCTCCGTCTCCAGTTGGTTTGGGAGGAACAACCGTTGTATGTCGGAAAATCACCGAAGTCAATAAAGGCGGTTGACATCAATCCACGCACATGACAAGTCAATACGAGCGCGAATTACGCTATGTTCTCGCTGGTATTCCCTCTGGTGTTGAAGCGGTCATCAAATCCTGTACGGTTGAAGAAAAACAGCGAATGAGGATTGTACTTAAGCGGCCATTTCTCGTTGTTCGAGCCGCAGGTTCTGGCATCGAAGGGAGCGGTGATTTGCTCGCTTTGAGAGGTGATATGTCGTTTCCTATCGAAGTTAAGACAACCAAAGCAAAGAAGATTTACTTGAGCGGACGCACCCTTGACCAATACAACGCCCTGGTTTACGAGGGAGAGCGTTGTGGCCTAATGCCGTTGTATGCGCACCGGTTGAAAGGAGTGCGTGGAGATTCTTGGCGCATCTTCAGAGTTGAAACCTCAACGCTTGAAGGAAGTCTTCGCGTTCTTGCACGTCGTATTCCAGCCTTACCAAGAACAAGAAAAGACAGAGCATTCATCGATTGGGATCAAGGATTGCCCCTCAATGAATTTCTTCACATCGTTTGTCAGCACAATGAGCATTCTCCTACACTGGAATTCATCCAAAAGCGGAGTAATGACAAGCAACATGAGCAACACGCTTCAGATGTTCAAAAATCGATTCTTGATGAACTTCAACGTCGTCGTACACTCATCCGTTAATCAAAAATACGGTATGACGAGAATGAAGAGCAAAATGAACAGCAGGCCGAGTGAAGAAAAATTGCTGGCTCTTCGAGAAAGTTGATCGACCCACAGTGGGTGAAAATTCCACAACTTGAGTTTTCGTCCAAAAGCACGAATTCGTGACAAGCCAGCATGAACCATGTCCTTGAACATGTGACCTCCATCGAACGGAACCATCGGAATGAGATTGGTAAATCCAAGAAGGACATTGACCCACATCATCCAAAACATGAGATTGACCAGAATCAGAAGACCCTCTTTTCCAATCAAATTGCCGAGCCATGCATCATCCGCTTCAAGCATAGCTTCCTCGTTTGGATGCATGGCAACACCCTGGAATTCGAACGGGATGATCATGATGGTCACAACATGCAACGGGGCGATTATGGCTCGCTGTAATGTGGAATATTCAACATTCGGAGACAACGGTCCTGCGAGTCGATCGATGCCGGCTGTATTCGAGGAGAGTCCTTCAACACCCAAAAATGGATCACCGGGCTTGACTGAGAGTGCATCGAGTTGGTCTTCGGAATACCCAAGATTTTGGTAATACGCGTACTTGTCCGAGAGCGTTGCATTCACCGTTTCACTGGTACCATCATCATGCAGAACGCCGATTAAGACCGAATCGCCTGCACTGTATTGATCAAGCGCATCGCGAAATCCTTCAAGCCCCACTATGTCCTCTCCACCAATGGTCTCGATGGTATCCCATGGGAGCATTCCAGCTTCATCAGCACCCTCTCCCTTGATGATCCCCTTGACGTGTATCGATTGATCACCAGCGGCAAATTGACCAGCAATACCACCAATCAACAGCAAGAGAACGAACGAAGCAAACAGATTTGTTGCGGGTCCTGCGGCGAACATTCGCTGTCGCTCTCTCCGTGGTGCCTTGAACAGTTCCTCACCTTCTGGTTCAGCGAACGCTCCGAGTGGTAGCGGCCCCAATTGCAACAATCCAAACGAACGGATACGCATTCCATGGCCTCGAGCCAACAAACCATGACCAAATTCGTGGATTACCAAAGCGACAATGAAACCGATAAGGCCCCACCAGAGCGGAATCACGGGGTTGATGCCAGGTATGGCAACCAATTCACTCGCAGACGGTGGGTCGACATCCGGCGGAGAAAGCAGCGCTCCGACAAAAGCGAGAATTACGACCAAAGCGACCAGGAACATGGCAAAGGTGCATACCCAAAGAGAAATTTCGCCATAAATTCTCCAAAAACGACGAGGCTTCGCAACCTTTTCAAGAAGATCGAGGCCTTTCTTGGTTCGAACCATGAGGACAAATCCAAACACTCGGGTTGCGTTCCATCGGTCGAGGACACCGTTACGCTCCCATCGTTTGAGGAGCAAATACCACCCAAAAATCAGGAGTGGGATGATGCGCCAGTCGAAATCGACCGCTCCCCATGATGCTGCCATTATCCGTCGGAAGGTTTGCTTCCATTTCAATCAATGCACAATCTCATGAATGTGAAGGTTCATGAATAGGAACTGAAAGGTACGTTCATGCTGCATCGCGCTGCAATCGAAGCTTGGACAAGCGACAAGTGGGGTCAACCGTCCGTCCAAATCGCAGAATGGTTGATTGAAGATGAGGTCGTTCAGGCATTCATTCGATTGCAACGAGGAGCACTTATCATCGATGCAGTCGTCGATGAAAACAATCACCTGCGATGCAAAAATCATTTGCATATCCCATTTGATCAATGGAACCCTGGTTCAATTCAAGCCAATCGTACTCGCGATTCTCGTGTCCGATTCCGTCACAGGCATGCAGAGATCGTTCTCTCAGCACGGTTTCGTGCACCCGAATGGGGGCAAGCACTGCTTGAAGAGTGGTTGATGGCGCAACGAGGCGACGAAACACGACCAAAAAGTTCGGAGCAACGTCTCGCAACGATTCGACGTTCAAAAGCCAGCATTGAACGATACTTGGAGCAATCAAACCTTGAGTACGCAAAGGAGATGCTTGCTACAACACAAAGAAGTCTCAACAATGCAGCACGAGAACTCGCACGCAACAAGCGTGTTGCTGAAAGTGAGGAATAATCACTCCTCTTCGTCAACGCCCAAAGCCACCAAGAAGGCTTTCTCTTGTTTTGCTTGGATGTTTTCTGGGGATGTCGATAAGATTCGATTGACCAGAGGGTCAGCAATCATCGGAAAGACAAGAATTCCTCCAATGCAGGCAAGGAGGTACATAATCGACGAACTAGGAACATAGGTAAGCCCTGGACCTGAATCACTGACGATGAGTTTGACTGCCCCTAGCCATGGAATTTCGCCTCCAGCCTTACCAACAAGCCAACTTTCCTGAACAGGACCCAGCACAGAACCGTCAAGCGTGCGCAGACCGGAGGAACCATTGACAGCTTCCGGCCCTTGATCGACGGAACACTTGTTTGCATCACCGAGTGTCAACAAGCCGGAGTGTTTTGGAATCCACTCGTGAATAACAAGATGTGGTTCCACTCCAGCATGAACGTAACGCTTGCAGTCAAAATAACCCGCATCGATTCCATCGAAGGTGATGCTGATGTTGGTTTGATTGATGACCTTCGTACCCGGAACGTCCCACGTTAGGATGCACGCACCCGACCGACCGTTTATGCTCCACTCTGAATCATAGACCCCTCCATTTGGACAAGGTTCAACGGTCGTATTGAAGGGATAGACATCGTTCGGAACGACTCGCAAAATTGCTCGATGGATAATTGGGGTCGACGTTTCTCCATTTTTCTTGTAGATGACGACATCACCTTCCATTCCGTGGGATTCGTATCCATAATGTGGATTTGATGAATCGGTTGCTTCTGCAAAGGTTACAATGTTCTCAAAGGAGGATTTGTGAACCAAGACAAGGTCTCCAGCATCGATGCTACCAACTTCTCCCTCGCTCTCATGTACCATGCTTGAGGATTCAACAACAACCAACGGAGGCATCGATTGGGTGTGGGCGTACAGTGCTGCAATGAGCACGAAAATCATCCCTCCAGCAAACAAAATCTCTCGAAAAAGAAGTTTGGTCGAATGTGATGGTTGCAAACAATCGCCGCCGTGTTAACGTCGCAGGCCACGTTCTTGAAGGAACGCATTCCATCGCTCTTCATGGCCTGCTCCGAGAGCTGCTGCTGAGCGATCACCTTCTGAGCGGCGACGCTTCAATTCCGCAGTGCTCTGGATTTCATACAACTCATCCAAGGTGCTTACATGGCCCTTGAAAACCAAAAATTCGGGGGTCACAAAAATCAATCCCGTCGCTCCTGCAACGAGAACTGCGATAGCAGCGCCTGTGTACTCTCCCCATGTTTCGGAGTCCTGAAGAAAGAGGAGTTGCGATAATCCTGCAAGCAATAGAACCAAAAAAGCCCAGAAGAACGTCGCTAAAATCGAGTACTGTCGGCCATGTTGGTTAGCCCACCAGTTTGAAAAAAGACCCGCCATGTTTTGCCCTCAGTCACCGCTATGCACGATGTTCTTCAAATTGATTGCGGAACGCTGCGTAGTGACCAATCGCCGATGCGTTGATATGCTACAAGCAAATAGTTGAAACTAGTGGATGTGTACACTATGCGAAAAGCCGTTTTCCTCGTCCTCCTCTTTTTCCTATCTGTCATGGCCCCACTCGCTTCCTCAGCGACGACGGAGACCCAATTCAAAGGCGGTTCAACCTCCTACACACATACCTTCAACGGCCAAGGCAACGGCTCTGCAGGCGTCATAACGTTCCCGTATGGTGCAGAGGTAACTTCTGCGCAGTTCAATTTCCTAGGCGAGGCGAGCACGACAACGTGGAGTAATTTCACCAACAACAACGACTTTGGTGGCGCTGGCACCGGTTCGTGGTCCAGCAAACAAACGGGCTCATTCCAGTATGGAACCAGATCGAATCTTGAAACTTCAAACGATGAAATCGGTTTGCAAGCAAATCCGACCAATACCGCAGTAAGCTTCCGTTCGAGCAACGACCTATCAAACAGCAATGCGGCGACGCTCAATTCCACGGGCCAATTCGTTGCCTTGGGCGATCAGGGGTACAACAGTGTCACCAAGCAATTCACTGATTTGTCTGTTTCATCAAGCGCAAGCTGGAACTATCGTGGCATTGTTGTCCCAGTTTCTGATGATGAAATACATACCACTCGCTATTCGAGCACGTCGATGTACACCGCCCCAACCATACAGCGATTCAACGCTACAACAGGGGCGTTGCTTGGCACAGCAAGCATTGTAACTACAGGATGTTCATCCTCATCATCGAGGTACTGGTACGATGCAGCCATGGATCCGAATGGAAACATCTGGACCGTTTCCTATTCCTACTACTATCTTACAAAATGGACACTTAATGCAGCGAAAACCCAGTGGCAATGCGCCGATGATTACTACTTGAGTAGTTACGGATACCTCACAGGAGTGGACTTTGATGAAGATACAGGCAAAATGTTTGTCAGTTATCAAGATCGATTTTCCTACACGCGCCATCTCCTCGAAGTTAATCCAGCCAATCCAACCTCTGTCAATTCTACATGGTCACTCGGTTCTGCATCGGACTACAATTACAAAACCACATCCACTGCAGGAAATTCAAACTCAGGGTTGGTCGTTGACTTACCGAGAATTATCCTCAATGAGTACAACGTCCAAGGCTCGCGCCATCATCATTTCAATATGAACGGGTTTAGTCTTCAGAAAATGGGTACACAAGAAATGCCAAACGGCGGACATTACGGTATCAACCAAATCGAAGATGATGGAAAAATCTACTATTCCTGCTACCATGTTTCCTACTGCAACTCTGTCCAAAGAGACATTCACAAGTGGGGCGATGGAAGTCTTACCGACAGCCGCACACCAACCGCAACAACAAGCACTGTCTACGGTCAAACGACAACGACCAGCCGAATGATTGACGAAATTAAACTCGAAGGTGCCATAGGCTTCATCCCCTCGGGAACCTCAATCGACATCGATGTTTCAAACGATGATGGTGTGACTTGGAAATCCATCACAGTGGGCTCTTCAAAGACCTTTGCAGCCACAGGAAACAAAGTCACATGGCGGGCCACATTGAACGGTACATCAACCGAGACGCCCATTCTCGATCAAGTCACGATTCAATACACAACAAGTTTCTTCACCAGCGGCAATTTCTACGTTCGCTCAAACTACAACAACCCATTCCCATCCTATGTGGCTGCGACCATCAACTACAACGCCACGATACCTGCAAGTACATCCATCTCTGTCCAACTTGGAGGAAGTTCCTCGAGCTTGTGCAGTAGTGGGTTGACCACATTTGGACAGAGCGGAACCACCAAGGCATTCACAACACCAAGTTTCGGATACCTTTGCCTCAAAGTCTTGTTTTCAACGAGCAATACTGGCTACACTCCTGTTTTGCATGACATCCAAGTGGCGCTGCATAGCAATGCCCCCGAAAATCCTGGATTTGAAATCCACACGCCATCACCGATTCCGGATGGGTTCAATCCTCCGCTTACACCAACCGTTGGTTGGAAAGAAACCGGACCGTTGGTCGGGACAAAGAGCATCGTCGCGGTGAATTCAAACGATGCCATCATCAAAGGATTCAATGACCGTATTCCAGATACCGGTGCTGGTTTTATTGATATTCCAATCGATCTAACCTCCGACAGCAGTGGAATCCTTACACTTACCTCGTTTAGCGTCACATACACCATCCAAACGGTGAACCTTGAATTGAACATTCCTGAAGGCGAAATCCTGCATGAGCGTACGCAACCGTACGAAGTCATCACCCGCCACATCGTTGGTGAGAGCGCTACGAAGATTCGTGAAGCTACGCTTACGCTCATGACGAATTCTCCGAGTACCAATCCGACAATGTTCTGGCAGGATGGGGACATATTCCCATCCCCGAACGATCCTGAGGGATACATCGTTATGGATGGGAATTCGTATTCGATTCTCAACAACAGCATCCTTGAAATCCACTGGTTGTTCCGTGTTACCAGTGAATTCCCAGACCAAACCAACGTTCGATTCAAAACCGGATGTTTGGATGATAGTGGTTCAGCAGGATATTCTCCTCTTGATTTAATCAGCAGTGAGGGTTTGGAAGTCAACCGAACCTTCGGCCTCGGTTGGTTGAAGGTACGTGACAATGAAGGTGCTCTCGTGCGGGACGATGTTCCGAACAATGCATGGGTTGCTGCAGGTGAAACACTGCACTTCCAAGGAGCCATGTGGTTCATGGATACGGACGATGCACCACTTGACAGTGCGTTCGATGTTCGAGTTTCCCGTAACGGCTGGGTTGAATCGACGGCAAGAGACACAACAAACAACAACGGTTCGTTCTTCATCAGTGTCGTTACGCCAAACATCGATGTTCCCGATGGTCTGACCTACGAAGTCCAAACCTACAACGAACGCAATCCAACGCACGTCATGGAACCGAACTCTGATTGGAGTCGAACCTTCCGAGTCGATGCAACACCTCCAGAACGTCGTTCGGTTTTCCCAGCAGATGGATCGTACGAAGCCGGTGTCAATCAGCAAGAAGTGCGCATCAACGTGTACGATGAAGTCGGTGTTCCGATGGAATTGACACTCATGTACTGGGTCGAAGCCGATCACGATCTCAATCGCAACGGAATTGCGGATGAATCTGAATATGCGAGCAAGCGTGTCACCAACATGACGCAAAGCAAGAGCAAGTTGTTCATCACCACCATCGACCATTCACGTAATCCAAACATGGGTCGCGTCTCTTACTACTGGCAAGGTGGCGATCAGGCAGGCAATCCTGTCTACTACACACAATACGATGAAGAGGGCATCATGTATACGTTCAACTCGGGTCCAGGTTTCGCTTTTGATGATGCTACATTCCAAACCCGGAAGGACGCAGCGGCAATCTTCACCGGTCTTGAATGGGTTGGACACTCCGACGATGAACCTGTCTTCGCTGGCCTTGAGCAGTCCATTACAGTCGGATTCATCGATGCAAACACTGCGATTGATTTCGAACACATTTCACTCGTGTTTGACTTTGAGGGTCCAAACCCAAGCCGCGACGCTCAGCGGATTTCGTACTCTGGTGTAAACGACACATTCTGGAGCGAGAGTGAGTACATTCACCTCTTACCAACCAGCATGATGCGGCAGACAACGAATGAATCCGGCCTGCCTTGGATCATCGTTACCTACAATTTCGTCTTTGATTGGGATTGGCCCGATGAAGAGATGGGTGACTTGGCATTGTTGTTCAAAGAGCGTGGTTCTCCCGAAGACAGGGAATTGCTGATTCTCGAGCATACCTTCCGAGTTGAGAACGATTTCATTCTCGCACCAACGGATTATCTGGTGGAAGACGTAAGCGAACCTCGAACGGGTCCAGTGGCCGATGGTACTCGAATCCGCAAGGATGACCGTCTCGCCTTTAGCGGTCGTGTTGTTTACGAAGGCAGTGATGTTCCTGCTCCTCGTGATGTTGGTATTCTCGTTGAGGTCTTCGACGGAGAGAAGCTGTGGAGTGATGGTTCGCTCACGAAAGATGGCGAATACCTGATTGAAGTTCCTCTCGATTCTGCAAAGACGTTGCAATCATCACCTACGCGAACATGCTTAATTTCGATTACAAACATCCCTGGTCGTGGTGAAGATATGACTGGAACCCTCGTTTCAACCACGTTGCGGGTTACCGTTGATGATGCTGCTCCACGCGTTGTGCGCCGAATGGCCCCGTTGAACGTTATCGATGTATCCCCATCGAACGATTTGAGTTCCATCTATGTTGAATTCCAAGGTTCGGAAGATGCGGATTTGACGGGTTCAGAACAAATGATTCATTGGGTCATGCGTGACCAAACTCGCACCGTCACCATCGGAGCCGGCTCTTCCTTGCTCGGTATGCAGCAGGATGGTCAAACGGTCCTTTGGACCGGTGAAGTGGACATCACTGCTGGTGGAACCGTTACGCCTCAAGCAGGCGATTTCGTTGGATTTTACATGACGGGTTGGGATGCTGCAGGCAATCAATTCCCTGTTGTTTCGAATTCAGAAGCAAGTCCGATTCCTGAATTGGCCTTTGATGATACGGACTTTGAACGTCAATGGGTGCGTTTGGGGGCTGTTGGTCCTGAACTTCGAGTCCAATCCATCACAGTGTCTGACGATCACGTTTCTCCAGGCACCGATGTTGAGATTACTGCGACCGTTGTGAACAACGGCGGACCGACAACTTCGCAATTCAAGGTCGCCTTCTTTGCAGGCAATTCCGATGAACCATTCGATGTCAAGGCAATTGTCGGCATTGAGGGTGGCGAGAGTATCCCTGTCACCGTGAATTGGGATGTTGAGAACGTTGATCGGATTCGAGTTGAAGTCGATTATGGCAATGTTTTGGTCGAAGTGAACGATAACGACAACACTGCAGAACACGACATTAACATCGCCTATGGGCAATATCTCGGCTGGTTGGATTCTCCTCGTGAGCACCCATTGGCTTGGATTTTTGCTCTTTCAACCATCTTTATTCTCATCGCTGTAGCAACGGTTGCAAGCCGCACAGCAGTCGACCTCGGCGATGGTGCATTTGCTGAAGATGAAGAAATGGACTGGGAAGATGACGACGACGATTACGACGATGATGACGACGACGATTACGACGATGATTGAGTCTCCTCGCAGTAACAAACGCTCAAGAAGGGTGGGCAGGCAGAATACTCCACAGGGGTGGGGAGAGTATGTCGGATGTTTTTTCGCTTCTGCATCCCCAACTCCAGACTTTTCTCTCAGATCGTGAGTGGGAACCAACACCCGTGCAAGAAGAAGCGCTTCCTGATCTCATTGCTGGTATGGAACGATTACTGATTGCTCCTACTGGTTCGGGGAAGACCCTCGCTGCTGTTCTTCCTTTGCTTCATCGATGCAAAGTTGAAGAATGGAAGCCACTGTCTATCTTGTACATTACTCCGTTACGAGCATTAAATCGCGACGTCGATCGTCGACTTGCAGAACTGAGTGAGGTGCTTGATTTGCGATTTGCACTTCGTCACGGAGACACACCGACAAGTGAGCGCTCTCGTCAGGCTCGTCGTCCACCTCACCTTCTTGTTACAACACCAGAAACCTTCCAACTCATGTTCACTGGTCATCGTTTACGTGCAATGCTATCATCTGTCCAAGCTGTGATTATTGATGAAGTCCATGATTTGGCAGCAGGTGAACGCGGTTGGCAATTGCGACTCGGTTTGCAACGTCTTGAAGCACTGTGTGGACGAACACTGCAGAAGGTCGGACTTTCTGCTACAGTAGGCAATCCGCAGCAGGTAGCATCGTGGATTTCAGGCGATTCATGTGAAGCGATTCTGGCACCTGCTGAGCGGTCGACCGTGTTGACCGTCGAAACAGCGCCTCCGCTTGCTGAAGACGAAGTCGGTGCGATGGAGATGCGATTGTCTCCTCGAGCACATGCAACCTTTCGACTGTTAGCAGAAATTGTCGAAAACGATCCTCCTTGCCTCGTTTTCGTGAACAGTCGGAACGCTTCGGAAACCGTTGCACAACGATTGCAGACAATGGCTCCACATCTCTCCGTTGGTGTGCATCATGGGAGCCTTGCTGCAGAAACCCGGCAAGAGATGGAAGAAAACATTCGCAATGGCACCTTACAAGCCTTGATTTGTACATCGAGCCTTGAACTGGGGATTGACGTTGGATCGATTCGGAAAATTGTTCAACTCGAGAGTCCAAGGTCGGTCGATCGAATGTTGCAACGGGTTGGTCGAGCCGATCACCGTATTGGTGGAATCGGACGTGGTCATCTGCTAGCTTGGGAAACCGATGGAATTGCTGAATCTGCAGTGATTGCACATCGCTCACATCAAGGTTCGATTGAAGATGTTGAATGGAGATCTCGCCCATACAGCATCGCTGCGAACCAGATTATGCTCATGGCGCATAGTTTCAAGGTTGTCCGAATCGATGATGTTCATGAGATTTTTTCAAAGACGGAGCAATTTGAGGATTGGACTCGTAAGGATACGGAGAATGTACTCGCTGTTCTTTCCGATCGATGGCTCTTACGTTATGCCCTTGCTCCAGATGAGACACCATGGTATCGATGGCCAAAACACCTGTACCTTGCTGCGAAAGAGGCGATTCCCGATGGAGACACGTGGCCAGAGGAGTTGCCACGATACGATGTCGCTGATGAGGACATCCCTGTTGAATACAAAAGCATGCGAATGCCCGTGCCTCAGCAATTCAAAGACGGTTGGTTCGCCTCTGCTGGACGCACTCGGCGATGGGTTGAACATCACCTTTCGATGATTCCTGACAAACAATCGTATCGAGTACGTGATGTGGTGACACGTCGTACCATTGGAAACGTGGACGAAGCATTTGTTCTCGAACTGAACGGAAGTGGAGAAGAAGAGGACGGGCGAATCCGACAATTCGTCATGGCAGGTCGTACCTGGACCATCGTTGATGCTGATCCTGAGCAAAGTGAAGTGTTGGTTGCTCCAGTCTCCATGCAAGGTGAAGCCCCGACTTGGGTGGGTGAATTGCCGCCAGTTCCAGCAGTGATTGCTCGGAATATCGGACGTTTGCGTCGGTTGATTGCCGAAGACTTTGGTCTGATTGAACGGATTGAAAGCGAACAAATCGATGTTGCTGGACTACTGGCCCATGATGATCAACCATTGACCTCCTATCCTCTTGATGGTGAGGCGATAGGTCTTCTTGCGGACACCATAACTCGACACATCGACGCTACGGAAAGTCTGCCCGACCAGCAAACAATCACCATTGAGCGACGTTCAGAGGCACTTGTCATCAATATGTGTCAAGGTACGCTCATCAACGAAACAATTGGTCATCTCCTGCTTGCGATGGCCTCAACACGAACCGGAAAATGGGGTGGCTTGATGGTTGAAGCAACACGTATCCACATCTCCGGTGCTGACATCGAACCTGAAGATGTTGTTGACTGGCTGAATGAACTTCCGGCTGATGGAATCGAAGGGCTTCTTTCCGTTACACTCCCGAATTCTCGTCAAGTTCGGTGGCGTTTTGCGCAGGTTGCGAAAACATTCGGAATTCTTCGACATGGTGTCGACCCTCGTAAAATCAACCTTGGCGCACTGGTTCGAAAATACCGTGGAACCATTGTTCTTGAGGAAGTTCTCAACAAGCTCTACTTCGAACGAATGGATATTGAGGGCGCTAAGGATGTTCTTCGGGGCATCCAATCAGGCCTCCTTGATGTCATTGTAACCCCTGCAGGACCGCTCGGTCTTTCGGATCGGAGTCAACGTGACTTGTTGCTACCGAACTGGGACAATGAGGCCGTTCGAGCACGCTTACGTCTGCGTTTGCTAAACGAGCGGGCTGTTCTCTGCTGTTTGAAATGTCGAGCAATTCGACGATTTCGAGTTGAACGTTACCCTGAATTGAAAAATCCGGCTGAATGCATCGCTTGCAAAGGCCAAATGTTGGTCTGTGCGCGAGAAGGTTTGGAAAAAATGCTTGAAGATTGGGTCGCATCTGAGGAAGAAAGCGATCGAAATCGGATGATTCGTAATGCTTCACTGCTCAAAACACACGGCTTCCATGCCATCGTATGCCTCATGGCTCGAGGAGTTGGGGAAGCCACAGCACAGAGAATTCTTCGAAAGGGTCACAACAAAAATCTTGAGAGTTTGCTGCAGTCCATTCATCACGCAGAAATTGAATACGCGCGAACCCGACGGTTCTGGGGATAGTTACTCAAATTCGACGTTCCGTAGTCGGATTCCTGCTTCCTTCATCATGTTGGTTGACCGAGTAAAGTCCTCCATCCATCGTTCTGGAATGTTCCCTGTTCCAGCATACACCACTTCGACAATACCGGCCTGAATCAACGAACGGGCGCATCGTGTGCATGGAGGCCAAGTCACATAGGCTGTGCAATCTTTGAGTGAAACACCGATACGGGCTGCGTGCATGATTGCATTCTCTTCAGCATGGCAAATCAATGGATATTTTTCCTCGCGATCTTCCAGTCGTTCTATGGAATCTTCGATGCCGCGAGGAAACCCATTGAATCCAGTCGACCGAATCTCTCGGTCCAAACCGACAACGACACATCCAACTTTTGTTGAGGGATCTTTGCTCCATGAACTGATGTGTTGGGCCAATTCAAGAAACCGCATATCCCACTTCGAACCCATGATGACCAGTTTGCGGGTTAGGCTTCATCTCTTTGAGTCTTTGCAGGAAACAATTCCATATGTTCAGTACCCCACAACCCCATGGTTTCATACATCTCGCCAACGAGATACAACGAACCTAGGACGATTGCAAAACTTGGTTGAAGTTTGCGTAGGAAGGCATAGGCATCTGCAGCATGTTCGTGTTCATGCACCATACTTGATGAGGGCCAGCCAAGTTCCTGCAATTGATGAATTGACACGCCAGGGTATCGTCCAAACTGTGGTTTGGTGAGAACGATGTGTTCAGGTGGTTTGTTCTTGCACAGATGCATCAAAGGTTTCGAAAAAAACGACAAGTCCTTTTGCGGCGTGCAACCAAAGACAAGGACCCAAGATTGTTCATTCTCGATTCTCTTCTGAAGCAGAGGAGCAACGTTCTGAAGTCCACTCGGATTGTGCGCCGCATCGAACAGGATTGTACCTTTCCAGTTCGTTGGGATGTCTTGCATACGACCCGGCCACGTCATATTCTGTATTGCTTGCTCAAGCCCACTTGCATCCATACCTAAGACCGAAATTGTCGCTTCTGCGAGAAGAACTGCTTCTCGTTCAATGGATGTGTTTTCTGGAATACTGACCCATTGAAGACCTGCTTCTTGCTTTTTTTCACCAAGTTCCATCCGACCTGCATTCTTCGCTTCAACCTCAATCGCCTTGATTGCTGCATCATCGAGAACTTCACGCACGATCAATGGCCGGCCTGGTCGCGCTATAGCTGCCTTTTCAGAAGCGATGTCAGCGAGCGTTTCGCCCAAGATATCTTGATGTTCAAGGGCTAGTGAGGTGAGAATGCAAACATCTGCGGGAAGAATCCGGGTGGCGTCGAACCGCCCTCCAAGACCTGTTTCAACCAGAAAATAGGCGACATTGCTGCGATGTGCACAAAGGCAAGCGACAAGGAAGGTGATTTCGAAAAACGTCAATTCGATGTTTTTCAGACGTTCGACCTCTCGTACCTCGGACAAAAGATTGTCAAATTCTCGAGAACCGATCGGTCGGCCATCGATTCGAATTCGCTCTTCAACTCGAACAAGATGTGGTGATGTAAACATCACCGTTGAATGACCTCGAGCGTTCAAAAAAGCCCCCAAGGTTGCACACAATGTTCCTTTCCCGTTGCTTCCAGCAATGTGAAGAATCGATGATTCATATGGCTCGCCAAGAAGGGTTTGATGAGCCAATTGGACGCGCTCTAAACCTAGTTTCATGCCTCTTTTTTTACTCAACATGAGCCATTCACGGATGTTGGAGAGCATCGACTTCGTCCGAGCCTTGAGGCTATTTCTCATAGGTGTAGCGATGCAACAATTGTCCATGCATCCGTCGATGCGCTCAAATGTGGTTCATGTTTGGGAGTGATATGAGCGACGTAGCGGAGGACTTTCGTCGACAACTCCCTTCGATGATTGGTATGGCAGCGATGTTTGTCGCAACCATCTTCCTCGCCATGTACATCCGACCCTGGTACGATAAGGCTGGACTGCAAGCATTTGGTGAGGCTGGAGCCTCACAATTGCGCTATATTGGTCTTGAGTTAATTATGATCTTCATTTTTACTGCAGCCATCCTCATGCTTGCAAAATACAAGAAAGAATGGATCATCAAATACGGAATCATGGGGATTCTCTTCATTGCACTCCTCTATGCCAACGTTCCCCTTGCTCATCAGGTTCTCGTCGATGATAGCGTTACACCGTTCGAGTACGATTCAACCCAGGACAAAAATACCGAATATCTGACCGAAATCGGAATGGATCAGTATCTTGAAAATCAAAGAATTGAACGCGATGGGGAGCTTGTGAACACAATCCGACTCATGCAATGGGGAGAGGAAGAACCAATCTGGGAAACGGATGTCCAACATGGCAACATAACGTCAGAATTTCAACAATTGATTGTCGCACCCGGCCCGAATACCGTAACCATCACCAATGGAGAATTTATCCACACACTTGCATTATCGGATGGAACCCTAGAATCAACATACACATGCTTGGAATCCGATGAGCAAGGCGAAATCACTTCTATTTTGGAGAGTGGATGTGCAGTTGCTGTTGAAACGGAAGACTCCGTTTATGTAATCGATTATGCAGATCGGCTTCATAGATTCATCACCAATACAGATTTCCCCAACCAAATGTTCTACCAAGCAACATGGTCTCTTCCACAAGAAATCCAAGTTTCACAACTTATCGAGATTGAACGCATGAGTGACGACCACGTTCTGATGGTCAGCAAAAACATGGCAGCAATCATCGAACTCGAAGAAACCAGCAATGTTGCCCCTTCCCCTGGCGATGAGGAGATCTATGATGACGCTCAACTTGCGTACAATGCAACCTCTGAAGATGGGTTCACATCCCTTGACATCGGATATTCGAATGTTGCAGAAACACCGATGCAAGATTCCACGAATGGTGAACAACTGATTGTGCTGGGTACCGAAGGCGGTGATGTTCTCGCTTGGTCATATTCTCCGAATGAAGTTCCAATGTTCGCTGAAGAAAGCAAAGTCAGCATTCAGAATTTTGCAAACAGCATTCGTGATGTTCGATTGACAGATATTGACGCGACCGGATACACTGAACTGTTGATTACGACAGACAAAGATGCTCGTCTGCTGTATGGAGCATCCATGGTCCAACGATTAATCATCGATGTGCCTGAGGGAGAGGACGTTTCCGTTGCATTTGGTGAAACCCAAGCAGACATTGAAAACGAGACCATTCACCTTTACTCGACGGTCATTATCCAAGCCTATGTGACCGAAACTGGGGACTTTGTCAATGCATCCTTCTCCACGTCCTCGGGCATTGTTGATGCATCGATGTTTTTGGTCGGAGGCCTTGTCATTGAAGACATTCCAACCATCATTGGCATCCTCCTCAGCATCTTGCTCATGGTTTTGCTCTATGTTCACAGTGAGTGGTACGTCGTCAATACAGTTGGAATTCTTGTCGGAAGTGGCGTCATCGTCATGCTCGGCGTTTCATTTGTTCCAACGTTGATTATGGTGTTCATGATTGCTGCAGCGGTGTACGATGCATGGGCTGTTTACAAATCCAAACACATGCTCGATCTGGCGGATACGATGATGAATCTCAATTTACCGATTTTGCTCGTTGCACCTCAAGACTCGGATTACTCAATGCGTACAGAGCGTGCTACCGTTCATGCATCTCCTGAAACGCCAGATGTTGCCAAACCGGTTGTTGCTCAAGAACGAGTGGTTGCCAAGAGCAACGATGCTATGCTCATGGGTCTTGGTGATGTCATCTTCCCAGGAATGCTTGTCCTTTCCACGCTTCAATACGTTGGTGGCGATGATGGCTTTGTTATGGCGATGGCAACACTCGTCGGAAGCCTCATCGGTTATTCGGTACTCATGTATTATGTTGGCAAAGGTCAGGCGCAAGCCGGACTACCACTGTTGAATGGCGGTGCAATCCTTGGATACATTGTTGGAGGATTGTTGACGATTGGTATGGCGATGTTCCAGTTTAACATTAGTTTCTAGGTGATTCAAGTGCTTGATATTCAGTTGTTCCGAGAAGAGGTCGACAAAATACGTGCTGATCATGATCGACGTAGTCTTCCGCATGACAACATCGACAAGGTCCTTGATTTGGACACACAATGGAAAAGAATGCTCCGTGAAACCAATGAACTGCGACGACAAAAGAACGAAGCGGCCCGTGGTATCGGTGCTGCAAAGAAATCAGGAGATGAAGCCGAAGCTCAACGTATTCTCTCTGAAGTCGCCGACCTTGGCTCACAGATTTCAGAAATGGAGAAGAAAACAGATGCCCTTCTCGCAGAACGAGATGCAATACGAATGTCGATTCCAAACCTGTTGCATCCTGATGTCCCATCCGGAGCGGACGAATCGGGGAACACGAAGCATTCGCTGCATGGCCAGAAGCCATCCTTTGAATTTGAACCGAAAACACACAACGAATTGATCGAAGAAAACAAATGGGTTGATTTGGAACGCGCCGCAAAGATTACTGGAAGCCGGTTTTACTTCTTAAAAGGAGATTTAGCACGTTTGGAAATGGCGTTGCAGTCCTATGCTGTTGATTTTATCCAACAGCGTGGCTTTACATTTGTTCAGCCTCCAGTCATGATGAATCGTGCAGCGTACGAAGGTGTTACGGATTTGTCCGACTTTGAAACGGTCATGTACGGTATCGACCCTGATGGTTACTACATGATTGCAACGTCTGAGCATCCACTGACTGCCATGTACATGCAGGAAACGATTCCAGAAGAATTGCTTCCACTGAAAATCGTCGGTGTTTCTTCTTGTTTCCGACGCGAAGTGGGTGCGCATGGTCAATCCGATCGAGGTATTTGGCGGGTTCATCAATTCACGAAGGTGGAACAAATCATCATCGCCACACCTGAAACATCATGGGAACTTCATGAGGAGTTGCTGCAAAATTGCATCGACCTTTGGGATGCGCTTGGATTGCACTACGAAGTGGTCAACATCTGCACGGGTGATATGGGGACTGTCGCCGCACGAAAGTACGACCTTGAAGCGTGGCTACCTGGTGCAAAGGCGTTCAAAGAAATCGTATCATGTTCCAACTGCACGGATTATCAAGCCAATCGATTGGACATCCGATACGGGACCCCAGGGCATCCAAACCAGCCGATGGTGCACACACTCAACTCAACTGCTGTGGCAACATCACGAGCTCTCGTGGCCATTATCGAGCAAAATCAACTCGAGGATGGTCGTGTTCGAATCCCTGACGTCTTGCAGTCGTATATGCAAGGTCAAGCGATTCTCGAACCGTGTCAATGGTAGTTTTAATAAGTACTAAGCATCAACATCGAGCAAATTTATTCCTTGTTCGACCCGATCGCCAGCTTTGAAGTGCACAGCGTTCACGATTCCATTTTCAGAGGCTACGATTCTGTGTTCCATCTTCATCGCTTCAAGAATCATCAGTGTTTGTCCTGCTTCAACAGTTTCACCTGCAGTTACGAGAACTTCGAGAACGACCCCAGGCATTGGAGCAACCAATCCTCCATGGTGTTCATCACTGCTTGCTCCTGCTTCGATGCGCTCCATGGTGTAGATTCGTCCGGAATGGTGAACCCACCATACGTCACCCACTTTGGCAACATGGGCCCATGCTTTTGTTCCGTCTTCGAAGTAGATTCGAATGCGACCATCTTCGCGTGGGTGAGCGCAATGATTGGCAAAGGTCCAGATTTTTGGCGTACGTTCGAGAAGAACGTCGTACGTTTCTCCACCGTATCGGAACTCATGCTGCATCAGGGATACCTCCTGTTGAGCGTTTGGAAGGGACTTGCAACGCCTGCTGGTCCCTGTGAAGATGAAACGGTTTGGCGGTGCATACCCGTTGTTTCAGCTACTGCTGCGGTCATTAAGGCGACATCGAGATGGTCCGTTCGTGGTGTGAATTCGTAACCGTTTGGATACAAGTCGTCGATCATTGAAGTGTAGGTGTCGCCCGAAACGACCTCTGGAACATCGCATAAATCCCGCAAGAAGCCAATGTTTGTCGTTGTTCCAAGAACAACGAATTCATCCAACGCACGACGCATACGTTGCAGTGCTTCTTCGCGTGTTGGAGCGAAGACAATCAGTTTCGCTAACATTGGATCGTAATGAGGTGTGACCTCATCACCTTCACGAACACCCGTATCGAGACGTATTCCTGGGCCTGTAGGTGGACGGAACACAGCGAGAGGTCCAATGGCAGGCAGGAAGTTGTTCGTCGCATCCTCAGCATAGAGACGGACTTCGATGGAATGACCACGGATGTTGAGTTCATCAACGGACATGGGCTCACCGTTCGCAATCCGCAGTTGTTCTCGAACCAAATCAACTCCAGTGACCATCTCGGTTACAGGATGTTCAACCTGAATACGTGTGTTCATCTCGAGGAAATAGAAGGACTCATCTTCAGCGAGAAGGAATTCCACCGTTCCAGCTCCAACATAATCAACGGCCTGCGCTGCTGCAACTGCGGCTTGCCCCATTCGGTCACGCAACGATGGTGTCATCGAGGAGCATGGGGCTTCTTCGAAGACTTTCTGATGACGACGCTGAACACTGCATTCTCGTTCACCCAAGTGGATGCAACGACCGTGCGTATCAGCAAGAACCTGCACTTCGACGTGCCTCGATTTCATCAGTAATTTCTCAACATACACGCGTCCATCACCAAACGCTGCGAGGGCTTCACGTCGAGCGGATTGTGCTCCATTCTCCAGTTCTTCTGGAACGTTGACGACACGCATCCCTTTACCACCGCCTCCTGCAGTTGCTTTCAGGAGAAGCGGGTAACCCGTTTCCTTGGCTGCACCACGAATGGCTTCCATGGCAAGAACCTCATCCTCTTCTTCGATTTCAACACCTGGGATCACAGGGACGCCAGCAGCCTTCATGATTTGACGCGCAGACATCTTATCACCCATCTGTTCGATGGCTTGAGGAGATGGACCGATCCAAATCAAACCAGCATCCATGACGGCTTGAGCGAATTCTGCACGCTCTGAGAGAAAGCCAAATCCAGGGTGAATGGCATCAGCACCTGTCTTCTTTGCCGCTTGAATAATCGCCGATCCATTGAGATAGGTCTCAGCAATTGATTCGCCTTCAAGCAGAACCGATTCGTCTGCAAGCTCTCGGAACATCCCGTCCTGATCGTTTTCAGCATAGATTGCAACGCTTGAAAGACCCGCTTCTCGGCATGCACGAAGGATACGACAGGCGATTTCGCCACGGTTCGCAACCAGGACACGCTCAATCATCTTCTCACCTCACTTCTCTGGTTTCCAATTCGCAGGACGCTTTTCGAGGAAAGACGAGAGACCTTCCTGACCTTCTCTCGAGCCACGCATCCGACTGGTGAAGTCAAGGGTCCATCGACGCAATGATTCATCATCATCGCTCCAACGATCGAATCCAAGGCTCAATTCCTTGGCAAGGGTTGCAGCACTAGGGCCAGTAGTGAGGACTTCTGCGATGATGAAATCAATCTCAGCATCAAATGCTTCAACATTCTCAACAACACGTTCAATGAAACCGATGCGAAGGGCCTCTTCCGATTTGACTCGACTGGCTTGCATGGCCAATCGACGGAAGTTCGCTGAACCGACACGACGATACACATAGGGGCCAATAACAGCAGGAAGAATACCGAGTTTACCCTCCGAAAGTGCGATGCGGACATTCTCGGTGGCAACGACGTAATCCAAACATGCGATAAGACCTGCACCTCCACCAAGGGCAACACCTTGTATTGCTCCAATGGTGAAACATGGATGGGACCAAAGACCGTTGAACAGACGGTCAAGACGCTCACTGTCCTTTCTGTTTTCTTCAGGTGTGTTGGCTCCAGCATCACGCATCATGTTGATATCAGCTCCAGCACAGAAGTGCTTACCACGACCTGAAAGAACAAGTGTACGAAGGTAAGGTTGACCGTTTTCATCTTCCAGTGCATCGTTGTGGCCTGCACTACGTTCTTTGGTCCATTCAAAGACCTCAATCAATTCCGTGATCATGTCAACGTTGAGTGCATTGAACTTGTCCTCACGAGCCAACTCAATTCGTGCACAGCTCCCATCGATGGTGAGTTGAATCAAGGAAGTTTGTGGTGGATTCTTCATCGTTTTCATATCAAAAACCTCAATTGCAATTTTAAATTTTCAATTGGAATTTACATTCTGAAAATTCCGTATTTTCCTTCAGGCAAAGGAGCGTTTCTGGCAGCAGCGAGACAGAGACCCAAGACATCCCGTGTATCTCGTGGATCGATGATTCCATCATCCCAAAGTCGTGCTGTCGAATAGTATGGTGAACCTTCAACCTCGTACTTCTCGAGGATTGGGGCACGGAAGTTTTCAAGCTCTTCACCTTCCATTGGATGCTTGCCTTCCCGCTCTCGTTGATCTTGCTTGACTGTGGTAAGAACATCGGCTGCTTGTGGACCACCCATGACGGAAATTCGACTGTTTGGCCACATGAAAAGGAAGCGTGGATCGTACGCTCTTCCACACATACCGTAGTTGCCTGCACCGTGAGATCCGCCAACGATGACTGTGAATTTTGGGACATTGACACACGAGACGGCGGTGACAAGTTTTGCCCCATCTTTGGCAATCCCACCTGCTTCGTAGGCCTTACCGACCATGAAGCCAGTAATGTTCTGGAGGAAGACAAGAGGGATTCCTCGCTGCCCACACAATTCAACGAAGTGAGCGCCTTTCAGTGAAGACTCCGAAAACAGAATCCCGTTGTTGGCGACGATGCCGACTTTGTGCCCATGGATATGAGCGAAACCGCACACCAATGTTGTTCCATAACGCGATTTGAATTCGTGGAAACGGGAACCATCGACGATTCGGGAAATGATTTCACGGACATCGATTGGTGTTCTGTTATCGCTTGGAATCAGTCCGAGTAGGTCCTCAACATCGTGGGCTGGAGGTTCGGGTTCTTCCAGTGCTGCCGGAGCCAGATTTCTTGGACCAATGTTCTCAAGGACATTTCGAACCATTCGAAGCGCTTCAGGCTCATCTTCAGCGTAATGATCGGCAACGCCGGATTGAACGGTGTGAACTTCAGCGCCACCCAAATCTTCTGCCGTAACCTCTTCACCTGTGGCTGCTTTAACCAGAGGAGGACCAGCAAGGAAAATGGTTCCATTGCCTTTGACGATAATCGATTCATCGCTCATCGCTGGAACATAGGCCCCACCCGCAGTACAGGAGCCAAGAACGGCTGCAACCTGTGGTATACCGTCTCCAGACATTCGAGCTTGATTGCGGAAAATACGGCCAAAATGCCCAATGTCTGGGAACACTTCGTCTTGCATCGGCAGGAACGCTCCACCGGAATCAACGAGGTAGACGCATGGAAGGTGGTTTTCATGTGCAACTGTTTGAGCACGAATGTGCTTCTTGACCGTCATAGGATAATACGATCCACCTTTGACCGTTGCATCATTGGCAACGAAAAGGACTTCGCGTCCATGCACACAGCCAATGCCAGTGACGATTCCAGCCGAATGGGCTCGACCATCGTAGAGGTCGTATGCAGCAAGTGGTGACAGTTCCAAGAAAGCGGTTCCTGGATCGATAATACGTTCAATTCGCTCCCGAGCCAGCATCTTGTTTCGACTTCGGTGACGGTCAACGTACTTCTCGCCACCACCTTGGTGAACGAGATCGAGTCGCTCACGCAGCGTTTCGATAAGAGCAAGATTGTGTTCTCGTCGAGCAGAATAATCTGGATCGGCTTTGTTTACGCGTGTCGGTAGTCGATCCATGTGCTTCCACCTATGTTGACCACTTCGGTCCAACCCTTCAAAGCATCGTGGCTTTAGACACCGAGCATCAGTCGACCAATGTCACGAATACCTGGTGCAAGACCAACGATAAGCACAGCAAGGACGATCAACAACCGAAGATGCTTCTGTCGGTTTTCGACTCGCATTTCGAGGAAAATATACGCAATTGTACCAACCAATATCGCTTTGACAATGGCAAAAAGCCATGCGCCCTCCACGTCCCACCCAAGGTTGTCTGAAATCCCACCACCGTATTGGATGACTGCATCACTGAGTGGATGTTTTTCCGAATATCCAAAATAATCAATGCCGACCATGGTCGCAAAACCGTCACACAATTGACCGAAAACCATGGCGAGAACAAATGGACTGGCAAGCAATGCTTTGTTGGAGAGTTGCTCGATGGGATGGTTGGCAACAACCTTCTCTTCAGCTTCCCAAGACTTGATGCTAATGCCTTCTGGGAGAACCCCTGCTTCAAAACCGGTGAGTTTGAGTTGCCGCGCATCATCCTTGCCGATACGATACAAAACAAAACAAATGATTCCAGGTAAACCGAGAACAATCAATGCTGGCCAGAAGACCACTTCGTTTGGCAATCGTCCCGACTCTTGGACCCAAGGAGTTGCTGCAAGTTGCGCCCAATGCCCCAAGCCGACAAAACATGCCCCTACTGCAAAGGCAAGAAGACCACGAGTGATGGTTGGCCAGTCCCGAGTGGCATGAAAAGCAACGATGAGGCTAGCGAAACCAACGCCTAAGCCAAGGATTACCCAAATCAAACCCATCTCATGCTCTGCATAACCTGGTCGGAAAAGAATGGCCCACATAAACAAGAGAAAGAGGCAGAGGAGGGGCACCAATCGCATACGGATGTTCAATTCTCCAAAATCACCACCAACATCGTCCCACTTCTTTCCAATCAAATGCGAGACAAAGCCAATGCCAATGAGCCACGTTGCTAGGTGAAGGTGGATGATTGGTGAAATAAGCAACCAATCAATCGATGATGGGAAAAAATCAGCATCCTCGAGAACCCTGAAGATTGGTGCAAGGCAGACCCAAGCAATAAGCGCAATCATCATCTTGTCGTCTGCAGGCATTTGCAGCGTTCGAAACAGTGCTTGGAAGACAACAACAGAAGCGAGCAAGCCAAAGGTGTAGATGGCAGTATTCTGATACGAGTATCCCGCATCGCCTTGCGCACCAGCATCTTGCTCAATTGGCTCCCAAATAATTGGACGCAAACCATCGTCCCAGATCGTTTCAGGCATCAAGAGCAATCCGAGGGCAATCCCTACGACAACAAAAAGGAGCAATCGCGTGAGAGTCTGCTCGACCATTGACATTCGTGACGAAGGCAAGGCAGGTTGATGCGTTGCTAGAACTTCATCAATCGATTCGAGTGTTGCCATGCTACGCCCTCATTCAGACGAGAAGGGTCTGAGAGATATCTCTTCCCACTATATTCACTCTTCTTCAGCGATGACACGAGGTTCGTGCTCTTCGATGAAGGAAACCTTGCCACAATCGACAGCATCGCGTAAAACGGTGACAAGTCGGAACTTCATCATCGCTGCGTTGGTGTCGAACAACATCGTTTGAGGGATTACGATGTTTAGGTCGTCTTCGTCGAAAGAGACACCAAAGTCGGAGTGGCCGGTGTTTGATTCAAGAAGCGCTGCAACTTTCTCTTCTTTTCCTTCAACGACCTTGACGATCTTGAAATTGTACTTGAGCGATTTACCAGCCATAGGATGGTTGTAATCGATTCGAGCACGGCCTGCTGCAAGGAACGAGAGGTAGCCTTGGCGACCGCCAATGTTGACTGGAGCGCCGAGGTAGAGTGCGTTTGGGTCACGAACTGCGCGTCGGAGCTTATCGATGCTGATGGTTTCAATTTGCGTGGAATCTTTCTCCCCGTATGCATCGGCAGGAGCGAGTTCGAGATCTACGTCCTTGTCGACCTTAGCCGAGAGGAGTGCTTCTTCAAAACCAGGAATCAAGGAACCGGAGCCGACTACACAAACCATAGGTTGGTAGGTACGGTTTTCGTCATGCATCTCATGCTCCTGCGCCGTGGCTTCACGGGTGGTTTCAATCAAATCGCCTGTTTCGCCATTGTAGAGGTCATAATCAACGTGAATAATATCGCCTTCTTCCATGTCAGTTCACCTGAATGCTTCGGCGACTCGCAAGGTGTTGATAAGTCAATTGGATGAAAACCTACTCTTCCTCACTGCGGGGATGGGGTGTTTTTCGTGCATCAAGGACGGTCAACCAGGCCATACCGACCATCATTATGGCCCATCCAGCCCAGACCAAATGAGAGCCAGGTAGGTCGTAAATGATGACGCGCATTCGTTGAACCGAATCTGCGCCGTCGCTCGAAACTTGTTGCATCAATCCTGTCGTTTGAGACCCATCAAAGATGAAAACGATATCTCCGTGGTAACGAACAAGCGTATCCACTTCACTTCTCGGAGGATTGTTCGAGCCATCGAATCGAATTAATCCCGGTTCGACTTCTCCGATCTTCTCATCACCCGAATAGACACTGATGACTGCACCAACGTATCCGTCACCAACTTCTAGGTCTTCATTCTCAAGAACGATTTCTTCGAAAACATAGCCATAGCCGTCGACTTCGACCATTTCTCCGCGAACCAACGTAATGCGATGTGAAGCATCTCCACGGTCAACAAGAACGGTTGTAAAGACGTGACCGATCAGCAAGAGAAGTAGACCAAAGTGAACCAGATGGGTTGCTGGAGCTATTTTCCCAAATCCAGAAGATTGGACTCGATTGAACACTTCAGCACCTACGGGGACGATTGCAACCAAGACTGAGGGAAGAACCAGCCATGCGATGGTTCCTCGTGATAGGAATTCAGAGATGGCCTCATTCGCATCCCCACCGAGCGCTGAAGGAACGAGGATGGCCAGAACAATTGATGCTAATGCGGTACCGAGTACAACAGATACGATTTGTTTCGGAGATTGTTTTCTGGATGTGTATGCAAACAAGGC
>CBFIJH010000006.1:0-120923 GCA_965662895.1 Candidatus Poseidoniaceae archaeon | reverse complement strand
TCTCTTCAAGACAACCCGAGAAAGGAAGTGCAAGCAAAACGACAAAAATCAGTGTCGCCATGCGCTGCATGGCAGATTCCTTCTCATCGCTCGTTTTGAACATTCGGTGATTTTGAACCGACGACCTCATGAATCGATTTCCTATCCCATAAGCATGGACGAGTCATCGGAGATTGCGGCATACTTCGATCTCGATGGAACGTTGCTGAATGCTTCGAGTGAAAAGACCTTAACCGGAATTCTCGCCAAACGAAGGCCGTGGAGAATTCCGCACGCAACTGTTGCATGGACTCTTGGCACTACTTTTGGTCTTTTGAGGGGGAAATCGCCCTATGATGCTCTCCGAAATCGAGGTCACTTATCTCTGGCATCATGGCGTCTCCTTGAGAAATACTCCGAAGAGATTGCCACTTCAATCCTAAAACCTAGGATTTCACAAGGCGCGTGGGAACGGCTCGACTGGCATCGTCGACAAGGACACCGATTGGTACTTGTTACTGCAACCGTGGCTCCGATGGCAGAGGCGATGGCACGCGTACTCAACATGGATGAAGTCTACGGATGTGGACCGGAAGAACGGTCCGGTTGGCTATCGGGATCGGAACGAGGTTGGTCTGTTCCCCGTCGAAAAGGCAAGGTCCCTGTAGTGGAGCGTGACGCGGAGGAGAATGGCCATGATTTGTCGAAGTGTTTCGGATATGGGAACACACTAGCAGATTCATGGTTTATGCGAATCTGTGGCCATGCTATTGCTGTTAATCCTGAGGGACCATTACAGAAATTTGCGGAGGAGAAGGGTTGGGAAATCGTCCACTGGCCTTCCTAAGTTCAAATACTCTTGAATTTGAATACAGTCATGGTCGATGAATTTCTCCTATCCGATGAAGAAGAAGTTGAGGAGCCCTCTCCATCAGCTGAATATCAAACAAAGAAACTCGAACAATTCCAGAGGCGAATCGATGCAGGTTTCACTTCGATGCAGACGTCTCTTGAGTATTTGATGAAAACGATTGAAAGGAACCCCGAAAGAATCGTATTTAATGCTGAGAACATCATAGTCCTCGGCAATCTTGCTACGTACACAATTCCACTTGATTCTGTACTTTCTAAACTGAAAAACCCGTTTGCTGGCGGAAGTGGGCTTCAAGCTACGAAGACGACGAGAAAAGGTGAATTGAAAGGCAAAGAGGCGACGGTCTGCATCCAACCGGATTACAAGAAGGTCACCGATCTTCCTGGATGCGATGTTTTGGATTCATACTTTTTGATGTTGCTTAACGATGACAAATTTATCCATCAACCCGCCCATGGTCCTTTGCGAAGAGCGATGCTCCAGTTGTATGGACTTAGCATTAGTCCGGCTTCCTCGGCGATGAAAACTTGGATTGAATCGTCAACGGGTGCAACAATGAAGCCGGAAGAGTCTGCGGCGGAAATCAAAGGAACAGGTGGTTGGAAGTGGAGAGTTTCCGACGCCAACCCACTCGTCGACGGGTATACAATTTGGTTCAAGAAAAAGAATCAGAGAAAATGGACAAAAGTCGTTGACGATTCATCCCTGTTCGAGTATTGTTACCACTACGATGACGTCATGTCGATACTCGAGCTGTTGTCGGATTCCCCTCGCGTGCTCATCCATGATGAGCCATATGCATCGGATGAATATTTTATGCAGCAAGTAGCGAAACATCACGCACCTGTTGCAAAGAGGCTTGAAAACGACCGTGCCAAGCAAGCAGCGTTGTGATTTGGCGGCCCCTCCGCGATTCGAACACGGGTCTCAACCTCCGCAGGGTCGAAGGATATCCAAACTACCCCAAGGGGCCGGGGTAATTGCTCCACCTGCCGAGTTGATATAAGCACAACGGCATTGAAAGCGGTGACTCGTACAAGAGTTCATACTGCTTCTTCGCGTAGATTGGTCATGGCAGTTCGACTTGAACGGGGTGTTGATTTCCCGATGGTTGATTTAGCAAACATTGCCTATTACCCGCGGATTTTTGATCTTGCTCATCGTTTTTTTGAGGACGCTTGGAAAGAAATCTGCGATATTCGTTATGCCGATTTGATTTTGAAGAGAAAAACAGGCTTTCCAGTTGTTCATGTCGAATCCGACTTTCACGCACCGTTACGTTATGGTGATCAAATTACTGCAACAATTTGGATTGAAACAATTGGTGAATCCTCGTGTACATGGTGCTATGAATTCCATAATCAGCGTGGTGATTTGCTTTGGACTTCCACTCAGGTCACAGTATGCGTCGACATGGAATCAATGAAACGTAGGGCGATTCCTGATGACTTGCGACAAGCACTACAATCGTGTAAAAAGGGGTGATTGAAATGATGAGTGAAGATGCTGAGGATATGTTTGCCGTGCGCCCAGACCACAAGGGTCCAAAGACCGTAGCGATTCTTCTCCTCCTTGGAGGTATTTTCTTTGCAGTTCTTGGCTATGCTGATTTATCGAATCATCGATCAGAGACGCTCTCTGATAACCAAATTGAAACCTTGATCAATGTACCAAACGAACAAGGAGAAAACTTGACAATTGAACAATTTCAAGAATTCCACAAGGAAATAAATGAGCAAAACGGATATCTTATTCGAGGGATTTCACTTTCTTTCGGTGCTCTGCTTATTGTTGTCGGCAGCGTGCTTCTCTATTTGATGAAACCGATTGGTGGGAAATTGGCCTTGATGGGTGCTGGAATGACGTTTCTCGGCGGGATTTTTGGCAACATTATCATTCATGATGCGGCAGAACTCCATTTGAATCAGTCGATGCTCATTCAAACGTATGAGATTACAGGGTACTTGTGCGGAGTTTGCACGTTTTTGTGTGGAGCCCTCGCTCTTCTTCCTCTGATTAACGCACGTGCAAGGTTGGCGTTTGATGAAGCAAACACTCTTGAAATTGTTCATGATGAGTCTGAATGATTCCTCGGGCGTGGCCACTTCTTTTCCAGCGCTTTTTCTAAATCCTCATTCAATATAGCATTCCACCAATCGCTTCCTTGCCAAATGGCATACTTGCCTCGAATGCCTCGCAAGTCAGCACCCTTCATCTTACAGTTTCGAAAATTCGATAGATTGCAACGGGCTTTACGTAGATCTGCTCCCCTGAAATCAGCACCATCAAAAGCGGACTTCATCAAATCCGCCTCAACCATCGATGCGCGACGAAAATCGCACTCAGAGAAATCACCCTCGGTTAAATCGGCTTCATCAAGTATGGCTCTTCGGAAGGTTGATCCTCGATGGCGGCCTTTTCTGAATACTGCTTTGCTGTGATTTTGATATGAGCAATCAAGAACCTCAGACTTTTCCGAATCTGGGTCATCCCGAGGGTCACCTGCCCCTCCGCCTGACATTACCATATGGCACTCAGGATATTGATTGTTTATCGAGGTGTGCCCGTCCTGACTCGGTAAGCATGGAGAATCTGTTCTTTTCACCAAACTCAGTTGGAACGATGAGTAAGCCACGCTCTTTGAGTCGGTTAAGATACAAACTTAGATTACCGGGTGGTTCGATTTCCGCATCAGAAAACAATTGGTTGACAACCCTTGGAGGGCTATCAGTTATGCCCTCAACATCTCGAAGATAATGAATGGCTGCTAAAACTTGGTCGGGTTTCTTCGTCAACGAGCAGTTTTCAACAAGTGCACGAAATGCAGATCCACGTTCAGGTAAACCATAGTCTCGGGCAGCATCAATAGCGGCATCAATTGCAGCATTTCGAGCATCTCGTAGTCTTTGCAATACAATGGACCACGTGTCTTCACGACGCATTTGAATGAGTCGAGCATCAATTTCAACGGCTGCGCCACCCAAGTCAATTTCTAAGTCACCTGCGGTGATGGCTATTCTTGACTGAATGGTCATGGCAAACGTAGAATGCTAAGTTACCTTCATTGATAATGTTTGTATGTTGGCCAGCGCGTTTCATCTAGGGTTTTCCTCGACATAGATGTCATTGATTTCAAGTATATGTTTGCCTTGAGGAATCCAGAGGGGCTCCAGAATGGCATCAGTTACATCTTCAAAAAAAGCAGTTCTGATTTCATTGATACTCATTGCACCGCTGTTCATTGTTCCCCAAACCATAGCGGATAATACAACTGAAGTGAATACGTTCATGGGTGGGGCTCAAACGCTTACCATCGTTTCGGATGGATCAAATGTATCCAATGATTTGCAACTTGAACTAACAAGGAATGTGACATATCAAGATGCCTCGTTTATGATTAAATTTGAAAATCCAGCACAAAGCCCAGGTAGTGTCTATGTCAACAACAGTTTTGGGAATGAAGTTTGGGCTTTCGATTCTCCAGGCTACGGGAATCTCGGTGCTCAGAATTCGTTTGAAATGGGCAGCACCTACGACCGAGTTCCTCTCAATAGCGGGTCTAGCGTAACCACTCCTGTTCTGTTGCCTTTGAATGCTTCTTTGCAAAGTAGTTCGCTCAATGTTTCGTACACTCCCCAAATCGATGGTCAATACATCCCAGTTGGCTCGGTGCTTCAAATGGAGCTTGGTTACGCGAACAACGATACAATGACCGATGCGTTTGTTCTATCAAACGACAACTCAACCACCGGGCTTAACACGAGTTTTGCAGTAGTTATGAGCAACAGCACAAACCAGAATTATGCACTTTCGAACTGGACCTCGACATGCCCCATGTCAAATGTTATGCGCATTGCTGACATGAACAATGACTCCTTCGATGATGTCGTCACCTTCCAAAGTATGGACAATAAAATGTGCATTCATCATTACAATGCATCGAATTCTTCCTACGATCCTTACACTACTGTCAATCTCCCTAGCCAGCCAATCGATGTTCAAATTGCGGACATTGACAGAGACGGAAAACTTGACTTTGTCACACTCCACGGTCCAAATGGTAACGGTAACGTGACACTATCGCTTCAGATAACGCCAAATTTGTTTGTTCCTGCACACAATGTCTCCATCGATAAATGGAATGTTGATGATGGACGCGCGGCCATGCGGGCTCTGCGGGTTGGAAACTTCTTTGCTTCAAATCAAACGACTATCCTTGCTACGGATGACAACAATGATGTAACGCTGGTGTATTTTGATACAACAACAAAAGTTCTCATGGAAAACAACACAAAATACCGGAACATTACATCGCAATCGGTAGCAGGAGATATCGATAACGATGGTGATGTTGACTTTATCACCCCCCACCAAGCAGGATCCTACGTGTTGTTGAACAACGGAACCGGATGGGTTCAATCTTCTTCCAATCAGTTCGTTGACACTTGGAATGCAACAATTGCAGACCACGACAAGGATGGACAAGTTTCCTTCTTCTCTCCGATCCCTATGGAGAGCGATGGAAATCCAGCAACGATTGAAGGGGGAATCCAGTTTCTTTCCCTTTCATCGACGGGCTTAGGCATGGCAAATCCATCGATGCTTCGACCATATTCTCAGCCGTATGATATCCTTTTTTCCGATATTAACAATGATGGCCTTATGGACCAATTCGTCCTTTCAGGAGAGGGTTCACAAGGGGTATTTATCGGATCTTGGCATAACATAACACTCGATGCGAATCTTGACGGCATCATCGATTTGTGGGGTGAAGGATATTCGAGTTCAACTATTCCAAATTTGGGAGTTTTGACCATTTCCGATGTTGCAAACACCATCAAAACTGCAATTGAACCTTCATTCATGTCCTATCCAAGTATGAGTGATGGATATGGAATTGAAATGGTGAGTTGCTTTTTTGAAATTTCGACGAACTCAAATGGAACTGCAAATGTTTCAGATTTGAACTTAGCCTATGACGTGGAGTTTATTGTATCGACCAACCAAGGCATCCTGGGTACTCTCAGCAACGCACTCAATCAACAAATGGAGGCAGGTACTGGCACGTTTAGCTTGACGCTTCCAGTAGAGACCAGTTTGCCGGGCTCCTTCGATGCCATTGGTTTGCGTTTAATTTCAATTCCAGGTGCTCCGAACATCGCCCTGCCTCCTGACCCGGTACTCACAAGTACGGCAACAGCGAAGAATGTGACTTTGGAATGGCAGGCCATCTCTGAGTTTGGTTCAAATTTTGTCGAATTTGAGTTGTACAAAGCGTCCTCAATCGATGCACTGGATTATTCCTCCCCTGATGAAACGTTTGATAATGCAAGTTCGTTTGTTGACGAATACGTAACACCCGGAAAAACGTACGTTTACGTTGTTCGATCGACTCATCTGTTTGGAGTGGTGAGCAATTTCTCATCACCACTCGAGGTTAATGTTCCGTATCCTGCTCCACCAGCATCCGTAACCAATGTACAACTTATCGATCTTGACAATTCCACGCAATCTTCTCCTCTCAAGGTTACTTGGGATCAGAGCATTGACTCGGATTTGGTTTCGGAATACAGAATCTATGTGGCAAAATCGGACTTAACCTTATCTGGTTCGGATCCATTCAACCTTACGACAGACAACTACAGCGTAGGAGAAACAAACTACCAACCAGTTGGAACCATTCCGGCTTCAGTTTTGGAATTTGGAATCAATCAAACAAGTGCCTTTTCAAACGGGACAGCGACATCGCCTCCAGAAGCAATTCAAGATGGAGTCCAATACTGGGTCGCCGTTGCTGCGGTTGACGAGTATGGAAATGCTTCAGCCCCATTACCAATTTCCGGACCAACGACAGCGTTCAATAACACATACATTACGAGTCAACTCGAAGTAACGATTACGGCAGGCCCTCCCGAATCACCATCGAACATACTCGAATCATCAAGCCCAATGAAAATCATCCTACAAGCTCACTATTTGGACGACTTTGGCCAAGTGACGCCAATCGAAAATGCCGAACTTGAACTCAAACTCACTTACGGTGAAGAAGAAATCGTACTGAATGGGCAAAGCAATTCCTCCGGATATTGGACAGCCATCGATGTTGAAAATTTGTATGATTCGAGCATCCCACAAACCCTGCTGGATTATTCAGCAAACCCGACTGGTACAGTGAACGTCCATGCTTCCATGCAGCCAATCGAACGTCCGAACACTCAGCCGTATACCTCGGCAAATCGTATAGATTCAATTGGAACCGGAATGTTGGTTGAGCTTGTGGGGCCGCAATCTCCGGTTGATATGGATGCAAATGCAGAAATTGATATCAACGTCTCTCTCCATGCAATCGATTCTGTTAATCCCGCCCATCAAACATCACTTGAAGATACAAAAATCGTTTGGGAGGCCTACGATAACACATCACAAGAACCGCTGATCTCAGGCTTTGAGGTGATTTCAGCAGGACAAGTTCGAATTGTGGCCAAACTCGAAAACATGACTCGGCTCGAATTATCCGTTGACCCTCAAGAACGCACCCTCTTCGGAACAACTGAAATCGTACTTTCGCTTAACGCGTATTCTGTCCCAACTCAAAACAACGAAACGAATCAAAATGAAACAGAGTGGATTCCAACGAGCATACAATCGGTCATCATCGAATGTGAGGCATCAACGTTGCACACAAACCAACAATCGTCGGATGACCCAATCGCTTGCAATTTGAACAATCCAAATCCGTTTTCTGTTAATGTCGAAGTCTTCGTAACGGAATCGCCACCGTTGTTCAAATCGCCAAACGATGCTACCATCGAAGCGAATGGAACAATCTCAATCTCCTTCATTCCAAAATACGAGGATCCATTGTGGGCTCGACAGAATGACGTGAATGTCGAAAAAGAATTTTCGATTCAAATTCTCACGACGTCCCTGATTTATGATTTGTCAACTTCTCAGAACAGTGCGGTAACGTGGACAGCGGATCTCTTTGTTGCAGATGAACCAACGACGGGTGGCGATGAACAGAGTTCTTCCAATGCGGTTCTTTGGGGAGGAATTGGAGCAGGAATTCTCCTTCTTGCGACCGTTGGATTTGTTCTTTACCGACGGGCTTCTGCAGATTTCGAGGACGAATCATATTACGAAGAAAATGAAACTTTCCCTGAAGAAAACGATGAATCCATTGAAATTCCAACAGGAAAACCGCTTGATGAGTTTGATGACGTGTCAATCTCGGATCAACCAGAAACGATTGAACGTCCGGGCGATGCATTGATTTCAGAAGTTGAGAACATGGACGGCAAGGCCATCGAAGAAGAATTCATTGAGGATACAAGTTCTGATTCTGAACTTGATGATGGAATTTCAACCGATGAATTTGGTACGGAGTGGTACGAAGATGAGGTAGGGACATGGTGGTTCCGTGAAGCCGGTGAAGAAGACTGGTCTGAATACAATGATTGAGCGCCGAGATATTTTTCAAACACCATTCAACCAGCAAGATAAGGTGAACGTATGAAGCAACAATTTGACACCTATGACCTTGTGCTTCGCTCAGGCGTCGATCCGACGACGAGTGGTGTCGCAATTTGTGGATTTACCACGGCCGGAATGGTTGGTGTAATCGCAACATCGCACATTATTGAATCGCTTAATCTTACACAACTTGGAACCGTAATGGACGAGAAATTCCCAGCAGTCGCTTTGATTCAGAATGAAATTCCTCGTCATCCGGTCCGAGTCTATCAGGGGGACGGCATTGGTGTCTTTACTGCTGAGATTCAATTTGACAAAGAACAAGATATCGCATTTGGATCAACGGTGTTGGAATGGTTTAATGCAGGAGGGTTTGATCAGTTGATTATTATTGACGGAATTCTCAAGCCTGAGAAACAACTTCAGGGAGAAGGCTTGTTTGCAGTTGGTGCGAATGATACAGCACGGGCTCGCCTGAAATCTTTGGATTTACAAACAATTCAACGCGGCATCGTTTCAGGAATTACAGGCTTTCTGCTAAGCGAAGGAGATCGACTCAACCTCGACATTACTGCTTTGCTATCAGAGGCCAGCCCTATGTATCCAGATGTCCGAGCAGCAGCCGTTGCAATCGAAGCCATCACTGAAATGACAGGTAAAGAAATTCCCTTATCGAAGTTGCTTGAGAACGCTCGAACCATCGAACAGTCGGTTCAGGAAATCATTGAAAATTCAACACCTTTGCTGCCCTCTCCAGAGAGTGATGATGTCATCAACGACCCCTCATTCGGCTGATTGCAGGGATTTCATTGCATCAAGAACAGCTTCAAAAGGCGCATGTGTTGCAATAAAAGGTCGTAAATCAGGTACTCTCGCAGTTTTGTAACCAATCCCGTTCAATGTTTCAATGAGGCGCTCCATCGTCGGTAACGAACCCACTTCAGCGAATCCAGGCAATTGGTCAAAGGCGAGCAGTAAATGCTCCGTTGACATCAAGGGGGCAGCATCTGAAATAAACCGTACAGAGCGGCGTATTTCGCGTTCAGCGTAGACCCGGTCTGCCTCATTCCATTCCAAACCAAGTTTTGTGGCTCGATCGATATCATTCGTTGTTGCAAGACAAGTCTTGACGGCGTTGTCTTCTGTCATTCGCAAGCAAATCTCCTCATTCCAAATCGGACCAATCCACATTGGCCCACTGGATTTCTCAAGTTCGTTTGAATCCGGATGATTCACAAACTTGTATGGCATTCCTTCGGTTCGGACGCGCCAACCAATGTTTTTTCTGGTTTTATCAGCACCTTGCTTGCTCCTTCGGACGAGGACGGACACTCGAACGTGGTGTCCATCAAACAATGCGAGAATCGGTTCAACTGCTCGGTCAAGCTGCGCTGCCCGAGTTGCGATGGTTCCAAGCAGAACCCGTACCGCATCATCGTGCGCATAAAGGTCAACAATCCCCTTGTGTCCATAACGACGTCGGCCGGAGGTTGCTGATGAGCCAGTTAGTGCCGCAGTATCGGTTGCAGTTACCTCGAGGACGCCTACTCTGCCAAGGGATTGGAGAGCGCTATCGATGAAGGTAATCGGTGAACCAAATGGGTCGACATCAATCCACTGAAACGAGCCTTGAATCATTGCTAAGCGAGCATCACAATGCTGAAATCGGATTCCATTTTTCTCAACAGAAATTGGTCCTTCTTGCTCATCATCGGGCACAAACGAGGACCCAACAGGTGCGTCTGAACGAATCGATTCAATCGCCCATGTCAATGCATCAGCATCAAGATCATTTGCAGTGATATGAAGACGAGATTGAAGGTCGGAGCGAATCTCATTTCTCCATCGTCGTACGCGTATACCTGTTGCACTCAATGCATCCAGCGCTCGAATAGGCCTGTCACCATTGAGCCATCCATGCTCCAATGCATCTTGAAGTAACAAAATTGAACGCGTTCTCGCAGGTGCCATTGCTGGATTGATGAATCCAGTTCCAGATTTCGCTGCAGGTCCACGTGGCATGTGTGTGGGACGTTGTTGATTTTTTTTGAGATGGACAATGGTGCGTCCTTCCAACCAAAGATGACCAGGCCAAGAGTCAGGCGGGTCTTGTCCTGGAATCGATTCGCCCATGATTCGACGACATGATTCCAGTTCTTGACCACACCGCTTCAATAGTGGTCGAAGAAAATCTCTTTGTTTGCATGGGTTACTTGATGTCCATTGTCATTCACCTGGCCAATTACAGCAGCAGATGGTTCGAATGCTTGGATACAAGATAGGATTGATTCGACATGATTTTTGTCGACAGCAAGAACCATGCCTAATCCCATGTTGAAAGTTCGATGCATTTCCAAATCCGTGACGTTTCCTTCGCTTTGCAACCAAGTGAATTCAGGAGGAATGGGCATTGGTGAATCAATATGCCATCCGAGCGTATCGTGCAATCGTAACAAGTTGGACAAACCTCCGCCTGTGATGTGTGCAATACCGTGAACAGCGTGTACTGAGCCCTGAGTCGCTTTCAGATGATCGAGCAAGCCAACCACGGAGTTGCAGTAAATCTTGGTCGGAATCAGCAAAACATCAGCAAGAACGGTCTTTTCTGGCAGAGTTCTACCTTCAAATGATGCATCAAATGGACACAAATCAGTGTAAGCGAGACCTGTGTGATGGATGATCTTCCGTACGAGTGAAAATCCATTTGAATGGATACCAGAAGAAGGCAATCCAATCAATACGTCTCCTGCCTCCAGTCGTTCTCCAGTTATTGCTGAGTTTTTGTCGAGAAAACCTAGAGCAGTACCTGAAAGGTCGAGTTCAGTTACGATGCCAGGAAGCGAGGCTGTTTCACCTCCTGCTAGGGTGACATTGGCGAGTTCGCAAGCTTTTGCGAGCGATGCACCAACTGCCGCGTGAACCTCAGGATCCGGTTTCGGAACAGCAATGTAATCAACAAATGCGATTGGTTCTGCACCAACGCACAGCAGATCGTTTACATTCATCGCCATACAATCAATCCCAACACTTTCCCAATTTTTTACAGCAGTTGCAATCTGAAGCTTGCTTCCTACACCATCGGTTGCCATTGCTAAGAGATGGTCACCGAATTCAATCAATCCACCAAATCCTCCAGGCAAATCCACTGGCGCCCCAGGCGTACCTGATTTCCGAGTTGAGCGCTTGAGTGAACCAATCAACGAGGCGACTGCAGTTCCTTCTAAATCGATGTCAACACCGCTCGATGCGTAATCCATGGGGTCGCTCATGTATTTTGCAAATCGAGACAATTCATGAACCAATCGTCTCGCCAATTAACAATCGTGCGGCGTGAATAATTTCATCGTGTGAATTCGCAAGACGGTGGCCATCCTCAACTTGGTGAAATACCACAACGTCGTTATCGGAACGTTCAGCGTATTCAATGCTGCATGAAATTGGGACAATGTCATCACCAACGCCATGGATGATTGCAGTATTCAATCCCTCAGGTATGGTGAGGACGGTGTGCTCATCGATTGGAGGCTCATTGAGGTGAAGCGCTGGTGCGCACAAAAGGAGCCCGCGAAACGCGTCAGGCATTCGCATTGCGACAATTGATGCAGCCAACCCGCCATAACTTGACCCAGCGAGAAGAGGTGTTTTGTTACGGTGCTCTTCGCACACGTTTTGCAGTACTTCGACACGCTCTTGAAGTGCCATTCCTTGGAAATCAGGCGCTATGACCTCAAAACCGGCCGATTTCAGTGATCGAATTTTACCACCATTTGGCGTCCCTTCCATTCCATGGGCGAAGATAATCATGATTCCTCGTTCTCGTGACTAAATATCAAGTTATTGAGGCTGGTGCTTTTCCACTCACGCTGACATCCGAGTGGAAAGAGAAGCATGGGTGGTACGTTTTCTCCAGTGGAAATAGAGGGGTGGAGAAGTTTGAATGGAACCATTAAGAACGGTGGCCTTCCATGGAGAATCCCTTGGTGCTGAGTTGACATGATACAAGATTTTGATTTGACAGCGCGATGGTCAACACTCCTGCATGCACACTTTACCGAGGATGTTCATAACATTGCTCAACTCTGGCCCGATGTTCAAAGCCTTGAAGTTTCATATCGTACCATCGAAGGTTTTGATCCAACCTTTGCTCAAAGCATTCTCGAGCAACCAGAACTTCACAACGATGCCTCGAATCGGGCTCTTCGTGAATTGCTTGCTGATGTTGGATATGGAAGCATTAACCCATGGGTAAGAATCGTTCACTTGCCGAGCGATCAAGTTCGAACCGTGTCTCAATTACGCTCGGATGACATCGGGCTCATGATTTCCATTGATGCGGTTGTAACGAAAATTTCAGGTGTTCGACCAAGAATGTACTCTGCCACATTCAAATGCATTGCGTGTGAACATTTGATCACCATCCAACAACCAAATGAGCAGGAATTGATCAATCCGATGGAGTGTTCGCAAATTGATGGAGGGTGTGGCCTTACCAATCGTCAAACTCGATTCCAATTGCTGCAAGAGCGTTCCACACTAACCAACTCCCAATTCATTGAGTTGCAAGAGTTGCCTGAGCAGGTTCGTGGGGGTGTCCAGCCGGAACGAATTTCCTGTATCGCAGAACATGACCTTACGGGCAAAGTCAATCCGGGTGACCGTGTCAAAGCGAACGGTGTTTTGTTCATCCGTTCTCAGCGTAAGTTTGGGAAAGATACGCCTGTGTTTGATATTTTCATGCGTGTTCAATCCTTGGAACGCCAAAATTTAGCGCTCGAAGAAATTGTTGTTTCGGATGAAGAGGAAGCTGAGATTCGGGCGTTTGCTGCAAATCAAGACGTTTATCAACGGATTTCAGAATCCATCGCTCCCTCAATCTTTGGTATGGAGAAAATCAAGGAAACGTTGATGTTGCAATTGTTTGGGGGCGTGGCCCGCCTCAACCCGGATGGGACAAGGAATCGTGGCGATATTCACATTCTCCTCATGGGTGATCCTGGTGTTGCTAAATCTCAACTCCTTGCCTATATGGGGAACATATCACCACGTGGCCGATTTACATCGGGTATGTCGGCTTCTGCTGCAGGTTTGACTGCAGCGGCGGTGCAGGATGCAAGCGCTGATGGGCGCTGGACGCTAGAAGCAGGAGCCCTTGTTCTAGCCGATCAAGGTCTTGCTGCGATTGATGAATTTGACAAGATGAACCAGGCCGATCGATCGAGTATGCACGAGGCCATGGAGCAGCAGACCATCTCCATTTCAAAGGCGGGAATCAATGCAAGTCTTCGTACCCGTTGTGCCGTTTTGGCTGCTGCCAACCCGAAGGCAGGCCGATTCCAACCCGTTTCCGAGGTCCCATTTACAGGGCAAATAAATCTCGCTCCGCCACTCGTTTCACGATTTGATGTAATCTGGTTGCTTACGGACCAGCCTTCCGAAGAGAAAGATGCAAAAATCGCCGGCCATATCGTTGATAACCGATTGTCGGGAACCAGTGAACTTTTGGTGAACGAAGGCTCGAGGCCAGACCCTAGAAAACTCAGTTCAGTCATGACCAAACCCAGTCATACCGATGGGCATCTTCATCGCGAATTCATTCGAAAATATGTGGCTTATGCGAAGAGAACAGTCCATCCAAATCTGGATGAAGAAGCGAAGAAACACATCATCAATTATTATGTTACAACGAGAAAACAGTCCGGTCAATTCCAAGATTCTGTTGCCATTACAGCCCGTGCCCTTGAGGCACTTGCCCGCCTTGCTGAAGCAAGCGCCCGAATCCGTTTGTCGGAAACTGCAACAATCGAAGATGCGGAGAGAGCCGTCCGTTTGACCAAGACGTGGCGATACGACCTCATGGGTGAGGACTTTGATGAAACAGCTATCGCATCGAATAAGAAGGGAAGAGCCCGACACGCTGAGCGCAGCATTCTCGATATTGTGGAGCGTCTTTCCTCCAACGGAGAGGGATTTGCACAACTTGTTGACGTTCTTAATGAGGCTGAACGACTTGATATTTCTCGTGAGAAAGCAGAGGAAGTTATTGACAAACTCAATCAAAACGGTCGTCTGATGCGACCAACTGGTTATGATACTCTACAAATTGTTTAGTTGGTAAGCAATCATCTCATGAAGTGGAAATGTTTGGCAAAGCCATGGCAGAAGTCGGTCGTCAAGAACCGGAAGGAGATGTGACCGATGCATCCACCTTCGACACCAAGCAATTGGGCTTCATGTGTGGTATCGAAGTTCATCAACAACTTGCTACAGGAAAGTTGCATTCGCGTCAACCTTCTCTCTTGTACGATGTGACAATTGATACGGTTCCCGATGATTGGTCTCGGTACGCTCGCAAATTACGCCTTGCAAGTGGAGAGGGAGGTAAAGTCGATGTTGCCGCTCGATTTGAAAAGCGAAGAAATCGTTCCTTTGTGTACATCCAATCACCAAATTCCGGTCTGATTGAACTGGATGAAAGCCCGCCCCTTCCGCATGATTCAGAGGCCCTCGATGTAGCGTTAACCGTTTCAGCAATGCTCAATGCAAAACCGGTCGGTGCAGTCCAAACGATGAGGAAAACTGTTGTTGATGGATCGAACACAAGCGGTTTTCAACGCACTTCGCTCATCTCAACCGACGGTACCCTTCAGACCGAGACAGGCGATGTTGGGATTGACGTTCTTTGTCTTGAAGAGGACAGTGCGAGGAAACTTGATACCGTTTCAACAAAACACGGTGAACAAGTCATATACAATCTCGATCGATTGGGGGTACCTTTGATTGAGATTGCAACCTCACCTGATATACAATCGCCTGAGCATGCGAAAGAAACAGCGATGGCTCTTGGAAGAACGCTAAGAGATACGCGCCAAGTCCGCCGTGGTCTTGGATCGATTCGACAAGATTTGAACGTCAGCGTAGGGTGTGGCGATCGTGTTGAAATCAAAGGTTGCCAAGATCTCGGATGGATTCCCCGAATTGTTCGTTTAGAGATGGTTCGCCAAGTCCACATGTACCGTTTGGCTAATGAATTGCGCACAACGCTTGGGTTACCAAATCTACCGCCGAATCGCGACCTTGATGATGCTCAAATTGAATCTGAAGTAGCGGAGGTTGTAGCGAACCACATCCCTTTAGAATTCGTGGATGTGACTTCAGTATTCACATCTTGTGAGAGCCGAATGGTTGTGGAAGGTCTTGCCAAAAACGACTCGATGCTTTCGCTACCTCTGAAAGGATTTGATGGAAAAATTGGCTCGAAGATGCTTGATGTTGATGGAGCACAACTCCCTCGGCTTGGCCGTGAGCTCGCAGGAGCTGCGAAACTTGCAGGTGTACGAGGAGTGTTTCATTCTGACGAACTCCCCGCATATGGAATTGAATCCGACCATGTTGAACGCATTCGTAATGAATTAAATCTAGAAGCAACCGATGCGTTTGTTCTCTGCCTTGCTCCAATGTGGCAAGCACGTCTTGCACTCGAATCTGTTGGGAATCGGGCACGACTGGCCTTCCATCGAATACCCCAAGAAGTTCGAAACGTTGTGGTTAAGAAAGGGGCTCCCGATGATGGCACGACCACACCCATGCGCCCATTACCCGGTGGTGCGCGTATGTACCCCGAGACAGATGTTCCTACAATCTTGATCGAATCTCAACATTGGCAACGCATCACCGAAAACCTTCCCATGCGTCAAGATGAGCGAATGCAACGGCTCGTAGAAACTGAACTGTCCCAAGATCAGTGCAAGCAGATTCTCTCCCGAGAATTGGATGATGTCTTCTTTGATTATCATGATATGAAAACCAAGGCCTGGGGCACGTTATTACTTGAGTATGAATCCGTACAACCCGAAGTACTGTCGCAAATCCTATCGGTCCGAGAAGAAGGAGGCATAACCCGTGAAGGAATTGAACAAGTCGTCGAATACTTCGCTCATGTTCAAAATGTTACAGCTGAAGAAATTGAAAGATTTGCAGACGAGAACAACCTCGTTCCCGCAGATGTGGGCGATCTTGAATCAATCGTCGAATCAATCGTTTTGGAACGTCTCGATTTTGTCAAAGAACGAGGGATGGGAGCCATGGGTCCACTGATGGGCGTTGTGATGGGGGCCTGTCCAGGAGTTGATGGAAAGGAAGTCAGCACTGTTCTTCGATCGATGATTCAGAGGCATTCATGATGAGGATTGCACTCATTCTTGTCGTTTCAGTATTCTTTCTACCGCTCGTTCAGGCTGCTTCAGAACCTTCATGGACGCATCAGTTTGAATCTGGTTACATTTCAACACAGCCTCTTGTTGTTGATGATTCTGTTTACGTGCGGACCTCAGGATTCTGGACGGGTGAGGACCGGCCGATTGTCGCAGCGTTTGAATTACAAAATGGAATTGAAAAGTGGAGATATACTTCGCAAACATCGCTTCAACACGACATGTCCCCTCTTGTTTTTGTTGAGAAAGGAAGTGGTGCTTGTGGGTCTTGGAATGACGTACTCTTGGTCGGTTGGTCCGATGGAAAAATCATAGCATTATCGCCAACAGACGGCTCAATAATTTGGCAAAATCAAACCGAGGTTGAACTGATTGGTATCACTGGAAAGATGGTTGTTGAGGACGATCGAGTGATTGTCCCAACACGTACAGGCCTCTCCAGTTTCTGTCTTGCAGATGGTTCAGAACTTTTGGACATTGACTCTGGACACATTGGATGGAGAAATGGTGTAACAATCACCGAGCAGGGATACATTTACGGCGATGAAACTGGTTCTCTCCATACAGTGAACCGGAATGGTACAGTTTCAACAACGTCTGTCGGTGAAGGAAAAATTCGTCATGCACCTTTGGATACACGACATGGTCTGTTCATCCACCTGCAAACCGATCAAGGCTCGATCATGTATCTGAACGGTTCTGTCATTGGAACAGCCGGCCCGTCTCCCGCCATCCCAATCCTTCACAACAATCGAATTTATGCTGCTACTAGCAATGAATGGATTTCCATTTTATGCGACAACGTGGGATGCGAGATTGATGCAATGGAACCATTTCACTCGAATGGCGAATTGTCCTTGCGAGTGGTCAATTTTGATATTGAAGTCTGGGCTCCATCCAATACTCCAAATGGAGGATGGGGCGTCTTTAACGAAACCTCATTGGTTCGGATTGAAACGACTGCGTTTGACACCTATGGGACCGCTGCACCGGGTTTTGGCCAAGAAACCGTTGCACTTGGCAATGATGCTGGTATTTTGGCAGTTCTTCAGAAACAAACGGTTGAATCATCACCAGCATCTGTTGTCTCCAATCCTCTTGATATTGTCCATTATGCCACGATTATCGTCCTTTTCTTTCTCACTTGTGCCTTTTTTGCTTCGCAAGATTGGCAACGTTTCGTAAAAGTTGGATCGGCATTCCTTCTTGTGGTGGCTCTTGCAATTGTACCGACACTCTCGCCTGAGTTGGCGAATCGGGTTGAATCTGAACGCGATGTGGAGTGGGGCAATTCATGGCCAGATGAATGGAAAGGGACTCAGGTTCTCGTGATTGAGATCGACGGAGAAGAGCACGTGATTGGTGGTTTGGAGCAACAAGATACGGTATACGGTTTGACCGTACTTGGCTGCGATTCGCTGGGTATTTTGACTGAAATCGAACAACAATATCTCGGCGCATATCTTGTTTCATTCAATGGAAGTGTTGGTGATGGTTGGGAGTTTACTATCGATGGCAACAGGGTGCCCGTTGGCATGGCCGATGCGAACATCGACGCCGATTCAATTGTTGAATGGCGACCTGCTTGAGCGGTAACACTCAAGGCGTGCCGCCAAGTGGATAAACCATGTTGAGTGTGATTGGTACGCATGGGCCAACCGTCTCGCCACTTGCGATGACACTGCTCAACGGTACTCTTTTCTTCGTTGCTGTTTGGTTGTTGATAAGGCCGCAACAAAAATCTGAGGCATGGCTTTGGCCTTTGTTTTTGTTCGTCGGCATCGCTTCGATTTCTCGTATTGCTATGAGTTTCATTCCAAATGTGATGCCTGTTACCATTATGGCGGTCATGATCGGCTCAAAGTTCGGTGCTCAACGGGGTTTTTCCTTTGCGATACTTGTTACTCTCGCCAGCAATGCTGTGCTTGGACATGGATGGTGGAGTTTCTTCCAAGTGCTTGGTTGGGGCTCCGTTGCAGCAATGGCGTCGATTTTCAACGTCCACACTCTTGAAGGAAAACTTTCGATGAACCGACTTGCGTTCGCTTCTCTCTGGAGTGTTCCAGTCTTCAGCTTATTCGTCTCTCTTTCAATTGTTGACTCAAGCATGTCAATGATCGATTTCAGTTTGTATGTTGTCAACGGACTGCTTTATGATGTCCTGCATTTCCTTGGTAATGTTTTCTTTGCTATGTGGTTTGGGCAATGGTTCGAACGCTTGCTTTCGATGAATCAACCACAAAACCGGCTCGTCCAACAGGAGAATGAGCATGTCAGCACTTTCTAATCCGCCCACAATGGTCTTTCTTTGCCGGGTTGATCTTCAACTCTCACCAGGCAAACTTGCTGTTCAATGCGCACACGCTGCAGTAGGTTCATTGCAACAGGCCAAGAAAACGCATTCAAGGATGGTTCAACGTTGGAATGACTCGGCTTCACGTAAAATCTGCCTCGCAGTTGATGATGAAGATGAATTGAAGTATTATCTTGGACAAGTTCAAGAAGCATCTCTTCCATTCGCTCTCATCAAGGATGCTGGATTAACTGAAGTTGCTCCTGGAACAACAACCGTGCTTGGAGTTGGGCCAGGTCCGCGCCAGACTATGGATGCAATCTTCCAAAGCCTGAAAACATACGAATGAGGGGATAAAATGGGTCTTCGGAGTTTTCTTCATAGGATTACTGCTCCGAAATTTGAACGAACTACATCAACAAATGAGCCTTTAAAGATGGTGTTTGTTGTTAATCATGAACTAAAAATGGGCAAAGGAAAGATTGCAGCACAAGTCGGCCATGCAGCGGTGAAAGCGACACTAAAATCTGGAGAACTTCGCCCAGAGCTTCTTGATGCATGGCTGTCCACGGGTCAAAAGAAGATTTGTGTTAAAGGAGAGAATGTGATGCATATCGAGAGCATCGAAAAACAGGCAAAAGAACACCAAATTCTTGCATCAAAAATTCATGATGCAGGACATACACAAATCCCAACGGGATCATTGACTGTACTTGCTCTGGGTCCCGATGAAGAACAAAAACTCGATTTGTTGACAGGAGAATTGAAACTGCTTTGAGACGATTCTTTGAACATGGGAAACTTTGTGGCACGGACATGCGAGACATCATCTCTGCCCGGATTGATTTGCGTTCGGACACTGTTACTCAACCGACAAATGGTATGAGACAAGCCATGGCTGAAGCAGAGGTGGGTGATGACGTCCTTGGTGATGATCCGACAGTGCAAGAATTGGAATCCATGGTCGCGACGCTGTGCGGGAAAGACGCAGGACTCTTTGTCCCGTCTGGAACGATGTCGAATGCTGTTGCACTCAGGACACATACTGTGCCAGGGGATGAAATCATCACAGAGCGCTACAGCCACATCTACCTCTATGAGGGTGGGGGGTATGCAGCTCTTTGCGGTTCCAGCATTGCTCTGCCAGAAGGAACGAATGGGTTACTAACGCCCGAGTTGGTTCAGGGTGCAATCCGTAAACAAAGGGGTTCCCAATCTCATTATCCTGATGGTAGCCTTGTATGTGTTGAGAATACTGCCAACCGAGGAGGAGGTACATGTTATGCTCAAGACACACTCGATGCAATTGCTGCGGTGGCGAATGAAAAGAACTGTTCAACGCACATCGATGGAGCAAGAATTTTCAATGCCAGAGTTGCAACAGACACATCACTTCAGAGAATGACTCGAGATTACGATTCGGTGTCGATCTGCCTTTCGAAGGGCTTGGGCGCTCCTGTTGGTTCAGTTCTCGTCGGCTCGGAGGAGTTCATCGAGCAAGCGCATCGATGGCGTAAGATGTTTGGTGGTGGTATGCGCCAGTCTGGTATTCTTGCTGCTGCTGGAATTTATGCAATTGAAAACAACATCCAACGGATGCAAGACGATCATCGCCGTGCACGAACGATTGCAAAGGCCATCGATGAAATGGATCACTTGTCCGTCGATTTAAACGCAGTCGAGACCAACATGGTCTACTTCTCTGCAAACGGTTTATCGGCGTCAGAAATTTCTCAGAAAATGGCACAATCAGGTATTGATATGTTTGATATTTCACCTACGCATTGTCGAATTGTAACGCATCTTCACATCACCGATGAGGACGTCGAACGCGTTGTTGAGGTACTTTCTTCTCTCGGTTGAAACTTTTTAACACCTCGACCGACAAAATCTCCATGATTGGGGAAGCCTGTGGCATCTGCCAAAATGAAACGACTGAAACAAATTGTTCAATTTGTATCCGCTGTGTTGAACTAACTGAAGAGAGTAAATGGGCCCCATCACTACCATTGGAGGTACACGAACGGATGGCGGACGTTTTGGGGGGGCCCGCTCGTTCTCTACGAAAACGATGGGAAAACCTTCAACGCTTCATGAATCATACTCCCGATGTCGATTGGGCTCGGCTTGATGATTTGGAGCAAGACCCAGTGCGATATTCTCCGTTTCCTGAGGAAGAGGAGCGAATCTTCATCGAAAAACTTGAGAAGCGGAGCGGTTATTCGGGTTATGAGAAAGAGCGGTTGGAGGAAGGATATGTGATGTGGGATGGGACCCACCTTTCATTTATCGATGGCCGAATGTGGATTGATGGCCGTTCTCATGAGGCGAGGATTCCTACGGAGCAGTACCTCCTTTTACTCACGAATCCCGAAGAGCGAAAGGGATGGGACCTTGTCAAAATCTTCCTTGCAGTGAGCGGGTTGTATCAAACCATCGACTTGCATGGACGGCCGGAGCGGTACATGCATCGATTCCAACGGATGCTTGGGCAAACACAGCGAGAATTACTCTCGCCCTATGATGCATTTGTTCAATCTTCATTTCTCCTTGATCAAAACGAACGAAGAAAAAACAAATCGAACAATTTTGGTGATGGAAGTTGGTCTCACGATCTCATGAATCGGCTATCAGGAAGACGTCCTCGGCAGCGGATGAAATTTGGTCGCCGGTTTGTTCGAACTCAAGAAAACAGAAATCTACCTTTCTCAAAATGGCCTTGGGTGCGCCGATGGGCAGATTTGATGGGGGACGTTGAATTTTCCAATGTCCGGTATCCATTCATGGTGAATTCAAAAGGCGTGCTTTGTTTCCGAACTTTGACAAAAAACGGAAGCGTCCGAAGAACGCCGGTTCCGTTTCTTCCTGGTTTGTTGGCAGGTCTGATCTCATGGGGGTCGTCTCCACATGCATCTCGAGAAGGTGAATGGCTGGTCGCTGCACAAATGAATTGGACTGCGCCATATAAGAATGCAGAAACTGCAGACGAACCGTTTCGCCGTTCAATGCAATTTCTGCGGGGCGTTCTACAACAATTCCCGAAGGATACTTGGGTCCATCAGGATCGACTGCTCGTGCGAGGAATGCTTGGCCATTTTTATGAGATTCAAATCCGTCGTGGTTCACACAACGCTCCATTCAAAATCTATGGGGTTGGAAAGAAAACAACTCAACGCCACTCGATTTGTATCCACACAGGGAAGTATCATCGCGATATCCCAATCGGGGACACCATCGCTATCGTTGTGCTTTCGCTTCTTTCCGATGTTACAACTGCCGAAAAAGTGAGTAGTCTACAAATGCATCTGCTGACACAGCCCCCAATCGGTTCGCCGCAGAAGGAGACTGGTGCAAATCCTCAAACCTTCTATCAATCAAACGGCAATAAGTACCATTTTCCTCTCCATCCTTTTTTGTTTCGAGAAAATGAGGAGAGGGAGATTGTCGATCTCGCCTCTTTGGAATTGGTGTGTGATTCAGAAATTTATGAAGACTGGAAGATGCGTCCTCTCCGTGACTCACGGTTCGATCAGCCAGGACATCTCAATCCAGCATTCGAGTTTGATGATGAGAACCGGATTCTCGAAGGAGACTTTCACCAAAACAGGCAACAGAGACCAATTTTTCGCAACATTCAAGCAAACATTGTTGATTTCCAGAACCCGTTGTTCCAAATTGAAGAGGAGGATGAAGGACCTCATCGCGGCGATGATCAATTTCACCGATGGTATCGCACGATGCCACTTGTTTGGGAAGCACTTTCATTGCAACCGATCGGACATCAGGTCGAATTAGGTGGAGTGCGCGGGTTGTTTCGGATGCAAGGATGTCGTTTGCGGATGACCATTCGCTCTGCGCAGGAAGAAGACGCCCTTCGCCGTATTCTCGAAATTCTTGGATACAGACATGCTCGTTATCGCCAATTGAATCAAGTCTACATTCGAAGAGATTTCCCTATTGCAGACCCAAGACAAGCACTGCGAGAGCTGATGGAGCCATTAACAGAAGAATTTGGGTTCGCAAACATCGATGATTACGTTCTTCGCTTCATCGAAGTTGGACGCCCACCAGATCGGATGCCTGAGGTCGATGCAAGGTTGCATGCAAACATGGTTGATTTCTATTGAGAATCCCGACGTAATGCAACGACGAGAAGCGCCAGAACAGTCAATGGCATGGAAATGAACGGTGTATTTTCCGAGTCAGATTCCGTCTGTGAATCGGTTTCCTCTACCGCTTGTTCGATGTACTCATGGAACATGAGGTGGACCTCAAGGTCATCATCATCATATGCATCAGCATAGTTGACTTGCGCAGTTCCTGTACTTTGTCCGGAGTCAGTGACGGTTCCAACATCGATGATTTCACGGACAATGTGGTGGTAGTACATCTGGTTGTTCGTCCCGTCCGGGAAGTAGGCGACCTTCTCGACCATCCAAATGCTGACGTTGTATTCTGCGGAAGTAGACTGGTCGATGCTCCAAGCAATTGTGCCTGAATTCTCTCCAGTTGGCGTCCATGCCATTGTGACGAAACCATCACCAAGATTTCGAGGTTGTGTCGCTAACTCTGTAAAATCAGATTCTAAGGAGTCGCCAACGGGGTTGCTTCCTTGCAGTGCATACTTCCCGTTGATGCCAGCAACTGGAGGTTTGAACTGAGGTGCATAGAACCCATATCTGTCTCTGAATCGCTGGTCAACGTTTTCGTTGCCTAATGGATCCTGCGTTTCGTAGATGTTCCGATGGACAGCATAGATTTCCATGCTTACGTTTTCTGCAACGGTTTCGAGAGCATTACCGACTTCGACACAATTGCCACACCATGTTGCTGTGTAATCTTCTGCGATTGCAGGAAGGTCATCGAGTGTACTATTGGCTGCAATGGTTTCGTTCGCCATCCCATGAAGTCCACCGAAGAGGACGCCAGATTCAAGTTCCTTGATCTCCACAGCATGGGCGACAGGTACAGTTGATGCAATGAGTATGGTCAAAAGTCCTACGACAAGAAATCTAGTCATATCCCGAAGGGCGTGGCTCTCCTTAATGAGATAATCCATTTGTTGTTTCAGAAATCCGTTTGCAGTACGCCATAGTCCACAATCTCGCCGGCAGCAACCTTTCTCAAAAGCGCTTTGAGTCGATTCTTGATGGTGTTGCGACATCGACCTATCGCCAGAGCGATATTCTCGAGCCGACCTTGTTCAACACCGAAGGCTTCACAAGATTTCTGGAACAGTATTGCGCACAAAACTCTTGCTTCGATGTTCTCCTGAGAAAATGGGGAATCGCCAAGTGTTGGTTCTCCGAGACGAAACAACCTCTGCTTGTAGTTGTCCATGATTTGAAGCGTCAAGGATTCATTAAGACCATCGAGGAGTTGCTTAAGGCGAAGTGTTGTATTTTCAATCTCTGTGATTCGCAATTGAAGGTGGACAGTTCGTCGGTCGGCTCGCTTCTCGATGAGATTCGCCTTCTCACAGAGGTTGAGATATTTCATGACCACTTTCGCTGCGTCAACCACTTGCTTCAATGTTAAACCAGTACCTTCAACCATTTGCGGCCAATCGATGTTGACCTTTCCCGTTCGTTCTTGGTGAGCCCGCAAACAGGCAAGAGCGAGCAAACGCTCATTGTTTTTCGTGCTTCCTCCTCGGGTCTTCTTTCGACATACTGAGTTCTTCGGGAGGACGATGTCTTCTTCCTTTGCAATCTTACTCAAAGCCTTGGCTTTCTCTCCCTTTAGCGGAACAGTGGCCAGTGAAATCACCTTCTTCGCTTTCATAGCGTTGTCCTTCCCCGCCAAATCCTTTGCAGCATTCATTGTAGCTTGGGCCATTGGGTGCATATCTTTGATACCCTGATTGTTCAGGTTGCTGAGGATTTTCCACTTTCCTTTGGCTTCGCCTGGCTTACCAATGTAAGAGCCAAGACCGTTCCCTTTTGTTCCTGTTCTGATTTTTGATTCATCCTTCGTCGGGGTATTGAAACTATGTTCGCCCCACATTGTTCCAGCATTGTCATTTTCTGTTGCCGACGCATGATCGGCGATGACAAGGCCACAATCATTGCAAACAACTTCGCCCCGCGCTGTATCTGTATTCAAGTCAAAACTTCCGCATTCATCACACTTTTCTGTCAATTTTCTTCCTCCATGTTCCATTTTTATCCAACATGATTCAATTTACACTCGTAAACTATTCGAAGCCTAAGGGGGTAAAAAGACACGCCGGAGGATATACATGCCTTGGAAACTATTTAAATCTTGACATTCATGATTGAATATGAGCAAAACAAGAATGTTTCTTGTTTCGAAATGCTCTGCCCCGCATTCCGACAAGAACAATCTATCTTCATGACGAGATCAAGAAAAATAACAAAACTCGCGCACGTTTGCTTTTATACGGTCGTCTACTTTGCTAAGGAGTGGGGGGTCAAAGATTGAACATCACAGTTGAACCATGCCCTCCAGAGACTATTGTCCCTCCATGGCTACTTGCAGATATAGCAAATGGGCGCGATGACCTCCTTGTAATCTATCCAAACGAAAGAACCCGCACGAATTCGATTCAATCCATTCTGCAAGAAACTGGCACAGTAGATTCCAGCAGACATACAACATTTCAAGGTCTTGTCACATCCCTTGCCATTGATTTTCGATTTCCAGTGGTGGTTCCAAAATCATCGGTTGGTCTTATCCAAGCTCATGATAAATTTGCAACAAATGCACTGCAACATCGTTTCCCTCGTCTTCATCCTGATCCGACTCGACCATGGACAGTCTCAAAATCGGAACGCTTACTCAAACTCCATTCATATGCGACCAACCAACAAATTCTTTCGAAATGGGGGGAAGATCCCGGCGCGTATGAAGCAGAGCGAATTCTCTCGACATTCCAAAAAGAAGGTCTTCTTCATGAACATCATGTGCTCTCCCGGATTTCCTCCTACCTGTTGGATGCAGAAGTCTCTGTTCCGTATACGATTGGTACAATTTCTGGAATCGTTCTCCTCAATCACCCACCAGATTTTTCCGAACTTGAAAAGCAGTTTTTCAAAGCCCTGTCTTCTCGCCGCCCGCTTCATCACATATGCGTTTCTGGGTCTTTCCGCCTCGGATTCCACGGGGCGTACATCGATGATGAAATCAAAGCGATTGAGGTCGAGGAAAAACTGCCAACCTGGGTCCCTCAACACCAGATTTTCGATCGGCAATCGAAATTGAATGATTACACAACAGAGGGCGTTCATATTTTGAGTTTCAACCAAGCGAATCAAGTGATGGATGCAGCGATCTCGGCTTTACAACTGTACAAAAATCATTCAACAGGCTCAGTTTTACTTGTTGATGCAGATAAACATAGACATACCGATTGGGTTCGCCGATTGCATCAAATTGGGATAACATGCAACACCCAAGTGGATGTCGTTGGCAGTTCATCAGCCGTTCAAGCGATTCTTCGTTTCTTGTCCATCTCCAACGGCCAAGATGCTTGGTCTGCTACAAAGTTGTTTGACATTGTCCAATCACGCGCATTCCCTATCTTGGACAATCTGTTTTCAGAACTAGAACACCCCGTCCATAAAGATTGGCGGCCCAGGCCTCACTTGGATGTGATTGAGAACATCGGGCGGAGTTTTCATGTTCTCGGTGGAAAAGGTGCTCTGCAACGATGGCTTGGTTCATTGTCTGCTGCAAAGCCATATTCGATGGAGGACTACCGTCGAAAAGAAGAGATGAGAAAACTGGAGGAAACACAATGGTGGTTCCAATGCCTCGCAATCTCTTGGTCAGCACTGTTGAATGACGATGAACGAACATACCTCGAAAAAGAATTCATTGGGACATCATCAAGCGTAAATCTTCCTTTACCGAGAGCAACCTTGTCTCCGAGGGACGTCCTTTCGTTGATGCTGAGCGCATGCGATTGGGAGAGTTTATTCGGCCGAACCCAAAGATACGACGCTTCAGTAGGAGCAATACAAGCTTGGGTCCAAACAATCGATGCATTGCTTCAATATGACTCGAGCGTCAATTTCACTGATTTGTGCAGACTCGCTGCTGAGGAAACAAAGTTACCAACGCCACGGGTTGAACATTCCGATGTCCTCGTTTGCACGCCTCTTGAGGCCTATGGAGCCAAAGCAGATATCACAATGTTTGTTGGTCTCGATTCAGAATCCTGGTCGATGAAACCAGATCGCATTCCTTGGGTTGACGATTCAGTGCGAGTTGAACTTGGCTTGACTGACGGAGATCTCCCAATTCGACGATCTCGCCATTTGTTCAAATCCTTGCTCAATGCTAGCACGCAAGCGCTCCTGTTTGAAACGGAATACGATGAATCAACGGGGAATTCAACACCGCTTGCAGAGTATCTTTCGATTGTGGAACTGGATGGTAAATTGAATCAACTGAGGAGTCCTCCATTCTTTATTGAAACCTCCCTCTCGGACGGTGCTGGATGGTCAATGATATCTCGAGAGGATGGCAATGTTGTGACCTATTGCACCTCATCATTGGCTATTCACGGTCATGAGGTGACCCTTGAACGAGCCGAGAATTCTCTACGAGACCAACAGCAACAAGCAGGGCTTGAACTCAAAGCAACCCGCCAACCAAGTGCGGTTGTTCAGTCATCCAATGCAATCGCGTCTCGATACGAACGGGACATCCACATCGATCGTTTACGACGCCAGCCAACGTTCAAATCACTGGAAAATGGGAGCACAATGGATTGGTCATTGAGAAAGAATCTCTTGACGACTACGAGCGTTATTGTCCAACCAACGGTTTCTCAAGCGAAGGTCGCTGGGGGTAGAACTGCAGCTGATTACCCCCATCTTGGATTCAAAAGGAATGGAATTTCGCGAGGCCCCTCCATTGACCCAAGGCCACTTCCTCCACCACAATACAATTCAGATTCGTTGGATGCAATCCTTACAACGAAACACAAGGATTCGGAAGCAAAGACTTGGTCTACGAGTCGATTGAATCCGTGGTTAATTTGTCCTCGTCAAGCTTGGACAGAACAAGTGCTGCATGCTACAGAATCGTCGCCAGAGCCCTCTGAGGACATCGCTCCATTAACGAAAGGAACGCTTGTTCACTCGATTGAAGAACACATTTTGACGATGCTTGGAATCGAAGTTGGTGGCCAACCGCTTTTGATTGGTTCACCAATGCACCTTGGCATACAGTGCTCTGTTGAAGAGATATGGGGAAGTGTTTTGCAACGGTTGTCAGAACTTGCACCGTGGCTCGCAAGAACCAATGCCGTCTCTGTTCACCGCTGCAACGATTTGATTGGATGCTCGCCAGAAGCGTGGAATGCGTGGATTGAGGGTACTCAGGAATTGCCGATTGGTGGGCGGTTAGGGCGCCTCCTTCTTGCCGACCTTGAATTAACATCGGCTGCTCCTATTGCTAGTGAATGGGCTCTTCAGAGAGAAGGTCAATTGCATGTTGATCTTGAAGGACTCAATGACTCAATGGAACTGTCCACGTTACGAGTACGTGGCCGTATCGATCGCGTCGATCACCTTGTCTTTTCCGAAGAGGATATCGAAAACCTGACTCAACAAGGTCTGTTTGCAGAAGATGCAGGGGCAATCCCGTTGATTTTTTTCGGCAAAGAAGGCCCAGCAAAACGCTTCATCATCATTCGAGACATCAAAACCATAGAGGGGCCAAAACCTGGTCATGCAGGAGCACGTCATGTCTCTGGTCTCTTCAAGGAAATCCAACTTGCTTTGTATGCTCGTGCTTGGGAGATAGCACACCCTGGCGATCGGGTTATCGGTGTTGGTATCTCAGAAGTTGGGGATGATACTGTGCACTTTGTCGAGGTCGATCCGAGTTTCCTTCACCTTACCTCACACCTCAATATCGGGAGATCAACCACATACTCGACAAACCATTTCCGCATTCCTAATGAAGACGCAAGTCCGGAAAGCAACAGTTTCCGAGCATGGTTGAACTCACGGATTACAGTTGCTCTTCGAGCGCAAAAAGCGAGTGAACTAGGCTGGAACCATCCAACACCTGGGGCGCATTGCTCCTACTGTTCCCTTCAGAGTGCATGTCCATCAGCATCGATTGGAGGTGAGTTGAAATGATGTCATTCAACCGAAGTCAACGTCTTGGACTAAATCTCGACCAGCATATAGCCTTGGACGCTGGAGCAGGAACTGGAAAAACGACTGTCATGGCAGAACGTTACGTACAACACCTCCTCTCTGCCGAACAACGAGCAACATATGTTCTGCCTCCTCCAATTCGGCAAGAGCCATTTGGCTCTGGGAAAGTCATGGCTGCGAAGCGTGAACGGACACCATTGAACGAGTGGAAAGGCCTTTTGCCGCAAGAAATCGTTGCAATTACATTCACTCGTAAAGCTGCATCTGAGTTACGTTCTCGTATTCGTCAAAGGATTCAGTCACTTCGTGCAAACCCGGTCAAAGAAGATGATAGGATGGGAATTCATGACCCTCGCCTTCGCCATCAAGGCGATGTTTCGATGCTTATGTCGCTGCTTGAGACCGCACCAATTTCAACAATCGACGCTTTTCTCTCTGAGATTCTAGCACCGCATATCGATTCAGTCGCTATTCATTTGAGCAGAGATCAATTGCCTGAAGAAAAGGCTCCACTTCTTCGAAGTCAGGCATTAAATGCAGCGTGGAGGATTCGTAATGCACGCGATGCAATTGAGGCTGGAATGCTTCAATCTGCTGATGCTTTCATCTCCGCCCGGAACCGATTGGCCATCCGGCTCGGTGGCCAACAAAGTGCTCAGACCGTGTTGGAAGGCCTTCTTGAATCGTCCCTTTTCGTTGAGGAATCAAGGCGTCGTCTTCGATCACGTTCAATTCGCCTGAACGTACCATGGGACGGTGGAACGCCTCCAGATTATCGATTGATTGAAGATATGATTTTACAGGAATGCCAAGATCGAATCGATCCAGTGGTTGAGGATGTTCAAACCATACTCAATGAATGGGCGGATATTTTTCTGCAATATCATTCCATCTTTGTCGCACCAGCACAAGTGGAAACAACCAACACGCGATTCAATCAACTCGCCCATCTTGCAAGGGAGCCATTGCCAGACGGCCCAATAGAACGGCTCAAGTGGCTGTATCAAGTTGTATCCGCAGCCGCTTCCTTTTCCCAATTAAACGAGGTTACGCCAATTCTTCTCAAAGGTGGAAACTTTCCACGTAGCAATTCGCTGGCAGGTTGGCCTGCAGGGTTGATGACTTGGTCCTCGGTGCTCAAAGGAAAGAACGACAAAACCCTGAAATCTCAAATTTCAACACTTGCATCGAATGCAGCACAACGATTGCAGGACAGAATCCACAACCCAGATGACGGACGACTTGTTTTCATGCTTTCCAAGGTTGCTTACAGTCTAAATCCATCGCTACCCTTCCTATACAGAGACGCCAATGAACGTTATGATCAAAGCCCCCTTAATCTTGAATTCGGTACAGACCCCCCTCAAGCAAAGATGCGTGTTTCAAAAGAACTTCAGGTCGACGTACTGAATGATTTGTACACTGTTCATTCTGGGTGTCAGGATCTGCTTCGTCATCTAAAGTCTCAGGAGGAAGCGCATGATTTTGATGATGTTCAAGTGATGGTAGGGGATTTGTTGCTTGTTCGGTGTCCCGCAATTGTCCGGCATTGGTATCCTCCGGAAGCTGTTCAAGCATTGGATGATCTCGGGGCCGAGTCTTGGTCAGATGAACACATACGAAGGGCGCTAACTCTTCTGCAAGGAGATGAACAAAAACATCAGGATTTGCAACGCCGCTTCGCCCTTTTGAAAAAAATCCGAGCCCGATATCGAGCATTCATTATTGATGAATATCAGGATACAAACCCTGAGCATGCACGTCTTCTTTCCCGGCTCTGGGGTCGTCGAGAGGGGATTTCAGAGGAGCATCCTGCACCGGCCGGTCCATGGGATCCAACCATCTGCATAGTCGGCGACATGAAGCAGAGCATTTACCGATTCAGACAAGCCGAAGTAACGGTCATGCGTCGTATGGTTGCATCCATTCGTGTTGCGAATGCAATGGAAGAAAATGAATCAAGGTTGGAATCGTTTACTCGAGAAGGATTTGGTCGTGACCCTCGCCCAGTTGGTGCAGGGGGTGAATCGGGCTCGTTTATTCAGGCATCCGACTATTCTCGAGAAGAGCAGTCAGCTCCTTGGGACTTTGTTTCGTTTGGCATTGATGATGCAGGGCTTGCATTGCATGATGATCGTGCCCAAGAGCGCGCAGAGGGGCACATTCAATTGCGAACAAATTTCCGAACAGCCCCTGGATTGCTTCGTACGCTCAATAACATGTTTGATGATACATTCGATGCTCGACATCACCAGTTCCCGGGCGATTTTCATGCAACGGCGCAACCGCTTGAGGCAGGTCGTGAAACCTCTCGTGTTGGAGCGATTGAATGGCTTCTTCCAACACAAGGAAATGCCGAGGTATTGCCTTTGGATATGCTTGAAGGATACAATCTCTATGATGCAAGAAATGCAAATCTTCGCCATTTGGAACATGAACTCATCGCATCAAGGCTCGATGCTTTGGTTCGAGGTTCACCAACCCGTATATGGTCCGCTGAAGAAGGTGAATATGTCGATGTTGAACCCGAAGATTGCGTATCTCCTGACGACATCATGATTCTGGTTCATTCTCGCAAACATATTCCTGATCTAGTTGAGCGTCTTCAGTCGAGAGGTTTACCAGTCATGGCGGATAAGCAAGGAGAGTTGCTCAAACAACCAGTGGTTCAACCATTGATGGCAGTATTGGATCTCCTTGCCCAACCTCATTCGAGACATGCTGCGCATTCTCTTCTCCGCTCGCCAATCATCGGGGCCTCCTCCATTCAACTTGAGGAAATTTTTGAGGCGAGCGATGTGGAAAATTATTTCCTCCATTCTGCAGAATATTTCGCTTCAGAACCACAAGGACCACTTCTTACTGCATTTTCCAAATTGGTTCAACACGGAGCAATGTACGAGGTTTTCGACGCCGTATTGGATTACAGCGATTTGTTGATTGCATTCCCCGATGAGTCCGAAAGGCAGGTGGCCGAGATGTGGTGTGCATTGGTTCAAAAAATTGGTTCGGATACAGGCCATGAACCAGGAGCAATTCGAGAACAAATGCGTGCCTATTCCACACTTGGAAATAAGGGGCCTCAAGCGAGTTCAACACCAACCAGTGGAGCCATTCAAATCATGACAATCCATGGTGCAAAAGGACTGCAGGCGCCAGTTGTCGTGGTTACTGGACTGTTTGAAGCAGGGCGCCGTAGTTCAAGCATTGAAGCACAAAACAACGTTCTCATTACGCCCGATGTCATTGCTGGAAGGATTCAGCCATGGAAATCAAAGGACAAACCCGAAGATGCTCTTTGGATGTTAGCAGAACAATTGAACCGGGCCCAGAACCAAGCGGAACTACGACGCCAATTCTACGTAGCACTCACGCGAGTCAAAGACCGCCTCATTTTCGTTGGCTCTCCAAATGCTTCCTGCTCCATCGATGAAAATTCGATGGTTACGATGAAGGTGAAGTCAAAGGGCAACAACATGGGTGATTTGATGCTTGACGGTTTCCGATACATGGGGCTGTGCTCTGGAAATGAACAAGTTTGGAGCCTTGAAAACGACGTACTTGGTGAACGCTTGGAGGAATACGGCGAGCAAGAACTCAAATTCAACCCCTTTGCTCTTTTCCAAACCAGCGGGTTCATGGAAGGCTCGCTTCAACAGTTACGGATGTATCATCATCCCGATTGCTTTTCAACCCAAACATCAACATCTGTTTTATCGAATTGGTTAGCGATTGAAGACCAACTGGCACAATCAAGCGTGGAGTCGGAAATCGAACAACAATTGGTTCACCAATCACCTTTACTCCGGATGACTGCACACGGATTAGATACTGCAAACTCATGCCGCCGTCGATACTGGTTATCGCATATGAGAGGCTGGCAAAGCGAACCGTTTCAGATCACAGGATATTCAAGTCCGACCCATACAGAAGAGGAGTTCAAAGACCGCTCAGGAGGAGAAGATTTGCAACAAACATCGATTGGTTGGCCTACTGCAACATCATTTGGTTCGATGTTTCACAGACTTGTCGAGATTGGATTGGCCAACCCTGCAACAATAATCTCGGAAAAGTTTGATCTTGGTCCAGTATGGCTGAACGCTCAAAACAATCGTCTTCTTTCACCCGAGGAAATTGATGACGCATTGCACTCGCAACCCGAGTGGCACCGTCTCTCCTATGATGAACAAAAACAAACCCGTGAGAGAATCATTGAACTTGCACAACGCCTCACAAATGGAGCATTGGGAAGAATGGTTGATGGCAAAGAAGTGAATGGCCGTCAAATCGAAGGATTGCGTACGGAAGCCTCTTTCTTTTATGATCATGATATCAACTTTGAAGGTCTCCTACGAACGCCCCTCACCCAACTCAATCAGTCGCATTTAACTCTCATCAATTCCGTAAAATTGCTGTTTGAAGGACAAGCAGATCTTGTCTTGGCAGGTGTTGAAGGAGGGCGATCATGGTTGCAGGTTGTTGACTTGAAAACCTCTGGTGCACGCGAATCGCAACTCGAAACACACCCGTTGGCCGAGTCGTTGAAAGAACCACTTTCGTTTTCCCCACTAAACGATGCTGAACATCAAATGTTGCGAAATCACAGGCTTCAACTCACCCTCTATTCTTTGGTCTACCGCCGTCAAGAGGAGAGAAAACCAATCGATCAACGTCGAGAGATTCGCCCTCCTGCTTTACTCATAGCAACTACAGGAAGGCTCGTTGAAATGCCTGAGAAACTGTTCGTAGAAGCTGAAAAGGAACTGCTCAATCTCCTTGATTGGATGGCCAAGTTAACGGCTGATCCGAACGGTACGGTTGAACCGAAACGCCTCCCTATGGAATTTATCGATACCTGTAAGAAATGTCCGTTCTTCAAAGGCGATGTGAGAATGTGCGGCCCACAAGGAATGGAACTCGGGATCAATGTTGAGTTTTCATCCCAATGATGGCCAACGTTCCGGGTTTGCCTGGTGACTTGTTCGCTCGCCAAGCGTGGATATTCGTAAAGCCAACGTCGTTCCACATCGCAATCCATTCCTTCTCGGAATAGGTGGACATGTGCACATCGAGTGCTTGTGGCCAACCGAGACTTTCCTCATTTTCGCGATAATGATCGATGCCGATGACAGCCCAACCTCCTTCAGTCATCCAATCATCGTGAATGGTTTGCAACATCTGTTTCGGGTCGTGCAGATAGTAGATGAATTCCATAGAATGAATGAGGTTGTATTGTTGTGGAGGTTTGGTTTGTGGAAACATTGCAAGGTGATATCCGTTGTTACCATCAACTGCTTTTGCCTTCTCGATCATGTGCTCAGCACCATCGAATCCATCCGCTTTCACACACTGTTCATGTTGAGCAGCCAATCGAACAACCCAACCATTTCCGCATCCTAAATCAGCGAATGAAAACGATTCGTTCTTGGAAAGAACACGTTCGATGGCAACATCGAGCATTTCTCTGACCGAAGGCCCATGCCCGCGTTCCATACCCTCATCTTTGCCTCGATGTGCCCAGTCGTTGAATATGTCCGTTGCCTGCTTCATGCTTCTGCGAGTCAATACGTCCAAAAAAGGCATCGAAAGCAACATCATCCTCATCCCCATCGGTCGGAGTATGGGCTCAGAATCCATCGATGACGTCTTGTATCCAAAAATTGAAGCATATGCGACTGGAATGCTGTCGGTTTCAGACCGACACACGATTGCATGGGAATGTGCTGGCAACCCTGATGGAATACCTGTCATCGTGATTCACGGAGGGCCTGGAGGAGGAAGCCAACCCTCGTACCGGCAATATTTCGATCCAGAGAAATGGAACATCATTCAGTTCGACCAACGAGGCTGTGGAAAATCAACACCTTATGCTGATCTTGAAGAAAACACGACCATGCACCTTGTCTCTGATATCGAGGCGCTTCGCAACCACTTCAACATTGATACGTGGCATGTTTTCGGGGGTTCTTGGGGTTCAACATTATCGCTTATCTATGGGATTTCACATCCAGAACGCGTCCGTTCGTTCATCCTTCGAGGCATTTTCATGTGTAGGAAATCAGAACTGCATTGGTTCTATCAAGATGGAGCAAGTCATGTCTTTCCAGATGCATTTGAACCGTACCAACAACACATTCCTAGAGAAGAGCAATCAACCCTCATTCCTGCATATTACAGTCGATTGACGAGTGAAGATGTCAACGTTCGACGCAATGCAGCAAAAGAATGGACGAGGTGGGAAATGGCGACAAGTCGCCTGTTTCCCGACCCTGAATATCTTGACAAGGCAGAAGATCTCGACTTCGCAGTAGCATTTGCAAGAATTGAATGCCATTACTTTATCAACGGAATTTTCGTTGAAGATGGATACATCCTGAAGAATACACAAGCGATTGACCACATCCCAGCAACAATTGTTCAAGGCCGATATGATATGGTTTGCCCTCCAAAGAGCGCTTGGGAACTTCACAAGCAACTCCCAAATTCGGTCTTACACATGATTCCTGATGCAGGCCATTCGATGGGCGAGATACCAATCGCACGAGCACTAGTCGAAGCGACGGATTCGCTATGAGAAGTGTATTCTCGTTCTCAACGAAGCGTCGTCTTCATAGGGTAAAGGCGACTGGGTTGAAATGGAGGCATTCCTCCGGGTGAACATATGAGTGAAGAAGGAACCCTCACCCCTGAAGTTCAAATCAGCCAACTTGAAGAGGCACTCGCCACTGAAACGGACCGGTTGAAAAAACTCTTCGCAGCCTATGAAACTCAAGAAAAAGAACTCGTTGATGCTCGAGCTGAAATCGAAGTTCTTGAAAAAGAAATCATTGACAAAGAGATCGAGCGAGAAGCACAAGAATCCCTCATCGCTGAGAAAGATTTCCGAATTCGCGAACTCGAAATGAAAGCGACGAAGGCTGACAAGCGGGTTGAACATCTTGAGCCTGCCCTTCAAACAATGGAGGAAAAGTATTCACGTGAGAAAGATCGTCTTGGCAAAGTCTTCGGAATCGCAGAAGAACTTGACAACGACTTGAAACTCGCCGTATCAGAAATGAAAGCGCGGGATGATTGGTATGTTGCACACATGACGCTGTTTGAAGATTTGAACAAAGCAATCAAGCAACGATATGAGATGATTGAGAGCGCAGTCGAAGCAGAGCGACAATCGCAACACATGTCTCGTGCTTTTACAGAACGAATGGACGAGATGGTTGAGGCCCGAGCAGCAGAGATGACTGTCGAAGAAGCAGAATCAATCACCGAAGAAGAAACTTCAGAAAATCCTGAAACTGATGAAGAGGCAAGCACCGAAGAAGGAGTGGAAACGGAAGCCGCTGCTGAGGAACCACCTGCAGAAACCAAACCCGAAGAAGACGATTCCGAATCTTCATCACAAGAAACCTGGAATTCGGACGTCGACCCTTGGTCTGATAATTGAGGTGAAACGCCTTGGCAGGTCTCGCCCAAGGGGGGCATGCGCCGGTTGCGACCTTCGCAATATCGGGCATCATGATTCTTGTTGGTGGAGTCTATCTTGATCCCCTTAACGGGCTCATGCCCCTTCTTGGTGTTCTATGTCTTATGATTGCAGTGTTCTTTGCAAATTTTTGGAGAGATCCTGACCGGCCGATTCCGCAAGATGCAGGGGTATTGGTTTCCCCTGCGGATGGCCATGTGATGTTTGTACGTCGGGAGCGCTCCACAGGGCGTCGCCCTTCACGATCTGAACGTGAACAAGGCGGTATAGAAACCGATGAGTTGACCGGAGATTGGTACCCACAGCCATGCAACAATCCACTTTTGTTTGAAACCGAACAACGTTTCGCCCCAGTGGTTGATGAGGGGCAAGAAACAGATGTTTGGCGTGTTGCTATTTTCATGTCTCCGCTCGATGTTCATGTTAATCGTGCTCCCTTCGCTTCGTCGATTGTTGCAATGGAACATCGAACCGGAAAAGGGCAACTTCGAGGGCCGTTTGCTCCGGCGTATCGAAAAGAAAGCGAGTACAATGAACGTGTTCGAACAGTCCTTGAATCCTCGAATAATGAACGAATTGAGGTGATTCAGATTTCAGGAGCACTCGCCCGAACGATTGTTCCATGGAGAGGGATTGGGGATGAACTACGCCGAGGCGAGCGATATGGAATGATCCGGCTTGGAAGTCGAGTTGACGTTCGCGTTCCTGCAGCGCTTTATGAGCCATTGGTCATCTCTGCTGAAGCGAAGCATCCAGACCATCCGAAGGGTCAATTCATCAAGGCCGGTTCGGACGTCATTTTCAAACGAATCCTTGAAGAGGAATAGGAAGAGGGCTGTCCATGTCATCGGGCAAAGGCCTTACCATGCTCGGCGAAGACTCAAAAAGTCTCAAGATTCATGATCTTGTGAAAGCACCAGCAAATACACCATGGGCGAAGGAGCGCCAGCAGTCCTGGGATGCATCCTTCCCTGCGACGGTCTATTCAACACCCGAAATGACAATCCATGGTGAGCCATGTAGTGCTGTAACAGTTATTCTTCGAACGAAAGGATGTCACTGGTGGTGGTCATCCGGTTGCACGTTTTGTGGCTACTTCAATGATACTCGAGACGATGTGAACAGCGAGGATCTCCACGCACAGTGGCAGCATGCAAAGGAGAAGTTCAACAATTTCGAAAATCATGCGATGGTGAAGGTGTACACTTCCGGGTCTTTGCTTGAGGACCGAGAAATTCCAGTTGATTTTCAAGAAACAGTTCTCCGAGATTGTTTTGACCTCGGAAAAGAACTTATCGTGGAAAGTCGTACTGAACAACTGACAGAAGAGAAATTGGAATGGGCGACATCAATCAATCCAAATTTTACCGTTGCAATTGGACTTGAAGCGTATGATGATGAAGTACTTCGGTTCCACGTGAACAAGGGATTTTCGGTTGCTTCGTGGGATCGTGCAGTTGAACGACTCAGGAAATTTAAACTCCGAGTCAAGACCTATTTGATGTTCAAACCTCCATTTATGAGCGAAGCAGATGCGCTTGATCATTGCATTCATTGGATCGCTGCAGTTGCCGAACGGAGCGATGAAATCTCGATTAATCCAATGAATATTCAACGTGGAACAATCATTGATCGGCTTCACCGACATCGGGAATACCGGCCACCGTGGCTATGGTCGTTGGTGGAGCTTATCCAGCAAAGCCATCACATTGTACATCCAAATGGTGGTAAGAACGGAGATGATGATCAAATTTCACGTCTTATTATACACCCAACAGCTGGAGGTAAAATCCGAGGATCTCACAATTGTGGTGAGTGCGATTCAGAGGTTGTCGCTGCAATCGAGCGGTATGCGGTTTCAGGTTCTCTGGATGAGTTCCAAGGCTTGGATTGTACGTGCAAAGGTCGCTGGAATCAGGAACTTCTGAACGACCGTTCAATCCCTGTTCCACTCGGAACCTCAATGCCACGACGTGGCTCACTTACTGAAATTCTTCGCTCTCCCTGATGGACACGATTTATTCAATCCTTCAATGGCGCTCTTGGTGAATGTTTATCACCGCGCTTTGAGTCGCAAGCATGTCCAACTTAGGCACATGAGGGCCCATAATGTCGAACAGTACAGAACTCCCCGATGCAGTCATCGGAACTGCAGAACCATCATCCAGCCGTATCATTCTCGTCTTAATCTCAGTCGTAACAATTGGAATGTTTGGACTGTTCAGTACAATCTTTGGTTGGGACAATATCCCTGTTGCTGGAGATATCGTTCCATTGATGTCCAACCTTGGCGGCTCTGGCATCTGGTATTACCTCCTCGGATTCATCATAGGACTTGGCGCTATTGTGTCAACACTAGCAGGCGAGGTTCTTGCAGATTGAGGTGAAATGAATGGATGCAGTATTCCCCGCTCTGATTTTCTTCTTCATCGTTGTTGGCTTTGCTACGTACTACGTTCAGCGTGGGATTGGTAACATGGCAGCACCGATGCGTCAATTTGGCCTCTTCCTTCTGAACAAAGCACCAGCAGGAATTGTTGACCTGTTTAACGATGGGAGAGGAAACGGATCCAAAACATGGATGAATCTTGGAATGATATGGCTCACATTTGCCGCTATTGGAACATTCCTCGCTCTTTGGCATGATTACGATGCGAGTGCACTTGACTCACTTGCAAGCATAGGTTGGGAGTACGATGACGGAAGCGCACTCAACACATTCGTAGATGTTACCTTGATGACAGGTCTCATGTCTATTCTCATTGGTGGTGGGCTCGTCGCTGCAGCGCGAGCAGGAGCGGGTCGACTTGCAAGCGAAGCGAATGCAAGCCTAACTGGCCTCCTCTTTTCGGTTCTAACAATTTCATCAATGCTCCTGCCGGTCATCCTTGGACTTATTTTTGACTTATCCGCAACAAATGAGGCGTTTATTCAAAATTTATTCCTTCATGCTCTACGATCCTTCATCATTATCGCAGTCATGATCAATGTTCTGATTACTGTTGGCCAACGAAAAGGTGAGGTTGTTTCAGCGAGCAACTGGTTCATGTTTATGGCCCTGGCATCGTTTATCTTTGGTTCACAGTTTCGTTTCTTTGGCGAACTTGTCGATTCAACTCAAACCGTTTGGCTAGGCGAACGTATGTCTCAATCGTGGACACTTCTTGCTCTCATCTTCGCTGTGGCTTACCACGTTGTTCCACGAGCGGCGAGCCGACCGATTTGGTCCGATTCGATGACAAAGGCAAGCCTTCTTCTTCTCTTTTTCACGCTTCCACCGTTCATGCTCTCTTCAGCAGATGCTGGAACGTTGCTTGAGAACATCGGTGCAATCTTGATGACGCTTGCATTGCTTCCAATTTTGGCAGGTGCTGTGAACATCATCATGACATCGCTCAGCAATGCAACCGGTGTTGTTTCACGACCTGGTGCATTGGCCGCAACTCTTGCCATGGTATTCTTCCCATTGTACGCTCTTGGCGGTTATTTCACCTCGCTTGATGTTTTCATTGGCCTTGGAGCTTTGAACGACATGGCTCAAACCGTTGACATTGGCTTCATGTGGACCGTTGGCGGCTTGATGGCCGTTGCCTGCGTTGCTGAATCCTATCCTCTTGCGGGAGATCGCCAACTTGCTTCCCCTTCATCTGCCTCACTCTCAACGATGTTGATTGCTTTCGGTGGCGTAACATCAACGGTGGCGAAGCTCATGGGAGACTTCACAGAAAAAGCTCTTCTTGATTCCGGAAGTGAAGATGTCGTTATGACAGATGGTGGCTTCAGCCTTACTGCAGCTGTTTTGTTTTATTTTGGTTCCATCGGTGTCATCCTGCTGTTCCTCAATCTCATTCGCACCTCGATTGGTGGTATGAAAGTCGATACATCGGTCTCGACGACCTCGGACATCTCTCGTTACTCAATGCAGCCTGGTGAATCCTCGATTCGTAAACTCTTGCAGCGCGGTGTCGGCGTCGACACAATTCTTGTAATTGGGTCGGATGTTGAAGACGAAGGCGGTATGACGATTATTGAAGTCTCCTCAACATTGCATGATGATGAAATCGATGAATTCCCTGTGGAGAAGAATGAACTTGAAATGCTGTCGGACTATCTTGAAAAGAAGGAAATCAGTATCTTCGAATTCTTCCGCTCAATTGACTTGGACGACTCTGGACTCATTGACGGATATGAACTCCAGCAAGCATTGCGAAATGCAGAAATTGCAGACTTACCTCCTTGGGACATTGCCAAGCTGATGGAATTTGTCGATCTTGATGGTGATGGTCGCGTAAACCTACCTGAACTTGATATTGCAATTGCACGTGTTCGTTCAGGCGTATCTGAAGAAGAGTGAAGCGAGGCGGTCAATCCGTGCGTATTGGTTTGGTTGGAAAGCCAAATGTCGGAAAATCGACATTCTTTGCCGCGTCAACACTCATCCCTGTAGATATTGCAAACTATCCGTTCTGTACCATCGAACCGAATGTAGGATTTTCTTTCATTCCAAGTCGCAAGCCTTGTCCATGTGGAGTTTTGCGAAAACGATTGGAGGAGGATGGGCGTACCCAGTTTCCTCAAGAACGAGGGGGGAGCATCTGTACGCCAAGGACTGGATCTTGCGATGGACATCAGCGCTTTGTACCCTGCATGCTTGTCGATGTTGCGGGATTGGTTCCTGGAGCGAGTGAAGGTCGGGGACGTGGAAATGCCTTCCTTTCTGATTTAGCAGATTGTGATGCATTAATCCAAGTGATTGATGTTGCAGGTACAACAGACATCGAAGGCAATCCTACAGGTGTGAAAAGCACGAAGGAAGAAGCGATTGAGCAAGCACAAGCTGAAGTGGATTTTCTAACCAATGAATTGGATGCATGGATTCTTGGGTTGGTCAAAGATGGATGGTCCAGAGGAGCTCGGCGAATACAAGCTGAAGGCGTGAAAGGTTTCACAAAGTTCCTACAGGAGCGTCTCTCCGGTTTAGGCGCAACAGAAGTGTTATGCCAACGCGCTTTTGACGCCTTTTCTCAAAATCACTCCGATATGACCTCACCATGGGATTGGCCAGACAACGTCCTGATGCTCCTTGCATCGTCGTTACGCGAGCACCTGTTTCCAATCTTTGTAGCAGGAAACAAAGCGGATTTGGCACCTGAAGGTGTAGTCGAGCACTTCCAAACAGTGCTTCCTTCATTTACACCTTGCTCTGCTGAAACCGAACTTGCACTACGCCAAGCAAGCAAAGCAGGCTTCATTACCTACACACTCGGAAGCACCTCGTTCGAATTAAATCAAGAAAAATCGATGAGTGAAGCACAACAGAAGGGTCTTGCAGTATTGGCAGAACGTCTACAGAACATGAAAGGCACTGGTATCCTTCCGCTACTCGACCAAGTGTTGTTTGAAGAGCTCAAACGTATCGTCGTGTATCCTGTCCAAGATGAAACTCAGTGGACGGATGGAGATGGCAATGTTCTTCCTGATGCTCTCGTTGTACCAGAAGGAATTCAAGCAAAACAAGTTGCTTACAAGGTCCACTCCGATCTCGGTGATGGTTTCATCAAGGGTGTGGATGGACGAACACGTCGAGTTGTTGGTGCAGATCATCAACTCTCCGATGGAGATGTCTTGAGAATACATTCAAAGTGATGAACTAATGCCCTTTGGGGCGTTCATAGTCTGGAGTCAATCGGGCTAGGTTGCTAGAGTACCTTGCTCCGCTGGTAATGAAGACAACAATCGACGCTAGAGTGAGCAAGGTCAGCATGATGAGCATGTACCATCCCCATGGATTTATACCGCGAACTGTGGTAATGTAAATTCCCCATAGAACGGTCAGATAGATGAATGGACGATAACGACGTGTGACTGTGCTCAGGCGGGCTGACTTCAGAGTATCATCGTAGAGGTTCGCAACCTCATCTTTGCTAACATAACCATGCTCGACTCCACAACGGGAACAAACTTGTGTGTTTGGTCCATTTCCATGAATGAAAAATTCACGGGGATAGGTTCCAGAGCAGAGTCGACAGATAGGCATCTTCTTCCCTCAATGCAATCCAAAGACTGCCGTCATTTCAACCATGCGCTCGATATTCTAGAAATTTTGACAGGATATGAACTCCAGATTGGCTCCCAACCGATTCGGGATGAAATTGAACACCAAAGACTGAACTGTTTGCTGAGTGGAATCCAAGAACCAAGGAACCGGTATCGTCAGTTGCATCAAGGATCAGATTTGGGTTTTCGAGAAGTTCTGCAGATAAATGCGTCAAGGAGTTGTAACGCGTCATGAAAACATCACCCAATCCTTCAAACAGGCCTTGATGTTCATGCATGCATTTCACCGGGATGCCATGAACCGGGCCAATCGGACTCGGAACGAGGTTTAGTCCTGCCACGACTCCGATGGCCTGATGCCCGAGACAAATTCCCAGAAGAGGCGGTGTGCCGCCACTGAGTGATAGTTTTGCAAGTTCCATGGTCAAAGGACTGTCTTCTGGCCAGCCAGGACCCGGTCCGAGAATGATATGCGATGGTTGCAAATCATCAAGCAATTGTTGAGCCGTGACATGCAATTTCTTGCGTCCTGAGAGAATGTTCACATCGTGTCCAAGTCCACAAAGAACGTGGGCAATGTTGTACGTAAATGAATCCAAGTTATCAATGAGTAAAATTGCATTTTTCTTGTATTGTTTCGTGTAAATTGCGGATGAGACTGAATGATTGCTTTGGTTCGTTTCAAGAGGCAGAGGATGGATTCCCAGAGTCTTTCCCGGATTTGAAGTAACAGGTTCGTCAATCCATCCACACGAACGCAAAAGAGCGTTCGCCTTCCATTTTGCTTCAGCAACCTCCGACTTTGGGTTGGATTCAATGGTAATCCCTCCACCAGCGGTTACGGAAGCATGCCATAGTGAATTCTTCTTGTGAAGTTCTGCAGTGCGAATCAGGATATTCCATGAAGAATGTCCGGTCGATGGATCAAACCATCCCATAGAACCGGTCCAAAAAGATCGTGATTTCCGCTCCAGTTCATCGATTGCTGCACAGACAACAGTTCTTGGACACCCGGTAATCGACCCCCCTGGGAATACGTTTTCAATGGCATCAAAGAGGTCAACATTTTTTCTTAACTTTCCTTTAACGCGAGAAACAAGATGCTGAACTTCAGCATATGCTTCAACATCAAAACGGTCGACCCACACCTGGTTCGGTTGGGCAATTCGACCAACATCGTTCCGCATGAGATCGACCAACATACGGTGTTCTGCACGCTCCTTACGATCCGAAATCATATCTTCTCGAAGGAGCAATTCTTCGATTTCGGATGCACCCCGAGGAGCAGTACCTTTGATGGGAGCCGTTGTAACGATTCCATTTTCCGTATGAAGAAGCGATTCAGGCGAAGCTGATACCAGTGCAAACGCTTCATCTTTCATGTGCAGAAAACCAGAATATGGGGCTGGGTTCGATGCGACAGAATGACGGAAAATATCCCATGGTTCGGCTCGGATCTCACCTTCCCAGGTTCGGCCATAGTTCAATTGATACAATTGACCATCAACAATGGCTGATTGGACATCTGTGACGATATTTTCATGTTCTTTATCGCTGCAATCTGAGACTGGAGGGTTCGATTGAGGGATTTCAATCGTTGCATCTTTTTCATCAATTTTTTCAAGACAATCCAACACGTTGTTCTTCCATGCCATGTCCGTTGATAATACAAAAAATGAATCGCGTTGCTTATCATAAACAATGCAATGGTCAACTTGCCATAAAACACACAAGAGTGTTCCTTCTTTTGGAGGGAATTGCAAACGTATCGGTTGCGTCATTTGCAAGAGATCGTAGGAAAGGCTTCCCGACCAAAACGGGCCTTGAAAGGGTAAATCCTCGGGAGGACTTCCGATAAAAGGAGTGGCACTTTGTGGACAAACCTCCCTCAAACCCGTTGCGAGTGATGAGTGCGAACTTGACTGTGATTGAATCCAACATCGACCGTTCCAAGTTTCTTGCTGAAAGACAAATTCTGTACTTTCTTCGAGCCGAATCTCACCAGAAAGTGGGGAATGGTTTTGCTGAGGCGGTAATATCTCACGTGATGGTTGTCGAACAAGAACCCGGTTTTTCGAAGGACCACACAACAGAGAGAATCGAGAGAGATAACTTTCAGGTCCCGCTGAAACGAGCATCAATTCATCTGCCGACCCATAATTCTGAGCGTTCTGACCAAGCAGTCCTCGCTCGATGAGTAGCTGACGAATCGAATTCATCGATCTCATTTCCAGACCTCCGTCCATTGATTTTCGTTTTGATACTGTACATCGAGGATGGTTTTACACAATTCGAAAAGATGCTTATTTCCGTTTCCGATTGGTTCGCCATCAATCGAATCGATTTTGAGTACTCCAACTCCACTCCCCACGGCAACAGCTTCAGCACAACGAGCAACAATGCGCTCATTGAGATGGCCACGTTGAATGGCATAACCTTTCATTTGTAAGGCATCCTTCAGCAAATCAAATGTGATTGACTGCACGGAAAGATCGGAGTTACTTGCCCAAAGAACACCGTCTTCATCCACGATTAGTGGCGCGCATCTATCGCAATCTACAATCGAAAAATCGTGAATAAGGAGCGCCAAGTCAGCCCCATGCTCCTCTGCATATCCTCGAGCCTTGATGTAAGATTCCCATGCCCCGTGCTTTGTTCCAGATACACGTTTTGGCCAAACAGGACTTGGAACTGTTACAGCATCGACTTCTTCATTTTGGATTGAAAAGGGACGGTATGTAACATGAAGTTTGTGGGAAGAGGTGCACTCAAGCCGAAGAAGCCCTTCTGCCAACTTTGGAGGATTTTTCAATAGGAAATCGAGTATTGAATCCATTTCAATTGATGAATCTTCAATCCTTAATTTATTTAAATGGATTTTCATACGCTTGATATGATTCTCAAACAAGAAGATTCCTTTTCTCTTTGAGAACCTCATTGTTGAAAATACCGATGACCGAGGGCCACCTACAACCCCGCTCATGGTTGCCCCTTAACCCGCTATGCCTTGAGCATCTCGGTGTTACAACAAGTCATCGAGGAATGATGTATCAATGGCCGAACTTGATTTCTGTTGTGGCTTTCCGATATCAAGATCGTTTAACAGAGCATCATCGATGTTTGTTCGGACTGGGTTCATCACCGGCATTTGCGGAACGTACTGTTCACGCCCACTTTCCTGACGTTCGATTCGATCGGCGGCTTGGAAGAGGGTATCGGTTTGAATCGGTGCAGCCGGTGGCGGAGCTGGTACGTTCGACTGTGCTGGCGTGTTCCAAGCATCATCGCTGATACCCCATGTTGCTGTTTGAATATCCCACTCCTTCTCACTCTGACTCTTCTTTCCTCTTCCTCTGAAGATGGCGATGAGAAGCAAGAGTGATATGAGGACGAGTCCAGTAGCAACGAGGTTTGGTGTCGTTAGCAACGATTCGAGCCCATTTTCGGAACTTTCACTCTCACCAGGTTCTTCAGCATTCACTGCGTTGATTCGCATAGCATCCACAGTATTTCGGACTTCATTTTCATCAAAGGGCGTTACTGAAATAAACCAATTCGACGAATTGACAAGACTGTCGAAAACAGCCTCTGTTATCACATACGAATTCGCTGTTTGCGTCTCGCCGACGAATGTCGCATCGGTGATGTCCATGAAGTCTTCAGAACTGATGTGAACTTGGTAGCCTTTGACGTTGAGATTGGTTGAATGGTTCCATGTCACCAAAATTTCACTTTCTTCAACCCACTTGAGTGTAATGCCACCGATGCTCGGCAAGTAACTGCCTGGGTCGGTTACACCATCATCGATGGACTGTGCAGAAACAACGGTCAAATTTGTTCGAATCGAATTTGCTGAGGAATCAACAGGAACAACCGTGACCCACGTTTCTTGTCCGGGTAGAACTGGCAAATCTCCTGCCAATTCAGATATGGTCAGTGGTAGGTCAGGATTACGGTCGAGTGTCATCAACGGAGCATTCGGTCCATCCGCTCCTACTCCAACGCTTGTAAAGGACCAAGATGCAGCGTACACGTCGTATTGAATGACGTCACTTGCTGGAGAAAGTTCAAACTCAAGGTGGAGCGCTGAACCATCATCCATTGGTCGATCACTGAGGCTAATGTTGTCCAATCTAGGAGGAGGAGTTGTATCTTCGAAGTTGTTCACTGGAATGACGCTCGCTGAGAGCAATGAATCGGTGTAGACATTGCCTTGTACGTCGTGAACTGTGACGGTCACGAACAGTTCGGTTCCAGGCTGAATCAACTTTGGTGTGTCGGATGGACCGAATTGATCATCCTGTTGTGTTGCAGCCCCATAGAGGGCAGTGTTCAATGTCAATTCGATTGGATTCTTATCTTCATCAATCCACTGCTTGTCAATCATGATGCAGCCACAATTTGCTGGATCGTCCCCATATGCATTCCACAAATACCCCACATCATCAACAGGCTTGTCAGCGGCCCATACAATGTAGTGACTAAAATCTCCAGCATCTGAGACAGTCCATACCACATCGATTGCCGTTCCATCATCGTCCGGATGATCGTATGCCTGTATGTTTTCAATTCGTGTTGGCGGCATTGCTGCACCGTTTGAATTGTCAAGTGGCGTTGCGGTTACAATTTCAACATCATTGATATTCCCATTGAGCCAACTGTCAAAGGCGACAACACCGATGTAATACTCCAAATTATCGGACAAAGGTAGGCCATCAATTTGGGAAACGATTGTCGAGTTGTCATCGCAGTTGTTGATGATGCTCGACTCTGAAAATCCAGCGACTGATGATGGGTATGTGGTGAAAACGACGCCTGTAATCATGTAAACGACATAATATGCACAATCATCCGCAGGGCTTTTGTCCCAGCCGACCGTAATTCGCCCCCCTTCATCATCCGGGGTATCAATGGCCCAAACATTTTCCAATTTCGCTGGTGCAATACCGTCATCAACACCTCCTGTTGGAACCACGGGCCCAATGATTGTTGCATTCATGACATCTTCTTGTCCGGTTTGATCAACGCATGTGAACCCAAGCCAGTACGGTTTGCCGGGTTCCAAACTAAGGATGGTAGTGTTCCCCTCAGAGGGCACGACGGAGGATACAACGGAAAGACCGAGGATGTTGGTCATTGATTGAGTTGATGCATAAATTCGAGTCTCAAGGAGGTCAAGAGCGTTGCATCTAGACCACTCTGTTTCCAAATCACCGGCGACACCACCGTCTAAGGGTTGAGCAATTGCCCATTCAGGCGGTGCAGGGACTTCGTTGCTGGTTGTCACTGGGCCAAAGACTTGACTCGGTATTCCGTATCTCCCATTGTTGTATTCCACGACAACAAGGGCATAGTATTCCACTCCATCTGAAAGTGGTACGCCATTTGCTGTCGTGACATCTGCTTTCAGACGACTGTGTATGGATTCAGATTTATCGATGATTCGACTTACAAGATCAATATCAGTTGGGAGTGCAGTCCACGGTTCATCGCTTACATAGACGAGATATCGGCTGAAATCAGGGTCATGAACTAAGGTCCACTCAACCGTAAGTGCACCGCCTCCATCATCAGGGCGGTCGTACATATCTGAAATTTCAACGGGCGTATCCAATCGAACCCAGTCGTATGTTAATCGCACTTCAATTGAACCGTTTGAAGGTGAGATGAGTTTGATGGGAACAAACCTCGTTCCGTTGATCAATTGTCCGTTGTTGATCGCCAACTGTAGACCATCCTCTACGCCTGTTGAGTTGTCCAATTCGAGGATTGCATCGTATCTCAGTTTGGAAGACTTTGCCCATACTGCAGCATTTGAAACTGGTGAAGTCATAATGAGTGGAACAGTCTGGAACAGCAAGCCATGAACACCAGCCTGTCCAATGGATGCGTTAAGTTCAACTGGATTGTCTGGCGTAACGAGATCAATTTGGTAGCCAGAGTGCGTCATGTTGGAGATTTCCATGAATTCAGAGTTGAAGCCGATGTTTAGTGGATTAGCCGATCGAGAAGTTTGGCTTTCCATTTCATCAAAGGCAGTAGCAGGTGTCCACCCTCGAAGTCCAGCGTCACTTGTCGTTAACCAAAACCCGCTGGTGCCGACAGCGACGTTTGTTGGGCTCTGAACGGCTGTTGACTTGACAATTGCATGCGATGTTGTGTGTGCTTCGACAATTGCAAGGGCATTGAGCCCCATGAGCATGAGATGTGTTCCATCACTGTCCATTCGAAAGACAGGCCAAGATGGAAGTTGGAAACTTGCCAATCCGTCTTCAAATTCTTGCGTTAAACCATCATAATGGACCATAGGGCCAACATCGGTGGCAATGTGTAAGCCGGCATAATCGGATGCTATCGCAGTGATGTAGTTTGAAGGAAGTTGGTCGAATCGATGGGTTGAAACAACAGCGTTTGAGGAAGCATCGACCATCGATACCCCTGGCCGTTCAGCACCTACTCCGTCATGACCGAGAACAAGTTGAACGGCTTGATTTATCGAAGGAGGAGAATAGGTTTCAATCGACCATACAGAATTTCCAAGCAAACCATCTGCGGTTGTGTTGGTACTAATCGCACCTGTAGTTGGGATGTATTGAGATAGGCCACTTGCTGAGGCAATGTACAGTGAGTTGGAGATGAATTTCACATCTTCAATATTCGAAGAAGGCAAGCCGTCTGCGGTTGTAAGTGGATTGTCCCAATCGTCAGCAGATACATTCCATCGACCAATTCCATTTTGAGTTGCAACGTATACGTGATCTGCGGAAAATGCAAATCCTTGGATATTATCCGACGGCAATCCGGAGAGGAGTTGACCGTTTCCAAATTGCTGGGCCGTCAAATCATAGGATTGGACTCCAGCAGATGTCGAGAATGTACCGAGTAAACCAACGTACATGGTCGAGACACCGTTCGTAGTGTGCACACCCAATCCACCAAGATTGTTGTGAATCGATCCTGTTTGTCGTTGTAAGATGCCTGTCAATGTGTCCAATGTGTACAGTCCTGTTCCCGAGGTTGAGACGTACAAGGTTGTTCCTTCTAATCTCATGTCGCTGATGGAGGTAGAAAACGGGAATGCCCAGCCTTCCTCCCATTCGATACCTCCGGTTGAATTGAAGGTGCCTTGCAGGATTCCTGCGGCCGCTGGTCCACCGCCGTTTCCTCCAGTTGAGGATTCGGTTGCAATCCAAATTTTGTCCCCATTACTCGCCATAGAGGGAATGCTTCCACTGACCAGTGCAGGCAATTCAAATGCCGTGTACAAGCCGGAACCACCCAATTTCTCAACGCGTGAGTAGCCGCTTGCTTCACCAGCTTGACCGATCAACCACTCTGTTCCAGTGTGTTTAACCGACGTTACGGGAGTTCCAACACGTTGGAGGCTTGCTTGTCCTGACACTGCCCCTAGCGTTGAGATAATTGCAAATCCTCCTGCATCATCATAGCCGATCATGAGCTTTCCGTTGGAATAATCCATCGCATCGAACCATACTGGGTCTCCGGGTAGGTTGTTTGTTCCTGTCGTAATTCTTGCAATCCACCTGCTTGCAGAGGTATCGTATTTCGAAATACCTTGATTTGCTAAGTTGTATGCAACATACAAGACGTCCGAGGTATCACACGACACGGCAGAGACCCGACCATCTTGAAGCACCGAGGTGGTGAATGACCCTACGACAGAGGAACTGTTCAAATCCATATACGCCACTCCCCCGTTATTGTTGTACAAACCGATGTAGAGATAAGAGCCGCACTCGCTCATTGACAATGGATATCCGTTTGGTATACCATTCTGTCCGGTGTTAAACGTTGACCATGTTCCTGTTGTTCCATCGAGGTGGCCCACAATTCCGCGCTGGAATCCGCCCCATCCTGCAAAGGTTGCAGATCCAACGACAAGATGGCTTCCATCTGTCCACAACTCGCCAATCCAATCGCCCATGTTGTTCGGTATTCCATTTCCTGGCGTCCATGTCGACTCCCATGCGAATGAGGTTTCGTTGAATCGTTCAATACCATCTTCTGTGGCAAAAAGAATCAATCCATCGTATTCAATGATTTCTCGAATTGGGAATTCAAGGTTGTCCCAAAACCCAAGCTTGGTCCCCGTTGGACTGTAAACTTCGACACCAAGGTCGCCCCAAGAAACCCATGTATGCCCGCTTGATGATTCAAACGCTGTGACTCGATTGACCTGTCCAGAAGGTAAAACGGATGCATTCCATGCGTTGGATGATAGATCGTATTGTACGATTCCGCCGCTTCCATCTTGATTCCACCATTGACCTGAAACAACACTTGCAAGTAAGGTGTCACCAACGATTTCGAGGCCAGAAATGTCACCTCCATTCTCTCCTATGCGTTGACCAGCATCGAGCGGTGTAATTGAGGTGAAATTTGCAATATCAATGCCGTAGATGCTGTCGCTTGAGGTGCCTTGGTGATAGTACATCGTATTTCCATACATCGTCAAATCGAACGGATTACCATTGCCACTGTAGAGCGAGTTTGATTTTTCAATGTCATAGAATTCTGTCCCGTTGGCTGTTCCCAGGAGTTGGAAACCATCACGTCCACCAATCCAAATGTACCCTGGCTGGATGTCTGCGAGAAGACTTGTCACCTCTTCATTTCCGTTGTCAAGAGCGTTGTCTTCGGTCCACGTTGTGAGCCATTCGTTGTTGTTGATGTCCCATCGCGCAACACCGATGCCGGTGAGCCCAATGTAGGCAATATCATCGATGATTTCAACAAGAGCATTCGAGGTAGATGCAGTTGCTTCCCATGTGTCATCGACGGAGAAACTACTCTTGTCAATGAGTCCTACGCCGCTGAACGTTCCTCCGAAAACCGTCGTACTGTTGACGCCAACAACGTAAGTTGCCCAGTTCGGCATACCGTCGTAGACGTTCTGACAATCGTCGATGCTCATGGTTGCGATGCTGTACTTGCAAACTCCGATGTTGGTCCCAGCATAGAGACTTCCTCCGGTACTACTGGACTCGATTGCAAAGTCGAAGAATTGCGAAGGGCGTGTTTGCCAGGATGAACCTTGGCCGAAACTTGTCATTTGGTTTCCGTCCCATTTGCGAGCACCTTGTTGGGTTCCAATGTAGAGGTTGGACCCATCGGTATCGAGGGCGTAAATTTGGTCGGAAGGAAGTAGACCACCACGGTTGCTTGCGGTCAAAGGCGGGAGAATTTCCCCGGTGCTGAGGTCCTTTCGGGCAACACCATAGCCCGCAAGTCCCATGTGGAGAACATCTCCCACAACCGCTACAGGGGCATTATCTACTCGATTAACTCCGGTCGAACCCCATGCTGCAAGGAAGGTTTCGTTCACAATATCATAGCGAAGTAAACCTTCGTCTGAAGCCCAATAACCCACGCCAGCATATGCTGCAACTTGTCCCGTCAGGAAATAATCTGATGTAAGGAGTGTAGCAGAACCAACTGCGGTTGAATCAACATCTGCTCGGAATGCAGCGTATTCTTGAACAAAGAGAATCTGGCAACCTATGGTCGATGTACAATCTCCAACGGCTGCGATATCCGTGATGTATTCTGAGTTGGCGTCCGGGTTCGAACCAGCTGCGATATTGGTTCGGATGGAACCGTTCTCGATAAGGAACAATCCATCTTCAAGGGTTCCAGCGATGATGGTGTCTCCTGTCACGGCAAGGGATGTCACAGGGTTGCCGATGTTGATTGGAGTAAGCCAAACTGAAGATGCAACATCAAACCGATCGATGGTCTCAGAAGAATAACCAGCGGCGTAGAGGATTCCGTTGTGTTCGAGTGCATCGGAGAGTTGTGGAGTCGATGGGCCGCTTGCAAGAACAATTTCACGCCCAACAGTACTCTGCATGGAGGCTTCAACGAGAACAATTCGCCCTCCATCCGTTGCGACATGCATCATTGTTGAGGGGGCACGTTCTCCGTTTGGAGACCAAGCGAATAAGGCGTTTTCATCGGATTCAACAAGTGCAATGTCGTTGAGAGGAATTGAGGATCCGAATACTCCAGTGGTCAAATTGTACCTCAAGAGTTGCTCACCAGTCATAATGTGGAGCGTATCTTGGAATGCTTTAATTCCTGAGACATCATTGGAAGGCAACCAGTTTGCATCGTTCCAAGTTGCGAGCCAAAAACCTGAGTTCCAATTGTACCTTGCAAGTCCATTGTCACCAGAGGCAAAGAGCACCTGGTTGCCCGCAGTCTCCATCATTGTGACGTTGTTGCTGTGCAGAACGTTCGCAGAATCCCAGACCGAAAGTGGTTGATTTGCATTCAAGTCATAACGCCCCACTCCACTGTTTGTAGCGGCATAGAGTATCCCATTTTGCTCGTGGAGGTCATTGACTTCAGTGGATGTAGGCCAATTGTTCGATGAGGCAGATACAACCTGGCTCCATGTGTTGGAAGCATCGAGTTTGAGAAGCGTACCGCCACTTGTCATCGTGTAGATGCCAGACGATAGAACCTCAAAGAGAGCGATTTCAAATCCAGCGTCCGGCAGACCGTCACTAACGGTGCCATCATCGTAGGAAATCAGTTTGAACATCCCATTTGAAAATGCAACGTGGAGGTTGTTGTTGGGCCCGATGCCCATCCCAACAATTTCGGAATTCAGGTCATTAAAATCGTAGGCGTCGATGAACGCCGGATCGTTGTTTGCATCAAGAACAAGGATTGATGTGCTGCTTTGAAGATAGAGTTGGCCATCCATAGGGTGTTGTACTGCACCATAGAGCGGGATCGTGACGGGTGTAAACGAAGTGATTGGATCGAGCGGAGCAAGTGCTTCAAAGGCAAGTTCTGTAATAACGGCGTTTGAAGGCAGGGTCCAGCCCGCGCCCGAAGCGCTGTTGGGTGATAACCGATCTGCGTATGGATTCGCACCATCGAAAGAGTCCGACGCTCCTAAGGTTCCGAGACCACTCCAGTCGAAGAGATTGATCCCAATGTCGTTTGCAACCATGAGTGGTTCATCAATCATCAGGCCATCCGATCCGTTTACGTGGATTTGAAGAGAAACGTTGGAAATTTCTGCACCGGGCGCGAATTCGAGAATCCAATCAGCGGTTGCTTGGCTGGACAAAATAGGGTCCGAGCCAACGACTGCATCAAGTTGAACCCAACCTGTATCGTTGCTTCCCGAGAGGGGCCATGAAATGACATCCTCTGCTTCGTGTGCTGATGCTAGCGGGACTCCGGCCAGAGCAACAGACCATGATGCTAGAAGCATAAGTGCGGTCAAGAAAAGGGCCTTTCGGGGCCTTTGGTTGTCCCCCCGCCACTTGCTCATGAAGTCAATGCAACCACTTCACTACATAAAGGCCCTGTGTCGTTGGTAGAACAAGACTTCATTCCAAGTCTGTCAATTCGCCTTTTTCGTTAACAAACAACAGTCGAATTGTTGAGGTTCTTCCTGAAATCGCAAGTGGCGAACCTGAAATGGCAACAATCGTGTCGTTTGGTCGAATTTTCTTTTTATCATAGAGTTGTTTGACAGCTTCTGCAACGGTTGAACGTGCACGCGATTTCTCTTCAACAATGAGGCTTTCAACACCGGGCAAAATTGTGGTCCTTCGAGCCGCTCGTATACGATTTGTCATAGCATATATTGGAATTCTTGGGCGGTGTGCAGCCATTAATCTCGCAGCATTTCCGTGTTCTGTACCAACGATGAGATGCTTTGCATTGGTTTCTCGTGCAATATCGATTGCAGCACCAGCAATGACGCGCGTTGAGACATATGCGGCGAGTGCAGGTGGATCGGGCAGTCCTTGAGTCGATTGTTCAACCGTTTCCGCAATTCGTGCCATCGTTTCAACTGCTTTTACTGGGTGTTGACCGTTTGCAGTCTCTCCGGACAACATCACAGCACTCGCATGTTGACGTATGGCAGTTGCTACATCAGTGACTTCGGCTCTCGTTGGTCGTGCATGATTGACCATGCTTTCCAACATCTGCGTTGCAACCACGACCGGCGTACCACGTTCAAGGCAAGCGGAGACAATGCGTTCCTGTGCAGCAGGCACTTCCTCAAGAGGGATTTCAACGCCCAAGTCTCCACGTGCGACCATGACAACATCTGCGGTTTCGACAATTGCATTCAGATCGTCCAAAGCTGCAGGATGTTCAATTTTTGCAACGATCCAAGTATGCACACCAGCGGCTTCAATACGCTCCCTAGCAGGCTGCAAATCATCAGCACTACGAACGTATGAGACCGCTACAAAATCCACATTTTGAGAAAGAGCGTGGTCAAGGCAGTTCAAATCATGAGGGCCAACAGCTGGAAGTTTGACCAACGTTCTTGGAACATTGATTCCTTTTCTTTGGGTCAAAATCCCTCCATCTTCAACACGGCATCGAACGATTTCCCCGTCAAAATCGGGTGCAGATAAGACTTCAAGACGAATCAAGCCGTCAGAAAGGAGAACAGGATCGCTTTTCTGCAAATCCTTGGACAAACCGCTCCATTCGACCGGTAATGCCTTGACCATTTCGCCGAGAATGGTCGTACTTTGAGGAGGCAGACCTTCCCCGAAACCGCAGTGAAGATCGACAAGTTCACCCCGCAAGAGCTCAACTTCACCTTCAAATCTCCCAAGTCGTAATTTCGGCCCAGGCAAATCAGCGAGCAAACCAATGTGTACTCCAGTCTTTTTTTCCGCTTCTCTGATGCTTTGTATGGTCTGTTCTTTACCATCGAAATCACCGTGTGAATAGTTGAGTCGAGCGATATTCATGCCAGATTCAATCATTTCTGCAAGCGTTTCTGCATTGTCGCTTGCTGGCCCGATGGTTGCAATAATTCGTGAACGCATACATTTGCCCCTGATGGCTCAGATATCAACATCCTCCATAGTCCTTCCATAGAATACGGTTGTATCGACCACCATTCAGAACCTTTCAAAAGAAGCCAATCGCAAGCGAATTTGAGTTTCTTTAGGTGTAGAACGACGTAAGAAATATTCTGTGTTTTGGTGACAAACGCCGGCGTAGATACAGCATCAAGCCATCGGTTCATCTTTGTCGAACTCGCGCAGGAACTCCCACGCGATGGCCGTGATGTCCAAGCCCGTTGGGTTGCCTTTCAAAGTCGCCTCATTGAAGGGGCCGTCGGCACCTTCGTAGTCGTTGAGGTAAGGGTTGTGCTGAGCGAGATTCAAGGTGTACAACGCGGCTTGTGAACCGTTTTCGCACTCCGTGAATTTCTTGATCGAGTGGTCTGATTCGACCGTCTCAAAGTCGGGTACCAGCCCAGAGCACCCGTTAGCGTCTGCCCAATAGTAGAGGTTCTGGATGGCGCCCTCGTCCCCTTCCAGTGTGCCCGCGACTTGAAAAGACGCGGTCGAAGAATGGCCGTAGAGGACGCCTGGATCCAAAAACCCGTGGAATTCCATGACGGGAATGGGTGAGTAATCGGCCGATTTCGGCTCTTCGGTATATCCGGCCATGCAAGCGATAGCGGTGATTTTGTGGCTGGCCACCATTGCCATTTCTTGGCTCATAAAACAGCCGTTGCTCCATCCGCTCAAGTACACGCGACTCGCATCAGCTGATCTGTTTTCGATCATGTGATCGATTAACGCAAGCAGGAAGCCGACGTCGTCTTCCTCACCACAGCACCAGCCAAAATTCCATCCTAGGCCGATACCCTCTGGGTGCAAGAGAATCGTGTGGTCCTCATCGGTGACGCGGGCGAAATCGGAGAGATTGTTCTGCAGTTCGGCGGTCACGTGCCGGCCGTGGATATCGATGAGCAGGGGGCAAGAATGTTCTTGACAAAATTCAAGCGAGGTGTTTGCAGGAACATGGACGAACCAGCATCGTTCTTTGTCATCATATTCGAAGCACTCTCGCACATCCACGGGTTCGGTGGCGAACACCTCACCATCTGATTCCTGTGCAACTTCCACCGATTCGGAAAGGCAACCGCTCATTGAGGTTAACAGCAACAAAAGTGGGCACAACGCAGCAAGAATACGAGACCGCATGTGTTCTCCTCTAGACAAACACTATTCGGCACCTTCAATAGTTCTTCTATTGTCAACGGTGGCTTTAATCAACATTAGGAACCCCTCAAATGACGCTAATAAAGAGCGAAGACTCAAACCATTGATGCGTCCAAGGCGAACTCAGGGGAACGAAATGGACGACAAGAAAGACCAACTTCTTCGAAAAGAAGCCCTTGATTACCATGAGGAAGCGCCTCAAGGAAAAATCAAGGTTGTACCTACAAAACCACATTCTACAGCACACGAACTTTCTCTCGCATACTCGCCAGGAGTTGCATACCCTTGTCTTGAAATCGCTGAGCGTCCAGAAGATGCGTACCGATACACATCTAAAGGAAATCTGGTCGCTGTTATTTCCAACGGTACAGCCGTTCTAGGCCTTGGTAACATCGGAGCACTAGCGAGCAAACCAGTCATGGAAGGAAAGGGATTGTTGCTCAAAACGTTTGCAGATATCGATGTCTTTGATATCGAAATCGATGTGACCGACCCAGAGGAGTTCATCCAGACTGTTGTCAACATTTCCAAGACGTTTGGAGGCATCAACCTTGAAGACATCAAAGCTCCAGAATGCTTTGAAATCGAGCGTAGAATTGCAGAAGCAACGGATATTCCTGTCATGCATGACGATCAGCATGGGACTGCCATCATTTCCGGTGCAGCATTGTTGAATGCTGTTGAACTTCAAGAAAAGGAACTGGACGACATCTCTGTTGTTGTCGTAGGTGCAGGTGCATCTGCGTTTGCATGTGCAGAACACTACGTTGCACTTGGTGTTCAGCGATCGAACATCAAGATGGTCGACTCCCAAGGCATCATCACAAAAGGACGTCTTGACCGAGGCGAACTGAATCAATACAAGGCAAAGTTTGCAGCTGACTGCGATGATGGCCAACTTCTCGATGCCATGAAGGGTGCAGATGTGCTTCTTGGTTTATCAAAAGGAGGACTCGTGAGTCAAGAAATGGTTTCAGCGATGGCAGAAAAGCCAATTGTTTTCGCACTTGCAAACCCAACACCAGAAATTATGCCAGAGGACATTCTTGAGGTACGCAACGATGCGATTATCGCCACTGGACGCTCGGATTATCCCAATCAAGTCAACAACGTCCTCGGCTTCCCATACATCTTCCGAGGCGCCCTTGATGTGCGGGCTCGAGACATTACACCGAACATGAAGATGGCTGCAACACGGTCCCTTGCCGAACTTGCAAAGCAACCAGTACCTGATTACATTTCAGAGGCGTACGATGGTGCAACGATGGAATATGGGCCAGAATACATCATTCCCAAACCATTCGACCGTCGCGTTCTGATTTGGGAAGCATCAGCAGTCGCTCAAGCAGCAGTCGAAGAGGGAGTTGCATCCATCTTACCAGAGGAATTCTCCATGCAATCCTACCGTGAGGATTTGGAGGCCCGACTAGGAATGACCTACTCGATTATGCGGAGTATCATCAACCAGGTCCGTCGACGAAACAAGCGCATCGTATTCCCCGAAGGCGACAATGAGAAAGTGATTCGCGCTGCCGCTCAATTGGCTGAACAGAAAATCTGCAAACCAATCTTGCTGGGTCCGGAGGAACGTATTGCTCGTATGATGGAAGAATTGCATTTTCATTTCGAGTACGAATGTTACGATCCGCGTTTCGATGATCGTCGGAAAGGCGTTTATGCAGATGCATTGTTCAAACGAAGAAAACGAAAAGGTGTAACGAAAGCGGATGCTCAGCGTTTGCTCAAGAGCCGGCCATATTTCGCTAGTCAAATGGTTGAGTCAGGGGATGCTGACGGCTTTGTGGGAGGCGTGAGCAGGAATTACAGCGACGTTCTTCGCCCAGTTTTGGAAACAATAGGCGCTGCTGACGATGCGCATTGCCTAATCGGCTGCTACATGGTAACCATCAAAGGTAAGATTCTATTCTTGGCAGATGCGACAGTGAACGTTTATCCAGATAGCCGAACGTTGGCTGAAATCGCAGTACAGACTGCAAAAGTGGCACGAAGGTTTGGTGTTGACCCGAAGGTTGCATTGCTTTCCTTTTCGAATTTCGGAAGTACTCGTGAACAACGTAGCGATCGAATTGAAGAAGCGGTTGAAATTGCACGCATCCTTGACCCAACATTGGTCATTGATGGTCCAATGCAAGCTGATACAGCTCTTGATTCGAACGTCCAAAAGGAATATCCATTCATGGAATTCACTGGGGCTGCGAACATTCTTGTTTTGCCGAACCTCGCATCTGCAAACATCGTTTACAAGATGTTGGAACAACTCGCAGATGCAGAGATGACAGGTCCGATTCTCGAGGGTATGAAACACCCTGTTCAACTTGTGGCACGCCAAGATGGTGTTCGACATATTGTCAATATGGCATCGATTTGTGTCGCTGATGCAATTCGTAAGGATTCTTATTGGGAAACGTTAGCGAGCAACCCATCGGACTCCTGAACGCCCTCTTCGTATGCTATTGATGGCCGACGAGGACGCCAAATCGCTCCTGTAACAAATCCTGCGACAAGTCCCCCAAACAGGAGGTTGACCCAACCATCGAGTGCATACGATTCAAAACCTCGAAGAATTGGTATCAAAAACGAAGGGATGATTCCCAGAACAGTCGTCCAAAATATCTCAGTTTTCAAGTTACCAATGAGATCTGCTCTCTCAGGAACCCGGCGAATGGGGGAGGTTCGTGGTGGAGAAAGAACGAAACGAACGACTGTGTTCGGTAGCGGTCGGTCAACTGGAATGTTGGACGTCGCAAAGGACTCAACCTTTCTTGGATGCATTTCGACTGCGAGTCGATGGTATTGAAGTGGGCCATTGGTCTCAATCGGCCGTGGACGCCCGTCCATCATGCCTCCGCGATGGCTGGTCGCTGCTGCATCACTGAGAATTTCCACAATTCCTGGTTGAAGATCGATGCTCGAGAAAGCATGATTCCATTCAGGGAAGGATGGAAGGCGTACATCATATGCATCTTCCAACTCAAGAGCGTTGAGTCCAATCGCGATTTTCTCTTTGAGTGATTCAATTTCAGGAATTGTCAATCCTGTCATGGGAGTATTTGGATAATCGATGTTTTGATCCTCATCAAGCAACATGGCGACCTGTCTTCGACTAAGCGGATGTTTTAGAATGTAAAATGCAGGCAATCGCACCTCATATCTAGGTCGTTGACTGGCGTAAATCCAGCCACCTTTGTCGCTTCCAAGCCAAGAACTACCCGTATCGATTGGAATGAATTCCAAGCCTTTGATGTTGATGGTCTTCACAGAATCACTTCAGTTGTTGTTCCATGGAATTGTACCACTTCATGCCCAATTCATGTTCTTCAAGAAGTTTGAATTGTTTGAAAGGGGAAATCGATCGCATGTATCCAAAAGCAGCAAAATCAACCAGATTCGGATGTTCTCCTCCAAAGAATTGATGGCCATTGAATGAAGATGTGTACTCTGTGAGTAGGTCGTGCCAAAGTTTCTTTGGTGAGCGCCCATCCTTTTTCACCCGTTTTCGTGCAATAATTCCCCACATGATTGGGAATCCTGCCCACGCATAGAGGCGGCGTGAGATGAATCCGAATTTTTCCAGTTTTGAAACACGTCGAGTCGTACTCAGGGCCGCACCGAGTGAACCGTAAAGGATTGGAATTGTTGCACGTTTCCACGCCTCATCAACATGGGCAAACATCGTGTCATATCGTTCTTGATCTTCGTTTTTCGCAAGAGCCCCGTCGTTGTATTTGTTATCAATGTACATCATAATCGGCGTTGAATCGACAACTACTTCTCCGTCCTTATCGGTAAAGACTGGAACTTTGTTCCACCCGTTCGTGAAGGAAAGCTCCTTTTTGGTGCGCATTGCATTAACCTGTACTTCATCAACATCAAGTCCAAGATGTTCGATTAAACCGCGAACCTTCCAAGAAAACGGACAGGTTTGGAGCACGTGCAGAGTCGCTTGGCCCATGTGCTTAGGAAACGCAGACCCTTCTTCAATCCTCGTTAAGGTCTTGGTCAGGTCGCCAGCCGGGTTTCCAAAATTCTTCATCATCAAGCCATGTCATCCATTCATCATCGGAGCATGCCAACAAGCGATATGCGCGGCTTTCAAGTCCTTCTCGGTTGTATTCAGGAAGTATGCCTTCAGCAAATGCCTGGTGCCAATTGACCTGCATCTGACGAATTTCTCTGCGCGCACCTTCTGGGTTGTCGAAGTTCATTTCGCATACATCTCGTAGTTCAGATAACCACTGCCTCGTGTCTTTTCTCAAAGGATCATCAATGCGCTTTCTGGGCGATGTTTTTTTGCCAAATGGCCACCAACCCATGGAAGAACTACGCCGACCTATCCTTTCATCTTTCGCATGAAGATGAAAAAGATGAACGTTTCAGCGAGGTTATGGGGAGAATGCACCTTCATCTTCACGGCCGCCTAAAGGACTCAGCGTTGAAAGAATTGGCAGAAACTTACCAATCTCGGTTGCAAGGTACAGGATTGACAGTACACATTCATAGCGACGAATTGAGCAAGTACGTTTCAAAACTCGAAGCGATGAACGGAAAGTTGTTCCTTCTTGATGAGCATGGCTCAACGTTTACTTCAATGGAATTTGCTGGAAAAATAAAATCCCTAACGCTTCTCTCCGCCGATTCACATTTTGCAATCGGGCCTGCAGAAGGGTGGCAAGATTTCGGCAAGCACATACCCCGAATATCACTTTCAGAGATGACATTTCCGCATGAATTTGCTGCAGTTCTGTTTCTTGAACAATTGTACCGCGCTTTTCAAATCAACAAAGGAACATCTTATCATAAGGAATGACTGACAGGCACTGCATGTTCCAAAGGAGCGTATCTCATGGCACTTCCATTTACCGATGATTCAAGTTTACGATGGGCGCTCATCGCATTCGAGATGTTGGTCGGAATTTCTCTGATTTACAACAGCAAAAATCAACCATTTCCTCGACCCAGCAATCGCTTTGGTTGGCTTGTTGTTGTCTTGACATCCATGGTGCTCATCGGACAAGCAGCGCCGAACCCAATGACTGTCTTTGCCCATTTTGTCATGTTATCAGGTATCGGTGGATTTGGCTTGGTTGCGGGCGTGTACCAACTTGCACAAACACAACGCGATGTGTTGGTTGCGCCTTACTCCGGCATCATGTTCTGTGTTGGAGTAGTCGGCCTCATGGTCATGACATGGGACGATCTTTCACAAGTTGAGCAATGGGCTGGCTTTCTGACCATCGTTGTTTTGGGTGCGGGAGAAACTTGGCTTGTTTTCCGGGGTTTACTCATCGGAAAACTTCCACGCGCTTGGTCCCAAGCCGGCATGGTTGCGCTTATGCAAGGTCGCCTAACAGGCAGAAATGGAGCGATAGAGTGCTTTGAAAAAGGATGGGATGCGGATGAAGAGCACCTCAATCCAATGGCATACGTTGCGCTTCATAGGATTCATCTTTTTCTTGGAAACGACGATGAGGCGAGTACTTGGCAAGATTATCTTGAACGAGAAGGTGGTGAATCCGCTGTGGCTCCAGAATACATACAAGCCATTCATGATGAACTCACAAGACTTGATTCTCAGGCTGCAGAGCGCTTACCTATTCGTCAAGAAGCGTAGCCGAATCTGAAGGTTTCCCTTGAAACCCGTGGGAGCCCACACAGAAACGAGATAATTTAAAGAACGTAAAAGTAGATTTATCAATATGAACAAGCACATATCCGTCAGGTTGTTTCTCATTATGGTGATGATTTGGTCGGCTGCAAATCTCTTTGCACAAGCTGTATACATGGGTTTCAATGGCGTTCCGTTTGATCCCATTGCCATGGTTGAATCCCTCGGAAAGTGGTACTATGTGCTCCTGATTATCGAAATAGCGGTATGGGCGTATGTGGTTATGTATTTCGGAAAACGTCTTCTTTCGAGAATGAATCCCCCTGCGCAAATTCAAGTTAACCATTGAAACCTAGCCGTTGCATCAAATGTCTCCGATGAGATTAAGTGGTGCCATGAAGAACATGCCTTCATGTTCAATCTCGACAGAGAACCATTGTTTTCTGGACAACCCATGATGTTGGAGGATTTGCATCAGGACGAAGTTGATCGTCTCGACCTTGAAAATTTGAGTATCCTAAGCATCGAACAAGTTCGAGAATCACTCCCATTCGTGGAACGCCAGTTGGCCGCCTTGCAAGCGATTGTTGACGAGGCACATGATATGACCGAAGAGATTGAGATTCTACTTGAATCCCTCCCTCCTGAACATCCCCACGTTGTCGAGATGTCTGAGTTGCTCGGTGGGCTCGTTGCCCATTGGCAACAAACAGTGGCCAAGATTGAGAAGAAAGGGGCCCGAGTTGCAGGTCTTGACCCAGGGCGAATCGAGTGGCATGGCGTTGTCGATAACCAACTCATGCTTTATTCTTGGACTTCCGGAGAAGCAGATATTGAGTGGTATTATGGTCTTGATGAAGGCTTTTCATCCCGAAAACCACTCATAGAAGCATAACTTCCCACGAACAAGGGGAACGGCATGGTACGAATTGACCGGGTTCACACAGGTGGCGGAGACGAAGGAGAATCCTCGCTTGTTGACGGAAGTCGACGATTGAAATCAGACTTGAGATTCTCAGTCGTCGGTGACTGTGATGAATTGAATTCCATCATCGGCCTTGTTCGGATGGAAAGTTCACGAATTCCGTTGCAACACAGCGATGGAGGTGAACGGAAAGGTGCAGGTAGAGTTCAATTCATCTGTGACACGGCCCTCTCCCGAATCCAGCACGAATTGTTCGATCTTGGAGCTGAACTTGCATGCCCGCCTGAAAACATCCCAGATTACATGGTTCTCATCAACGAAAATCAATCCGACATGTTGGTTTCAGATATGGATGCATGGTTGACACAAACCGAGCCATTGACATCATTTATTCTCCCAGCAGGTGGTGCTCCACAGGCAATGCTCCATCATGCTAGGACCGTTGCCCGCCGACTTGAGCGGGGTATTGTCCGCTTACGTCAGCACGAAGGAGAACAATCGATCAGGCCCCTTGTTTTGACCTACGTCAACCGACTCTCGGACTGGCTGTTTGTGATGAGCAGATGGATTACAGCGGTGCTTGGGGAAGAAGAAAAGTTGTGGCAACCGCTCGGTAAGCGAGGGAACGAGTCAGGTATTGCATCCTCAATTCTTCGTCAAGCAGAACATGATTCTGATTTGGAACACATCTAGTTGTTAGACTTCACCATGTTCCATGCTTTTCGGACAACTTCCCGCGTTTCATCATGGGTTAATTGGGCGAGGGCTTGTTCCCAATCCAGCCAGAGATAGTCGCGATGTTCATGTGACAGTTCAACGTCAAGCGAATCTGTGTATGCAAGAAACCAAAACACTTCTTTTTCTCGCTGATGGCCTTTGTGACGATATGTGTATGTCGTGCGTTCGATAAAGTTCTCATCGAACACAATTTCTGAGATTCCGGTTTCCTCTAGCAGTTCTCTGCGCACGGTTGCGACGTGATTATTGTCGCTTGACTCAACGTGGCCTTTCGGCAAGTCCCAGTGACCCTGCGGGTATTGCAGCAAAAGGATGCTGTCAATGTTGACCAAAATTACGCCACATGAGGTCTCCATCGCATCTCCTCTAGACGCTCGTACAAGGGCTATGGTTTGATATCTTCGCGGGATTTTTATGCCTGATAGGTTCAATATACATCGGATTATGAGCGTGGAATATGACGACAGAATCAACGTTCCCAGACGTTCGTCGAATCATCGCAGATTCGGACATGGATGGAATGTGTGCTGCTGTTGTTTTGAAGAAAGCCTACCCTTATGCAGAAGTGCATTTTGCTCATGCGGCTCTCATCCGCTCAGGAATCATCGACGATTTGATCGATGATTACACGGTAACCGTCGACTTGCCCTTCCACCCAGCCAGTGGATGGTATCTCGACCATCATCTCACAAACAAACCCACTGAATTGGAGCGGGCATCGTTCACATCAAAGGGTGGTCGAATCCATTGGGACCATGCTCCTTCAGCAGCCCGCCTTGCCTTTGAATTGTTTCGAGACAAATTTGAATTTCCACATCTCGAGGAGATTATGCCATTGGTTGATGACCTCGATTCCGGTGGCATCTCGCTCGATACCTTTCGAGAAGACGGCCCACTTCTCCAACTTTCTCGGACCCTAAATTACAACGATTCTACCTACATGCATCATCTTCTTTCTTTGTTTCAAACATCGAATTCCATGGATGAAATTTACGCCGATGAGATTGTACAACAACGCATGGAAATCGCACGTAGTACGCGTACGGAATTAATGGGAATTATCGAACAAAAGACAACCATTGTTGACCGACTAGCAATTTGTCGCCTTGAAGATACTGGGCATAGATCAAACGGATATCTCATCACAGCCTATGCCGGAGAAGACGCCGATGCATGCTGCATCATTCACGGTTATTCGGATGGATCAATCGAGAACAAAATGCGACCACCCCTTTCAGCAAGTTTCTATGCGAACTCGTTTCTTCCAGACGGGCAAAACCGATTTGATCTTTCGAAATTGGCAACAACGTTCGATTCACACGGGGGAGGTCACGCAAATGCCTGCGGTTGCCGGATTCAACCTCCTGGTCTCGAATCGAATCTATCGGGTTGGCTGGCGATGTGGAAGAATCGAGATGTTGAACTCCGAATCGACGATTAAATGATTTGGAATGTGTAAATCAAGCCTAAAAAGGCGTGAATCATTACCAAAGCCATCATCAAATCGGATGCACGACCGTGCTTGGTACGCTCGATTGCGAACGAATCTTTGCTCTGTTTTTTGTTAGCGGTAATTCGGCCATATCGCACAACAGACCATAGAAGAATCAAACCAATTGGGCCTGTGAAACCATGGATGCTTTGTGGAAGTAAATCAGACGTCCAATCATCCTCGACCAAGAAACCCGATATCGCACGAGCTACAAAGGCTACGAGTGCAAGGACAATTCCGCCCCAGAGTATGAATTCTCCATTACGCTGATGTCGTTCAAGGGCCTTCTTTCTCGCTTCGCCTTTCAGTGTCATCCCTTTCTTTCTCCAACCGTATTGGCGAATGAGCCAAAAAACGAACGCTGTTGCAAGCAGAGGATGAATGAGCATGATGATTGTTCGAACCTCCATCCAGACCTCTCCCTTGTGTGTGCCACGATTGAATGACTTGAATGCGTTTCTCTTGTTCTTGTGACTTGGGCGGTGAGTTCAAAGGTGGGATGGCGAGGGGTTGTATGGGGGCACTATGCAGGAAACGTATCTCACAGCCTGTCTTGAATCAGGATTCAAGACAGTAAAGAGTAGGCGATTGAATGCCGTTGGTAAATGCCCTGAATTCACTCTGATGGACAGACCGTGGAAAGAATTGGTCAAACTTGCAGTCCTTGAAACGGAAATTCCTGGGCAAGACGAGGATGGTGATTCGATTGCACCTGCACCGCGATTCCGCCGTGGGCGCCGTCGAGGAAGGAAACAATCTCCAATACCGTCTCCGGATGAAATTGCTTCAATGGAGGATGAAACTCCAGCTCTCCGTTTTGCTCTTCTTCTTGCAAACAAATACATTCACACCGACGCATGGAGTGAAGAAGAGCACGGCTCTCTTGAGACCGAGTTGCGAACAAATTGCCTTGAACAAGGTGTTCATCCTGTGTGGCATGAAATGGCAAAACGCTGCGATTTGTTTGGCCAGTTTTCAGCTTGCCCGGTTGTAAAATCAGATGTCAAGGCATCGGAGGATGATTTCGATCTGTCAAAAACGGCGATTGATCCTTTCGATGCAGAAGCATGTCTCGATTTGTTCAAGTCCATTCCCGACCAACAATACAATCCGGAACAACTCGTTGCGATGAAGCGTTTGATCAAGCGGCTTTCATCAGGCAACTGGCCCAATGTCGAACAACTTCTTTTGGAATTTGAAGGACATTTATCACTTGTTTCTCTGCTCATCGCACTCAACACAGGTGCTGATACGACCGACATTATTCAACAGCTTCGAAAAGCGGACAAGTCCCTTGCAGAGCGATATGAATTAGCAATAATCCTGATGGGGACAAACATCGATTGGGACGATACTTACCTCTCACAAAGTGATGACAACCTCGGACGAGCACTTCTGAAATTGATTTGGTTAAATGGTCCAATGGAAAATATGAATCCAACCACAGCTCAGATGGAAATTGGGTTGGACATTCTAATGAAAGAGCAAGCACCAACAAACCGTGTCGATGTTATCCGTTGGAAAATGCTTCAGCGCTATGTCGATGAAGAACGAAGTGATGATGCACTTGAAATTATCAAGTCCATCTCCCTAGAAAATGACTCAGATGGTACCGAACTTCTTCCCCTTCTGGTTCAACTCGATCATCCAGAAGCCTTCGACTGGCTTGAAGCCAATATGAAAAACATTGACGAGGGTGGTTTGGTTTCAGTTTCGCAAGAACGTGCATTCCCGGTTTCACTTCGTGCTCAGGCTCTCATTCTTCTCAAACAACACGATGGCGAAGGATGGAGTCAAGTTCAATCACTTGCGGTTCACGTCTTTGTTCAAACACTCGATTTGGACAATCTCTCCACGATTCTACTTCACGATCATGTAGCCATCTCCTCCTACCCACATGAAACCTTACTCCTTGCTCACTTGTTGGGTGCACATCATAAAGAGGCAAGCTGGGGGGCGGCAAGAAAGGCCCGCAAGCAAGCATTGCAAGTGATTCAATCGACCGATGTACCCGATTCGATTGACAGCGATGAGTACAAACTCCTCTTGTTGCTTGAAGGTCGAATCGAGGAGTCTGTTAACAAACTCGATTTGACGGGAACATTGCCAAAGAAGGGTATTTTAGCCATCAATCAGATTGTCAACGCCCTTTCTTCAGGAGGGTCTCATCTTGTTGATGAAAAACACCTCAGTAACCTTGTTGATTCGCTCAATGAGAAAGGTATAACTGGGCTATCGGAAACACTATTGCGAACAATTGTCTCCAAACTGAGACTCAACAATGCGCGCTTATCGTTGGAACGTGGTGATAACTCATCCCAAGTCGTCGAAATGCTTGAAATCGTGCTGACTCAACCTTCGATTCCGTACGCAATCGTTCAAGGAGTTCGACAGTTGATGTACGAGTTCGACCTCGGTATTGAGGCACTGGTTCAATGGTATCAACAGCATCATCAACGTTCCATATGGTCGCTTCTCGCACAAGCTACGCTTCATGCATCAAACGGTAAAAACCTCCAAGCTGCTCGCTTGTTCAAACGAACGGCCGACTCAAACGAATTTGATTATGACGAGGAAATCATGCTTTACAGGAAGGCCTTGATCCACTTCGCTTTTGATGAAAAGTGGGAGGAAGCAAAACAACTCCTTCAACAGCATCCGAACCTACGCGCTGCGATCACGAAACGTTTCCAACTCTACCTCGATGTCTCACACAAAGCATCCATACAAGAGACAGCACAGGCGACCTCGATGCTGAAAAATTTTGTGAAAAAGCAAGAGAAGTACATTGAAGAAACCGAAGAAGGAGAGAAAACGAGAACCCGTACAGTCTTCCAAGAAGATGAACTTGACTTGTTGCATACATATCCTGATGAACATCCAAAACCACTTCCTAAAGAGCCGTTCACAGGCCGCCTGCTCGCTGCCACAAACGCATTACGGCGAGATTATCGAACACAGAGTTCCAAGTCGTTTGATCGCCGATATCGAGAAATCATGCTGATGCGGAATCCAGAACCAATGGAAATCCACACACTTGCCCAACAAGCAAGCGAAACAAGTCCACTGGATGCTTTACGAATCCTTGAGCGAGCACAATTGTCAGGACGATTCCGAGATCGAAACAAATCCTTTGCAAACTTGGAACTCATGTTGTTCCGTCGCTATCAATCTGAAATACGAACATGCGACCGTCGATATCTTCGTCATCTTCCACTGAAACCGCTCGTACTGGTTGATACAAACATCGTCATTGATGCATTGTATCAGCGAATCCAAGAAATTCTAAATCGTTCAAACCATTTCGAGGATTCGACCAATCAACGTTCCCACTTTGCAGGATATCTTCTCTATCTTGCAGCCAACAACAAGGTTGACTTATGGCTACCAAAAGTTGTACGAGGCGAAATTGAGAACATCGCACGTTCAATTGACGACATACGAACAAGATTTGAGAATGCCCTTGTGGATAAAGAAGTTCTCGAGACGACAATTTCTGTTGAGAATATGCGCAATATTGTCGATCAAATCGTGTCAGAATTCAGTACGTGGGACGGAAATACAGAAGAATTCGAATCCGAGGCAGTCAGCGATGAGGTCAAGTTGTCAATGGATGAATTCCTCACTGAGCACAGCGAGATTTACGACGAATTAACCAAAATGCGTCAGCATTACAACGGGAAAACCATTCGAACAAAAATCAACGGAAGGAAAATCTATCCACAGAACCCTGATCGAAAGATTATGCAATATGCTGCAGCACTTTCAAATCGACCAATCGACAATGTAGGCTCAATTGTTGTTGCAACGCATGATGGAGATTTCACGGTCGTCGCTCGCGCCTTTGAAGAGCGATTCGGCTTCGGTATCGCAAAGAATAGTCGAACATTGAAACAATGGCTGCGTGAATCGTAGATTGCTTCACATGTGGGCGATGAGCGCCTTTCCAAATGCTGAGCAGGAGAGAAGTGTTGCGTCATCCATTAGACGTTCAAAATCATAGGTCACTGTTTTAGCGCTTATCGCTCCTTCCATGCCTTTGACGATGAGGTCTGCGGCTTCACTCCAACCCATATGTCGAAGCATCATCTCGGCTGATAGGATGAGAGAGCCTGGATTGACCTTGTCCTGTCCTGCATACTTTGGAGCTGTCCCATGTGTCGCTTCAAATATGGAAATGCCTGTATCGTAATTGATGTTTGCACCAGGGGCGATTCCTATTCCACCAACCTGTGCTGCTAAAGCGTCTGAGATGTAATCTCCGTTGAGATTCATCGTGGCCAGTACACTGTATTCTGCAGGCCGTGTGATAATTTGCTGGAGCATTGCATCTGCAATAACGTCCTTAATGATAATCTCATTACCTGTTGTTGGATTCTTCATTGTGCACCATGGGCCACCGTCCAATTCAACTGCTCCAAATTCTTCTTTTGCTAATTGATATCCCCAATCTCGAAATCCACCTTCCGTGAATTTCATGATGTTTCCTTTGTGGACCAAGGTGACGCTTTTCTTGTCGTTATCGAGGGCATATTGCAATGCAGCACGTACAATGCGGTTTGTTCCTTCCTGACTGATCGGCTTAATCCCAATGCCGGATGTGTTCGGGAATCGGATTTTGTCGACACCCATTTCGTTGGTTAGGAAATCAATGACTTTCTTGACACCGTCTGAGCCGGCCTCCCATTCAATTCCAGCATACACATCTTCGCTGTTCTCTCGGAAGATGATCATGTCCACATCTTCAGGAGCCTTCACAGGAGAGGGTGTTCCATCGTACCATCGCACAGGACGAACACAGGCAAAGAGGTCGAGCTTTTGTCGTAAAGCGACGTTGAGAGAGCGAATACCGCCACCAACTGGAGTTGTGAGCGGCCCCTTAATTGAAACAAGACCAGTTCGCATTGCATCAAGTGTTGCTTCGGGAAGCCATTCCCCGGTTGCATTGAATGCTTTTTCTCCAGCAAGAACCTCGTTCCAGGCAATCTTCTTGTTTCCATTGTATGCCTTCTCAACAGCAGCATCAACAACAGAAATCATAACTGGACTTATATCGACGCCAATCCCGTCTCCTTCGATGTAATGGATAATCGGATTGTTGGGGATGTGTAGTTTTCCATTTTGCATTACAACTGGTTCGCCGCTCATACTTCTCAGATTGCTCCACCCATAACCACTTCAAGAACCAACCGACGCGATGGTTTCTATGAAAGGCAGTGTCCATTGGTCCGGCGGAACGAAACTTGAGTGCCAAAATGAAGGCGGACAGTCGATTGACGTCGATTGGGAGGATGGCCCGTCCCCAATGCAAATTTTTCTCCAGATGATTGGAGCATGCTCAATCGTTGATGTTGTAATCGGACTAAAAAATCGTGAATTCGGAGGAGTTTGGGTGGATATGGATGCTGAACGGAGGGACGATTATCCACGGTCGTTTACCAAGGTACACATGATCTACCATGTAGAGGGTGATGTCCCGGAGAAACTGATTCGAAGGACGATCGAAAAGTCTCATGAAAAGTATTGCTCAGTGTCGAACTCACTCAAAAATGAAATTCAAATCACATGGGATTTGACTCTTCACGAAAAGTAAGTACTAGTTTTCAGCGATTGAATCGCTTGTTTGAAAGCATTTTCAAGTAAATTGTAGAGAGGTTTCCACACCGAAGGCACACGTTCTTCATTCACGAGATTTAATTCTCCGGAGTTTCGAACTGCACGGACACATGGTCGAATTTTTTGGTTGTCTTGCAATTCAACGAGTAGTGAGAGTCGATACTCATCTTCTGAGAGTGTTACACGGGCGGAGTTGAGATGTACTTGTTGTGCTTGCTCAGGGAGGAATTCGGGGTTTTTCTCAGAGTGTTGACGAATCGAGTGTTGGGCCAGCACTTGAAGTAATTCTGCGACGAGGTGAGGGTCGACGTTAATTTGTTCATCTTCTTCCAAAAGGATGCTTTGCAACGGATCTTGCGTTGTCATCTTATTTGCATTGGAGCCCGTTAACTCTGCAAATACATCAATCTCTTCAGCGTCAAATTCAGGGGAGATAGGTTGGTCAAAATCCATGTTATCGCGTTCAAATCACCCTGTTCCTCTTTTGAACTATTGTTCATATTGGTTTGAACATGAAAGGTTCAAATGGAGGGGTATTGTGGTAAAATTAGGGGATGGGTCTGCGTAAATTCTTGCCGTTGATTCTCATTGCGCTCTTCATCCCTGCTGCTACATCTGCACCGGGTGGTATTGGAAAATCTGCGGATGAGGGGTGCCTCTGCCATGGTGAAAAAAACCCAAGCACCCAGATTGAAGTCTTGGGCTTGCCAGGAGCGTTTGAATCGAATACGACCTACAATTTTTCAATTGAAGTTAAATCTGAGGCCGTACCTGCATTTGAAGGCGGAGAGAAAGGGGGTTTTCGTTTGCGGGTATCTGAAGGTCAAATCGGATACAACGTATCAGAGAATTTGATTCAAGCTATGGATGATGGATGGACGCACACAGAATCCGGAAACGCTATCCGTATGTGGAATTTCTCATTTACCAGTCCAGCAGATAATTCTTCTTTTGTTGATTTCTCGATTTATGGAAATGCAGTAAATGGTAATCAAGCAAGTACTGGCGATCAATGGAACAGTGTAACCATTCGACTACCAGGTATGTCGTACGATGGAGAAGTATTCAGTCAGGACGTTGAGAAGTTCAGTCCCACCGATTACTCTGTCGGACTGATATCCCTTTTGGCCCTGATATTGCTTCTTGCAGCAGCAGTTCGCAATTAATTTACAAATTCAATTGTGCTACTTCGCAGTGCTTTACGCTGTCGTCGATCCGAGGAACCGTGAATCTGTTCGCTTTTCACACCAGTTAGAACAAGCATGACCCGTATCTCATCATCGAGCTCTTCATCAACAGCTGTCCCCCAGATGATTTTTGCATGTGGTGAAATTCGTTCAGTGATAATCTGGGCGCATCTTTCAGCCTCCCCAAGCGTGAGATTGTTACCTCCAACGACATTGATAAGCGCACCTCGAGCGTCACTGAAATCAAGGTCGAGCAGTGGCGAATGCAACGCCTCCAAAGTTGCCTCTTCGGCCCGTCCCGGCCCCGAGCCAGCACCAAGACCAATCATTGCGACTCCAGCACCCGAGTGAATAACAGCCTTCAAATCTTCAAAGTCAAGGTTGACCATTCCGTCTCGGGTCAGAAGTTCGGTAACACCAATGATCGACCGAACAAGCAACTCGTCCCCAACTCTGAATGCGCTTGCGAGTGGCAAATCCTTCACGCCCTCAATCTCAAGCAACCGCTCGTTAGGAATGACTAAAATTGTGTCGCAATGTTCGCGTAATCGTTCAAGACCCCATTCAGCGTTTTCTCGTCGAGTTGCTCCTTCAGATTGGAATGGGTAGGTGACAACGGCAATGGTCATCGCACCCTGTTCTTTTGCGAGACGAGCAATGTGGCCTGCAGCCCCTGTACCTGAACCACCACCCATCCCTGCAGCAATGATTGCGAGTTGTGTATCGGTCGTAATGCTTCGAAGCGCCATTTCAGATTCGAGTGCGGCGGCCTCGCCCTTTGTTGGGTCTCCACCAGCACCTCTCCCTCGAGCGGTGCGGCCAATAAGCACCTTATGCTCAAGCGGAGACATAAGGAGCGCCTGAGCGTCTGTATTGATCGCATATCCTGTAACAAAGGAATTTTCAAACAATCCCTCAGCATCGAGTCGTCCAACTGCATTGCAACCAGCACCCCCAACTCCGTAAACACGGATTCGAGGTTGGAGAGATTCGAGAAGGGCTCGAAGCTCTTCATCGGTACCTTGGCCACTCGGCTGTAAATCCATTTGCGGTACAATCTCGTCGTCAGACAGTTCCAACACTCGCTCAATCAAATGACGCATGAAGCATATCTTGCTTCATCCTAACTTGAATGTATTGTACCAAACTTCCACGTTGAAACCAATTTCGGAAGGGAACATCAATCACGAAGACCTTCTTGCGTGACCTGGTAAACACACTCACCATCTGGTAGATTTGGGGAGTCAACAAGTCGAGCAATTCTTCGTCCGCCCTTCGCTTTTCGCAAGTAGAGTCGGAACGTCGAGGCGTGAGCAAGAACGTGGCCACCAATAGGCTTGGTCGGATCTCCCCACATAGCGTCTGGCTTAGAATGGACTTGGTTTGTGACCAAAACGAGCGCATTGTTGACGTCAGCGAGCTGCTTGAGGTCTTTGAGGTGACGATTCAACTTCTGTTGCCGGTTTGCAAGCATTCCACGGCCAATAAATTCAGCACGGAAGTGGCTTGTTAACGAATCAACAATAATCATCTTGACGTTAAGCCCCTTGCTCATTCTTTTGATTTCTTCTGCAAGGAGCATTTGGTGCGCTGAGTTGTATGCACGTGCGACGTGTATACGGCTCAAGACCATGTCTGGGTCGAGTCCATGTCCGCGAGCCATCTGTGTAATTCGTTCAGGACGGAAGGTGTCTTCCGTATCGATGTAAAAGACATCACCATCGAAACCACCATCCTCGACTGGCATTGTACAGTTGACAGCAAGTTGATGCCCAATTTGCGTCTTCCCAGATCCGAAAGCCCCGTACACTTCGACGAGAGCTTGGGTTTCGAATCCCCCGCCGAGGAGGTCATCGATTGATTGAACTTTGGATGAGAGTTTCTGAACTTCTCGACGACGGTCAAGGAGCGCTACACCGGAAACGAAGCCGCCGATGTTCGCCATCTTCTTGGCAGCATTGATGATTTTTCCAGCGACAGCTTCGCCAAGTTCAGCCTGCTCTGCAAGGTCTGCAGGAGACATGACTGCAAGGGCAAGGAGCTCGTCAAAACCCGCTTCACGCAACTTTTCTGCAGTTGCAGGACCAACACCAGGAAGATCCTCGATTTTTACCTCCGGGGCTTCCTCATCTGCGGCTTTCATTGGTATCCCTTCATCCTCAGTCGGGACTTCATTCTTCTTACTTGTTGTTTTCTTCTTAGTTTTCGTGCTCATTGGATCACTTGTTCCAAACCAATGGCTGAGGGTATATCAAGCGAAGATTGGGACAAATTGCCAACAAAATCTGAAGATTGAATTCAACACCATCGCATGGTATCGGTTTTCACTTTTCATTCACTTTCAGAATTCTCTTCTTCAGATTCATCATCTGCTTGGTAAGGATTTGGAACGGACTCTTCTTGCTCATAGAGGATGTCAACAACATGGTTGATGTTGATTCGATCTTGTCCTTGCTCGATGGTTAAACGAAGTTCGTAGATGCCACTTATCGGAAAGTTGAGATCAAAATCCCACGAAGCATCCTCGCCATCTTGAATCTGAGCTGACTTGGTCCCCTTACTGGCAGAATTAGGGTCGATCAATTCCCAAGTTATGCTTACAGGGCTTCCTAGAGGGTTTCCTGGGTTCTCAACGATTGAAGAGATTGCCATTTCTTTTGGAGTTGAAATCTCATTTCCCGATGCTGCATTAATTTCCATCGTATCTGGGTCAGCAGAATTTGCCTCACTCCACTCGATGGAATGGTCAACCCTGAGCACCACGGTCTGATTTGCTGTATTTCCGTTGATATCGGTTGCTGCAAGAACAACAGTATACATTCCGTGAATTTGGTATTCGACATCAATGTTTGCTGATTCGGATGCATCGATACTGATGACTGAACGGCCGTCGCCAGGGTCAAGCGTGAAGGATTCCAAGCCATAATCGGAGGTGGTCCGGGCAAAATCAAAACCAAACGTTACGCTTGTGAATGAATCCTGAAAACCCCCGATGAAGGATTGTTGAATCGTTCCATTGGTTGCATCGTAATGTACGACGAGGTCGATAAGTTTCTGTTGCTCAGCATCATCATCTCCGAGACAACCCGAGAACATTGAACACATCAAAAGTGCCGACAACAAGAAGACCCCTGCTCGTCCGCCCATGATTCTTCTTTGAGGTCCTCCTTGAAGAAGACAGTGCCGAAAGAGGATGAAAAAATACTACATCGGTGGTTTCAAAGGGAAGGACTGTGGCGTTGGGGCTAGCGAGGTGGGGTAGTCTGGATATCCCGTCGGGCTCATAACCCGGAGATCGATGGTTCAAATCCATCCCTCGCTACCATTCAAGAATATTGGTAATAGTCGTGCTTTGGCGTTAAGGAATCCATTGCAGTTTGGAGTCGCTCGTTTGCAGCTTGAACACCGCTTGCAATCTCTTCACATTCTTTCCGAATACGAGCAGATTGTTCAAGACACGATGGATGCTGACGCTCAGACGTCTCAAAGACAGCAAGAACTGGATCGATTTGACTGCCAGGCGCATCTTCAGGGCGAAGAACATATGATCCTTGTTCCAAAAGAACAGGCCCTGCTGATTCAACCGCTGAAGCAAGATGTCCAGCGTATTTTGTTTTTGGACCATCGACCTGGCAAAGGGCCACCAATGCTGCAAGATTTCCTGGAGTTTCTTTGCTCGCTTTCAAGAAAAATTTCCGCGCCTTGGAATCTTTCCCCGCTTTCATGTAAACATGCCCAATCGTTCGGAAGTCTTGTTCCAGCGGGGTTAATTTTGATACGAGCTCAGGTGCGGTTTGTTTGAGAATTTTTTCAAGTTTTTTTCGCTCTCGAAGAAGAACGGATGTTGCATGAATGGCCAATTTGTGTTTGTTGCGATTTGACAACACCTCCGCCAGTACCCTCATGCCTTTGACGAGCAAGGTCTGCAACGCTCCGTCGCGTTGCTTGTTGGCAAGCAGCATTGACGTGAATTCAGTTGCCATCACCTCGACCATCTCGTACCGTCCCTCCTCAAAGTAACGGAGCATTTGGGAAAGGGTTTGATTTGGGTCCGACATGCCAAACATGGTCAAACCTCCGTTTAATTGGCAGCAGCAGTCAAGGTTGTCGTCTCGACCACGCCAGGAACAGTGCGAATGTTGCGTAGAATCAAATCTGAGAGTTTTGAGAAATCATCAACAATCACTTTGCAGTACACATCATATTCCCCAAAAAGGACCATCGCCTCATCGATTTCAGGAATGTTGCTGAGTTCGGCAACGACCTGTTGTTCTTGACCCGGTTCGGTTGAAATCAACACCAGTGCGATTGCGGCCATAATGCATCATTCGAAACCTCATGTTTAACTCTTCACGTCGATTGGTTCACCTGAAGACGATGTGTGCAAGGATTGTTGCAATTACAGGCTCTCCCGGAACTGGGAAGTCGACACTAGCAGCGCAACTGCAGCAACATGGATTTCACGTTCTTTCCATGGAAACAATCGCTCAGGAAGCAAATGCTCTGTCCCAACACAACGGACTTCGAGAAATTGATACATCCAAACTCTCGGAATGGAATTGGACAGGTGAAAAACCATGCTTCATCGATGGCCATCTTTCTCAATATTGCTCAATTGATGCTGCGATTGTTCTTCGCTGCAATCCTTCGGTGTTGCGAGACCGTCTTTCGGCGCGTCGTGGATATAGCCCAGCGAAGATCGAATCAAATGTCGAGTGGGAACTTCTCAGTGGAGTTTGGACAGACTTGGTCACGCTCCATCCAAAAGCAAAGGTCTTGGAAATCGACAACACGTCTGGAGAAATCCAGCTTGAAACTATACTTCATTTCGTATCAAATCTCAAAACTTCTGCATCAGTTGAGAACTCGGTGGAGGATTCAATCGACTGGATAAGCATATGACCCTTCTACCCGTGGTTAAGGCGAGAGAGATGGCGCTTGAACAACTCAGAAAACGCTGGGAATCGATTGTCTCGCCTCTGGTCTCGAGTTTAGGCAGAACAAATCCTGCAGTTCTCACCTGGCTTGCCCTTCCAGTAGGTGTCATGGCCAGTGTACTGGCTTTCACAGCACCAAAGAGTGATACTGGCGCTTGGATGCTTCTTGGAGCGGCGTTCTTGATTGCTTTCTCGATGGTACTTGACGGTCTTGACGGTCAACTTGCGCGCCAAACAGGACAAGTTTCTCGATGGGGTGACTACCTTGATCACACGCTTGACCGACTTCTCGATGGGATGTGGGTTATCGCTATCGCTTCAAGTGCGGCATGGGTTGATGAACCAGCACTTGGTTGGGCTGCAGCATGGTTCACCATCTTGGGCTCCTACATGGGTACACAAGCACAAGCCGTGAGTGGTGGTCGAAATTATCGCGGCTTTTCTCGTGCTGACCGAACCATCCTTACGATTTCCGCTCTCGCATTAACCGGTATTTTCTGGTTGATTGGTGTACAAGATTACTCTTCGGCTCCATCGCCATTTGAGCATCTTGAATTGAACCCACTGATGGCAGTTGTTTTGATCTCTGGACTTGGTGGAATTTACACGTTTGCGATCCGATTCTCCCAAGCTCGAAAGGAGATTCTTGCACTCGATAAGGAACAACCACTCGCCCAACCAAATCACGATGAATCGGAGTAAATCGATGATGACCAAATACGTCGGTTGTTCTCGTTATTTATCGGCATACTCTTAACAGGCGGCGGCGACGTATTGTGTGATGGGTGCGAACGCGCTGAACCGTAGTCTCCAACCAAAGGCCGTCATCATGGTCCTACTCATGATGTTGATGCTTGTTCCATTAACCCCTGTTTCCACTGCTGCGGACACGAATCCAGATAATTTGCAAGCACAAAACATCGCAGCCGTTTTCGATCCAGTTTCGGAAACAACAACGATTTCATGGCAAAACATTGAATCGTACAACGGAAATGTGCTCTTCTATCACGATGCGACGTACATTGTCCATCGTCACTCGGAACCAATCACAACTTCAACCATCGACGATGCTCAAATTGTAGCAACGGTTGCAGCGTGTGAGATTACATCCTACCCACAAATCGTCCGTTGTTTGAGTTCAGCAGGAACAGAGGGTGGTCAACACCCTGGCCATACTGTCTCCTATCTCGTGGATGCGGGTACCAACGACACCTTCTATTACGCCGTCACAGTTGAATGGGACGATGATGGAACGATTGTAACTCACCAAGAACTCGACCCTGATGTCTCATCGTTGACTGCAGGTGTCGAAGAGGTGACATCTGCGATTGAAACACCTTTGTATTTCGAAGCGTCGTATTCTCTCGCAGACAGTGAAACAACCCTGACATGGATCAACTATCACTCACCATTGCTTCCAAATACGAATCCAGCTTTGCCAAACACGACCATTCTAATCTGGCGTTCAACGACAGAAATATCCCGCAACAACGGTGCTCAAATCTACCAACAGTTAACGCCGATTGCGAATTTGAGTTCGGACATAGAGTCCTACGTGCACACGGTTCCTCCAGATACGAACGAAGAAGCATATTACGCCATCAGTTACTTTATTCCAAACAAGACGGGACCAGGCGAGGATTTTGTCGACTTACGATTCCTGTCCGGTAATTCGTTGACAGACCCCGTCCTCGAAGACAACCGTCCTCCGGGTCACGTTACCGTCTTTTCAGTTAATACCCTGTCGTATCTTGATGGCTCTGGTGAAACGGTGATGACGTGGTTTGGTGTTCCAGGTGAGTCTGGTGAGCGCTATGATCTCTATGTTTCAGGCGTGCCTTTCAGTTCGGTATACAACAGTGGTGTAACGTTCCTGACATCTGTTTACGAAAATACCACGCTGGAGGATTCAAATGCCCCTTATACGCACACTCGCAACCTTCCAATTGGTACCCTTGGTTGGGCATATTATTGCGTTGTCACGGTCGATGCAATCGGACTGTTTGATGCAAATATAAGTTCAACTTCATGCGATTCCGTTGAGGAAGATGCTTTCAGCGATTGGCAGAAAGAACCAACCAACGTTCATGCTGAATTTATCGGTAATCGTACTGTTCGAGTTACTTGGACCGATCAACTTGGAGTCGAGGGTGAGCGTTATCATATTTATTCATCGAGCGGCGTTCCAACAAATCCGCAACAGTTCGCCACACAAACAACGTATCATGGGTTCGTGAATGACAATACCCAAGTTTTCGATATAGTGATTGGACCTGAAATAATCTCGCCGACTGGGGCAATTCTCAACTGGTTCATTTACGTCACGAGCGAAGCGCAGTACGTTCATACCAACGGTTCATATGAGTATCGAGGGTTGGATCAAAACTCATTTGGTCCAGTCGAGATTGATATCACGCCTCCCAATCGAGTCAGTATTGTCAACGATGAAAGTCGGGGCGATCTAGGTTTTGTTGCTCTGGAATGGGGGAATTTGCCAGAACCGTATGAGTCTTACCAAATTTGGAGGCACAGTGGTGATCCATTTGAGGATTCATCCATCAGTTCCAATGATGCTCCAGGTTGGGAGCTTGTGCTGGACGATATCAATGCTGGTGGTAGTACCTCGCCAACTCTTATTCGAAACGTTCCAATCGAGGACGGCTCTGAACAAATGATGTACTATGCAATCACAGTTTGTGACGAATTCTACAACTGCAATCCTGAAATTCTTGAAGGTAGCACTGCAAACTCGCGCGAGATTCGTGAAGATACTCGAGCGCCTACCATTGAATTGGAGTTGATCGATGAGGACGGAAGCCCCTACACGAGCCCTTCGCTGGTGCCAGGTTTGTACAAAATCAATATTGAAGCGAGTGAATTACTCGTTGAAAGCTTGCCTGTGATTGAAATCTTCTCTTCGGCAGGGTACAACGAAACAGGCGACGAGGCGAGAATGACACTTGTTACGAACAATGAAGCGAACCCAAACAAAGGACCTGTCTACACCTATGATTTCCGAATCTTAAATTCTGAATCAGCCGGTGACCTCACCATCCGTACAACGCTTATCGATCGTGCGGACAATCAAGCGGTGATTACCAATACATCCTTCAAGATCGATGCTAAATCACCAACCATTGCTGTCTATGCGCCATCTCCTTCCTCTGAGGGTTCAAAGTACCTCTATGGTAACAAAATCAATCTCATGTTCGCTGCAGAAGATGACGTCCAAATCGCTGATTTGCAGTACAGATTTACCTTCAATTACGGAGGCTTAACAGGTGTTACGAGTCAATCAGCTTGGGCAAATGCTGAGGGCGTTACAGACGTAAACTCAGATGGGTCTTCACTTGTCAGTGACATGGAATTTTCAGCCGGAACGTTCGATCCTGGACAACACGCAATAACGGTGCGAGCGCTCGATACTGCAGGGAATCAAAAGACTGCACAGGTTGTCTTTGTGGTTGACTTTTGTCGAAACAACCTCGAGGGTCAAACAGTTTGTACATTTGAAGAAGATTTGAAACCCGAACCAGAACCAGAGGTCGTAACGCCTTCGATGAGTGAGCCACCTTATGTCTTGGTTTGGATTGCCGTCGTTGTGAATGTTGTGATTTTTGTTGTAGCGCTCCTGATTGTTCAAGTGAGCCTTTCCGGTCCGAAAAAGAAGAAAAAGGGCGATGATGATGACAACGATGATTGGATGTCTGAGTTCATCGGAACCACGCAAGAGGTGGATATGGATGACATCACCGGAACGGGCTCAGCAGCCCAAGAGGAAAAGAAATCCGAACCGGTTTCAGAAGAACCTGAAGATGAAGATGATCCGTTTGCAGTGAACGTCGTACAGCGAAAAACTCGTCGAAAGAAGAAAATCGAAGAGGTTGAGGAAGAGGACGATGATGATGACGACCTCTCTTGGGCAGGTCTTGACGATGACGATGATGATGACGATGACGATGAAGAGGAAGAAGAAAAGCCTCGAAAACGTCCTGTGCGAAAACGACCTGCGCGTCAGGCTGCTCCGACTCGAAAGCGTCCCGTTCGTCGGAAGAAAAACGATGATTGATTCCTTGGTGTGGTCGAATGGCTGAACATGGCAAACATACGCATCATTCAGTTCTCGATGCTTTTAATCCACTTCATAATCGACTCAATTGGTTGCTTCTAGCGGTTCCAATTACGCTTGTCTTTGAGTATCAACACAACGTTGAGTTGACTTTTTTATTCTCAATGATTGCAATCATGCCGCTTGCATTTTTGATGGGCCATGCGACCGAGGAAATCGCATTGAGAGCCGGAGAAAACTTGGGTGGACTTCTCAATGCAACGTTTGGAAATGCAGTGGAGATCATCATCGCAGGACTCGCAATTTGGACCGCTGCTCAACATGCTGATCAGGCTGAAGTCATGATTCAACTTGTTCAAGCGAGTTTAATCGGGAGTATTCTTGGAAATCTCCTGCTCGTACTTGGGCTTGCATTGTTGTGGGGTGGCTACAAATTCCGAACGCAAACCTTCAACCAAGAGGCTCTCTCGATGAACGGTAGTTTGCTTTTGTTGGCGGTGCTTGCACTGATTATTCCTGCTGCTGCCCATCATTCTGGATCAAGCGCTTCAGATGCGAATATACTCGATTTGTCCAGATATGCATCCCTTGTCCTTCTTCTGATGTATGGATTGTCGCTGTTTTTCCAGTTCAAAACCCATTCGCATCTGTTCGATGTGACCGCTGAAGCGGAAGAAAAAGAAGAACCGAAAATGACAACAAAAGATGCTTGGATTCTATTGATTCTTGCTACCGTCCTTGTCGGTTGGATGGCAGAGATTTTGGTTCATAGTGTGGATGATGCTGCGGAAGGGTGGGGGCTTCCAACCTTGTTCATTGGTGTCATACTCCTGCCGTTCTTTGGTAATGCTGCTGAACACTTTACTGCGGTTCTGGTTGCTGGAAAGGATAAGATGGACCTCTCCTTAGCAATCGCTATTGGTTCAAGCGTCCAGATTGCGGTATTCGTTGCTCCATTGATGGTCCTTTTCGCTTGGGTTATGGGCGTGAACCTTTCACTGGAATTTGGGATCCTTGAGACTGCTGCAACCTTCATGTCCGTTCTTGTGGCGAACTTCATTTTGAATGATGGGAAAACAAACTGGCTGGAGGGTGTTATGCTGCTTGCCTGTTATACGATTCTCGCCCTTTCCTTCTTTGAGGTGTGAGCATGTTGAATTCGTTCAATTCAAGAGGGAAAGGTGGCGTGTTCTTGGTCGGAATCGGCACTCTCCTTCTCCTAGCAGGTATGATTGGCTACACATTCACTGGAGAAGTCGAAGATGTGCCAACACCGAACGCTCCGAATCAAGCCTTTTTTTCTGATGAGCCGTTACCAGAGAACAGTTTGTCCGCATTCATTGCAGCAGAACTGACGCTTACTTGGGATCGCGAAGATGTATGGATTGGTCTTGTCGATGCAGACGAAAAGAAGCGCTGCGAAGATGTGCCGAACTTTTTTGCTTCAGGCATGGGATGCGACGGAAGTTCCACTAACTTTGTGGCCGGCAATCCCGGAGCAAGTGGGACTGAAGGTTTCACTTGGGAAATGGAATCTGGAACCTATTATGCCGCTTTAGGGGCAAAGGATGGTGCCCTTCCGGCAGGAACAGAGGTTGTGGTTTCTTACGAAGTTTCACTTGGCCATTCGCTCTTGAGCTTCTTGATTTCAGTTGGAGGCATTCTTGCAGGCTGCGTGTTGGTGTATTACGGTCGAGTCTAATCACTCAACATCTTCGTAATATGTATGAACCGCTTGATCCAAATCATCGAGAATTTGTCTTTCATCAAGCGTTTTCGTCGCTCCATTCTTTCGCAGAAACTTCCCGTTGACGAGTACGTCGAGACAATCACCGCCGTTGTAGACGAGATTTGCAAGGTGGCGATTGTTTGAGCGGCCTCGTGGACGCATTCGAATGTCGTCAAGATTCCAAGCGACCCAGTCCAGACTTTCCTTGGTTGCAATCTTGAAGATCTCTTTTGCTGGAAGAAGCGTTGCGTCCCAGTGGTCATGACGCTGCACTAGGCTTGCAAGACGTGCCTCATGCAAGAGATTTAATCCATTTCCACTTGATGCTGCTCCGTCAGTTCCGATACGAATATCTACGCCTGCATCACGATATGGTGGGAAGGAGAGCGTACCTCCGCATGCAAGTTTCATGTTGGATGAGGGGCAATGAACAGCGGTTACGTTGTGTTCGGCCATCATTCGAATCTCGTTTTTCTTCACCCAAGAAGCATGAGCGAAAATGGTACCGGGCTGGATAAATTCGAGCGATTCGAGATATTCAACGGGGTACAATCCATTCGTTTCTTTGCAATCTGCGACTTCTTTTCTGGTTTCACTTACGTGAATGTGAAGACGACCATTCCGTCGCTGCGCAAGATCGCTTGCCTGTTGCAAGGTCTCCTTGGAACAAAGATACACTGAATGGGTGGCAATGGCGTATTGCACCAAATCATCGGGATTGTTTTGTGCAAGAAGTTGGTCAAGTTCTGCAAGTGCGGATTCAACATTATCATGCGAGGGAAGCGCGGCATCACTCACTGGGCCACCAATGAGGCCTCGAAGCCCGGCCTTCGTGAGAACATCTCCAGTGACAGCTGGAAAGAAATACATGTCAGCGGCAAAGGTTGAGCCTGTACGAATCATTTCTGCAGCAGCGGCACGGGTTCCTACTCGAACAAAGTCCGGTGTAATGCGAGATTCAGTTGGAAAAATAGCCTCATTAAGCCATCGATGTAATGGATAACCATCACTGAAGTCTCGAGCATTCAATTGCATGGCGAGATGCGTGTGCCAGTTCTGGAGTGAACGAGTGATGACGCGATTTGAACCATCGATTTCTTCAAGAACGTCTTCATCACCGTTGGAACTTGACCATGAACCATCGTTGTGAAGCAGTACGTCACCGACCATTTTGTTGAAATGATCATCGTACAGGACGGTGTTGGTGTAGCGCACTGCTGCATCATCGCTCATGATGGTGCCTACTTCTGCTTCTTCATGAGCCTAGTGTTTGAATCGGTGGAATTATGACCATACGTTCATGCCCTCGGTCTACGCCACTGTGGCTTAGTTGGTAGAGCGTCTGATTCGTAATCAGAAGGTCGGGAGTTCGAGTCTCCCCTGTGGCTCCTTATTCTTCGTGAAGAATGGGTGTAATTTCCAATTGATACCGTTGTGCACTCAACTCAAGAGCGTGAATTCCAGGGAGGGTTCGTCCTGCGATGTAGTCCAAACACGCCCCACCACCGGTCGATACGTGCCCCATTTTATCGCCCATGCCTCGTTGACTCACCAACGTTGCAGTGTGGCCTCCACCCATCAGTGCATATCCATTGGTTTCCGCACAGGCACTCAACATTTCGATGGTCCCCAATGCAAAATCAGGAATCTCAAATACGCCTGCAGGGCCATTGAGAATGATGGTTCCAGCCTCTTTGATACGTGTCGAAAGGGCACGAATTGAATCCAAGCCAAGATCAAACAAAGGAGCATGGATGGGCAATTCTTCGAGCTTCAAATCTATTCTGTTCCCTTCCACATTCGCTGCTACATCAACCGGGAGGACGATTCTGTCAGCGTATGTGGCCAGAAGTGATTTCGCAGAATCGACGGTAGGCTCCCAAGCATCTTTCAATTCGTTCTGAAGGAATTCGACGTTTCCTTCACCGATGTCGTGACCTGAGAGATGAATCACAAGGTTCGCAACTCCTCCCGTCAACCATACTTCGTCCGCAATAGAATTGTTCAGCATGTTTAGCGCAACGTCGATGCTATCGTCAACTTTGATTCCACCCAAAACAGCGATGCATGGTCGTGCAGGTGAATCGAGTGCGAGATCAAGTTGTCGAATTTCATGCGCCATCAATTCACCTGCGACACACGGTAGATGATGAGAAAACCCAACGATGCTGGGGGAATTACGATGTGCGCATGCAAAAGCATCGTTGACAAAGACATCGGCTACACTCGCCAAGTCTTGGACCAGTGAAGTCTCTGAAAGTGCGAGAGCGTCGCCTTTCGCACCGACTTCTTCAGCGTCCATTCGAACGTTGTTGAGCATCAGGATGTCGCCATCATTCATCGCTTCAATCGCTTTCATGGCTTTCTCGCCATGAATGTCCTGTACCCACTTGATCGGTTGTCCAAGAAGACGTCCCAACTCACGGGCATGACCCAGCGTACTGGTGAAATCGTTCTTTCCCGGTCGTGATTGGTGAGCGATGAGGACGGTTTTTGCCTTGGACAAGCGGTTGATGGTTGGTAGGATAGCACGAATGCGGGTATCATCGAGAAAGGCACGCGTTGATGGGTCCAATGGACTGTTTATGTCGACGCGAACCAAGACGGTTTTTCCCTCGACGTTGATGTTGTCAAGAGTAAGGACGTTCGCCATTGATTCCCCCACGTGGAGAGAGTTTTTCATTCCTATTGTTTTCATCGATTTCTTTTTGTCCGATATCCACTGAAGTCCAACATAGTGGCCACATGAAGAACGAGTCTCTCCTCTCCTGTTGGATAGAAGCGAAACAAATCATTCAGCCACTGTGTGACGGACTGCCAGTGATCATTGATGAACCCGGAGATTGGAGAATTGAAACGCCATCAGGTAGGCCGTTTATCACCCTACGAATTCAGAAATCGCACGTTGGACTGTACGTGTTGCCGATGTACTACCATCCACATATTCGTCCACAATCCATGGAATCCTATCTCAAAGGAAAGAGTACCTTTCGCTTTGTACGGACAAAGCCGTTACCAATCGAAGGAATTCAGGATGTTATCGAGCGAGCTCGTGCAATGATTGGAGCCTATTGATGGGTTGCAAAACGCGCGTCTGATATAGGACAAAGGCGCGAAAAGTGATAAGTCAACCAACGTTGTTGTGGTTATGGCCAAACGTTCCGAGGATCCTTCCTCGCTTGGAGGTGCTCGACAACGTGCGAGTACTGCTACGTCTGCCTTTGGCGTCTCAAAACGAGAAAGCCATGATTCCTCAACCTACTACAACAGCCGAATGAATGCAAATCTTGCATCAAGTCGTGATGTTGGATCACCTCAGGAATTTCCCCAACAATTTGAGAATGTCGTCCTTGAACAAGACGCTCGTTCTTTGCCGCTCCCAGACAATTGCGTCCAATTGGTTGTCACTTCTCCTCCCTACAATGCATCGAAAGTGTACGATGATGATCTGTCTCTGCACGAATATCTTCACTTGCTCGAGGAAGTGTTTTCGGAATGTTATCGCGTTCTTTCGCCGGGTGGACGCATGGTTGTGAACGTCGCCAATCTCGGGCGGAAGCCGTACATCCCACTCTCGACATACATCAACAACATCATGCTCAATCTTGGTTTCTTGATGCGTGGTGAAATCATTTGGGACAAATCTGCAAGTGCTGGTTCATCGTGTGCGTGGGGTTCGTTCCAAAGTGCATCAAATCCTTGTCTGCGTGACATTCACGAATACTTGCTCGTGTTTTCCAAAGGAAACTACAAGATGCCACGATCGAAGAGCGAACGAGAAAACGGGCGAATCGATACCATCGAAAAACAGGAATTCATTGATCATACGAAATCGATATGGAGATTTGCAACGGAACGGGCGAGTCGCGTCAATCATCCTGCACCTTTCCCAGTCGAACTTCCGCGCCGATGCATCGAGATGTACACGTTTGCAGGTGATGTTGTTCTCGATCCGTTCAATGGTTCTGGAACAACATGTGTTGCGGCGAAACAATCAGGGCGAACATACTTTGGGGTTGATTTGTCCTCCGAATACTGCCGGATTGCGGAAGAACGAATCAAGCAAACTCCTGCTTACGAATTGACCGAAACAAAACCTGTGGCTGGATGACTGCGACAGGCGCAGTGATTTTCAATAACGACACTGGAGGTAGGGCATGGGCGATTGGGATACCACCATTCTTTCCGGGCCGGAAGGCGAAGATTGGCGCGTACCTGTTTCTGAACTTGAAGCCCGTTTGAAACGGCTTGCAAGTGCCCTTCGGGTCGCTGCATTACCAGGCGCATTGATTCAGCACCCCGTCGACTTGTATTATTTTGCAGGAGGGCGTCAAGATGGGTCGTTGTTCGTACCAGCTGAAGGTTCAGTGGGAGACGGCCCCGTTTTCTTTGTCCGCCGTTCTCTTGAACGTGCCCGATTTGAGGCAGGTGGAGACAACGCACCGTTCCAACTTGAACGCTTCCCGCGGCTGAGTCAATTTGCAGATGTTTTGAAATCACGAGGTGTTTCCAATGCGCCTGGTTTGCAATACGGAGAACTACCTTCTTCGTTTGCACAACGATTTGCGTCAGCGCTTTCTTCCCTTGGAGACTGCAAGGACGTTACAGGCATCATTCATCGTTTAAGGGAAGTGAAATCTTCTTGGGAACAAGAACAGATGACTTACGGTGCAGAAGTTCAATTCAGGATGTTTGAGGCCGTGTCCCAACTTGGAGGCGAAGGTGTTTCGGAACTCGATCTTGTTGCTGCTGCTGAAGCTATCAGTCGAAGTGAAGGTTTTGGTGGGCAAGTTCAGATGCGTCGATTTCCCCTTGAATGCAACCGAGGCGTCATTGTTTCAGGTCGAGCAGGCGGTGTCCCATCCTTCTTCGATTCAGCTGTCGGAGGTTCAGGACCACATCCTCTTGCTGGAATGGGTTCCGGATTTAACAAAATCAAGCCCAATGAACCCGTTCTTGTTGATTTGGTCCACGTTCATCGTGGCTACGTTGTTGACATGACCAGGATGTTCACTTTGGGCTCATTGTCCGAAGAATGGCACCAGCGATTGGAAGACATGATAGTTGTCAAGGAAACCGTTGTAGGCGTTCTCGATGAAGGAGGTCTATGCAGCGAGGCTTGGCAAGAAGGTCAAGCACTTGCACATGAACTTGGACATGAAGAGCACCTCATGGGGATGAAACCAGACCAATCAAAATTCCTCGGTCATTCTGTTGGATTGCAACTTGATGAATCACCAGTCGTTGCAGCAGGCTTTGACCGGCCGCTACCGATTGGTGGTACAATGGCAATCGAGCCGAAACTCGTCTATGCCGAAGGGAGTATTGGTTCGGAAGATACATGGATTCGAGATGAAGACGGTATGCGGCCAATTACTGCTGATGGGGCATGGCCTTGGCTTACTGAATGGTAGGAGCACTGCGTCTCGGTGTGTTCAAAGAGGTGGAATTCGAGGGCGCTTTATGCCCGCAAAGCCATACGCTCCTAGTCACATCGGTTCTGTGGCATCAACGTACACTTCAATGCGAATTGCAGGCGCAGTCAAAGACCGCCTTGTTTCGCTTGTCTGTGAAGAACTGGACCGTCTTGTTCCAGCGATGGAAGCTGCCACACTTGACAATGATGCTGAGCGGAAAACGCTTGATGATGCCCAACGAACACGACTGAATTACAACCGCACTCGTGAATTGATGATTGACCGAATCGAGCACGTTGAATCAGTTGGATCGGCAGCCGTTCAAGGCGGCATCGAGCACCTTGAGAAATTCTTAGCCAGAATCATGCGGCACTGCGAAGAAGCGGCAGGCCGAGATCGAGTTTCAACCATCAAACCACGCCATCTGGAAATCGCTTTGCATTCAATGGGAAAAGGAGCATCATCTGAAGATGAAGACGACGAGCATCACCAAGAAGAAGGCGTTGAGGTGCAAGGTGGCGGAATTATTACGATAACTCACGTCAAATCCATGTCGAGAACGCACGCAAAAATGGCCATAACCGATGATGCTGCAGAGGACCTTCTCCTGACATACGGCGATATGGTATCGGAACTTGAAAACGACATTCGCCAACATGCAAATCTTGGTCGTGACCCGATGTTTTTCATTGATGCAGTCAACAAACTCAGCGCCTTGATGGCATTTGGATGGATTCGTCGAATGTTGATGAAAGCCGCAGAGAATGCACGAGAACGTGGGTACTCGCGAATCGACATTGAACAAATTGTCCACATCGATCCTTTTGAGTGACCATGTTGATTGCGTCAATTCTTCTTTCCGCATTGTTTGCGGGAATCGTTGCGACGCTCGTGACCATTGCAATTGAAAAATTTGGAGGACGTACTGGGGGCGTTCTTGCAACAATTCCAACGACCATCGTCCCAGCTGCTTTTGGAATGTACAGCATCTCCAGTGAGGCTGAATTCGCACAATCGATGTCGATTGTCCCATTCGGAATGATGGTCAATGCGATCTTTCTCTTGGTATGGATTCATGCGCCTCAAAGGCTGGGTTTGTCTCTGATTGGAACCACCATTCTTTCCTTGGTTGCATGGTCGGTTGTTGGTAGTCTTGCGCTCCTTGGTTCGAGTGAGTTGCAATCATCAGGGATTGATGCGTTCCTGTTTGCCTTGTCAGGACTTGGACTTCTCATTCTGCTTGGTGTATGGACGACATGGACATCGCGTTCAGCACCAAGAGGTAGCCGCTCTGTTCGACCAGTAGTTCTGGTTTTACGTGGTTCTGCTGCTGCATTGGCGATTGGAATTGCTGTTTGGTTCTCAAGCCTCTCCTATCCGTTCGTATCTGGATTAATCAGTACCTTTCCTGCGATTTTCCTCACCTCAATGATCGCATTATGGCTTGCACAAGGACAAGATGTCCCTCAAGGGGCTGCAGGGCCGATGATGCTCGGTGGGGCGAGTGTTGGCGTGTATGCAGTTGTTGCCATCGTTTTGTTCCCAATGCTTGGTCCCGTAGGTGGATCGATTGTTTCATGGCTGATTTCAATTCTCATCTGGACCATTCCAGCCTACGTCTATTTGCAGTGGCGTCAATCGTTAACAAGTCTTGACCATCGTTCCGATGCTGGAACGTCAACAATGTCGAGTTGAAGTGAGACGACGCCTTTGATTTCCGAAAGATGGCGGCGTAAAGCCCGCGCATCAATAAGACAACATGGGCAATGTGGTCGTGAAGGGTTGTATTGAATCCGAACGTTTCCATCTTCGGAGATGTCGACGGCTTGAACATAGGTTGATTCCGTTAATGCTTTGTCCATATGAGGATCCTGCCAATTCCCCATTGCTTTGACGATACGTCGCTGAAGTTTCTTCTGCAAACGATTCATTCTTTCTTCGCCTCTTCAATCATCGCTTCTGCTTCAGGTAGACGCAGATTTTCGAGACGGCCTTCAGCTTCTTTCAACTCCGCTTGACATCGTTCGAGCAATTTCGAACCTTCTTCAAATCGTTCAAGTGTGGCTTCTAAATCCATCCCACCTCGTTCCAATTCTGCAACGATGGCCTCCAAGCGTCGAAGTGCATCGGAATACGTCTCTTCTGTCATGTTTCGTCCCTGTGTTGTCGTATGTTGTCAATGTTTGCGTCGGCTTCACCATCAGCAAATTGAAGTGATACGGTTTGACCTTTGCGAAGTTCAACTACGCTGGAAATCACCTTTCCTTCACCATCCATACCCATCATGTAACCTCGTTCAAGAACCCGCTTTGGATGTGAAATTTGCAAAGCATTTTCGAGAACAGCAAGTCGCTGTTTTTGGTTTTGCAACACCGAGTTTGTTCGCTGGTAGAGGTCACTCCCGAGCCGTTCAAGATGCCGTACTGCTTGTGAAACACCCTTGCTTGGAGCAAGTTGCAATCGAAGTGTGAGTTGTTGCAATCGCTGGCGGGCATCGCTAAATTGACGAAGCAACCCTTGCATCATACGGTCTTCACAATCGGTTAGGTAACCAAGGTGATCATCGACCAAAGGCACGCAGCATTCCACAGCATGGCTCGGAGTCGAGGCGCGTACATCAGCAACAAGATCGCTGACGAGAATGTCTGATTCGTGACCTACTGCTGAAATGACAGGTATTGGCATGGCAGAGATGGCACGTGCCACTGGTTCGAGGTTGAAGGCCCACAAATCCTCTGGAGAGCCACCCCCACGACCGACAATGACAACATCGCACGGGGGAATGTTAAGTGAATCTGCGATGTTGATTCGACTAAGTTCTCGTGCAACTGCGAGGCCACGAACAATTTCTTGTGCTGCACGGTCGCCTTGGACTGTAACGCCAACGACAGTTGTTCGAATACCTGGCCATCTGGACTGTGATAATTGCAACATATCCGCGAGCGCAGCGGAATCTTTTCCCGTGACGATAACGAGATGCTTTGGGAACGATGGAAGGGACATTCTCGGTCGTTCAAGAACTCCTTCTTGGCGCAATTGAAGCAGAAGTTTTTGTTTTTGTTGCTCCAAAGCACCGATTTTTTGAATGAGTTCGATTCGCTCGACAACGATTTGCAATTGACCCCGAGCCGGATAGAGATCAACACTTCCGATGACGAGAACTTCCTGTCCATCTTTGACTTCGTCAGGAATTCTGCAGCGCCCTTTCCAAATGACTGCACTCAATTGACCACCATCATCTCGTAAACTGAAGTAGGTGTGTCCTGAGGGATATGGTTTCCATTGACTGATTTCACCTCTCAGCAAGCAATGTTGATTGCGTTCGTCTGAGCGTAACCTTGTTCGTAATGCTTGGACAAACTTGCCAACAGGAGTTGGTTCAATTTCGTCCATGTTTCCCCTTGACGTCCAAGGTTCTTGAACTCAACTCAATCCTTCTTGAACACATTCAGCCATCCACGACGCCAAAAGTATGCCAATATGAAGAAGGCAAAAATCATCATGAAACCAAGTACTCCCCAAAATCCTCCGATTGCATCATCCGGCAAGTCTTCGTTGTTCATACCGAATATCCCAGCAATCAGAGTTAGGGGCAAAATAATCGCACCAAGGAGCGTAAGTGTTGTGACCACTTCAGAGAGTTGTGCATTGCTTTCTGCCAATCGAAGGGAGACATGACTAAGGTATGTATCGCGGGTAGATGTCGCTCCGTTTGAATAGTTGTTGCACCGTTTGACGAGTGTTGTGACGAGTTGCTGAGTATCGAGAAAATATCGCTCAGTGTTTTTGCTAATGAGATACTCACCAGGCTTCATCATTCGAAGAAGCACAGTATGCAACGACTCAATCGATTTGTATGCTTCACGCAAACGTCGCTTGAGTGTATGCAACCCCTCAAGCAAATTGTCGTATTTCTCTGATGGATCAAAGACTTGGTATTCGAGACGATCAAGTTCATCTGAGTAACTGCCGAGTATCGGTGTCCAATCATCGGCGATGCTGTCCAACAACTCATAGAGCAAAAAGTCGATGCCCAATGATAGTTCTTCGGGAGTTGCTTCCTTCACTCTATTTGAGAATACATCAAGCGCTGGAATCGTTGTTGTACGCGATGATATCAGGAGGTTGCCTTGGATGATTATATTGACATACTCTGTATCAAGCCTGTTGTCTGCATCCCTTGCCTGTACTGTGATGAATCGGTGGTTGTTGAACCTCTGAGTTGTTGTTGAAGCATCTCCAAAGACATCCTCAATGACCAATTCATCCACATTAATATCATCGATAAGGAAGGTTTTGAATTCATCGTTGGGGTGAAGGACATCCAGCCAAACCAATTCGGAGGAATTTACAGGACCTATGGAATCGAGAGAGAGCGAATCCGACTCAAATTTTCTTCCTTCGGATGATTGCAAACGATATTCTGGCATGGACAGCGTCTATACCTTCTCTTTCAAATCCTTTCATATTGAGAGGGTTTGAAATTTACTGTTTTGTTCGTCGTTGGAAGGCTTGACGCTTCTCAACTTCCTCAATTTTCTTCTTGAGTTTCCGAATCAAAAATCGTCCAGCAATGTACAACGCGACCGCATTGATTGCAAGTAGAACCCATTCAATTCCTCCCCATTCTTCGAACATATTTTCTCCTCATAACGGGGGGCGGACATCAATATCAACATCTCCGAATGGGCACCCAATGCAACCTAGGCGCGCCTTTTCTTGCACCATTTCTTCATCCAGTCCTGGTGGTAGTTCTTCTGGAAGTGGAACATCGCCCTCAAGCAATGTCACCATGCACGTACCACATGTTCCTGATGTACAGTTTGTTGGTATGGTGACTCCAGCCGTTTCTGCGAGTTCAGCAAGTGGAACATTGGGTTCGATGATGGCTTGTCCGATGAGTTGGACGCCTCGGAAGAACCGAACCACGGCTTGTTGGGCGATGCTTTCACCTCAACGGCCTGGCTTGTTACGCGTCCATCGACCCGTTTGCTTGTTGAAGAAGAGCCCGGCTTTCTTCATCCATTTGTTGAACTTGGTAGCACCAGCTCCAGTTCGGAGGATGAAGTCTTCTCGGTCTTCTTGCGCCTGAATGTAACCTTTGACCGCAAGCGTTTGGTCAATCCAGTCGTTGATGTCCATAAGGCCACCCGTCAAACCGGTCGATTCAACTTCGGCACTGATGAGGTCAGCGGTCGCACCGGTTGCCTCAAGGTCCTTACGGAGTTGTTCATTGACATCGGCAAAGCCGAGGTTTGCGGGTTTTGGAGGAACTGGATTCCGAGGAGGTTTGTCGATATCGATTGCAATCCGAGACCCGTTTTCGAGACGTGCATTCACCATGTCACTAAGGGATGGCCGAAAACTGGTTTCGCATTCCCAGCAAATAAGCGCATAGTCTTCCTTTTGGTCGATGTCTCGCGCTTGCCGCGGATCCATTTCATCACCACATTCTGGACAGGCATGGAAGATGAGTGCGGGAACGTGCTTACGACGAAAGTCAACAATGTCCTGAGGCGTTCCTTCCAATTCAAGCAATTCATGATCGCGAGCAGCCTCAAGACCTCGAGTTTCAAGTTGATCACGGATTTTGACTTTTTGATCGTCTTTTCCTTCATCATCAAGACTGTTCTCAAGTTTTACAATCAGTTCAACGGTTTTTCCCAATCGGTTCATGATGAGCTTCTTGTCTTTGAACGCCGTAACCTTTGCGAGTTTAATTCGCTCTTTCTGTTCAGCAAGTTCTGTAAGAACGTCCTTTTGTTTGCGTTTAAATCGCATCTCTTCGATACGACTTTCCTGTTTACGGTCAGGAGCGAGAACTTTTGCTAGAAAACGCTCTTTTCCGTGACTTTGAGGGCCTTCTGAAATGATGCTGATGACGCCATCGGCAATATCGCGCTTAAGCCCATAGTTTTCGACCAACTTCTCGGCATCGATTTTCTTGAGGTCTCCAATTTTTAGACCTGCATCAGCGAGAAGTTGTGCAGTTGAGTCGTCAATACCTCGGCGAAGTAGTGCAAGATAGGTGTCTTTCTTTGCCATATTATCCCTCCGACAATGTCAAGCGAGGGGACCTCCCTAAGAAAACCCTCCCCTGCAACTGTTTACTCTTCTTCATCGCATCGAGCCTTTTTCAACCTTCTCTGCGAGTTCAACCCAATCGTCCATTGATAATTCCTCGGGACGAGCATCCATAATCTCCAAATCCTGAACCGTTTGGATTGCATCTTTCCATCGTTGAGCATGCCATCCCTTGATTCGCGATATGCGCCGAGGTGGCCTTTTCAGTGTCGAGCGAATTTTCTTTCGACGTTGTTCAAATGCACAATGAATCATTTGACGTAGCAATCTTTTGTCAACAGGAAAAATTGTTTCATGCGGACGTAGTACGATGACCTGTGATTGAATTGAGGGCTGCGGACTGAACGAATGAGGAGAGACCCGATGATGTTCTTCAACATCCCAATCCAATGCGACGGTCATCCCAAGCGATCCAACATCGGCTGGGTGATTCATTGCAACGCGTTGGGCAAATTCAAGTTGAACCATAAGTACGACATGCGTGAGGGAATTTGTTTGTTGCTTCAGGTGTCGAGTCAAGTTCTCAATCAGTGGGGAGGAAATTTGGTAGGGAATGTTGGCGACGACTTTGGTAATATCTGCTGGCCATGAGGTTTTGAGAGCATCACCATGAAGAAGAACAAGCTGTTTGGAATTCTGTTCTTCACGAAAAACTTCGTCAAGATGGAGAATGGGTGCATCATCGATTTCGATCGCAGTCACTTTTCCTTCTTTTGCCAACAGGTGCTGAGTTAGCGTGCCGGGTCCGGGTCCGATTTCGAGAACGTGGTCGTCTTTACCAACCCCGGCAATATCGACCATGCGTTCCAGCAATTCATCATCAACAAGGAAATGCTGACCCAAATCAGTGTTTGGTGGTTGGTATGCCCTCAGACGATCGACCAAATCACGCGCTGGAATCATGCATTCACCGGGAACAAATGGTCGATGAGTCGAGGCTGAAGCGTTCGATCTTCAACTTCGGAAAAGAACCGTCGAGCAAGTAGTTCTGCTGCATCAATTCCGCATTTCTCATTGAGTTCTTTCATCGATGAGAATCCGGATGAGCCTCGAAGTTCAGCCATTTGTAACGCTTTCTTATTGCCAATGCCTGAAAGCAACTCAAAGGCATGTTGCTTAAGCGATAAGTTGCCTGCTTTGTTGAAGAAGGCGTCAACAAAGTGCTTACCATGTTCTTCAACAAACAACTGAAGAATCAATGGGAAATCCATTTTTGCAGAGTTGGACATCTTATCCATCCGCGCTCCACCGAGGATTGAACCGTGAGGTGATTCATTTCCATCCTCACCCACATAGATGCGCATGCTTGGTAACAGTGCTTCGCTTGATTCGATGGCAATCCGGCACGGGATGACAGTATCTTCAGTGAATCCTGTGACAACGCCCTCGGACATATCGTGTTCGACAACACGAACCCATTTCGCGTCGTAGAGTGGCTGACCGTCTCGACGGCGTTGTTGAGGCCGTTGGTTGCCTCGGTTGTTGCGACGTTGCTGTGGACGCTGAGATTGACGTTGCTGACGTTGTTGCTCAGGTTTCTTCTGAGGTTTCGGAATCTCCTTCCGACCGGTTGCAGGTGGAGGCATAGAAGTGTCAACACTCGGTTTCGACTTGTTGAATTTACGTGGGTTATAATCACGGCCTGGGCGGCTCATGCCAATCACTTCCTTTCAGAGGGTTCATTCGATACCGACATGTTGTCGAACGAGCTCGATGACTGCGTTGACGTCTCCATCATCAATCGATGCACGACGACTGGCCATGACGGCTTTGATTTCAATTTCGCTCAATGGCAGAAGTTCAGCAATCTTTGCTGCCAAGTCCGGATATTTTTCAAACGATGGGAGTTCTGCGACTGCGTCTCTTAGTGCAGCAAATACTTCAGCATCTGTTGGATATCCATTACGGTTGTCGCTTGCTGCCCATTCAGCATGGAAGAGAGCAGCACGCTGCTCATAGGTCAAATCTCTTCGGCGTTCTTGAGCACCGAGCAAAAGATCTCGAACTGTAGCAAAATCAACAATTTTCTCTTCTTCAGTCATAACAATCACTCACTCAAGAGGACGAAGGTGTTCTGGGCGGGCAATGACCGTCTTCTGCATGTTTCCGTCTTTGACAGAGACAACCCAAGCAACGCCTTGGCGCTTTTGGATGAATCCAGTTCGGCCGTTGAATCGGCGGTGAGGCATACCCATTTGTTGGCTACCGTCCAGGACGATTGCGACGCGGTCACCTTCTTCGTAACTGTGCATGATGCGATTGATGTACGTTCGAGAACGGTCTTTTCGTCGTCGACGAAGGATGCTTCGTGTCCCTACTCGTTGTCCCTTGGATCGCTTCATTTTACAGACCTCCACGGTTCGAAACTTGCATTACGCTGATTCGAGGCATCTCTGCGACCTACCCACTGCATATAAGCACCGCGATGAATCAAGTCCACTCAATCAGCGTGAATATCTCCAACATCGAGCCATTCAACCGTGCACTTGGCTTTAATCAGTGAAGCGATGGAAGGCTGTGTCCGCCCATCGTCGCCATGGACGGTTTCTTTGACGTAAGTTCCTGACTCGCAACGAAGCGTAAATTCAACGGAGATTTGGCCAGAGTCATCAGTGTCAACCTTTGCACCGCGCGTTTCGATGACCTTTCTGCGACGAACTAGATCGGCACGCCGGTGAGCGACACGCTCAGGCGTTCGTTGGGCAAGATTCACGCCTTCCAATTTCTCAATAATGTCAAGGATTGTTGCTTCATTAGGAAGGGGCAGGTACTCGACTGGCTCAGGATTCGTAGCAAGAAGATTCGCAACCAATTCTGCTTTGACGCCTTTTGATTCACAGCCGCGCTCAACACACAATTCGACAAGTTCTGCTTTCTTCATTTTCTTTAATTCCGATTCTTCGAGGATTGAAACTTCAACCCGCTCGAGAGGTTTTGTTGGATTGTCCTTCCTATCACCTCGACGACGATGCTTCCGTCGACCTCGACCTCGTTTCTGGACATCTTCTTTGGTAAGATCAAGCGGAGCGGTAAGGACATCGAATTCAGGTTGCGTTAATGGCTCAACACGGAACCGAATTGTGTATGATTTCTCTGCAGGTGTATCTTTTACGCGCACAACCTCACTTCGATTTGATCGACGAACATCGGTAATTTCGATTGAACCATTTGCTTGCTCATTTACGATTTTCATTGCATTCTTGTAATCAATGTCCCAACGCTTTGGTTCTTTTATTTCCAAGACGAACGGTCGTCCACGACCAAGACATCGAACGTCAATATCTTCTCGACCCATGCCGTGAAAGGCATGTTCACGTCCATCAAAGAATTCGATGATTGGGTTACCAATGAGGTCTTGAACGCTCGATGGGTATTGTTGGCCAGTATGGTCGCACTTGATGCATCCTCTGCCCTTACAGGCGCGACAAGGCCAACGGGTCTGAGGGATTCCTCGTTCGTGTTTCTTGTAACGCCCGTAAATGTATGCGCTTCGAACATCAAGGGTAACGGTAAGTGTGAGTACGTCGATAAGAGCGAGAATGTCTGGTTTGTCGTTGACAATATCAACGTTCTTGAGTCGTTTTTTCAATTCTGTTGAGATGGATTTGACAAGTGAAGGTTTCAACGCATCTGAACCACCGGCTGCGTAGCGTTTTCTGATGCCTTCTTCCGTCTCGATTTGGTCTTTGGGGAATCGAGCTCCAATTTGCAGTTTGTTAATGTCGTAGCCTTGGAGTGCATCTTCAATCACATCGGTAAGGAGCCCAACCTCCTCAAACAGGTTCTCACAAAACGGACACAATGGAATCTCGTTGCGTATGTTGATCAGTCGTTGATTTCCTTCACTTATCGTATCGCGGATTTCTTGCCCTGAATCCTCGTCGTTCTGTTGGAAGGAGCGTTTTCCGCCAAGACGTCCTAGGCAAGGGTTGCATGTTCCCATTCGAAGGAGATGTTTCAATCCAGCCGGAGATGGAGCACGAGGGATCTCTTCTGTATGCTCTTCAAGCTGCTCAGGCTCTTCGAAATCATTGTCATCATGCTCTGCTTCTTCAGCATCGTCCCACAGTGAATAATCGGTCGCACCAAAACCCGAATGAGCGTATTTCATCCAGTCGTCTTCGTCCTCAGGTGTTGAATCATCCGTCATTGTTTCACCTACCGCCGGTGGGACAACCCATTCGACCGCATCCTTCCGTGACTGGTATCCTTCAAGAAGACACCGATGCTACTCCTCTTCAGAACTTGGGGCAGTAAACCGATGCAAAAGGCCCAATGCTGCTGTTGTTAGAACGAGACTGGCAATCAACGAGAGGAAAATCATCGCTGCAGAGAAGATTCCAAAATTGCTGAACAATCCCATTGGAGAGAGTGCAATGACGGAAAAACCGGCGATGTCGGAGGCAGCACTTCCAATCAAGGCAAGACTGCATGCACCTCCAACAGCATGGAGTGCTTGCTTGTGCGATTCGCCTTTTTCTCGACTCTCACGGTATCGTTCCGTCACGTGAATGCAATAGTCAATGCCAACACCGAGCGAAATGGTTGCAATGGTGACAGTAACGATGTTGAGACTTGCTCCAGCAGCTTCCATTAACCCATACAACCAAACGACGACCAGTAAAATTGGCACCAGTGTGACAAGTGCTTGCTTGATTGATCGGAAACCAATGGCGAGCGAGATGAACACAAAGAGCGACCCAAGAACAAGAGAGGATTGCATCTCATCTTGCATCTCTGTTGATGCAACAAATCGTGTCACTGGCCGACCGGTTGTCATGACCCATGTCAGAGGCTCTTCCTCAGTAGGGGCTGTTCCCGATGACGTGTCTGAGCCACTTGAGAGATTAGTAAAAACCTCAAGATCTCTCCATAATTTCTCCATTGCAGGTGACAAACTAGGGAAATCCTCAGGTCCGGTGATACCGAATCGAATCAACATATGCTGGTATTCAGCCGGCTCTCCATTGATATCGAGCCAAGGCATCGTTGGATTGAGCTCAACTTTGGGCATGATGTAGAGGCTGACAATGCTTGATGGAATCGACGGGATTGGGCCAACCCCTGGTACGCCTTCAAGCGAAAGGAATCCAAACATGAACGCGAGGCAATCTCTGTCTTCAGTATCAATAAAGCCAACTTGCGTCGTGTTGCAGCCGACTCCATTGCCTTCCACGTCAGGGTTCCAGCCACGTGCTCTGAACGGCTCGTCGTTCAATACCATCGATCCTTGTGCTGCAAAGACCAATTCATCGAGGGCAAGCAGGTCGATGTTTCCATCGGGAGTTTTGGTTATTTTTTCGGGGATTCCATCTTCGGGTGTGTTCATCCGTTGACGTAACTCATCGATGGCAGCATAGACGCGAGGATCCAGAATATCGCCTTCAATGAGCAACATTGCGGGCTCCCCTTCATCGGAGAACCGTTCGTTTACGATGTTCACGCCTTGAGCAAAATCCGAAGATTCATCAAGAAAATCTTCCACAGCGAAATCACCCTCAAGGTTTGACATGGCAATGCTTGCTGGGACAGTTACCAGCAGTGCCAGGACGGCAATAACGATGGAATTCTTGAATCGTCCACTCTGAATCGTAAGATTTCGAAGCCAGCGTTCAGGGACAAGATGGGTTATTTGTCGTTCTTCGATGTTCTTGCCACTTCTCTTTTCAAGCCACTCGTCAAAGCTCATACGGAGCAATGGAACCCACAATCCAGTGAGTAGGAATGCTGCGAGAATCCCCATCGCTGCCTCAATTCCAAAACTGCGCAATGCAGCAATATCTGAAAACAAATTCGCAGAGAATGCAGCCATGGTTGTGAGAGAGGTTAGGAGGATTGCCCGCCCGACTCGTGTAAGCGTAATGGTTCCTGATTCAGAGGCACTCTTGCCCATTTTTCGCTCTTCCTTGTAACGATGCAACGCATGGAGGGAATCATCGATTCCAAGGGCGAGAACAAGGATGGGTAAGAGATTTGAAAATTGCGAGCGGGCAATAATTTCCCACCCAAAGAGACCAGTGAGGTTTGAGATGTGGCCAATGAATCCCTGCATCCACAGCAAGGCTCCACCCAAGGCTACGACTACGATGGCCACGTCGCTTAGGCGACGCAGGCTTACATAGAGCAGACCAAGAATAATCAAACCCATAATCGCAATCAGTCCAGTGGACGATTGTAGTTCTCGATTGACTTCGACATTGACGCCTTGTCCCACAAGAAGCGTCAGTGAGGCTCGATCGTGGGAGCGAAGATGTCCCTCAAGGTCCATGTAGGTCCATTCAACAGAACACCCTGCACCTTCTTCCTTCTTGAGCTCAAGACAGTATTCTTCTGAGTATTGCGGGGGATGGAGAACCAACTCGCTGTTCGCAAGGCGATAACCACCAATCACCAAACCATCGTCAGAGGTGCGAATTGATTTTTCTTGCTTTGCATCCTTCCAGACAATTTCCCATCCACTTTCTTCAAGCGATGCCCTGTCAAGTTGAACGATAAGCCATGAAGCTGAACCACTCCAACGACCGTAACCAGTGAATTCATTCTGCCAGTTTCCTTCAGAATCCAGGGATCCCCCAATCGGACCCTTTTGAATCGAGGTAAGATCGGAAACGAAACCTCGGTCCAATGAAATCCAACGCAAGAAATCGTTGTTGCTGCCTTCAGCCATGCGTGCTGCAGCCATGTCAATGTGAGCTTGTGTAACGTTCACATCATCAAAACTCAAACAATCGAGCGGAAAACAATCGGTCCAGTTTGTCGGTGCTGGGGTTGGAACGCCGAGCGGTGAGAGACCTGGCTGGGTCAGAATTGATGTGTTGTTCATAAATCCGCGGAAGATGTCTGCAAGTGACATAACACCCGTTGTTTGATGACCCGTCACTTCGTTTACCAACGGCTTAAGCGATTGACCTAGAGGATGTTCTTCAATCAGTTTCGCCTTGTAATCAATCTCTTTGAGGATGGTGAGATTCAAGATACCTCCATCAGGTTCTGAAATGCCGACCCAAGGCTGGCCCGCTTCAATGATCTGATCCGCAGGTGGAATGTTGGTGTAATCTGGCGTACCTCCGTCAATGGTCGCTGCCGGCTCCCATGTGCTTGCATCTTCCACTTCAGCAGGGTCTCGGACTGAGACAACGAATCCAAGGATAATTTCACTGGTTGGAAATTCTGTTTCGATGATGGTTTGGGCAGTGAGTTCTGGAGACTCCATCTCATACGATTCCATATCGATAGGTTGGAGAGCTGTAAGAGCACCTGGAATCATGAACAATGTGAGGATGAAAACTGCGATATGAACTCGCCTTCGATGAGCAACCATGCTCTTTGAAAACCTCGCAAAACGAGTGTCCATACCTCAAGGGATGGCTTATCCTTCATGAATGAATGTATTCAAGTCAGAAAGAAAAGCGACCTCATTCTTTCCAGTTGCCGTGGAAATTTTCAGCATTATCGACGCGAATGAACAAGTCAAGCGATGACCAAACGAGGCTATTGAATCCCGATGCCATCCCATCTGGACCTCCTGCTTTCGCAGTCATGAATTCGAGTGTATCAGAAGGAGAATGCCACTCTTGCCAGAAGGAGATGTCACCTCCCGGGCTAAAGAAATTGAAGGTTGGATAACCTGCTGAAAAGAACGCGCAGTGATCAGAAGCACACGACTCAGCAATTTGCCAAGTGATTGGGTTACCTTCCGTCGGTTCATACGCAAGGTCTTCATCGATGGTCTGACCAACCCAATCGTACATCCGGTTCATGTTCTCATCGCTTGCCCCTGCAATGCTGATGGTCCAATCGTATTTTGTTGCAGAAAACAGTTCTCCTGTGAGTGGATCAAGAATTGGCTCTGTCACTGGCGTAATTGGATAGTTCAAAGCGACCATATCGAAATTCATGTATGTTCGAACCGATACGTTCTCAGGCAAATTTGCAACGTAGGCAAGGGAACCGAGAAGCCCCTCTTCCTCACACGCCCAGAGAGCTGCAACAACGGTATGATCAAACTCCATTTTGGCCAAAGCCTGGGCCATTTCAAGCGAAACGGTTGAGCCAGAGGTGTCATCGTTCGCACCCTCGTTTGTCCCACCACTAGGTGGAGTGAACGCATAAGCGATATCGAAATGTCCACCGATAACAATGTACTCATCTGGGTTGACACGCCCCCAATTGTATCCAACAATGTTGAGTTGATCCGGATCATCCTCGTATCGGGTGATTTCAACGTGATCGAATCCCATATCCCACATCTTGTCTTCCATTGCCTCAGCAGCACGTTCGTAGCCAGCACCACCTTCGTGAATGGAAGCACTCGCGCACCAACGATTGTTGTATTCCGACGTCAACATATCGATCGTTTCGTAGGCTCGTCGACCGTCGACGAGCATGTACTCGTCGCTATCTGAAAGAGATATGGTTGCATTCCATACCTCGTTACCAGAAGTAATTGTAAGGTCAACACTTTCTCGTTCTGAATCGAGAACGAGGAATGTCAGGCTTGTCTGAGAAGCATCAAACGTCATTTCCATATCGTCACGAAGCACATTGTACTCGTCCATGAAGAAAAGGCCCGGACTCCGATTCATTGTCCAATCAACGGGCGAAGAGACATTGATGGTGAAGTACTGGCCACGGAGCACAGACTCCGGAGCATCAACAAGGAACTCTGATTCCGTTACAGGTTCAACGTCTTCACCAAAGCATCCACTGAACATCGCAAGAACGATGGTAGCTGCGAGGAAGACGGGACGCATTGGCGGATGGTCAATACGCTTCCATTTAGCAATTCGCCTTTTCAGAGGGCACTGCCAAATTTGCAATCAAGCGTCAGCAGTTGTCTCAACGTCTTGACTCGATCCTGGGACCTCAATCATTCCTGCGAGCATTAAGCCGCCGACAATGATGTGAGCCAGCAATGTTAATGGGAACAGGATTTGAAAGAGGGCAGGATTGTTAATAATTGGAACGCTCAGGAACATCGTTCCTACTGGCATAAGCGCAGGCAAAACGAAATCGATAGCTTCTTCGGGTTTTCTCATCATGTAGGAAACCAAACCAATCAGTATGAGGCTTAATCCCCAAGTAACTGGAGACATTTGCCACACTGTTGCGCCAGTGTCGAATCCATTCTCGAGTGTATCTGCTCGATCAGTTTCGTTAACATATGCAGGACCATCGTCAGTTACTTCATTATCAGCATCAAGAACTCTGTCGTATTCATTGACAATGAAAACGTTGCTTCCTAAGCCGAAGGTAAAGGAAACCATGCTGACGATGACCAACATGCTCGCAATACCGAGCAGTTGCTTCTGAATTCCGCCAGTGTTTTCCATCATTTCACTGATGAGCAGATACAATCCGCCGAGAATCATCGTTGTACCCAAAAATGCTGCAATAAGTAATGGCATCAATGTGTCAGCACCATCCACGATCGACTGTGTCCCGCGAGATCCTACAGCATCAGAGGCTGGCCACATCAAAAATGCACCAACAAGCAGTACAGGTCCAAAGGTGAGAAGATAAGGGGTTAGACTTTTCTCGCTCATTGGGAATCACCGCTTTCACTTTCTCCATCTTTGTGCATGAAGCCCGATACACATGTTAGTATCGTTGCAAGCATCATCAGGCCAGCCAATGCAGCATTGATTCCCGTCGGGGTGCCCCCATAGTCATTATTGCTGGTCAAAATGAGCATTCCACCTAAGATATTTACCAGAACCAAAGGAGCAAACATTGCAACCTTGGCTAGCTCCTTTCCAGTCACAACCAATGCAGTAACAATTGCCATAACTCCAAGCGGCATGAGATGCAATGCCCACATTTCTTCATATGCTTCATCGTGGGCGAGAACATTGCCTTCACCCCAACCAATTTCTGCCCACTCATCACCATGAGTCATGCCCCATAGTGACATTATAATCACTATCGAACCTAGGGTAATTAGCATGTTTTTAGGCGTCAGGATATCTCTTGTTTCCATAAACGTAAAATGAATCAGGTGGGTTATAATAATTCCATCCATACTATGTTGTGAAGTTAGGATTTGCTTGAACGAATCAATTATTCGCCTATTTCAATAACATGAACGACTCCCGTGCATGTTAACAGTCATAGGAAAGTATAATGTTCGAGCAGTGAATGCTTCAGACAATAGATTGGATGAAAGAAACGATTTCACTCAGGTTGTTCTGTCGGCAAACCTTCTGCTGACCAACCTCTGGTGCCACCCTCGAGAATTGTCACGTTGGTGAAACCGTATTCAGCAACAACACTGGCTGCGATGGATGCTTGGCCACCACCTGCACAAGTGAAAACAATCGGTTGGTCTGTTGATTGGAACGTTTCCTTGTCATGGAAAGCGCTTTGTGGATCGGCTTTGTAGAACAATGTTCCAAGCGAGATGTTCTTTGCACCGGGAATGATGCCTTCTCCGAGAGCGTTTGCGTCTCGAACATCGACGACTGTGACTTCTTCGTTTGCGTCCAGTTTTTTCTTTAACTCTGCGGGCGTGATGGTCCCGTGGTTGGCTTTTCCTTCGGCTACTCTGTCGCTGAATGACTTGGTCATGAAACGACCACGGCCGACTCCTACTTCAATTCATTCACAAGTGCTTCTGCAAGGAATTCATACTGATCGAGCGAATTGTACAACTGTGCAGATATTCGCAAGTAACGTCCTTCTGGAGACGGCCATGACCAAACTGGGACTTGAATGTTGTAGTTCTCGGAAAGAATGTGATGCAAAGGGTCTGGCTCATGCATCTTTTCCTTGACCGGAATGTCTCCTGGAAGTTGAATCGTTGAGATGCACGCAATCATTTCGTTCGGACACGGTTGTTCGATTCCAAGTCGCTCACAGAGAATGTCTCGTCCTTGGATGGCAAGGTCGTGATTGTGTTTCATGATGGTCGGCCAGCCTCCATCGACGAGTTTTGCCATCCCTTCTATCACCGCTGGGATTGCGCACCAACCCGAGATGTCTTGCGTCCCGGTCCAATCGAACTCATGTCGGAACCGAGTCGTATCACCAAGCGGGAAGGTATGGCCGTGGCTGATGGTTAATGGCTGAATCTTGTGTTGTTTGTCGCTTCGAACATAGAGAAACGCACTTCCTTTTGGAGCACAAAGCCACTTGTGGCAATTGCTCGTTACATACGACGCGCCAAGTTTGGCAAGGTTGAGTGGAATCATTCCGATTCCATGGGCAGCATCAAGAAGAACTTCAATACCTTGTCCTTCGAAAAATTCGGTCAATTCTTCAAACGGCATCCGAAGACCGGTTGGACTTGTTACTGTATCGATCATCACCAATCGTGTTCGCTCAGAACATGCTGATTTCATCAATTCGACGACTGTATTTGGTCCATCGATTGGGAACGGAATAGCGACCTCGACAACCGTAGCACCCCACCTACTTGCGACAAAATCAATGGTGTTTCTGCATGCTTGGTATGCATGATTTGGAACAAGAATTTCATCGCCTTCTTTTAAGTGTAAGGATCGTAAGACTGTATTGACTCCAGAGGTGGCATTTGATACAAAGGCCAAGTCTTCAGGAGAGCAATGAAGGAATTCTCCCAATGCGTGTCTTGATTTTTGAAGAAGGCCAGGCATCAATTCTTCAAAGAATCGAACCGGTTCCTTTTCCATCAAGTCCTGCCATTTTCGCTGTTCAGCAATCACAAAATCTGGACAAGCTCCAAATGAACCATGATTGAGAAACAATCGCGTTGGTTCAAGCGACCAATGTGTGGAATATTGGGACGTCATAACCGTGGTAATCTGATGAAGTTCTCAATTGTGACGGTTAGGATTTATTCCTTTGAGTTGTTCTCATATCTTATCCACTCGTCGCTGGAGTCAGCATCACGATACCAAAAGTCGTCTGATTTTGGAGGCCACTCAATCCATTCATAACCGTCATCAACTGAGCCACTCATACCGACTGGAGGGGATTGCTTTCCTGTTAACCACTCTTCAATGGATTTGTTTGGAGAAATTGCATTGAACATTTCATCAACGGATTCAGCGTTCCATTTTCCTTCACCGTCGTCCTTACCCTTGCCGCTTCTGAAGATGACAATGAGCATGGAGCAGAACGACACGCCTACTGAGGCCATGGCAACGTACAGTACCCAAGAAGCAATCGACTCTTCGACAACCATGCTCATCTGGTCTTGACTTCCCGTAGAATTTTCGCTAGGACAATCAAACCCGTTGAGCACGATGTAGTTCCCGTCGGGACAGATTTGGTATTCTTCTGAGATGTTTGAGCCGGGATCTATGATAATATTGGTAACGTTGGTTTCGTTGGCGATTTGCTTTGATTCTGGACAAGCGTCAATATCTTCAACCACGTCGAGTGTTACAGGGCACAGATAATAGAATTCAACACCTCCTGATTCAGCGGTTGTGTTTTCATCGCCGGCCGCACAACAGTCCAAATCTTCGGTCGCATCGTGACAACCATCTGCATCTTCGTCGGTCTTGGAATTGGAAGTCCAACCGGTCATCCCCCTTGGACACGCATCCAATTCGTCGTACACACCGTCGTTATCATCGTCGAAATCCTCGTCAGTGTCTCGGCAACCATCACCATCGTGATCGGTGATTGTACCGGATGGCCACGAAATTGCTCCTGGACTGCATGAATCAGAACCATCACCGACCCCGTCATTGTCATCGTCAAGATCCTCAATGTCCTTGCATCCGTCTTCGTCTGGGTCAGACCCTGACCCCAGGACTCCACGTGGGCACTCGTCAAGTTCGTCTATGATTCCGTCTGCGTCATCATCGAAATCTTCAGTATTATCTTCACAACCGTCCATGTCATGATTTGTATCAGGGTTGCTGTCCCAGTCCAAATCACTAGTTGGGCATTTATCTGCATCATCGCTTACTCCATCACCATCGTCATCGTCGTCGCAAGCGTCCCCTTCTCCATCGCCGTCATAATCGGCTTGATCGAGATTGTAGGTGACGGGGCAATTGTCTCCTGCACCTATCCCATCGCCGTCTCGATCGACGGCAAAGTTGGTGAAGGATTCGTACCAGGCATTGTTGATACGAACGTCCTCCCAAACAAGCAAATCTCCGTTTGGGCTAATTGCAAGAGGGTACATGTTATGATTCCCCCAAGATTCAATCGGCTTGAAATCCAGTACACCACCGTTCTCATAATCGACAAAGGCCAACCCACCGTAGTGTGATGTCCCATCAGGAAGGATAACGTCCTCCTCACCGCCTCGGCCCTGTAAGTAGACCGAAAGGTATCCGTTGGGACCAACAACGGGCTTTGCGGCGTAATCGTTGTTGTTTGAATCCGTATTCCCGTATCCAATACTGGTGTGAGATTTGTACGTCCCTTGGGCGTTTATGGTTGCGAATGTCTGATAAGTTGAGACCATAAATTGTCCAGGCATTGAAAAGTACTGTCCGTCATAATATCCTCCATCAAACGATTGGAAATGGAAGGTAATATCCCCGTTTTCTTGGGAAAACAAACCTGCAAAACCCTCGTCGCGCTGATTAAAATAATTTGGAATATCATTCCCGCTACTCGAGGTGATCGGCTCAGCGATTTCCCAGGTTCCTTGGTTGGACAGTTTCGCTAGGAAGGCTGTTCGAGCGTTGTGTTCGATCAAGTTACCAGAGAAATTACTCTGAGTGTACAAATCATCCAATTCACCATACGTCGTGCCTAGCAGGTACATACTTCCTGAGCTTACCAGAGATTCCGTGAATTTCATAGAAGTATAATTCACCGCAACATGCTGCTGTTTAATCCCGTTTGAATCAATGCTGAACCATATGTGACAGTGACCGTCGATGGAATCAGATGGACAGGATATGGTTTGCGAGTCGTACCGAACACTTCCTTTGGTAAAAGCAAAGAAATGGGTTTGCGTTCCTTCAACATCAACAAGAAGTGGGTTGTAATCGTAGGTAGGCCACTCGTGGGACACCTCAAGATTTCGCGCCCACTTACCACCATTCTCATCAAAAGCCCTCACAGTATATTCTTGAAGGCCGCCATTGTTATCTTCCTTGAAAACAATGATCAAGTTGTTATCAGAATCGACCTCTTGCTTGATGACATAATCAACTGTCCAGCCACGTGTTTGAACAGAGTCTGCGTATTGCCACCCGGTTTGGTCGTGGTATGCGACGGCCAATCGGTGTCCATTAACGTCCACATCAACTCCGTCACCAAACTCAAACGTGCTGCTGTGATAAGTTTGCCAAGTAAGGAAAAATGTATCTTCGTACAATACATGCAAACCCATCAATCGGCAGGAATTGTGGTTTACATTGTTGCAGTCATTGCGTGTCGTGGTTACGTTTTTGCTCCACAGTAGCTCACCCGAGGGATCGTATTTCAAAATGTAGATACCGCGTTGGTCTGAGGTATGGGATGCATCCCCTGGATTAGCCGGCTGGATTTGCACATTGTCATCCACAAAAGCGACGTAGAAGTTTCCTGACTCATCATACCCATAACTTCCATCCCAGAACCTCTTAATGTGGGTGGAATAGAGCTGCAGGTCCTCAGAGGAGCGAAGTTTCCAACCATCAATCCATACCTCGGGATCAATTTCGTTTGGCTCTTCTGCGGCAACGGAGAAGGTTAGGGTTGTTGAGATTAACATCATGAAGGCTGCTGTTACTGTGACAAATTTCCTCATTACCCCAATCATATATTTCTAAGATTTAAAGGGATTTCATATAGATGAAGGTGAAATATAGATTGGTTGAACTTGTAAAATTTTACTGCAAAATTGGTCTCAAATTCGAATTTCGCAAGCGGGAAAAGTTGTTGAAACCCGCGATCTACGCAGTCATAAATCAAGCCAAAAACGGGACACCTCGTGAAGACGAATGCCAATTTCAACTACCAGGTAGTCAGTTTTTTCAGATGGCCACAATAAATCAGCAACATCGAGTTGTAAGGGATTGTTGTTTAATATTTCAAAGGTCAAAAAAATCACTTTTGTATTTAAACAGGTAAAAAGTAACAAAAATAAAAAAACCAGAGATATCCCGAGTTCGACAGGTATAGATTTCAGTGGACAAAGCAATGTCTAGATTAAGACAAGAAACATCAAATGTTTGGCTTTGCAATTTTACAAAAAGCGTGGTGCGGGGGGCAGGATTCGAACCTGCGAACCAATAAGGAATGGGACCTAAACCCACCGCCGTTGACCAAGCTGGGCGACCCCCGCGCAAACAGAGGGCGGTCAACCTTGGTTTTGAAGATTAGGCTGAAACGCCAAAACCAGTCGAGGCTACGATGGCCATGACTTGTTCCGTTGTGATGTTGGGTGTTGTGACAACGATACCGGCATGACTTTGCCAAGATATGTCCGCTTGAATCACGCCTGGTGTTGCTTCCAAGACGCGTATGACGCGTCCAGAGCAACAACCACAAGTCATACCAGTAATTTTGAGTGCATGGGCGACTTGATTCATGTGCAACCCAAGATGTCGAACTATTTGGGCTTAAGCCTCAAGTTGCTTCGGTCTCCACCATTTCAACGTCAATGAGTTGGCGACAACACTCACTGATGAAAGCGACATTGCCGCAGCAGCAAAGGCCGGAGGGAGGAGCCATCCAGTCCACGGAAGCAGCATTCCCATCGCCAGAGGAATTCCAATAATGTTGTAAACAAAGGCCCAACTGAGATTTGTTCGGATTTTTTTGACGGTGACGCGACCAAGTTCGAGAGCGCTCATTGCATCCATGAGATCGTTTCGAAGAAGGACAATATCGGCTGAATCGAGAGCGATATCACTGCCAGCACCCATTGCGATACCAACGTGCGCTGTTGCCAAGGCTGCAGCATCGTTGACCCCATCTCCAACCATGGCAACATGTTTGCCTTGTTGTTTGAGTGATGCGATGTATTCTGCCTTCTCATCAGGTCGTACGTTGGCAACAACGTGGTCGATTCCACACTCGGCTGCAATGCTTTCAGCGGCTTCAACACGATCTCCTGTAAGCATAATGACTTCCAAATTGTTGCGTTGAGCGAATTTAATCGCAGGTTTTGTTGTTGAGCGCAATCGATCGCTAACTTCGATCCATCCGAGCAACGATGTCCCCCTGGATACGAACGAAATGGTTGAACCTTTGGCAGCAGCCTTCCGAATATCGTCCATGTGTGATGATAAATCGACTTCGTGGGTTTCCATCAACGGTTCATTTCCAATCGCAACGATGTCACCGTCGAGATTTCCAACGACCCCCATCCCTCCAATGTTTCTAATTTCTGTTACGTTGGGTCGCTTGTCGGTTACATTTGACCACGCTGTTGTGATGGCTTGGGCAAGTGGGTGCGTGCTTCCTTGTTCGAGTGAGGCGGCAATGCTGAGAATTTCTCGCACTTCTCCATCGATGAATTCGATGTGGGAGACCTTTGGTTGTCCCGTTGTTAGCGTTCCCGTTTTGTCAACAACCAACGTGGTTGTTGCATAGGATTGTTCCAAAGCTTCGATTCCCTTGATGAGCAGACCGTACCGTGCACCAGTTCCTGTTCCAACCATCAATGCCGTCGGCGTTGCAAGGCCCAGTGCGCATGGGCATGCAATGACAAGCGTCGATACCAAGGCTAAGATGGCGATATCTCCGCCGGAGCGGGATCCAAATCCATCTGAAAACAACCCCCAATAGGCAACAGCGATGAATGCACATGCCAAGACAAAGGGAACAAAGATTGCCGCAATCCGATCGACATATCGTTGAATTGGTGCTTTACCCATCTGCGCTTCATCAACCAATTGAATCACGTTCGATAGGACGGTTTGGTGATACGGTTGAGTGGTCATAATGGTAAGTGGGGCATCGACAAGAATGGTTCCTCCAATGACCTCATCTCCGGTGCGGGCTCGAACAGGATACGTCTCACCCGTCATCATTGACATGTCAACGAGTGCTGAACCTTCCACGACTTGACCGTCGAGTGGAATGGTCTGGCCGGTTTTGACCAAGACCGTTGTACCTGGCTCGATTTCTTCGACTGGTATGGTTGACGTGCTTTCATCATCGTTGCGTACGTTCGCAGTTTTCGGCTGCAAATCCATCAATGAGAACACGGCGTTTGTTGCTTGTAATTTCGCTCGACCTTCGAGAAAATTCCCGAGTAGAACGAAGGCGATGATAAGTGCGGCTCCATCGAAATACACGTGATTCGAGTTGGCAAAAATTTCTGGTAGAAAGGTGATTTTTGGCTCAAACAAGACGAGCGTTGACCAGAAAAATGCGGTCGAAGTTCCTAGGTGAACGAGTACATCCATGTTGGCTCGTCCAGCGCTTAGCGCCTTCCATGCTCCACTGTGAAACTGGCGACCAAGGAAAAGATAGACAGGCAGTGTGAGAAGGAATGCGATTAGCCAATTTGAATTCAGGTCGTTTGTCCTGCCCAAATCTGAAACAAACATGGTCATAACGAGCGTGGGGATGGCCAGTGCGAGTGCAATAGCTGCATTGGTTCCCTGTTGTTGAACAGCAAGAACTTGCTGTTCTCGAATTTCTTGAGCAGTGGGCATTGAAGTTGCAACAAAACCCCCGCGATTGACCGCTTCTTCAACTGAGATGTGATCGTGCTGTGTGCCTTCATTCCAACGAACAACTGCTTTTTCCAAAGCAAGATTGACGCGAACATGCTCAACGTTGTTGATTTGACTGATGATTGAATCAACCGATGAGACGCAAGCGGCACAGGTCATGCCTTGAATGCGGTAGGTTGATTCGTTTGCCATGTGACTCAGCCTGTGCTCTGTACTGTTTCTAAAAAGGTTGATGTCAAACAGGTGCAAGGTCAAGTCGACCAGACCAAAGGTCCAATCCTCGAATTCTGCACGGGAACAACTGGCCCAATTCAAGGAGGACAGATTCCCCCCTCCCATCGTTCAATTCTTCCAAAAGGCACAATCCATAATCATCAATAAAGAGATTCTTTTTGTTTGAAAGTTGCTTGAGATGCATTCGTCCATGCATCGAGCCATCATCGTTCAGATCAAGGAACACCCACGGCGTCCTCAGACCAACAACACGGGCTTTCCAGGTCTTTTCTTCTGCTTGCATAAGATGGCAATTCAATGTCATCGCCACCAATTCCCACTCAAGGATTTGAGCCATTCGTCCTTGCTCTGAACAGTGTTCGCTTAACGACGCCATTTCATCTTCAGAATACTCCCAATCGTTGTCATGAAGCATGGCTTTCAATTGACGATGAACGATGAGGTCTGGATAACGACGGATTGGGCTTGTAAAGTGGGCATAAGCATCGAGATTCAAACCAAAATGTCCGATGTTGACGGCGTCGTATCGTGCCCGATTCATCAATTGGAACAAACCTTGATCGACGACTCGGCGTAACGATGAACGAAGTGCACTGGCTTGTTCTTGGGCTTGACGTAAACCATCCAACATTTCATCACGCGCATCTTGAGCAGAAACATTTGCAAGATATGGTTCAACCTCGACGCTTTCTTGACTGGATGAGAGGCCACTCAAATCGATGTCCTGCCCAGCCCATGCACCGAGCAAGCCTGCGAGTTCGTCGGTATCGTCTTGACTTTTTGATTTTGAGCGAGGTTCAGGAAGTTCGATGGAAATATCAAGGGCTTCGAGCTGCTTGTTCAAGTCGCGTACATCAATAGGATCGGGCAGAGGGTGGCATCTCCAAGGCAAGGATGCTCCAGCCTTTCCGAGCATTTCACCAACAATATTGTTGGTTTTGACCATGAAAGTTTCAATCATCTTCGTCGCTTTGTTCGGCCACTTCACGTCGATGGAGAGCTCATTTTCGCCGTGAAGCCGCGGTCGCTGCTCCCCTTGTTGGATGTTCAATCGCAGTTCATCATGTTGCCAGGATTCTGCTAAATCGAACAAAGCGTTCCATCGTTGGTCCTCCAACGTGTCTTCGTATGCGAGATTTTCTTTCACAAGGATGACTGCTTCATGGGCATTGGATGTGACCACATTGTCGCCATCATCCAACACCATTTCGATGACCATGGCGAGTCGAGGAAGATCTGCGCGCAGTGAGCAGAGGTCATCGGCGAGTCTGAATGGAAGCATGGGTAGAACGGCATGCGGCAAATACACGGAGGTTGCTCGAGAGAAGGCCGTGTTGTCAAGCGAGGAATCTTTCGTCACATAATGCGCAACATCTGCAATGGCGACCCACAAGGTGCGGCCAGAGTCGGTTTGTTCCAAACAAACTGCATCGTCGAAGTCTTTCGCATCTGGTGGATCGATCGTCACAAAGTGGAGGTGCTGCAAATCGGTTCTTCCATCAGCAAGTGCAGCCGATGCATCGACATCAGGCAATTGCTCAGCCCATTGTTCAAGACCAGAATCGTAGGTTGATGGGAATGGGTTCTGCTTGTTTTTTCGCCTCCATTCAAGTCGATGTTTCAACAAGTCGAGAATGGACCATCGTCCAGCACTGATGAGCATCATTGCCAAAGCGGGTTCAAATTCAGGAAAGCGCAATCCAGATTTCCGAGCAGCGAGACGCTTGAGTTCGAGTTTCAAATCGAATTTCTTCCATGAAACCCCAATCTCGGGATGGATTTGAATGGAATCTGGCAGAGGGGATTGCACCAGCATCGATTCCCATGCATCAAGGACATTTACCCATTCTTTGGAATCCGAAAGCGGCTGCTTTTCAAGACGAGACAGACGAGACGACCAATCTGCAACGGCTTGTTCAATCTCGACAATGGATTCTCGGGGGCGTGCAGAGATGGTGTTGTTCCCTTCCCATTTGAAGTGATGGTCGCGCTTACGGGATTGGCGGATGATGTCATCAACGTCGGCAGTTAGGCGTTTTCGATACGACTTGTCGTCCTCACGGCTAGGAGGTCGTGCTTCCTGTTGAATGAGAAAATCAACCATTTCCGCAGAAGTCCAGCATTTGGTCCAGTCGTCTTGAGATGTGAACAATGAGGTGAATCTTCGCCACATTCGTTCTGCATCAGGACCTCGATTGGAGGAGGCTCGATTTCGACGACCCATGAACTCACAATCCGACATCTCGCAACGCTTCAATTGCGGCTTTTTGTTCCGATGTAAGCTCATCGAGTTCGCTGAGTATGAATTCGAGGTCCAAATCGCCTCCATTGTATCCTGCACCAACCATTCTTCTGCGATCACCGGGTTGGCTGTTCGCAGCGACTTTGAGAAGACCAGTTTTGCCGCTTAACAATTGAATCTTGACCTTCCCACCGAGCATCATCGTTGAGTAAGGAATGGCGATTTCTTGGATGAGAAGGCCGTTTTCCCACCGGCGACCCTCTCCAGCATCGATTCGAATGGTCACATGGAGATCGCCAGGCGTCCCTTGTGGATGTTCGTTCCCTTGCTGTTTCAAACGTTTCACCGTACCATGCTGTTCTCCGGGTTTGAGTTTGATCCGGAAGTTTTGATTGATTTTTGATGCAACGTTGTTCGAACCAACCTTGAGGCGTTGGGCTTGGAATTGGAGTTCCCCGCCTTTTTCTGCGGTTTCTAAATCGATGTCAACTGAGACGTGAACGTCCGTTCCCTTTGCCTGCTTTCGAGGAGCACGACGACGTTGCTGAAACGGATTTTGTTGCTGACCACCAAACATCTGTCCAATCATATCCTCAAATCCGCCACCCATGCCGCCTCCAAATGGAGAACGGCCACCTCCGCCAAACATGTTTTCCATCCGTTTCTTTTGGTCGTATTCTTGCCGTTTTGATGCATCACCTATGGTTTCATACGCTGCTTGAACTTCCTTGAATTTGGCTTCAGCAGCGCGATCATCGGGGTTTCGATCGGGATGATACTTCCGTGCTAGTTTGCGAAACGCACGCTTAATCTCAGCATCTGAAGCATCACGAGAAACCCCCAGTGTTGTATACGGGTCGGGTGAAGCCATACACACATTGGATGCGTTCACCCCTCATCAACTCTTGCCGAGAATTTGAAAGGAAAATGAATCTGAGAACGATGGAAGCGGTTATAATGGGTGGTTAGGTCGCTAGGAAAGCACGAGGTTGTACCATGTCTGATGAAAAAAGCGAATCCCGTTCATTTGAGGATGTTGTTCAGGACCGCCAAGACTGGATTGAAGCCCAATTCCGCAAGATTTCTCGCGGCTCGTGGGCTCGAATTATTCGAATGGCTCGAAAGCCAACTCCCCAGGAATTTAGGCAAACAAGCATCGTTTGCGGTATTGGCCTTTTCGTTCTTGGTGCCATCGGCTTTATCCTTCTTGTTATCATGGACAATTTCATTCCTTGGCTGATTCACGACGTTTTCGGAATCTGAGGATTTGGTGGTGAAATCATGACTGAAGCATTTATTGCATATGTACGGTTTGAAGAGAAACTTTTGCTTCTCAGTCGAAGCAAAGACGACAACGATTTCCCAGGCCTCTGGGACGGAGTATGGGGTGTTGGCGACACGCCTGATGAGGTTCTTGCACGTGTATCCGAAGCAACAGGTCTTCCTCTCGACACGCTCGAATACATCGGAACAGGACCTGAGCGTGGTATCGACATGGGACGAAACCTTGTCGACGTCATGCCAATTCTCGTTGCAACCAGCTCCGAAGGAGTCACGCCAACTGGTCGATACGTTGGCTATGAATGGGTCGATCCAGGTACACTTCAGGAGAAGAACTGTCTTTTCTCCAACATGGATATGGAAGGCGCAGACAAGTTGTTCCGAGAGATGTATGGTTCTGTCGGCTCCTTCCTTTACATCGTTAAGACGGCGATTGGCTCTGAACTTCGCGTTGCTGACGAAATGTATGCTCGTCTGCATGGCAGTGGTTCTTTGACTTCGCTTCAGGGCGAAATCTTCTCAGTCCTTCATCCAAACAACATGCGAGGCTATGTCTTTGTCGAATCCAGTGCACTTCATCACGTTGAGAAGTTGATTGGTCGTTCAGGTGGTCGAGATCCAACCGCACGTCGCGGAATTTCCCAAACACCTCTCAAGAACGCAAAGCAAGTTCTTCCTGGAGAAGCACCCCTCATGGACATTCTTCCATATCTTGAACCCAAGGCTGTTACTTCTGGTATCGAAGTTGGTTGCATCGTCGAGATTGTCTCGGGTGCCTTCAAGGGCGAGAAAGCCCGAGTTACCAGTGTCTCTGAGACCAAGGAAGAGGTTAGTATGGAATTGTACGAACAACCAATTCCAATGACCTTGAACATGCGTGGCGACCACGTTCGCGTCATCGAGCGTGTTGGCTAATATCCAATTTCTGGTGCAAGCGATGAATCCCTATGATGCAAAGCGCATCCGATTGATTGGACGAATTTTTGTTTTAACATCAATCGTGATTTGGTTTTATCGCCAAAACTTGATGTCGCTAAATTACATCATTGCTCTTAATTTCATCATGAAATTTGTCATTCGTTTGGTTGCCAAGACATCGCTGTTTACCAAGAAGGAGGCAGATGTCAATGTTGTATCATTCAAACGAAAAGCCAAGATTTTCTCATTCCTCGTATCCATCTTCATGGCTGTCATCATCCTTTCAGCAACGGCTTTCTTGACCATGTCTGATCAGGTTGGCGGAGATATTGGCGAATACGATTCACCGAATTATTACGATGGGAAATTCAACAATCTTCGACCAACGGAGGTTGAAACAGGCTCCATCATGAGCTTGCTCATGGATTACATGGTTGGTAACGCTGATCGTTCACCTGCCGAAACCGTACCGACTCAGCCATACACACAAGCCGATGTTCAGGAAGACGATGTGCGCCTGACCTGGTTTGGGCACTCCACCGTTCTCGTTGAAACGCACGATACAACGTTGCTCTTTGACCCCGTGTTCGGTTCAGACAACCTCAATCCGTTGGTCTTCGGTCCAGCACCATTTGACTACGAACACACCTACCAAGTCGACCAATTACCAGACATTGATTATGTCCTCATCTCTCATGATCATTACGATCACCTTGACATGACAACAATTCAATCCTTGGACGAATCGATGTTCTTTGTACCTCTTGGTGTTGACGAACATCTCAAGGTCTGGGATATTCCTTCCAATCAAATTATGGCCATGGACTGGTACGATGAGGTCGACATCAGTGAGGATTCCCAAATCGTTCTCACGCCAACCCAGCACTTCTCAGGTCGTGACCTGAACCGAGATGCTACTCTATGGGGGTCATGGGTTGTTGAGATTGAAGGGCATTCCATTTACTTCAGCGGGGATACTGGCTACAGTGAAGAATTCAAGGAAATTAACGAACGTTATGGGCCATTTGATATCGCCATCTGTGAAACTGGACAATACAATGAGGCTTGGGATCAAATCCACATGTATCCCGAACAGTCCGTTCAAGCAGCCATCGATCTCAATGCAACCACTATGCTTCCTATTCACAATACGAAATACATCCTTGCACTCCACGAATGGGACGATCCACTTGAACGCGTTTATCAGGAAGGGAAACGAACGAATCAACACATATCCACACCAATGATTGGTGAATCGTTCATTCTTGGAGAACCGATGGAAGACAATCCTTGGTGGAGAGATGTTGCAAAACACAATCCTTGGTTCCTCAAGACGAGTGCAATTGTCGGATGGATGCTACCGCTCCTGCTCTTGGCTGGTATCGGTATGATCGTTCAGGAGCGTTTCCTGTACCAAACCGAGGAAGAATAGTTTGCAAAAAACGTCTGACAAGACCCCTATGAGGTCGTTGACTTTGCAACTCTCGGTGATTTGAATACAACTCGGAAAAATCCTTGTTTATTCTGAAGTAGGAAAATAGAAGGCGCATATGGATTCTATTGTAGAAGCAATATATTGCTGACGTATTTTGTAATATTTCCTTGGTTATCAAGACGATTAGTGATAGTATGAACTTGAACAAAATGGTAGCATTATTGATGATTGCGCTCATGGCGAGCGTTGGCCTTGCTGGATGTATTGGAAACGATGACGGAGATGACGATGATGTCTCAGTCACCCTCGTTGACGTTACACAAGCAACAGCAACTGATTGCCCCGATGGTGGTACAACCATCCACACAGGTCTTGACGATGACAACGATGGCGTCCTCGAGACTGGGGAGCGAGACAAGACCTTCCACGCGTGCAACGGAGCGGATGGGAACAACGGTGCCGATGGTGCTGACGGTTCAAATGGTGCCGATGGTGCTGACGGTTCCAATGGCGCAGATGGTACTGATGGTGCTGACGGTTCCAATGGCGCAGATGGTACTGATGGTGCTGACGGTTCCAATGGCGCAGATGGTGCCGATGGTGCTGATGGTACCGACGGTGCCGACGGTGCTGACGGTGCTGACGGTGCTGACGCGTACGCCTGCTGGGATCGAGCAATGCATGATTCACAATACTCCAATGTAGTCGATTGCGGAAATTCAGTAACATTCCGTCACGAGGATTCCTCGCCACTCACATGGGTTGAAATTGGAAGTTTCCAAGCTTCACCAGAAGGCTGTGACATGGGCGAAGACGAATGTGAAGGATATGCTGAGATTGTAACCTATGATTCAGAATCGAACACTGCTTTCTATGTGAATGCAGTTGATTCCTCGGTTGACATGATTTCCCTCGCAGATCCACACAACCCTTCACACGTACAAACGATTGATGTTTCAACATATGGTGAGCCAAACAGCATCGCTATCAGCGACGGCGTTGTTGCAATGGCGGTAGCAAATGGAACAGACGATATGAGCAATGGACACATTCTCACCTACTCCACTGCAGGCGTGTTCCTCAACGCATACGATGCAGGTGTACTTCCAGACATGGTGACCTTCACCCACAGTGGCGACTACATCCTTTCTGCAAACGAAGGTCAGCCAAACGACAACTACGATGTCGATCCTGAAGGGTCAGTAACAGTCGTCGAGGTCGCAACAGATACGGTGACCCAAATTGAATTTACACAGTTCAACAGTCAGCGTGATTCGCTCATTGATTCTGGAGTCCGATTGTACGCAAACCCAGGCTCTTCAACTGTAGCTCAAGACCTTGAACCAGAATACATCGTCGTTTCAACAGATGATTCGACCGCTTACGTTGCTTTCCAAGAGAACAACGCTCTCGGAATCATTGACCTCGATGACATGGAACTCGATTCCATCGTTGCATTCGGAACCAAAGATTACTCAGAAGGCTGCTACGACTTCAGCGACCGTGACGATGGCGTTGAATTCGCATGTGACCAACCTGTATTGTCCATGTACATGCCAGACGCGATTGCCTTGTTCGAATCAGGCGGAGAGGATTATATCGTATCCGCCAACGAAGGTGATGGTCGAGAATACGAAGGAACACCAGGGTACACTGATGAAGACCGTGCTGATGATTTGATTCTCAACTCTACGTATTGGGAGGAGCGTGGCTACGATGCAGCCGCTCAGACAGAATTGCAACAGGACGAGAATCTCGGCCGTCTTAAGGTGAGCATCGCAGATGGCGATCATGATGGTGACGGAGAGCACGAAGAAATCGTTGGATACGGTGCACGTTCGATGTCCATCTGGAATTCAAATGGAGAACTGGTGTTCGACACTGGTGACCAAATCTCCCACTTGACGCAAACCTATGGAGAATACATCAACAGCTACACCGCTTCACGCAACGACGACAAAGGTGCTGAACCGGAAGGCGTCACAACAGGATCCTATGGTGACACAGACTACGCATTCCTCGGTCTCGAGCGAGCAGGTGGAGTCATGGTCTACGACCTTACGAACCCATCCCGTGCAATGTTTGACCAATACGTTACCTTCTCACACCACGTTAGCCCAGAAGGTCTAACGTTCGTTTCCGCTGAAGACAGCCCAACAAATCAACCATTGTTGCTTGTGGCCAACGAGGTCTCTGGAACCATTGCCATTGTTAGCCCAGTACACCAAAGCGTTCCAGTTGAACAATCCGAGGACCAACCGTGCTTGGCATCAGACACAGGAAGCCATCTTGCAGTTGATTGCGGTAATCAATTGAATGTCATGGGCGATTCAGATGTCCATTGGACCATCGTTGGTGAATACGACAGCGGCCTTGGTGAAGGTGCAAGCGAAATTTCAGCATACGATGCTGGCACACAACGCAGTTTGGTTGTGAACGCTGTAACAGGATCCATCGATATCTTGGACGTATCAAACCCAAGTGACCCATACCTTGTCCACCGAGTTAGCGTAACAAACGGCGAGCCAAACAGCGTTGACGTACACGACGGAGTCGTTGCCATCGCCATCGCAGGAGACGGCAGTGAAGGAAGCGGAATGAGCAAGCAAGACCCAGGTTATGTTCTGTTCATGGATACTGATGGAAACTCGATTTCCATGGTTACAGCCGGAGCACTGCCTGACATGATCACATTTACGCCAGATGGCAACTCCGTCTTAGTAGCGAACGAAGGTGAGCCAAACGATGAATACACCATAGACCCGGTTGGATCGGTATCCTACATTGATTTGAGTGGAGGAGCAGCCAATGTTGTTCAATCCGACGTAACGCAACTGAACTTCTACTCGTTCGAATCTCAAAATGCAACATTGCAAACAGAGGGCGTTCGAGTG